>NZ_CP013386.1:1919400-2559200 GCF_001523745.2 Burkholderia mayonis
GCGAAACAGCGGCGACGGTGCCAGTTCTTGGCGCGTATTCCAAGCCAGCCGCCAGCCCTTGCCGGCAAGCACCTGGCCCTGGCCGTTGGCGAAGGCCTGGTCCAGTTGGTGGAAGGCCATGCGGGTGCTGATCTCGGCGGCCTCCTGCAAGTCCGGCGTCAGCGCCGGCCACAAGGGCGCGCGACGGTTGAGCGCGGCGGCCAGCCGCCGCGCCATCTCGTGGATCACGGCCGGATCGTCGCTGTCCACCAGCATGGCCTGCGGACTGGAGCAGGCCTGCTGGTCGTGGCGGCAAATGTCGTCGGCCAGCGCATCCAACTGATCATCCGCGGCGGCGGCGGGGTCCAGATAGGCGAAGCTGATGCGGTTGCCCCAGTCTATCCAACGGCAGCCGGCTGGCAGCCGGCCGCGAATGGCGGCCAGCGCGGCGTCGCCGCCCCAGGCCGACACGCCGTCGGCGTCGGCCATCAGCAGGGGAAGTGCCTCGCTCGCCGTGGGCAGTACGGCGATATGCGCGGCCAACTGGCCGTCGGCGTCGTGCTGCAGCAATTCGGCCAGCAGCCGGGCGCTCAGGCCCCGGTCGCTGCCGCTGGGGCGCAACCAGTTGACGTTGCCGGCCAGCAGGCCTTCCAGCACCGCCATGAAGGGTAGCAGCGCGGCGTTGGACGGGGTGACGTGCACCACCAGACCCAGCGGCCGCCAGGCCTCGAAGTGCGCCTCGCGGTAGTCGGGACGGCGCAGCGAGAACGGACTTTCGCCCAGCTCGCGTTCCAGCTTGGCCTGCAGCGCCTCGCGGCGGCAGAAGGCGGCCAGCCCGGCACGCGCTGCCTCGTCCGGCAGCAGGTGGTGGTCGGCCCGGGCGAGGGCGTCGGCGAAGCGTTCGGCGCAGGACAGCACCGCCTCTGCGTCTGGCGGCGCGGCCAGGGTATCGGTGAGGCGGGCGCGCAGGGTGGCCAGCGCGGCATCGAGCTCGATGTCGGCGCGCAGTTCGCCATGAATCAGGTACATTTCAGGACTCCTTGATCAATTCGGACGCGGCCATCGCGCAGTTGCGGCTCTTGCTGGTGCCGGCGCGGCCCAGGAGATCGAACCAGTCGGTGGCCAGGCCGCAGCCGCAGCGTTCGGCCGGTTGCAGCACGGCTAGGTCGCTCAGCAGCATGCTGTGCGCTGGGCTCGAAGTGATGTAGGGCGAGACCAAGTGCAGGAAGCCGACCTCGCCATAGGGCAGGCAAGCCAGCGTGGCGGTATCGCGCGTCCAGACGCGTGCCCAGCTGGGCACGTGAAAATGGTGGCGTGGGCATTCGATATAGGGCACCGAATGTTCGACCGAGCCGTAGCCGTCGCGGCAGCGCTCGTCCGGCACGCCGATCTGTTCGCCCAAGCGGCGGTGCAGCTCGGCCTTGGGTATGGCCTGGTCGGCGTGGGTTTTCCAGCCGCCGCCAAGGAAAACCAACGATTCCGGATGCAGTGCCAGCGGCGGCAGGCCCATGTCACGCATACGCTCCAGCGTGAACCACAGGAACGCCGGGAAGCCCAAGATGCGCACCGGCAGGCCGTCATCGGCGAATTCCTGCAGTGCGCGTATCGTGCCGAACGGGTCGAATTCGTTGCCCTTGCCGTTGTGACGCAGCGCGTAGACGGCGCGGTTGATCGGTGCGTACTTGCACAGGAACTGGTCGGTATAGGCCGTGCCCAAGGTGATGGCGCCGGCCGGCTCGTAGCTGAGGAGCAGGTAGTTGCACGGCGTCTGCGGCGTGTTCCAGCCGTAGTGGTCGAAGATGCGGTCCACCATGCGCTGAGCGGCGCCTATGCTGCGCGCATCGTAGCGCATTCGGCTCTTTTGTCCGGTGGTGCCGGACGAGGTCAGCTCCAGCGCATCCTCGCCGGTCTTGCTCAACAGCAGGTTGCGCTTGAAATAATTGGCGAATATGGGCGGCAGCTGTGACCAGTCGGAGAGGTCGGCCAGCCGCTCGGGCGCGAAGCCATTCTGCTCCAGCCAGCGGCGATAACCGGGGCTGTGCTCGCAGTGGAAATCGACGAGCTCGCGCATCGCGGCGTCGAACAATCGGTCGCATTCGGCTTCGGCGCGGTAGGGTTGTTCGAGCGCGCACAGGGTCTCGACGTGGGGGAGCGGGGTCATGGCAGTTCCAGTGAACAAGAAAGCGGACGTCAGGCAGAGACAGGCTGGGGCTGAGGGCGGCGCAGCAGCATCCACAGCGGCGGCGCGGCCAGTAGCGAGGCCAGACTGACGCCGGCAGCGAAGCGAGTGGGACTGTCGCCGGCGTTCAGCAGCGCCAGCACGGTGCTGCCGCCGCCCAGCATGGCCGTGGACAGCATGCCCAGCATCGCGGCGACGCTGCCTTTTGCGTTGTCGCTGCTGTACAGCGTGAGCCGGTACAGGGGGGCATTGCCCAGGCCCAGGCCGAAGGCGTAGACGGCCAGGCAGACAACCAGCGCCGGCAGCGAAGGCGAGAACGGGGCGGCGAGTCCGGTGAGCAGTAGGCCGGTAGCCATCGGCCACAGCGCCAGCCGCAGTAGGCGGGACAGTTCCAGTCGGCCTGCCAGCCGGTTCAGCAGCAGGTTGCCGGCAATCACCGCGCCGAACACCGGCATCTGCCACAGGCCGTACTCCAGACCGCTGTAGCCAAGGCGGTAGATCAAGAGCAGTGGCGACAGGCCGATCCAGGCGATTAGCGGCAGGGTCAGCAGACCCAGCGCCAGGCTGCCGCAAACGAAATCACGGAGCTTGAGCAGGGCCAGATACTTGGCCAGCGCGCCCCCAAGGCGAAGCGGCACCGGCTGCTGAGCGGGACCGTCGTGGCGCGGCGCGCCCAGCGTCTCCGGCATCCAGCGCCACAGGCTCAGCGTTACCAGCAGGGTGGTGATGCCCAGCGCGGCGAATAGCTGGCGCCAGGACAGAATTTCCAGCAGCAGGCTACCCAGCAGCGGACCGGCCAGCGGCGATAGCAGCGCGATATTGGCCAGCAGCGCCATTAGCCGCACCGCGTCGCGTTCGGCGAAGGTTTCCTGCAGTGTGGGGTAGCTGACCACCACGATGAAACCCAGAGCGATTCCCTGGATAAAGCGCAGCAGATTGAACCAGCCGATGTGCTGGCTACCGCCAGCGGCCAGGCAGGCAAGAGCGAAGATCAGCGTGCCGGCCAGCAGCAGCGGGCGGCGGCCGAAGCGGTCGGACAGCGGGCCGATCAGCCACTGGAAGGCGATGCCACCCAGCAGGAAGGCGCTAAGCGCGGTGGGGACGTGGTGGTTGGATGCGGACAGATCGCGTGTGACTTGCAGCATGGCCGGCATCACCATGTCGCTGGCCAGGTAAGTCAGCAGTTCGAAGGCGGTAAGCAGCAGGCAGAACAGCAGGGCCTGGCGACGGGAAATATGCAGTAGTGGACGGAAAGCCTTTTCTGACATGACTGTTGAATGCGTCGTGGAGAAAATATAAGTGTGTTGAGTAAATGGATTGGAGGTTGAGAGGTTAGGCAGTAGGAGGACATATTTTTGATGAGTCTTGCGCGTCCGAATATGTCCAAGGAGTTCCTCCCGTGTCTGAGGACACAAGGACGCCGTTAAGTTCGTGATGTCGTGGCACGGCGAAACTCCCGTGGCGAACGGTATTTCAGTGCTTCGTACGGGTGGCGCTCATTGTAGTTTTCGAAGGCATCGGCCAGATATGTGAGCGCTGTCGGCAAATCAGACTTGTTCATGAAGGGAATGTAATCATGCTTCGTGATTTTCACAAACGACTCGGCCATCCCGTTATTCGGAGGTATCCGAAATGCCTCGTGTGAGGCAGGTTAAGTCTTGGATGTCAGCGTCGGATAGATACTCCCCACATTTGTCGAAGTCATTTTCCCCAGTTTTTTATCTGACGGCGCAGCGGTAGCGGCGCCGTCCTGTCGATCGCCGACCATATCGCCCTTGAGATCCGTCCTGGGGGTGTCGGTGGCCGAGTTGGGGGAAGTGATGACGATTCTGGAAATGCATTGGCAGGGGCTGAGTGTTTCGGCCATCGCCGCTCGACTGGGTATGGACCGCAAGACCGTTCGCAAATACACCAGGAATGGCGTGCAGCCTTCAGCGCCAGGCCAGACAGCGATGCGCCCGGTTGCAGGCAGGCATCGATGAGTCGTTGCTTGTCGGCCTGGTCGAAGCTGCGCTTGCCGCCAACACCCATGCGTGCCACCCGCACGGGCAAAAAGGTCAGTTCATCCTGGGTCATGGATGGCGTCCGCAAGTTGTGGCTGCGGACGCCATCGTGTGCCTTCTCAGCCGCGCAAGCTAGGTGCGCCGAAATTCGCGCTGACTCTGTGGGTACGTGTTGGCCGGTTGGCGTACTGCCGTCATAGGGCAGTGCCCGCCGCTCGTCGGGCAGGTAGAATCCCATGCTTGTACTGAATGCGCCCTACGAATGTGAGTGAACCTGCAATGACCGACACGCCCCTTCCAACGCTCGATTCCGCAACAGATCGCGCCGCTGATTCCGCGGCGGAAGGCCATTTTGACGAGAGCTCCGAAACGCTGCACGAGGACTATCTGTGGCGCGACGGCGGCTGGACTGCGCGCGTGGTTAAGAACCAGGACGACGACGGCTGGGCCGTCGAAATGATCAAGGACGGCGAGCCGGAACCCGCGCTTGTCGGTCCATGGACGATGGGCCGCAACAAGAAGGATCCGAAGCCGCTCGATACTTCGGCATTCAATACGCTCGTGAAAACCGCGTCAGAGGTATTGCGTCGGCACGAGCAGCAACTGCGCGCGCAGTTGCATAAGCGAGTGACGGTTGCGGCGGCAACGGGCGAGGGCGAATTGGACATCACGCTGGATATCATTCCCGACGAAGATGAGCCTTACGCACTGCTGACCGCTCTTGACGCCTTCGGCGAGCAACTCGCTCAAATGCGGGTGGCGGCGAACTTCAAGCTCAGCAAGGCGAGCGCTGTGACCTGGGTGGAAAACGGATTCTGCCGGCCAAGCTGACAGTGCGCGAACAAAGAATATTGCCCTAGATCGTGCCGCCCAATTGTCCGTACAGATTCGGGTTCGTCCCGGTCAGCTTGATCGGAGCACGCCCCCGTTACTATCTTCACACCCCGATAATTGGGGTTTTGGCCAGCCAGGCCCGGCATGATTCCCGCCCCCAGTCGCAGTCATGATCCGGGGGGTGTTGTCACCGGGCCTGGTGGGTGGCTGGTGATCGCTGATAGGGGTTTGGCCGGGATATCCCGACGCCGTCCGTAACGTGGATGCCGAGACTTGCCACCGTTGTTGCAAACCAACCCGTTCACTCTGCACAAACTGCGATGCAAGACACACAACAACGTGATGCCGTCGATGTCTTCGTCGGCGTCGATGTCGGTAAAGGCCAGCATCACGCCGTTGCACTCGATCGGAACGGCAAGCGCCTGTACAACAAGGCGCTGCCCAACGACGAGGCAAAGCTGCGCGCCCTCATCGCCGAACTCAAGACGCACGGCCGACTTCTATTCGTCGTCGACCAACCGTCCACCATCGGTGCACTTCCTGTAGCCGTCGCCCGCGCTGAAGGCGTACTCGTCGCCTATCTGCCGGGACTGGCCATGCGCCGCATCGCCGACCTGCATGCTGGTGAAGCCAAGACAGATGCCCGAGATGCCGCGATCATTGCCGAAGCTGCTCGCTCGATGCCGCACACGCTGCGCTCGCTTCGATTGGCCGACGAGCAGCTCGCCGAGCTCACCATGTTGTGCGGCTTCGACGATGATCTTGCCGCCCAGGTCACTCAAACCAGCAACCGCATTCGCGGCCTGCTCACCCAGATCCATCCGGCGCTCGAGCGCGTTCTCGGACCGCGCCTCGACCATCCAGCGGTGCTCGATCTCCTTGAGCGCTACCCGTCGCCCGCCGCGCTTGCCGCCACCAGCGAGAAGACGCTCGCCAACCGTCTGACCAAGCTCGCGCCCCGTATGGGTAAAAGCTTGGCGACTGAGATCGTTCAGGCTCTGAGCGAACAAGCCGTGATCGTGCCCGGCACGCAAGCCGCCACCATCGTCATGCCCCGCTTGGCCCAGCAACTCGCCGCCTTGCGCACGCAGCGTGACGAAATCGCCGCCGAAGTTGAGCGGCTGGTGCTCGCTCACCCTCTTTGGCCGGTCCTGACCAGCATGCCGGGAGTCGGCGTCAGGACCGCCGCCAGACTCCTGACCGAAGTCGCCCATAAAGCCTTCGCTTCGGCTGCTCATCTGGCGGCCTACGCTGGCCTTGCCCCGGTCACCCGGCGCTCAGGCTCGTCGATCCGTGGCGAGCACCCATCCAGACGGGGCAACAAGGTGCTCAAGCGCGCCTTGTTCCTCTCCGCCTTCGCTGCCTTACGAGACCCAGTCTCACGGGCCTATTACTCGCGCAAGATCCAGCAAGGCAAGCGCCACAACCAAGCGCTCATCGCACTGGCTCGGCGACGCTGCGACGTCCTGTTCGCCATGCTGCGCGACGGCACCATTTACCAACCCAAGTCAGCCCCTAACGCTTGACGAACAACATAGGGGCACCCCCCCGACCAAGTCTCCGGCGAAGCCGCGGTCGCAAAGTTGCGCCGTCTGCGTAGCCCATTTCTGCGGCGATTGCATCCAGTCCATCGAGCTTGTCTCGATACGATACCTGGCACGCTCGCCCCGTCGATCCTGAAAGCAGGACAGGGGGATTTGCCAGGCACGACTCCGGCACGCCTTTGCAGCGTCCTCGGGCTTGTTGCGAGGTCGTGGGCGGCCTCTTGCAGCGAGAATCCCCTCGCCAGATTCGTGCGTGTCCATTGCTCGAATCGTTCGATGAGAGGATCGCGATGCGCGAGGTGATCGGGGATGACGTATGGCGCCAGAGATACCCGCCCGTCGACCAACATGTCCTGCGCCACGAGCGTGGCCAATTCCGGGCTCTCTTGCCGGATCAGCCGGAGCGTGAGATCCAGATGCCCCATCGCCGCGCCAGCGGTCACAACCGGTCCCGAAGGGACGAGCTTCGGTCCTGGTCGAGTCGAACCTTAAGGTAGCGGCTTCGGAATAGCGGGCCGAGCCACCCTGTCGTGGTCGCCTCCTGCTCGTCGAGTAGGCCTGATTCGGCGAGGCGGAGGGTCCCTGTGCAATCGGCGGCGATTCGGGCGCCTTGTCCTTGCCAGTGGCGCACCGTGATAAATGTAATCATGCGCTACGCGCGCGGACATCCGAGCAGTCTTCAGATTTCGGTATTTCCTGCCTCACAAGAAGCGACCGAGTCATACTAATTCCGTTTCCCGGCAACTGGGCTTGATGAACTGCTCTCGGGCGCTTGAACTTTGTCCCCGTTGGGGATATGAAGCCGAGAGTGATTTCGACCGATATTGAGGAACATGATAACGAAGGATAGACTCGCAGCACGCTCACAACAGGAACTGCTGCGCGTGGCAATGGATCAGCTCGGGATGACTCGCGCGGAGTTCGCGGTGCGCCTGAGTGTTGCGGCGCGGACCTTGGACAAATGGCTTCTGCCGGATGACTCGCCGGACGCGCGCACCATGCCCGACATGGGACGGTCATATGTCCTGGACATCTTGCAGTGGCAAAAAAAACGAAAATCCATTTGATTATCCCTAATGGGGATATGCACTGACTCACAAACAATCCGCTTCGAGAGGCAAATGCCGAATCAATCTGCCGTGCTGCTAAAGAAGATTGACGCCGACAAGGCGACGCTCGATGCTGCACGTCCGTTTCCTCGGCACACGGTCGCCTCTCTGCGAGAGAAACTGGTGCTGGAGTGGACGTATCACTCGAACGCGATCGAAGGGAACACCTTGACGCTGCGCGAGACCAAAGTGGTGCTCGAAGGCATCACGGTCGGCGGAAAGACTCTTCGCGAACACTTCGAGGCGACGAACCACCGCGACGCGATCCTCTATGTCGAGGGCATTGTATCGAGGGCCGAGGCGTTGTCGGATTGGCAGATCCGCAACATCCACGGGCTCGTGTTGAAAGGCATCAACGACGGCGAGGCGGGCCGCTACCGCCACGAGAATGTTGTAATTGCGGGTGCGAGCACGACGCCGCCCGACTTCTTTCATCTGCTCGCTGAAATGGCGGCACTGATCGACGGGTACGAAAAGGCCGGTGCCATGCATCCGGTCGAACGCGCCGCGGAACTGCACACACGCTTCGCCAAGATCCGTCCGTTCATCGATGATAATGGACGGACGGGGCGGCTCCTGCTGAACTTCGAGTTGATGAAAGCTGGCTATCCGCCGGCAATCGTCCGCAAGGAAGATCGGCTCGCCTATTACGATGCACTGGACAGCGCCTGTGGAAGTGGCGCCTACGACGACATCACGCAACTGATCGCGGAATCGGTGCAGCGCTCGCTTGACACGTATCTCGACGCGCTTGGGCTGCGTCCTTCCCCTGAGCCGGATGGCGCTCCACCGTCTTCCGGCTTTCGGATGTAACTGAGGAATAGCCATGCCGATTCACGAGCGAGTGAATTCGGAATTCGAGGAAGGCGGCAAGCCCGTCTCCTTCGGAATCGACGATAAAGGGCGTCGGTATGTCAGCGGGGAGTGGGGGGTACGGAGCAGCCATTGCGCTTGCATTGGTGGGTCAATGCTGCCGTCATTTTGGGCGGGCTCAGCGCTCGGGCGCAGGGCGTTTTTGCGGCCCTAACGTACTTCTGCACGCAGGACGAAAAGGACCTGACGCGCGAGCGCCCCGTGCCGGCCGGTAGCCGGCGATGATCAATTTCAACAGGATAATGACAATGGCAGGTAACAAGCGTACGTATTCGGACGTAAAGGCACAAATCGAAGCATTGCAGGCAGAGGCATCGGCGCTGCGTGACCAGGAGCTCGCGGCAGTCATTGCCGACGTGCGCGCGAAGGTGGCCGAGTATGGACTGACCGAGCAGGACGTCTTCGGCCGTAAGCGTGCGCCCCGAGCACAAGACACTGCCGCCGCAAAAGGCGCGAGCGTTCCGAAGTACCGGCACCCGAAGACCGGTGCGACATGGAGTGGAAAGGGGCGCGCGCCGGCATGGATCGCGCAGGCCCGGAACCGAGATCGATTTTTGATCAAGCAGTAAGAGACGGTTTCATAAAGGCTGTTCGACGCGCCGGAGTGTATTCCAGCAGATCAAGCAGCAACCGAGTTTGAGGAACGCGCCGTGAATATCAGCACGACGCTCGAAACGAATTCGAAGGCGGCGGAAGTGATGCAGCCAGGCATGCGTGCGTTCGACGACCCAGCGATATTTTCCGAGACCGCTGCCATGTTCCGTACGGCGCTTGGCGATCAGTGGCTCGATACCGGGCTTGCGCAAAGCTCGTCGATGTCGCTCGGAGTCATAACCACGATCGGCGTAGACCACACGCGGCCTGCTCAGTGGATGGCCGCGCAATCCGCGAATCGGTGGAATCGCGTCGATCAGCGGCAGCATTGCGTGACGTCGTTGACATTCGCGCCGGTCAGGATCGCGGCGAGCGGCGAGCGGCGTGCCGTTGGCGTCGGTGACGATGTGGTGCTTGGAACCGGGTCGCGCGCGATCGGTCGGGTTTGGCCCAGTTTTTGACCCGCCCCAACGGCGCGAATCGATGATGAATCGACGGCGGCTCGCGAGAAGTCGATCTGGTCTGCCGCTCGCAGCTTCGCGAGAGCAACTCGTGCAAGCGGTCCCACACGCCGGCAGCCTGCCAGTCGCGTAGCCGTCGCCAACACGTCACGCCCGAGCCGCCCCCCATCTCGGCAGGCAGGTCGCGCCAGCGCAGTCCGGTCTTCAGAACGAACAAGATGCCGGTCGGCGCGGCGCGATTCGAGACAGGCAGGCGGTCCGGGTTCTTCTCGCGCCGCAGCTTGGGTGGCGATAGTAACGGCTCGATCAGCATCCACAGTTCGTCGTCGATGATCGGCTTGCCCATCTCTACGGCCTCGGTTATTCCGATGCCTGAGGTTAACGGCTCGCCGAGAAAGTTAACAGCCCCACGGGACCATTTTGAAACCGTCTCTAAAGGTCAGTGCCGTCTCGACGGCGATCATCGGCCTTTCGTCGATTCAACTGTTGATGGTCTTGATTGTCGGCGCGCGAGGCG
This sequence comes from Burkholderia mayonis, assembly GCF_001523745.2. Lineage (NCBI taxonomy): Bacteria > Pseudomonadati > Pseudomonadota > Betaproteobacteria > Burkholderiales > Burkholderiaceae > Burkholderia > Burkholderia mayonis. Next base: position 1,929,494 of record NZ_CP013386.1, read on the forward strand.
CCAAAAAATCCGCGCCCAGACAGTCCGAGACGGGGTAATCGTCCGAATCGTGCAAAAAATGGCGCTTTGATCCTGAAAACCCGTACCTATCAAGGGCTTGTGCATTCCCTATTTGAGCAAAGGTCACGGAGCTGCGAAGCCTTGCTGCAAGCACCTCCGCATGTGACGACCGCCAGATTTCGCACGATTCGGACGATTACCCCAAAAAACATCGACATCGAATCGCATATCTTCTCGTAATTTAATGAAAAACACTCCGACACCATCCGATGTCGGAGTACTCCACAGGTCAATTATTTTTCAATCGATTACTGGAAAAACATTCAATCCGCAACGCTCGATAAATATAATTGAGCACATTGGATTGCACAAATCCAGTTATTTAAGATCGGATTTTGTTTGAGTGTGTTTTGCTCCTTTCAGGGGATATGCCGTAATAATGTTTCCATCCCCGCCAATCACAATTCTAATATTGGTGTAGGTGTCGTACGTTGAACCGTTAGCAACCACGATCGAACTATAGTCGCGAGCGTAAGAAAATCCGGCGACCATCGAATTCCGCTGCGCCTGACTTGAAATAGCGGTTGTGCTGGTCACCGCGCTCATAATAATGCGAGTCAACTGATTCTGACCTGCCGTATCATTCCCGACCCCAAGGGCCGCCCAATCTTCCCGGTGACCAATAGACGCATCTTGGGTAATGCCACGGTCACGCTGTTGCTGACTAGGGCCGGGGGAAAGAATATGCTGCAAACCGAAGCCGAATCGCCGACCGGTGTTGCTCGCTTGACCTTGGAAGTTCGCATTCATAAGATAAACGATTCCACGATTATATCCCGACGGCGCTCCGTCACGTGCAATTGCACGAACAGACGCGCCGAAATTTGATGAACTAAATCCTGGCGGAATTTGCGACGAATTGACAATTTCTCGAATAAGAGTATTGAAGTTTGCCGTCTGCGTGCCGTCGCTTTGAAGATAATATTGCCCACCGGGTTGAACATTTGGCGGAACACCAGTTCGATTTCCGGCATCCGAAGTTTTCACTTTAGCCTTTTTAATGCATATCCATCCCTCATCCGATGCTTCTTGGACTGACGAGGATTTGACGCAAGAAGCACGAATCATCTTCTTACCTCGGTTTCTCACGGCCCCTTTGGTAGACGGTTGGTCCACAGCGCTCGACGAATTCATTACACTTATCACACCATCCAAAAGAGTCTCAGCTAACTCAGGATTTTGAATCGCCCACGAATTCACAGCACTATTATTCGTATTAATTGTAGGTGGGCTTGCCGCTCCGGATTCCAAGGCGTCGGCATAGTCGTGCAATGCACGTCGCATGGTACGAGCATCGTCTAGTGATAAAGCAGTAAACGCCGCGATTGCGGTACTGTCGTCAACGGTGCAAGCTAGAGGCGATGTCGCGTCATCGGGATCTTCTTGGCCACAAGCCAGCATATTCATCGCCAAATCAACGTCGTCCAAGTTAGGATTGCGTCGCGGCGGTCCGATTTCTGCAACATCGTACGCTTGCAAGCTATCGATATTCGAAGGCGGTTGAGGTTGCGAGACAATTACAGGATCTATTCTATGGTCGTCCGCGCCATCAATCGATGGGGCACCGAATAGCCTCTCTACACACCAGAGCCCAAATGTGCTGAGACAATAATAAAAATCGTCAGAGATGCCACGCGGCTGTCGGGCAGATGCCTTTGTCACAGTGTGCCCAAGATAAACTGCGGCCGCATTATCTGCAAAATATTTGTCGGTTGGATTAGACCCCGCTGGAATATTGCCAACTACCGATAGATAGTCGTCGTTAAAGGCCGCCGAAGATGAACTTGCGATAATTGGTAAATTCATCCACTGACTCAATGAATAACCATCAACATAAAATGATTGCAACGAATCAGTCAACTGCTTTCCAATAACAATCTCGCCGGTATTGGAGTCATATGTTGCCTGGTTGATGTTCACGGAAATGTATCCACTGGAATCGCTCAATGAAGGAGCCACATATACAGTCACGACTGCAGCGGTCGCATTTGCATCGAGCGAGTAATTTGCGGAGCTTGACCACCGAAAAAGTATGCCGCTTCCGGAGGAGTCCGATGCCAGGCCATTGGATGAAACGCTATTGGCGCCATCAATATAGTAAGGAAACAAGAGGGCGGAGGACTTGCTTTGATATGTGGTCCAGTTCTTGTATGGCGCAGTTCCATATAGGTTAACTTTTACACTGTGGCTTGATGGATCCACGCGCGCTGTAATTCCTGAGAACGCGTACCACGATTTATCTCGATTGGTCCCAATGCTCTTTGGCGCCGAAGAAGTCAAGCTCGATGGGCGGATATAAAAATTGGCAGACCTGTCCGCACCCAGATTGACTAATAATTGAAATTTCTGTGTAAATTTTGTTCCGGACAAACTTACCGCGACGTCCGTTCCAAGGGTTTCACTGTTACCGGGAATTTTGGAAAAAATTGAAGTGTTAGTTAATTGTTTTAAGAGCGTGTCGCCTACGATTTTCTCCGGCAATCCACCGTAATAATTTCCAACAAAATTTGCCGAATTGGCTGCGCTCGAAAACAATGACGCCGCAATTACGGAATTAAAGACAAAGAATTTCTTTGCCAGTTTTCGTTTTAGTTCCATAGCTACCTCGCATTGACTCACATGTTGAAATTGGCCATGTCATGCATGGCAAGCAAGTGCGCATTGGATTGCCCGTCAAAATCCAATGCGAGATGCGCGGTCGTGCATATAGGCGCGAGCAGGATGAGTTAGAGATTTCATGCCATATGCCGTCTAAAAAGTTGTGCCCGATGCAACATTGTGATTAAATTAATATTGAATAATATTTCGCAAAAATCAATATTTAACGTTTGTATTTTTATATGCCTATTTATTAATACGATTCCCATATTGCACGAATGTCCACTGGGCTAAAGCGTCTTATGCACTTTTGTTCGGTGCGCCCGCCCAAAGAGGATGGAAATACGCAGACCGTACCCGAGTGACATAACGTACGAAGAACGGAACTTCGTTGTGCCGTATCTGACGCTGATGAAGGAAGAGGCGCCGCAGCGCCAATACGAACTGCGCGAACTTTGCAACGTGTTGGGCTGGTTGGTCCGTGCAGGCGCACCGTGGAGGTTGTTGCCGACAAACTTCCCGCCGTGGGAGGCCGCGTACCAGCAAACCCAACGATGGCTGTGTGCAGGCTGCTTCGAAGCGATGACCGACGATCTTCGCTCGATAATTCGTGTGCCACACGGACGTCAGGGCCAATCCAGCACGGTGATTCTCGATGGGCGAACGTTGCAATCGGCGCGTGAGAGCGGTCCACGCGCGGGATATGACGGCTAAAGGTGCAAACGCGGTAGCGCGCTGGGTGGTCGAACATAGCTTCGGCTGGATTAACCGCTTTCGCAGACTCGCGCGAGACTACGAGCGCTTGCCCGAAATGCATTTCGTCGTCTTCGTCACTTTTACGCATGAATCATGCCGTCCCGTATTTTTTTTGAAAGTGCATAACACACTGAAAATCGTCTTCATGCCTGCTCTTCACAATGTTATTAGATTCGTCGCGAGAGTCATCATTGAACCGCTCTAAGCTTTACGGAAACTTCAATTACCAAGATAGTGAAGCACCGAAAAATCTTTTTGCGACGCAAAAACTACCATTCAATTGACGGACTTTTTTGGCAATTTCCAGAGTTATTTTTAATACCGTATCATGTTTTTCATAAGTCATTCTGAACAATTGTCATGTCACGTGAATTAACAGTGGGGAGCGTCGCAAACTAACCTTCAGCCTGGTAAAGCCTCGACCGAAGATCGTGCGACGACCAGTTCACGGCGAACGCGTTCACCGACGCTGTTCTGGGCCGAGGCATCCGACTGTCGATGGACCGCAATGGAAGCTGGCGCGGCAACGTGCTTGTTGAGCGCGTATGGCGCAGCATCAAGTACGAGGGGTCGTGTGCTACGAACGCAACGGTTCGAAGTCAGAGTCATTGTGATGCTTTATCAAAGACGAGGGCGAGCCCTCGGAGTCGGCTTGCAGGAGCAGGCTTCAAACCGCCACAAGCGGCGACAGTTAAGCGCTCGCGTGGTGAGCGTTGATGGAAAAGGCGGAGCTCGACTCCGTCAGGTGAGGGTCAGGAAGACGAACGCGAGTGAACCGCTGATGACGTGTCGAAACGTACGAACTGAAGTCGAAATCGGGATAGTAAGGTTGAAGGCTCTTTAATGGGACTGGACCGAAGGAACGCCGTCGTCCGGCCTGACCGCGCGAGCAACCCGCAATGAAGAGGACCTGAGTAGTAACCTCTACCGACTCTGGAACTGGCTGTCCTCGGGTAGTTGCATTCCGCCTCCCGTGCGGTGCGTGGAAAATCCAAATTTCGATGGCAAGGCAATTCCGTTAGGAATACAGACCGTGTCGGATCGCATCGTGCAAATGGTAGTACGGCGATATCTCTAACCGATTCTGGAGCCAGTGTTCCATAACGATTCGATGGTTATTAGCCGCAATCCAAAACGCTCTGATTAGGTTTCCGCAACAGTGATGCCGAAACCGAGCCCGAGGATGGCGCTGATGACGCGTCGACCCAGATTCTACGATATCGCCTCACCAACCTGACAGTGCCCGAACTGCGGGTAAACGCCAGCTTCGCCGACCTTGACTTGGTGCATCGCGCACCTATACTAACCCGCGTTAGTCGTTGATTAGCCAGCAGGGCAGTGATCGCCGTGCGAGTTGCATTTAGCCTTCAGATTGACGCTGAAGGTGATTCGAATCAGGGGCAATTTCCAGTGAGTCGCGTAACCAGCAACCAGGTAGCCCAACTTGCCGGTGTGTCGAGAACAACGGTGTCATTCGTGTTGAACGGTGTCACCGGCATGGGAATCAGCGAGGAAACTCGCACTCGCGTGCTCACGGCAGCTAGAAAGCTCGGCTATGTTCCGAACGCCATGGCTCGATCGCTCGCCAGTGGTTCGACGAAAACGATCGCGCTCCTCATGCCTCACGGCGATCATATTCACATCGACGTCGACGCCTATCTTCCTCGATTTCTCGCAGGGCTGACCACAGCATGTCACGCGAACGGCTACAAGGTCATACTCGAGCCCATTAAGGAATCGCACCGCCCGGGAGCGTTTCTTGATCTCGTGGATAGTGGGCGCATCGATGGTTTGGTGGTTCTGAATCCACGAAGGCTTGACGATGGCTACCTCCGTAAGCTGGCCCATAAGAAATTTCCGCTCGTCGTCTTCGGCTCGAACCTGACCGATTCGCAACCGATATGTGCTATTGGCGTCGACAACCGATCTGCCGCTCAACGAGCAACGGAGCATCTGCTTGACCTTTGCCATGAGCGAATTGCACATATCGGCTTCGCATCCGAGGACTATCAGGTAGTGCACGACCGCCTGGATGGCTTCCGACAAGCACTGGACGCACGCGGTCTGGATGTGCGTCCGGAATGGATTGCATTCGCCGATTACAGCGCGCAAAGCGGTTATGAAGCCATGCGAAAAATGCTCTCTCGATCATCTCGCATGACAGCGCTGTTCGCCGGTAACGACACTGTAGCGTTCGGCGCGATGGCCGCGATCCGCGATGCTGGATTGCGCATTCCGGAAGACCTGGCGGTCGTCGGTTACGACGATATTCCGCTCGCGGCATTCGCGGCGCCTCCACTCACGACGGTTCGTACCGAGCCGTTCAAGGAGGGCAATGACGCGGCAGACATGTTGCTTGGACTTATTGCCGGAAACCCAGCCGATGGGCTGCATTTTCGCGGAGTCGCCCCATTGGTTGTCCGACAATCCTGCGGTGCATGTTTTCCAAATATAGAGAAGCGAAACTGAAAGTTGACCAAACACGACACACGTGAAAATCTGTTGCTCATTGGATTCAAGGCAAGCCGGTGAACAGCTCTTTCCATGATTTAATTGTCGGTGGGCGGAATAACGGCTACCCATGCGAATGAAGGCATAGGGCTAGGGTAGGTCATCGTCACAATGACTTCCAAACAATGGTCTGCAACACATCTTTTATGAACTACTCGTTCAGAAAGATTGAGATTCTTCTAATTTATTTGTACTACTAATATTTATGTTGTGATCAACTGTCATCGCTATTAATTGGTACGCTAACGCACCACAAAGTCCCGCGATAAGTCGCGATTGCCATTTAATTAGTAATGCATATAAATTTGAACAGGGGATTTACAAATGAGAGGAAACAATCGACCACGGGGGCCCGAGCCGTATCGCGGCCATGCGACCGTCCTCTGCGCAACTTTGGCTCTATGCTGGATCGAATTGGCACATGCCACTTGCCCGGCCAATTTCCAGACCCTGAAATTTAGCGATCCGGGTTTCGAACTGGCAGATGCTGTGGGTTACGCTTGTCCAAGCACATGGACTGTGACATCGGGGGCAGGATGCGCTTCGAACAACTCGCACACCGGTAGCCGAGCAGCGTTCCTGCCAGGGGCGGACGGCTATTCTGTTTCACAGGCAGTCACTGCTCCGGTAAGCGGATCATTTGACATCTCCGCATGGATTGCAGCGGCCAACGGAGCAGGCGGTACCTTTTCAGTCCAGGTGGCAGGCCAACCCGTTCAGACGATCACACTTCCCCCCGCCATCTCGACCACGAATTACATCAAGTACACCATCCCGCGTGTTTCAGTTTCCGCGAATAGCACGGTGACGGTCGCCTTCACGTCGTCGAGCGGGCGCCAGTGGATCAATATCGACGATATCGAGGTCGTGTCCTCGGCACCCAACGATCCGCAAATTTCCTCGGATAACGCGACCGTCGTCGCGATGTTCAACTGGGCGAAGACAAAGGCCAACTCCTGGGTACGCCAAGCCTGTACAACTGGCGTCACCAACCTGGATGAGAATAACAAGAGTGGCCAAGGCAGCGCGACATATGCTCTGTCTTACTGGGCTGGCTATCCATTCCGCTCCTACTACTACTCCCGCGACTTTGCGCACCAGTTCATTGGTGCGCACATGCTGGGACTCGACGCACAAAACAAGACAATGCTAACCGCGTTCGCGTCGACGGCAACTTCCTCGCGTCAATACTACCCTGCATGGGCGCTGAATTTCGACGGATCGATTGGGAAAACCGATTATTCGAGCGACACATCGTTTGTGCGGGAATTGCCTGCACCATTCGAACTTGTGCAGCGTGTCGCAGACGGATATCGTTGGACTGGGGACGCAGATTATGCATCAACGACCGGCTCGCTATACCCGTTCGTGCAGGGCACAGTCAGTACCTTCGTAGACGACCACTACGGGATACTCGCCGATGGGACGGCCAATGGGCAGCAAGTCAAGGTCGCGCAGGAAAGCGGCTCCGATATCTGGTCTGGCGTCGCGAGCTACAACGAGGGGGCGCCAGGAAATCCAGTCGAAGCGGCCGACGCGCTGTCCAGCCAATATCAGGCCTATCGCGCGATGCAACAGCTGGCAACGGCCGCCAGCGATAGCACGACGGCGAGTACCTATGCGAACAAAGCCGGCGACCTGAGAACCTATTACAACAATCCGTGGAGTGTCTATTCGTCCACCTCGAACGAGGTAGTACGCAGCTATGACGCGTCTGCGCAAAAATCCATCGCATGGGGCGGCGAGATGAGTTGGTTCCCTCCCATGAAAGGCATCATGGACCCGGGTACGCGTCGCAATCAATACATGACCTGGCTCAACACCACTGCGCTCAGTTCGACGCCGGCCAATCTCGAGGCCGTGACCTACCTTCCCGACGCTTTCTTCGCCGTCCACGATGGCACCACTGCATGGGCATGGATGCAATATGTCTACAACCACATCAACGACGTACACGGGGGCTATGGCAACAGCTTCATCAATGCAGACTACCCGGAAGTGTCATTCACGCTCGTCGGGCAGGCGATTGCCGGTCTCCTCGGCGTCGAACCAGATGCACCTAACACCAGGTTGACCACGATTTCGCAACTGCCGTCCAGCGGCATGACCTGGCTCCAGGTCTCGCACATCCCGATCGGGACCGGCAAGGTCACCGTCAGACATGACGGCACGACAAAAAGCACGCTCACCAATGAGAACTCCACCGGGGGATCGACCTACACGTGGCATGCGCGATTCTCTGGCACCTACGCCAAGATCACAGTCAATGGCGTATCCCAGACGGCGCAAACCGAGCAGCCGGAGGGCAGCAATGGCCCTACCTACACGTATGTAGACGTTACGGTCGCGCCACAGAGTACCGCGATTGTGCAGGCTTCGAATTGAGCATGCGTACGCGGTTAAACAACAGGGTTATACGGAGACTGGCATGGCAAGCGTAGTACTGAAAGGCGTGTCCAAAGGGTACGGAAACAGTCCGCCTATCGTTCGGAATGTCGATCTCGACATCGCCGAAGGCGAATTCTGTGTATTTCTTGGTGCATCGGGCTGCGGCAAATCCACCCTGCTGCGCATGATCGCTGGGCTCGAAGATGTCACGGAGGGAGACATCTATATTGGTCAACAGAGAATGAATCTCGTACCGCCCGCGCGCCGCGGCGTGGCGATGGTGTTCCAGAGCTATGCGCTCTTTCCTCACATGACCGTGTATGAAAACCTGTCCTTCGGACTGACGCTGTCCGGAACGCCCAAGGCAATGGTCCGAGAAAAGGTTCTCAACGTAGCGCACGCACTCCAGATCGAACATTTGCTGGATCGCAAGCCGCGAGCACTTTCCGGCGGCCAGCGACAACGCGTTGCGATCGGGCGCGCCATCGCCCGCGAGCCTGGTGTTTTTCTGTTCGATGAGCCGCTTTCCAATCTGGACGCAGCCTTGCGTGTGCAGACACGCCACGAGATCGCACGAATTCATCGCGAAATTGGCCACGCATCCACCATTTATGTCACCCACGATCAAGTGGAAGCCATGACCCTCGCAGATCGAGTGGTACTGCTTAACTCTGGCGAGACCGCTCGCCGGATGGGGAGCCTGGCGCAATCCGGACCGCCACTCGAGCTCTATTACCATCCACGAAGTCGCTTCGTTGCCGAATTCATTGGTTCTCCGAAGATGAATTTTATCGACGCCGAACTCATGGACGCTGGCGATCATCTGGCCCAAATGCGTCTGGCCAGCGGAGACGTGCTTTCTGCATGCATCGATGCGAGACACCTGAGTCCGGGTGCGTCACTCACGCTTGGCGTTCGTCCGGAAGATCTCATTCTCGGCACTCAGACGCAGCATTTCGTACGTGAAGTCATGTGGCAGGAGCGCCTGGGCGAAGCGACCTATGCCTACCTGAATGGCGGTGACGCGGGTTCGCAATGGATCGCCAAACTGCCTGGTGCGACAAACGTCAGCGCTGGCCAGCGCCTTCCGCTTTCCGTGCCTCCCGACAAACTGCATGCGTTCGATATCGACGGCAATGCACTGCGACGCTGCCTCGCTCCGCACCCGCCGACAACTACCGTGCCATTCATCGAAGGCGATTTCGTCGATCGAGCCGGTAGCTCAAGGGTCGCTCGAATGCACGCAGATGGACATTACGACATGTACGGACGCCATTACCAGTAATACTGGCGCCACAAAAAATCAATGAGGAGAATCATATGGAGACGCGAAGGAAACTACTGAAAATTGCATTATTGCCATTGATCGTAATAACTGCGCTGAACGCCAATGCCGCGACCCTTGTCATCAATACAGACACATCCGATCAGGCGGTAAAAGCGGCCTTCGATGCGGCCGTGAACGATTTCAAGGCCGAGAATCCCGACATACAGGTCAAGGTAAACCGCTTCGACCACGATGCCTATAAGACAGCAATCCGGAACTTCCTGACTGCCGACGCGCCCGACGTGGTGAACTGGTACCCAGGTCACAAGATGGAACCGTTCGTACGGGCAGGGCTCTTTGAAGACGTGTCCGATATTTGGACAAAATATACCCTCGATGCCAAACTTAAATCCGCCGCCCCCGCAATGATGCTGAACGGAAAAAAATGGGGTATCCCTTACACGTATTATCAGTGGGGCATCTACTACCGAAAAGATATTTTTTCGAAAGTTGGCATCGAGCCACCTAGCACCTGGCAGGAATTGCTCGACGCATGTGCAAAGCTCAAGGCAAACGGCGTCACGCCGTTCGTCATCGGGACCAAGGAACCGTGGCCGAATCTTGCGTGGTTCGACTACCTCGACCTGCGTGTAAACGGATTTGTATTCCACATGGCCCTGACAGGCGGCAAGGTCCCCTTCAAGGATCCGCGTGTGCGAGCGGTGTTCGATCGTTGGGATCAGTTGACGAAGCCCGGCTACTTCCTGGCCAATCACGCGTCGTACACATGGCAGGAAGCTTCGGCGTTGCTGGCCCAGGGCAAGGGTGCGATGTACCTGATGGGCAATTTCGTAGTGGCGCCCATGAAGCAAGCAGGCCTTGACGCCGATAAGCTGGGATTCATGCCGTTTCCCGTCATCGATCCATCGATCCCTCGTGCGGAGGAAGCGCCGATCGAGTCGATCCACATCCCGGCAAACGCGAAAAACAAGGCTGATGCACGCCGCTTCCTCGCCTACATGACACGAGCGGATGTGCAAGCCAAGTACGGCGAGCGAACCGAGGAACTGCCGGTCAATCAGGATGCGCCGCCACCGAGTGACCCCTATCTGAAGGCGGGTGCGGCACTGCTCGCGAAGGCACAGGGACTCTCCCAATTTTTCGATCGAGACTCTTCCCCGGAGTTGACCCAGGCCGCCATGGATGCATTCGAGCGGTACATGTTGAAACCCGACACACGCGACGCCGCACTTGATCGTCTTGAGCAAGTACGTCAGCGCGCTTACAAGTAAGCACCGAATCACTCGCGCCCGGGGCGGGCGCGATACTGCGCCCATCCGGCATTGGAGGTCACGTGCGATTCACTGCCACGTCTATCGAACGCTCGTCCATGACATTCTGGGAACGTCACCAGCGCACGATCGCGCCATGGCTCTTTCTTGCACCCGCGCTTGCGCTATTTTCCGTGTACGTCGTGGCTCCCATCATTCGTTCAATCGGGTTCGGCTTTTACTCGTGGGATGGCTTGAGCGCGCCGCGTTTCATCGGCCTCGAAAACTATTTCGAGCTCTACGGTGATCCGAACTTCTGGATCGCTGTCAAGAACAATTTTATCTGGCTGGCATGCTTTCTCCTTGCCGTGCCGGCCGGCCTTTTCTTCGCACTTTTCCTGAATCAAAACGTCTTCGGCATGCGGGCCATCAAATCGCTCTTTTTCTTCCCCTTCGTCATTTCACAGGCCGTGGTCGGACTCGTGTTCGGCTGGTTCTATGAGCCATCCAATGGCCTTCTGTTTCACGCGCTGCATTGGTTCGGCGTCACGCCCGTAGCCGTGCTCTCCGATGAACGATACGTTACCTACGGAATCGTTGCCGCTGGGCTCTATCCGCAGATCTCGTATTGCATGATTCTTTACCTGACCGGACTCTCGAACGTCCGCGCCGATCTGATCGAAGCGGCCCGTCTCGAAGGCGCGCACGGCTGGCGAATGCTGTGGTCCGTCATCCTGCCGCAACTGCGCTCGGCGACGTTCGTCGCGATAGTCATTACGGTCGTCGGTGCGCTACGCAGCTTCGATATGGTGTCGATCATGACCCAGGGCGGTCCTTACGGATCGTCGCGGGTCCTTGCCTATTACATGTACGAGCAAGCACTTGGCGATTACGGCTACCGAGTCGGATACGGCTCAGCCATCGCGACGATCTTGTTTCTGATCATGCTGATCTACATCGGCTTCGTGCTCGCTCGCGTCTACAAGCAGGAAAGGGAGTTCGTCTGAATGTTTCCCACACCGATTGCACAGGCCAGTCGCCCCACTCAGTGCCTCTACCGGGTAGCGGTTACGGTTGCGCTCGTCATCTGGCTCTTGCCGCTGCTGGGGATCGCGTTGACGTCAATCCGTGGCCCCGCCGACATTTTTTCCGGAAATTACTGGGGGTGGCCGACCCAATGGCAGATCGTCGAGAACTATCGCGAAATTTTTTCAGACACGCCTCTCGCGCATTATCTCGTCAACACTTGCCTGATCACCATCCCGTCGGTAATCGGCGCCGTGGCACTGAGTTGCATGGCCGGCTTTGCGCTCGGCGTATACCGATTCAGGCTCAACCTGCCGGTCTTCTTCCTCTTCCTGGCGGGCAACTTCGTGCCGTTTCAGATCCTGATGATTCCCGTACGTCTCATGAGTCTTCGGCTCGGACTCTATAACTCGGTGTCCGGCCTCGTGTTGTTTCATATCGCGTTCAACACGGGCTTCTGTACGTTTTTCATGCGCAATTTCATCCTCGAACTGCCACGCGAGCTGATCGAGGCCGCGCGTATGGATGGCGCCAGCGAATTCCAGGTTTTCTACAAGGTCGTATTGCCGCTTGTGCGGCCGGCAATGGCTGCGATTTCCGTCCTTGTTTTTACCTTCGTGTGGAACGACTACTTCTGGGCCACCGTACTCGTGCAAGGCGATCACGCCATGCCCGTCACGGCAGGACTGAAAACACTGAGCGGTATTTGGGTCGCGCAATGGCATCTCGTCGCGGCAGGTTCGCTCGTCGCGGCTCTCCCGCCCGTGCTCATTTTCTTCCTCAGGCAACGACACTTTATCGCAGGTCTCACGATGGGGGCCACCAAGGGCTAGACGTATGTTCAACACAAAACTTATCCAACTGAATGGCTCAAATCTGTGTATCGCGCTGGAGAAATCGGCCGATACGCCGCCTCTATGGCGCCATTTCGGCACGAAACTGGAACCGCACGCCATCACCTGGCGTGCGGATGACGCGCGCCCCCATCCGCCGACGATACTCGACGGCGACCCGCCATTCACGGCGTTTTCGACGCACGGATTCGGCTGGTTCCATCAACCGGCACTCGTCGGAAGTCGGCCCGGCGAAGTTGGCGACATCGACTGGGCTCAGAACTTCCACCTCGACGAGTTGAGTGTCGACAACCACTCGATAACGATGAAGCTGAGCGATGAGCAGGCCGAGCTGGGCGCAATCCTCAATTACACGATCGATCCCGCATCCGACGTCGTGACGATGTGGGCCGAATTGGAGAACCGCGGCGCAACCCCATTCCGTGTCGATTGGCTAGCCGCCGCCGCGGTGCCGCTGCCGCCAGACGCGGATCGGGTCCTGGGTTTCTCTGGCCGCTGGACACTGGAATTCCTGGAAAAGCGCGAAATGCTGGGTTCCGCAACGTGGAGACGCGACAACCGGCGCGGTCGCACTTCTCACGACTCGTTTCCGGGAGTCATGGTCGGCTCATCGCTGGCGGACGATGCGGGCGCCGTATACGGCGCGCATCTCGGATGGAGCGGAAACCACACCATCATTATCGAACCGATGACCGACGGTCGCCGGCAGCTGCAATTGGGAGAGTGGCTGGCACCGGGCGAAGTCGTGCTTGCCCCGGACCAGCGCTATCGCACCCCATGCGCCTTCCTTTCATACAGTGAGCACGGCCTGAATGGCTTAAGTGCGCAGTTCCACCGTTTCGTTCGGGCGAATGTGCTGCGCTGGCCACGGCAACACATGCAGCCTCGACCTGTCATCCTTAATACGTGGGAAGCCACGTACTGCGACCATGATCTCGAGGGGCTCAAGGAACTGGCGAGTGCGGGAGCACAGATCGGTATCGAGCGATTCGTCCTCGACGATGGCTGGTTCCATCGACGCGACAGCGATCGCGCGGGACTGGGCGATTGGTGGCCCGATGCGAACAAGTATCCTCAAGGGCTCACGCCACTCATCCATCACGTTCGAGGTCTGGGCATGGAGTTCGGCCTATGGATCGAACCTGAAATGGTCAATCAGGATAGCGAATTGTATCGCGCTCGACCGGACTGGATTCTCCAGCTCGACGGTCGACCACTCGTGACAGGACGTAATCAGCTCGTACTGGACCTCACGGAACCGGATGTGCCCGAATATATCTTCAAGCATATCAGCGCCTTGCTGCGCGAGCATTCGATCTCCTATCTCAAGTGGGACATGAACCGCGATCTCGCCACGGCAGGCCATCGCGGCATTCCCGCATACAGGCGTCAGACCCATGCGTTCTATGCGTTGCTCGACCGGTTACGCACTGCGTTCCCTTCCGTGGAAATCGAGAGTTGCGCCTCTGGCGGCGGACGTGCCGATTACGGCGTGCTGGCTCGCATGCACCGCGTCTGGGCGAGCGATTGCAATGACGCACTCACGCGCATCGGTATTCAACGCGGCTTTCTGCGTTTCTTCCCTCCCGAGCTCATGGGGGCGCATATCGGAGCCGACTGCTCCCACACGACCGGCCGTCGGCACACTCTTGCCTTCAGGGCTGCAGTCGCGCTCTTCGGTCATCTTGGCGTGGAGATCGACCCACGAGCAGCACCTGCCGACGAGATTAAAGCCCTCATGCGCTGGATCGCCATATACAAGGAATGGCGGCCGGTCTTACATGCTGGAACCCTCCATCAGGGGCATGTCGGAGAGGCGCTCTCCTGGACTCAGGTCGTCGCCGAAGACGGAAATGCATCACTTCTGGCGGTCTATCGACTATGCGAGGACGACGCGCGATACGCCACGCCGCTAAAGATCAACGGATTGAGGCGCGACATCGCCTATCGAATGCAGATGCTCTATGCCCCTGTCGCGCCACATTTCGTGAAACCGACGGATATGTTCACGACGATGCAGAACGAAGGCGTCGTGATCTCGGGCGCAAGCCTGCTGGACTTCGGTATGCCACTTCCACCCATGCCGCCTGAATCCGCTGTCGTGATTTCTATAACGTCGGCCTAGGGGGGGAGGCGTAGCAAGCGGACACATTGTGACGCTGCATGAATGCGCAACTCACGCATCAAGGACAAGATCGTTCCACCTTTGATTGTGCGGCACCTCGTGGATATGGATTTTACTGAGTTTCACTTGCTCACGTTTTGATGATTATAAAAATAATTTAGCACTACGACGTATTTACTTTTTATGATCACCTTGACCTGAGCACGGCTGCTCCACCCTTAACTTCAAGGAGTCGAAACATGAATGCCAATTCCAAAATAGGCCAGCGCTTCACGCCTTCCATGAGCAATTTAAGCACAGTAAAAACGATTAATTCGTGGAATAAATCCATGGCTCGATTTAAACCAAACACATTGATCGTGGCCATGTTCCTCAGTGGTTTACTTTTCGGCTTCCAGGGTGAGGCGATCGCAGAATTGACAGCAACTTCCAGCGAACCAACACCGGCATCCGATCAGGGAACCTTGGCGAGCGGCTTTAATGCTGCAGTCGCCGAGGCTCGTACGCTGGACTTCACTCCAACGAACTATTCGACACTGTATAACGCAAACATACAAAGTTGGAAAAACGACAAATTGACGGATAACACAACGTTCGCATGCCCGAATCCGAGCACCAATCCTACGCTCTCACCCGGATATCTTGCAGGCCTCTGGGATCGATGTGCTTACTACTCAAGGGATTATGTCCATCACGCTACCGGCGCGTATTATCTCGGCTACTACGAGCAGAACTATACAATGGCCGATAAGTTCGCCACGACGTACCACGTAAATGGCGGCGTCAACGCGCCTTATTGGGCAATCAGCGTTATGGGGCTTCCGTACGAGCAGGGTGACGAATTGCCAGCCCCGTTTGAGCTCGGTGAAAATATTGCAAAAATGTATCGACTTACGGCCGACAGTCGATATCTTGGGCAGGACTTTAAGAACTACATTTCACAAATGACAAGTTACGTCAATGCAACCAGTACTGTGGGCAATACGAGTGGAACGTCTCTCAATCCGGATGGATTTCGGATGGCTCGAACGCAGAATGGCGAGACGGCATCCTACAACGAGAAATTATATGATAATACCGGGTCATCTAATGGCCAATTATACGCAAATAAGACACTTCTTTTAGGGGGGGATTTGGCCGCGAGCCAGATTGCGTACTATCGAGCCATTTCAAATTATCCTGACCTCGCAACGCAATACTCCCCGGGAAACTATAGCAATCTGCTGAAAAATTTTAACTCTAATTGGTATTCGTCAAGCGCGAACCATTTTTACGTTGGTCTCGTCGGAGATTCTGGCACATATTACTCAAGCAATTCAACCCCAAACTATTCAAGCCTGACTTACGCTGATTTGTATATCAGAGAACCCAACATAATTCCCCTGTACAAGGGCGTCATTACGGATCCCGCAAAAATTCAAAGCCAGGCAAATTACATTGACACCAAGGAAGAGTTAAATTATGCCAACAGCAATTATAACCTCGGGTATCCTGGTATCGAGTATCATACCTATATGCCAAGTTCCTTCTATAATGCCAATATGCCCGATAAGGCATGGAAATGGTTGACGAGATTGGCAAAGTGGCAAGTTAACAATAATACCGGCGCGTATCCGGAGGTCTCTTTTGCAATGATCTCCGATACAATTACGAAGGTTCTTGGGCTGGACTACGATGCACCGAACAGCGTGCTTTCTACGCTCAGCGGTCTTCCGTCTACGTTTGCAGCCGGGAATTACGTTAAGGTGAGCAATATTCCGATTTACAACAAAGCGAAGAATGCCACCATAAACGTTAACGTTACTCAAAAAGTTAATGCTGGCGGTTCGATTGAGACTGATCTTGGATTTGCTACAGATCTTACTACCGTGGCATGGAATCAAGGATTCCATTGGGTGCCGAAATTTAACAACTCCGGCACAAATACTCACTGTACCGTGACCACTACGTATACCAACGGATCAACAGGTGCGTCCACTTGGAATCTGGTGACAGATCCGACGACTAATATTTCTTCCTGCTTGGATAGTAACAAGCAGGGTGTCTGGGTCTACACAGGCCAGGGAGCGAACGTTACGTCCGTAGCAGCTTCTCTTGCCCCTTAATCCCTCTGGGTTGATCGATAAACTAATGATAAATGAGGCCGACGCGCGAAGGACTAATGTCGCGTGTTGGCTTTGTCGACCTGTGAATTGTCACTGAAACTCTAGCGTCGTGAACGAGCGAATATTGAGCACCTATGCGAGCTTATTTTGTCGACTCACCATTTCGTTATGGACGATCGCCGACTATCGCGCCGTCGGTCCAGTGGCACCCTGATTTCGCGCGCATCCGCGAACATGTTTCGAACGATATCGCCGACCAAATCGAGGAGGCTATTCTGTCGGGTCAGTTCAAACCCGGAGAAAAGCTTCCAACTCAGCGAGCGATCGCGGATTTTTTAGGGTTCCATTTGAACACGGTTTATGCAGCATACAAGGAGCTCGCTCGCCGTGGCTTCACCAAGGGATTCGCTCGTCGCGGGACGTTCGTCATTGACAATGGGGTTCGCAGTTGAAGCGATGTCAAGTTGAGCGGTCAGGCGATCAATTGGAGGCATGATTGCCTCGGCCGTTTCACCTCAAAATCTCACAAGACCATCCGAACGAGCGCGGCAACCTCTACATCAACATGGAGATTAACATGAAGCGTAAGACTAGCGCAGTATTTTTCCTGGGTTGCATGACTTTGATTGGAGGAACGGCCCGGGGGGTCGGAGTCGCGAGCATCAACTTTCGCACAACTGCTACAACTGATATTACCGCGTCGCTGGTAGCGAGCGGACTAAATTCTGTGGGATCCGATTGGTATCCAAATATGACCATCAATGGAGCGACTTGTCTGCAAGATGGCGACATGTTGAAATTGAGATGCGGCAGCATTGAAGTTCAGGCATATACGAATTCTAGTGACACAGACAATGCCGAATTCAGATTTTACAATCTCTCCCCTGGGACGTCATATAATATTTCGCTACGTGCAAGCAGTTGGTCTGGAGGTGGGCAAGGTAGCGGATCGACAACATTCCAAACGCGCTACGGCTACTCCCAAATAGATAGGGCTGCTTGGAGCGGCAAGGAATTGGATGCGTCACGGCACGAGACAAATTGCGGCAACGTTGGCCAGCTAAATTGCTGGCAGTGGGATGATCAGGTTCGAGATAATCTCGTTATGGATTCTACTCAACTCGATTGGACTTCAACCATTCGAGATGGCGGACAATTCCCGGAAGATGGCAGGTATATTTTTGTGTACAGGACGATCGATAATACTCTTGTTCTTAGAAAATATGATCGCGCCCACAATGACGAAAATCAGTCTTGTTTGGCTTATAGCAAATATAGATTTAAGCCGAATTTGAATAGCGATGGCTCATATAAGCACGTTCGCCATAGCCAGCTAAATGGTGGGTGGAGCCCTGTGTGGTGTGCCGGAGAAATGACCGTGAAATTTGGACAACTCTGGAGATTAAATAATGCATCCGGCCACTATCAACCACCTCAGACGTGTCTTGCGTACGTCGAAGACACACTTAGAACATTCCAGTATTCATTTGCTCCTGATTATGTGAGTGGAAATTATTCGACGGTTTCGACGGCAGAGTCGAACTGCGACACCGTTCCGGATCCGCTGCCTAGCCAGGACGATAGGGACGAAGTTCCTGGCATGCCCTAATCTGTAGCTGTCAAACGAAGTAAAGTTGGTGCAAATTTCCACTAAAGTCGAGAATTTTTCGATTCGACAACGCAATCCGATGGAATAATCCTTATGTGACAATGGTTTTCGACCGATTGACGTAAAGATGAAACCCTTTTTTGGAAACCGATGTCGCATCTGAACATTTGACGGAGCGCCTATCGCCAGGTCACGAGCCGCAGCACTTCTTGTACTTCTTAGGGTAATCGTACCTTTCGCGAAATTTCTGGCGGCTCGGTTATGAAAATCGTAATCAATCAATGCGTTGGCGGCCTTCGCGATCGCAGCAGGCACGCAAACCGCAGAGCCTTGGCAGAAGCGGTTCTGCGCTTGGCCACCGCCATCTTTCGCACGAAAGGCACGATTACCCCAAGGAGGCGCCCGTCAAGCTGTCCCAAATGATGGGATTGCCCTCTGGGAAAATTGGTATTCGACGGGGTGCGGATCATGTACGGCGTGGATGTTCGCGCGCGTACAGCTATATCGGTAGTAGTCGAGGCGGACAGTGATTATTTATTTGATTGAGGACGACGAGGATCAGGCGCGGTATTTCCAAGCCATGCTGGAACGGGCCATGTGGGCCGTGCAGGTGTTTCCGGATGGCACGCGCGCGTTGAGAGCGATTCAGCGTACTGCACCGGACGTCATCGTGCTCGATCTCCGACTGCCGGATATCGACGGATTTCAGATCATTGCATGGGTACGCGAGCACTACGCAGCACTGCCTGTGCTTGTCCTCACAAGCGCCACGCTCGAGTCGGATCTCGTTGAAGCGCTGGAGGCGGGGGCAGACGACTTCCTCGTCAAGCCGCCGCGCGAGCGAGAGCTCGTGGCGCGGATCAAGGCGCTCCACCGCAGAACCATCGAATTCAGGGATAGCTTGACCTCGATCACGTTTGGGGCATACCGGATCGAGACCATGGAGCGCGCGATTTATCTCGATAACGGAAGGGTTTCGCTATCTCCAAAGGAGTACGAGATTGTTGAGTTGCTTGTGCGGAACGTAGGGCAAGTCGTATCGCGCGAAACCATGATCGGTCGTGTGTGGGGGCGCGCGGTCGGGGACGAGAGTTCCCGCACGCTGGACACGCATATCTATCGAATTCGGCAGAAGCTCAACCTGTCGCGGCGCAATGGCGCGCTGCTCCGCTCGGTCTACACGCACGGATACAGGCTGGATGAGGTGGGTTGCACGGCGGAATAAAAAGCATGATCGTGATTTTTCCTGGGTGATTGGATAGGGGGATTCTGAATTTTGTCCTCGATAACAGGCGCCGATATAGCGTACAAATTCGCGCAAACGTTTCACATCGTTTTTGATCCGCATTAGCCGATTGAATAATTTAATTTTCAATATTTAAAGAATTTGTATAGAAAAGTTCATATTTGATATGGTCTCAGGCAAATAAATTCCTCGCTGCAATCGGATGTTTTTGAATCGACTTGGTGAGGATGGAATGAACAAGACATATCGGGTGAGGTGGAGCGAATCGCGGGGCGAGTGGGTTGTGGCGCCGGAGACTGCATCTGCAGCGGGGAAGGGGCGGTCGCTGAAGTCCGCACGGAGAGCGCGTGTCATTACGCGCGCGAATGCACTTGCATTTGCGCTCGGTGTCGCAGCGTGCGGCGCGGCATACGGGCAGGCGTCGGGCTTCTCCGGGATTCCGGACACGAATGGCGGAAAGGTCGGAGCGGGTATTCCGACGGGCAATACGACGACTGAGTTCATTGCCATCGGCAATGGCGCAGGACAGAACGTTAGCGCTCCAGCGGATGCGAACAACAAAGGTCCCGGCGACGACTATGCAATTGGCACGTCCGCAGGTAACAACGTGACCGGACACTACAATCTGGCGTTCGGTTACCAAACGGGCAGCAACGTGACCGGCACGAGCAATAACGCGATCGGTGCGCAGGCTGGCCAGAATGTCAGCGGCCTGGCCAATCTCGCGATCGGTAACATGACCGGCAACGCCGTGAGAGGTACTCGCAATATCGCGTTCGGTGATTTTGCCGGAACGAACGTGACGGGCGACGAAAACCAGGCAAGCGGCAATATGGCCGGCTACAACGTGACCGGCTCGGACAATCAGGCGAGCGGATATCACGCAGGCTTCAACGTCGTCGGCCAGCGCAATCTCTCGCAGGGCCTTCTGGCGGGCAATGGCGTCTCCGGCGTCGACAACCAGGCCGCGGGGGAGAGCGCAGGGAGTAACGTGACCGGCAGCTTCAACCTGTCGAGCGGCTTCCAGGCCGGCAACAGCGTATCGGGCGACGGCAATCAGGCAAGCGGCTTCAAGGCTGGCCAAAACGTCAGCGGCGCGAACAATCTCGCGTTCGGAAGCACGGATCCGGGCGCCACGACGGTTGGTACCGGCAGCGACGTGACAGGGAACAACAACCAGGCCATGGGACATCAGGCCGGACAAAAGGTGTCGGGCGACAACAACATTGCGTTCGGTACTTTGGCTGGCAACAACGTGACCGCAGGCAACACGATCAGCATCGGTATGGCGGCGGCGGCAACCGCAAATGATGCGATTGCGGTCGGCACAAGCGCCATAGCCAATTCGGCCAGCGCTGTCGCGATCGGCAATCTGGCCACGGCAACCGGTGGCCAGGCCGTGTCGATCGGCGCCGCAAACACGGCAAGCGGAAACGGCGCCGTCGCGATCGGCGATCCGAACGTTGCAACGGGTACCGGTGCCGTAGCCCTTGGCGCAAATAACACCGCCAACGGCCAGGGCGCCGTCGGCCTCGGCAATCAGAACTCGGCGACCGGCCAGGGTTCGGTCGCGATTGGCAACACGTCGGTTGCATCCGGCACAGGCTCGCTCGCATTTGGCGATACGGCGAGCGCATCTTCGAACGGCGGCGTCGCACTCGGTAGCAGCACGGTTGCCAACCGCTCCGGCATGAACGGAGCAAAGGAACTGTTCTCGAACATGGTGGTGGGTTCGACCGTCGGTGCCGTGTCGGTCGGCGCACCTGGGGCAGAGCGCCAGATCACGAACGTCGCGGGTGGCACGCAGGACACCGACGCGGTCAACGTCCGCCAGCTCAAGTGGGTGCACGACAACGCCGTCAATTACGACATCAACCCGGATGGCTCGATCAATTACACCAGCGTTACGCTGAATCCGACCGGGCTGCCGGTCGGCATCCACAATCTCGCGCCGGGCGTTATCGGGCCGAACAGCCTCGACGCGGTCAACGGTAGTCAGTTGTTTACGCTGAAAAACGATTTGACCAACTCGATCGACCAGGTGCAGAAAAATCTGGACCAGACGAACCAGACACTCAACCAGACGAATCAAACGCTCAACCAGACGAACCAGACTGTTCAGCAGATTCAGTCGACCCCGACGTCGACAGGGGGCGGCGACAAGTGGGTGACCGGCAATCCGACGACCTATATCGCGCCGTCTGCAACCGGCGTCGATTCGACTGCGATCGGTTCGGGTGCCCGGTCGAGCGGTCGCAACAGCGTCGCACTCGGCAACGGATCGACCGACGGCGGCCAGGATAACGTGGTGTCGATCGGTTCCACAGGCAACGAGCGCCGCATCGTCAACGTCGCCAAGGGGGTGAACGGAACCGATGGTGTCAACGTGTCGCAGTTGAACGATGCGATCAATCAGTCGACCGACAATTTCAACCAGCAGCTCGGCGGAATCAGGCAGGACGTCAACAACGTTGCGCGTGCCGCGTACGGCGGCATCGCCGCGGCGACCGCGCTGACGATGATTCCCGAGGTCGACAAGGACAAGACGATCGCTGTGGGTGTCGGCGGCGGCACGTATCGTGGATATCAGGCGGTCGCGCTCGGTGCGACGGCGCGCATTACCGAGAACATCAAGTTCCGCGCCGGCGTCGGCATGAGCGGCGCGGGCACGACGGCCGGCGTCGGTGCTTCGATGCAGTGGTAATCGACGTTCAATCGACAGCGGGCGCATCGTTATCGATGCGCCGTACCGCGACAAAAACACGGGATAAAAGTCATGTACAAAGCGATTTTTCTCGGCGTCTCGGCAGCATTTCTGCTCGGCGCCTGCACCAGTGCAACGGGACCACGATTCAACGCTTATGTTGTCTCGGACAGCGCCGGCGCGAAATCCTACAAGGTCGAATGCCACGGCCTCTTCGAAGGCGCGGGCGTGTGCCGCGACAAGGCACAGGAAATCTGCGGCGATCAGAAGGTGCACGTGCTGAAAGGCGTCGGACCGCTCGCCCACGACGACGATGTCCGGACGCTGGTATTCCAGTGCGGCGAACCCGAGCAGCCGGCTGCGGCCACGACGTCGTCTGCACCGATCCGCCTCAGTGCCGATACATTGTTCGCATTCGATCGCTCGGACCAAGCGTCGATGACCGAGGAGGGCAGGCAACAGCTGTCGCAGCTCGCGCTGAGCTTGAACGAGCAGCATGGGCGTTCGGTGACGATCGTCGGTTATACCGACCGCCTCGGCGGTAGTGACTACAACCAGCGATTGTCCGAAGCGCGCGCGAAGACGGTCGGTGACTATCTGATTGTTGCGGGCTTGCCTGCGAGCGATGTCCATACCGAAGGGCGTGGAGCGAACGATCCGCTCGTGGAGTGCCGGCAAGGCGACCGCAAGGCACTGATCGCCTGTCTGGCGCCAAATCGTCGTGTCGAAGTTTCCGTAACCGGATCAGGCGGAGCGTGACATGGCACAGGCGCTCGACGCTGACGGCTGGATCTTGCGCGCCGAACAATTGCTCAATGCCGGCCGTCCGGACGAGGCCGGATTATTTGCCGCGGAGGCGCTCGCACTTGCGCCAGAAGACGCGCGAGCGTCGAAGGTCTTCGGCATCGCCGCATGCATGCGCGGCGATTATTCAGCGGGGCTTTTGTATCTTGAACGTGCGCGCATGCGGATGCCGGAAGACGCGAATCTGCATTACAACCTTGCGGTCGCGCTCGAACGAACGGGATCACACGAGCGCGCTGCGCTGAGTTACCGGAACTGCTTGCGTTTGCAGCCCGATCATGCGGGCGCTTTGTGGAACCATGGCGAATACCTGCGATTGAACGATCACTTCGAAGAGGCGGCGTGCTGTTTCGAAGCGCTCGAGACGGCGGGGCATCAATACCCGTCGATGCATCACCGGATGGCCGTCGTCTACGCGCATTTGCGGCGGCCCGCCGATGCAGCGCGGCATTTCGATCTTGCAATGAAGGAGAGCGACGATACGCGGCTTACGCAGTGGGAGCGTGCGCATTTCCTGTTGGGAACGAAGGACTTCACGCAAGGTTGGCAGGACTACGGCGTGCGTTTCGAAATCGATCATCTGATCAACGTATCGTGTCATCCCTTTTCGATGCCGCTTTGGCGTGGAGAATCGCTCGTCGGCAAGACCGTTCTGGTGCATGGCGAGCAAGGACTCGGTGACGAGATCATGTTTGCTTCGATGATCCCGGAACTTGCTCGGCAGGCGCGTCGCGTCGTGCTCGCCTGCTCATCGTCTCTCGTGACATTGTTCCAAGGTGCGTTTCCATCCGTCACCGTGCGCGCGCATCGAGTCGGGGTAGCGCCCGCACTGATCGACGACCTCGGGCCGATCGACTATCAGTCGCCGATTGGCAGCCTGGCTCGCTGGTTGCGTCCGAGTGCTGCATCGTTCGGAGCGGGCGAATCGTACCTGCGGGTGAATTCAGAGAGGGTTGCGTGGTTCGGCGGGCAACTTCGCGCACTCGCTCCGCGATCGCGTCATGCGTTGAAAGTCGGTGTGACATGGGGATCGAATCCGGCGAAATCGGTGCCGTCCGCTGCTCGCCGCGCAATGCGCAAGAGCATCCCGTTGCCGTTGCTCGAACCCCTCGCGCAATGCCCAGACATTCAGTTCGTGAGCCTGCAGAATGCCGAACTGGGTGACCAGGGCGCGACCGCGCCGCGTCTCGACCTGATCGACTTCAGCCACGCGTTGAAGGATTTCTCCGACACCGCGGCGCTCTGCGCGAACCTCGATGCTGTCGTGACGGTCGATACGTCGATCGCCCACCTTTCCGCCGCCCTCGGGAAGCCCACCTATGTATTGCTGATGCGTCATTGCGACTGGCGGTTCGGTTAGAGACGGTTTCAAAAAGGCCCGGTGGGGCTGTTAACTTTCGCGGCGAGCTGTTAACCTCAGGCATCGGAACAACCGAGACCGAGGAGATGGCCAAGCCGATCATCGACGACGAACTGTGGATATTGATCGAGCCGTTATTGCCGCCACCCAAGCCGCGGCGCGAGAAGAACCCAGGCCGCCTGCCTGTTTCGAATCGCGCCGCGCTGACCGGCATCCTGTTCGTTCTCAAGACGGGACTGCGCTGGCGCGACCTGCCCGCCGAGATGGGCTGCGGCTCGGGCGTGACTTGCTGGCGACGGCTACGCGATTGGCAGGCTGCGGGCGTATGGGATCGCCTGCACGAATTGCTGCTCGCGAAGCTGCGAGCAGCAGACCAAATCGATTTCTCGCGAGCCGCAGTCGATTCCTCATCGATTCGCGCCGTTGGGGCGGGCCAAAAACTGGGCCAAACCCCACCGATCGCGCGCGACCCGGTTCCAAGCACCACATCGTCACCGACGCCAATGGCACGCCGCTGGCGGCGATCCTGACCGGCGCGAACGTTCACGATGTCACGCAGCTGCTGCCGCTGATCGATGCGATTCCGCCAATTCGTGGATTGCGCGGCCACCCACTGCAGAGACCGCGCGTGGTCTACGCCGATCGCGGTTACGACTCTGAGCGGCATCGACGAGCGTTGCGCGATCGCGGTATCGAGCCGGTTATCGCCAAGCGCCGCACCGAACATGGCAGCGGCCTTGGAAAATATCGCTGGGTCGTTGAACGCACGCATGCCTGGCTGCATCACTTCCGTCGTCTCCGCATTCGTTTCGAGCGCCGTGCAGACATTCACGGCGCGTTCCTCAAACTCGGTTGCTGCCTGATCTGCTGGAATACCCTTCGGCGGGCCGACCAGTCTTTATGAAACCGTCTCTTATGAGGGGGATCGATGTATCTGGTATGGGTCGATGAGATTATTGCGCCAGGTGACGCAAGGCGACTGGCGGCCGGTTGTGGAACTGGCGATCGACGCACTGAAGCGCTGTCCGCGCCTAACGACATCGGGGGAGGCAAGTTGTGAACATGGATCCGCAATTGACTGAAAAGCTGCTTGAGATACAGGCCGAGATCGAAGCTCTGAGTCGGAAAGCGAAGGCCGCGGCGATCGTGCAGGTCATACAGTTGATGGCGGTCGACGCCTCATCGAACGATCGAACGCCAGGATGGTCACGACGCCGCGCCTTTCACGGCATTCCCCGCCGCCGTCTCCGACGAGCCGCGCGCGCTTCCCACCAGTACTTGCCCGCGCGCAGTTGCGGATCGTGGATCGTCAGATATGTCGTGCTCCACAGTTGCGCGGCGTTCGCCTCCGTCGCGTCGGCGCTGCGCGTGCCGAACGCCTCCGTCTGGTTGACCCTGCCTCGTTTTCACGTACAGCAAGCAACTCATGCGGCAATCAAGCTGGCCTCGTAGTCGACGGGGGTAAGGAAGTCGATCGAGGTATGCAGGCGTTGCCGATTGTAATAGCCCTCGATCCAATCGACGATATCCAGGCGGGCGTGGGCACGCGTTGCGTAGTGAGTCTGGTAGATTCTTTCGACCTTCAGCGTCTTGAAGAAGCTCTCCATCGAGGCGTTATCCCAGGCGTTGGCACGGCGGCTCATTGAAACGTTTAACGCTGTACTGGTCGCGATGTGCGTCAATCCAGGCGTACCTCACCGCGACCCCTTCGCGAAGTACGCCGTCGCCTTTCGAAGAATTTCGATACGATGCCTCACGAAAGCGTGCGCTTCAACCAAGGCAGGAATCGGACATTTCTAACGAGCCCAAATCGGACATTACAACTTAGCCATTACAGCTGTTCCGCTGATCATAACTATTATGTAAAATTAAGGATTCCTTATAAGATCGCTCACCTCACCTAGTATCCGCCGACGCTCAACGCCGCGAACAACAGCGATCGCCAGGAGCGCATCGAGCGCCGCGTCGCCTGCGCTCAGCTGCTGCGCGCGCTGCTCAAATATCTCGACCTTGCCAGCCCGCGCGTCGGAATCCGGGGTCCCCTTGATTTCAATGTCGTTTACCGGGTTAGGCCGGCCTAGCTCCGACAACGGTCAGCGGTCTGCCCCTTAAATAATATTCCATCCAATCAAGCACTTCCTGACTGGTCTTTTGGCGTCGCGCGAAGACCTTCCCCATACGAGTCTAACGTTAGAAAACCGTATTTGTACAGTTCATAGACTCATGATCCACGATAACTGACATTATCGCGGTAAAGCGGCTCCCGAGGGGCCATCGGGAGCCGCAGTCCGCACGGCAATCCCGGGCAAGGAGGTCTTCACGCTAGGCAAAAAGACCAGTCAGGAAGTGCTTGATTTGACGGGATATTATTTAAGGGGCAGACGGATAGGCCTTGTCGGGCCTAGGCCGGTCTACCCCGGTAAACGACATCAAAATCAAGGTGACCCCTTTGTAACGGCGTGTTCGCCGCGAAATGCGGCCCAATCCGCGTCGGCGACGCGATTCGACGCCGAAGTCCGCCGGGCGCGCCGCAGCGCGCGGCAGAAGCGGCGGCCCCGACGATGCAAGGCGAGCGGGCGCGACCGATTGTTACACGATGCGGCGCGCGCGACGCCCGGCCTATACTAGCCGTTGCCTGTACAACCGGCCGCCGGCCCGCGCGAACGGACCGGCGCGCCATCGCTCTCGGAGCCCCGCATGCACTACCTGCTGACCTACGAACTCGTCGACGACTATCTCGAACGGCGCGGCGCGTACCGCGCCGAGCACCTCACGCTCGCACAGGCGGCGACCGCGCGCGGCGAGCTGCTGCTCGCAGGCGCGCTCGCCGATCCGGCCGACCAGGCCGTGCTCGTGTTCGACGCGCCTTCGTCCGCCGTCGCCGAAGCGTTCGCGCAAGCCGATCCGTACGTCGCGAACGGCCTCGTCAAGCGCTGGCGGGTGCGGCCGTGGACGGTCGTCATCGGCAAGCACGCGACGCCCGCCTGACGCGCGCGCCGGCTCACAGCCAGCCGGCTTTCCTGAAGCGCCGCCACAGGAACAGGTCGGCGGCGGCCATCGCGCCCAGGCACACGTAGAAGCCGAAGCGCCAGTGCAGCTCCGGTATGTTGTTGAAATTCATCCCGTAGATTCCGGCGATCATCGTCGGGATCGCGAACAGTGCGGCAAACGAGCCGAGTCGCTTCGTCACTTCGTTTTCCGCGAGCGAGATCATGCCGAGGTTCACCTGGATCGCGGTGACGAGCATCTCGCGCCGCCCTTCGATCGTCCGCACGATCCGCAGCAGATGGTCGTAGACATCGCGAAAATAATGGTCCATCCCCGCGCAGACCTGCGGAATGCGGCCGCCGACGAGCTTCGCGAGCGGCTCGACGAGCGGCGCCGTGTGCTGGTGCAGCATCACGAGCCGGCGCTTGAGCGTGTAGAGATCCTCGATCAGCGCGCGGGCGGCCGCCGTGCCCGTCTTCTCGAAGATCCGGTCCTCGAGCGCCTCCAGCTCCGCGCTCAGCGCCTCGAGCGTCGGGAAATAGCGGTCGACGACCTGGTCCATCAGCGCGTAGAACACGTACGCCGAGCCTTCCTTCAACAGATGCGGCTCGCGCTCGCAGCGGGCGCGCACCGCGCGGAAATCCTGCTCGGCGTGATTGCGGATCGACAGCACGTAGTTCGGGCCGACGAACACGTTCAGCTCGCCGAGCTGGAGCTCGCCTTGCTCGTCGATCTCCACCGTGTGCAGCACCGCGAACAGCGCATCGCCGTACTCCTCGATCTTCGGACGCTGGTGGCCCTTGCGTGCGTCCTCGAGCGCGAGCTCGTGCAGGCCGAACTCCTCGCCCATCCGCTCGATCTCGTCGGGCTCGGGATCCTTCAGGGCGACCCAGACGAAGCACTCCGGCTTCGCGACATAGTCGCCGATGTCGTCGATGTCGATGTCGGCCAGCTTGCGGCCATCCTGGTATGCGGCGCAGTTGATCAGCATGCTCTTGCTAGGTTCGAAGCGATTCCGGCGCACAGTTTAGCCGCTCTCTCGCGCCGTGGCGGCGGCGCGTCGCTTGCGCGGGCCGCCGTTATTGGTCATGATCGGCATCGTGCACGCGTCGCCGCCCGCTCGTGCGGGCGGCGCTCCCTCGAATCGTCCGGCGGCCCGCGCCGCCGACCTGACCATCAAGGAGGCTGCGATGTGGTATTTCTCATGGATTCTCGGCATCGGCGTCGCGCTCGGCTTCGGCATCATCAACGCGATGTGGCTCGAGGCGAACGGCACCCTCCCGGCCGACGTCCCCGACGACAAGAACCGGGCAGACGGGCCTGCTGTTTCGGAGGGCGGCCGTTCGTGACGTATCTGGTGTTTTTCTGCGGCCATGCGGGCACCGGCAAGACGACGCTCGCGAAGCGGCTGATCCGGCCGCTGATGAAGACGACGGGCGAGGCGTTCTGCCTGCTCGACAAGGACACGCTGTACGGCCGCTACAGCTCGGCCGCGATGGGCGCACTGACGCACGACCCGAACGACCGAGACAGCCCGCTCTATCTTCAGCATCTGCGCGACCCTGAATACCAGGGGCTTCTCGACACCGCGCGAGAGAACCTGGCGCTCGGGATCAGCGTGATCGTCGTCGGGCCGCTGTCGCGCGAAGTGCGCGACCGGCGGCTGTTCGACCGCGCGTGGCTCGGCGTCGGGCCCGACGTCGAGCTGCGCATCGTCTGGGTCCACACGTCGGAGGAGACCGCGCATGCGCGGATCGTCGCGCGCGGCAATCCGAACGATGCGTACAAGCTCGCGCACTGGGACGAATACCGGCAGCGCCGCTTCATTCCGTCGGGCGCGCAGTGCGACGGTCTGCTGATGTTCGACAACACCGCGCCGTCGGATACGGCCGTCGACGTGCTGCTCGACCACATCGCGCCGCCGCCCGCGCGCGGCACGTCGACGGTGCCGCCGCTGCCCGCCTGATGCGGCGCGGCCGCGAGGCCCTGCCCCCGTCACGACACGCACGAAAAAGCGCCGGGCGGCCCGAAGGCCGGCCCGGCGCATGGTCGCGGCTCGCGCATCGCGACCCGGTTCGGCCGTCGCATCGCCGGCAGGCCGCGATGCATGGCGCGCGTGCGCGACCGCGCACGCGCGCCGAACGCGTTACGCGAGCGCGTGCATCCGCTCGAGCGTGCCGCCTTCGTACAGCTTGCCGAAGCGGTTTGCGAGGAACGCGTGGAGCGGCACCTGCTCCTGGCGCACGAAACCGCTTTGCGGCAGCTTCTTCTCGCGAAACAGATCGAGCACTGCGCACATCGCGCCCGCCGTCGTGATCTGGATCGCGCTCATCGGCATCCCGCAGATCTCCTTCGCGAAGATCTTGCGCGTGAAGACGTCCTGCACGAGCTGGCCGTGCTTCACGCCCGTCACCGTGACGAACACGAGCACGACGTCCTGCTTCGTCGACGGCACTGCGCGGCGCATGATCGACTTCAGCGTATCGCGGTCGGTCGACAGACGCAGGTCCTCGAGCAGGAACTGGATCAGCTCGCGGTGGCCCGGATAGCGGACCGACTTGTAATCGAGCGTCTCGACCTTGCCTTCGAGCGTCTCGCACAGCGTGCCGAGGCCGCCCGACGTGTTGAACGCCTCGTATTCGATGCCGTCGAGCGAGAAATGCTCGAGCCCTTCGAGCGGCTGCACCCACTGGCGGCGGCCGTCGCGGACCGCTTCGCACGGCTGGCAGTATTCGTTGATGAGGCCGTCGACGCTCCACGTCAGGTTGTATTTGAGCGCGTTGGTCGGATACTCGGGCAGCGCGCCGACGCGCATCTTCACGTCGCGCACTTCGGAAAAGCCGTTGACGAGCTCGTGCGCGGCGATGCCGATGAAGCCCGGCGCGAGGCCGCATTGCGGCATGAACGCGCGGTCGGCGCCTTCGGCGAGCTCGCGGATCGCGCTCGTCGCGCGCACGTCCTCGGTCAGATCGAAATAATGGACGCCCGCGGCCTTCGCGGCGGCCGCGACGTTGATGGCCAGGTAGTACGGCAGCGCGTTGACGAGCGCGTCGAAGCCCTTCACCGCTTCGCGGATCGCGGTCGCATCGGCGGAATCGACGCGCTGGGTCGCGATGCCTTCCTTTGCGAGCTTCGCGAGCGCGTCCGGGTCGCGATCGAACGCGACGACTTCGTAGTCGCCGGTTTCGCGCAGCAGATGAGCGATGGTGTGACCGATGAGACCTGCGCCGACGATGGCGATTTTCATGTCTTCTCTCCTGACAAGGTGATTGTTGTAAACGGCGTGTTGCCCTGTCGAAGAGTGTAGGGATGTGCAAAAACACTTTATAGATGAAAACTGATGCGGAACGACGTCAATTTTCGACGAATTGTCGATTGTTTTAGACGATTCGTCGAAAGCGATCAATAGACCGTCGATTCGCGCGGACCGCCCGCCGATGCCGCGCCTCGGCAACGCCGCGCCGCATGGCCTCGGCCGCTATCCGGCGTGCGTCGCCCGCCCACCAGATTTCGTAGCTTGACGGCGTGCTTTCGGCTTACTTACGCTCGATCGCAGGTATCGTCGACGCCGTCCTCGCTCGGCCGGCGCGCCGATCCCACCCGGTCCCGGCGAACCGCCGAACGCGTCGCCGGCCCATCGCGGCGCCCCCTTCGGGGCGGCCGACTCGTCCGAGGCCGGCCGGTCTCGGTCCCATCCGCTGGAGAAGAACAATGACAATCGTGACCCGGAACGCATGCCGTCTGATCCGTCTTGCCGTCGTCGCAGGCTTCGCGTCGCTCGCCGCCGCGCCTGCCGTGCACGCGGCGAAAGTCAGTCAGGAGGGGCGCTGCTCGATCAAGGAAAACGCACCCGCCGATCCGTGCAAGGCCGACCGGGGGCGGTCGGCCACGGGCGTCGTTCCGGGCAAGAGCCACGACGCGTGCACGGCGGCCAAAAAGCTCGCGCGGGAGAATCTGGAAGCGCTCGTCTCGAACAAGACGTGCATGAAGTACACAAACTGCAGCAAGCCCTGCAAAGTGATCGAATCGCAGTGACCCGACGGCGCGCGCAAACGGCCGCGCGTCATGCGGCGCCTGGGCGCCGCCGCTCGTCTTCTGCGCGGCTCACCGACGTCCCGCAGCCGCTGCAGAACGGAAAGAACGCGAAGTTGCGCGTGCCGCACCCGCACTGCTCGAACAGCTTGAGCCCGCAATGGATGCAGAACGTCGCACTGTCGCCGCCGAGGTTCCACGGCTTGTCGCACGACGGGCAGAGCTTCTTCTGATACGCGGCGATCGCCTTTTCGTAGCCGATCGCCTGCGCGCGCTCGTGCTGGCTGCGCCGCATCTCCTCGCGCTTGC
Organism: Burkholderia mayonis; assembly: GCF_001523745.2. NCBI lineage: Bacteria > Pseudomonadati > Pseudomonadota > Betaproteobacteria > Burkholderiales > Burkholderiaceae > Burkholderia > Burkholderia mayonis. The sequence goes on from NZ_CP013386.1 coordinate 1,961,507, forward strand.
GTTCGACGTAGCGCTGAAACGCACGCAGCATGTAGACACCCGCGAACACCGTCAGCACGATGCCGACGATGACGCGCACGTAGCCGCCGAAGCTCGGCAGATACGGCACGAGCTCGACGAAGAACGCCGTCAGCGCGAACATCCCGAAGCCATAGACGAACGGCCAGTAGCGCACCTTCCGGTAACGGACGAAGAGCCAGACGGCGAGCACGAGAATCGGCAGCGTGAACGCGAGCCGCCACGCGAACACGACGAGCTCGTAGCGGCGGCTCGCCTGCTCGAAGCTGCGCTCGGCCTGCGCCTGCGATTGCGCGAGCTGCGCGCTCACGTCGTCCTGCCGCTTGCGCAGCGCGTCGAGCTGGTCGTTGATCCGATCCTGCTGGCGCTGCCATCCGGTCACCGCCGCCTGCAATTCGTCGAGCTGGCGCGTGCGCGCGAGCACGTCCGGATTGCGGCTCGCGTCACCCGTCGCGCTGCGCGTCGCGATCCAGTTGCGAAAGCTCTCCTTCGCCTGGTCGTAGTCCTGCTGCGCGCGGTTGCGGGCGGTCGTGAACGCGTCGGCCTTGTCCGTCAGCGCGCTCTGCTCGCGCTGCAGTTCCCGCTGCGCCGCGCGCAGCGACGCGTCGGCCTGCGTATCGGCGTAGCGCGCGAGCGTCGGCGGCCCGCCGCGCGGCGCGAACGCCATATCGCGGATCACGAGGCTGCCCAGCATGTTGAGGAACAGCGCGAACGCCACGGCGATGCCCCACGACGCGATCTGCAGCAGCCGCTCGGGGCGCGAATAGGTTTGGCTCGTCGTCATGATCCCGGCCTCTCGTCAAGGTTGTCTTGTTCGTCTTCGCACGTCGGGCGACGCGGCGCGTCAGCCGATCGTCCCGCGGTCGATCTTGCGCGCGAGGATGATCGACGTCGTCGTCCGCTCGACGCCTTCGAGTGCGCCGATCTGATCGAGCAGGTCGTTCAGGCGCTCGGGCGAATCGGCGCGCAACCACGCGACGTAGTCGTACTCGCCGCTCACCGCGCACAGCAGCTGCACCTCAGGCATGCGGTCGAGGCGCTTCAGCACGTCCTTGCCGTACTTCGGCGCGAGGATGACGCCGACGTATGCGTAGATGCTCGCGTCGAGCACGTCCTGCCCGAGCCGCACGCTGTAGCCCGCGATCACCTGCGTGCGCTCGAGCCGCGCGATCCGCGCAAGCACGGTCGTGCGCGCGACGCCGAGCTGCCGCGCGAGATCCGCGACGCTCGCACGGGCGTTCGCCTGCAGCAGCGCGACGAGGTTGCGGTCGAGTTCGTCGAGTTGATCGAGTCGAGGTGGACGCATGGCGGATCGACGAATGAAGGTGCCGCGATGATAGCGCCGAACTGCCGCGCGCCCAACCATGCGCGCGCCAGGCGCGCGGCGTCGGACGGCGGGCCGCGTGCGGTCCAGCTCACGACGCCGACGCCCGGCGGCGGAAATGCCTTGTAGAAGCCTTGTCGCGCGAACTGCGCGTTTAGTTCGGCAAGCGGCCGCGACTCGTCGTGCCGCAGGAAGATCGTGAGCAGGATCGCATTGCCAGTCGTCGCGGCGGCCGAGCCGGGCACGGGCGTGGCCGGCTCGGCCGCCGCGGCGAGCTGTGCGTCGGCGACGCCGCCCGCGAGCGCGAGCGCAATCAGCACTGCGGCGCAGCCCAGTCTTACCGAGTGATGTCTTCGTCATGTGCATCTGTGACGCCTCCACGAAAAAGCGCGTCGATCGGGCAAGCGACGCGCGCCGCAGCGTTCACACGGTCGAACGACGGCCGCCCGGCGCCCGGCGCACGGACGTGCCCGCAACCGGCCGCCCGCGCCGGGCCCTGTCGCACCGAACCACGACCTTACGATTTCGATTCGTTTCGGTTGTAAGCAGATGTCGCATCGCCGCCCAACGGCCCGATACCGTGCTATTAATAGCGCGGGACGCGCGCTGCGCATGCTGTCGGGCGCCGCGCCTCGCATCCGGATCCCGTTCGACGACCACACAGGAGCTCCAATGAAAAAGATCACGCTGACTTTCGCTGCCGCGCTCGCGCTGACGGCCGCGCTAGCGCATGCCCAGGCGCCCGCGTCGATGCCGGCCGCAGCGGCCGCCTCCGCCCCCACCCCGGCCGCGCGCCATGAAGCGCGCGTCGAGAAGCGCATCACGTACCTGCACAACCAGTTGAAGATCACGCCGGAGCAGGAATCGCAATGGAAGACGTTCGCCGATACGATGCGCGACAACGGCGCGACGATGGCGCGTCTCTATCGCGAACGGATCGAGAACAAGAACACGTCCGCGCTCGACGACATGAAGCAGTACGCCGAGCTGACGCAGACGAATGCCGACGGCGCGAAGAAGCTCACCGACGCGTTCGCGCCGCTGTACGCGAGCTTCCCCGCCGAGCAGAAGGCGCTCGCCGACTCGACGTTCCGCAAGTGGCTGCACCCGGAGCCGGGCAAGGCCCGCGCACGCAAGCATTCGGGCAAGGCGGACGGCCAGGCCGCCGCGAGCTCTGGCGCCGCGCAGTAACGCGTGTCGCGCGAGTCTGCGCGCGGCGCGCTCACGTCCGGTCGCGACGCGCCGCGCAACTGTGCGGCCGCGTCGCGACCGGACGGACGGCGAACCGCCCAGCGGCTACCTGCAAGCACGCATTCGCATCATCGACCCGCGATCGCCGGCGCCGCTCGTCTGCTCATCTGCTCGCCCTCGCACGCGGGCCCCGGCGGGCTTTCCTACCCGGCTCCCGCGTCGGCGAGCATACCGCGCCCATCCGTCACCGCGCGGACGTGACCCGTTCGATCATCGCCCGCACCGCGCGCATTTGCGCCCCCGACTTAAGCGCATAGTTCTGCCCGGTATACGCGTACCAGTCCCAGCACCCCTGAGGATTGCTCGGCATGCTCGTCTTCGCGACCTGCGGATACAGCACGACGATCCCGTTCGCATCGGCCCAGTTGTCGTACGTCGTCATGTCGCGCACGACGGCCGCCGACTGCAGGCAGCCATGAAACACGACATGAACCTTGCAGCCGGCATTCGTGTCGCACGCGCGCGGGACGTATGCATAGCCGTCCGCCGCGAGCCCGCTCGACGCCGGCGCGAACTCGCGCTGGTCGAACGCGATCGCCCGTCCGGTCGGCTGGGCAACGGGCGGCGAGAGCGCGCCATAGATCGTCTCGAGCAGCGCGCCCGCCTGGTCGTAGCCCGACTGGCCGACCTTGCAGTGGCTGATGTACGGTGAGGCATTCGCGTCGCACACATTGCCCGCGGACGGCGTGATGAATGCATGCCCGGCCGGGATGTCGGCGACATAGATGATGTTCGACACGGGCACGCCGGCGAGCCAGAAGAACGACCACGTCGCATCGACGGCGGACTGGTGAACGATCGTGTCTTTCGTACCGCTGAACAGATAGATCTTCGCGCGCTGCAGGTTCGCGAGCGGATCGATCTGGCCGCTCGCCGCGAAGCCTTGCGCGGCGGTCAGCAGCAACCCCGAATCCGGCACCATGTTCGGCACGAGGCCCATGCACACGCCCGTGTTCGCGAGGCTGCCCGCCGCGCAGTAGTACGGACCGCCCGCAATCGCGCCCGCGCCGATCACCGATGCCGAATAAGCAACCTGGTATTGGATCGCCATGTACGCGCCAGACGACAGCCCGGACACCGACACCTGGTTCGCGTCCGCGCGCAGCATGGGCAGCGGCGGCGAAGCTTGCGCGCTCGCGGGCGCGACGGCGGCGAGCATGATCGTGAGCGCGGCGGCGAGCGTCGCGCGCGCGGCGGCATAGCGCATCTGCATGGATTTCCCCTTGGTCTGCGCCGAGCGACGGCCGCGACGGCCGGCGTCGATCGGACGGGTCAAGACAGTCGGACGGTAAATCGAGACGCGATCACTTCATATTCGTCCCAACGCCCGCCACCTGCAAGGTTGGCGTTCACGCGCGTCCGGATTCGCGCTAAAGTGATGCGCTTTTATTGACGAAAATCGACATGATCGAACTGAAAAACGTCGACCTCCGCAATGATCCCGGCGCGTTGCGCGTCGTCAAGGACGAAACGGTCCAGGTCGAATTCGCCGCGCAGCCGGGCGAATTGATGAGCCTCGAAGGCCCGAACCGCTATGCGGCGGGAGACGCGCTCGTCACCGGTTCGACGGGCGACCGCTGGGTGGTGTCGCGCGAGCGCTTCGACGCGAAGTACGTGCCCGCCGCCGAAGAACTCGTGCACGGCGAGCCGGGCGGCTACCGCAACCGCCCGGCCGTCGTGCTCGCGAAGCGGATGGACGCGCCGTTCTCGATCGCGCGTTCGGCGGGCGGCGACACGCTGCGCGGCGACGCGGGCGACTGGGTGATGCAGTACGCGCCGGGCGACTACGGCGTCGTGCAGGCGAAGCGCTTCGCGCAGGTGTACCGCGAGGCGGACTGACGCCTGCGCGCGCGGCGCGCCGTTCACCCGTGTACCGGTCTTGCATCCGCGCGCCGATCGTACGTCCGCGCGGCGGTCGGTGAGCGGCGAACGAAGCCCGCGCGCCCCGTTGCACGCGCGGGGTCCACCGCCGTCCGCCGCCCGCCCGTGCTCTTGCCGCGCTCTTGCGCGACCACGTTCCCGCGTCAGGGCACCGACGTCACCCGCTCGATCATCTTCCGCACTGCGCGCATCTGCGCGCCCGATTTCAGCGCGTAGTTCTGCCCGGTATACGCAAACCAGTCCCAGCATCCCTGGGGATTGGCGGGCAAGTCGGCCGCCACCTGCGGATACAACATGACGATTTTGTTCGCATCGGCCCAGTTCCGGTACGTAGTCATGTCGCGCACGACGTCCGCCGATTGCAGGCAGCCGTGAAACACCACGTGGACCTTGCAGCCCGCGCTCGCGTCGCACGCGCGCGGCACGTATGCGTAGCCGTCCCTCGCGAGCCCGCTCGACACCGGCGCGAACTCGCGCTGGTCGAACGTGATCGCGCGTCCCGTCGGCTGCTCGACGGGCGGCGAAAGCGGCCCGTAGATCGTCTTAAGGAGCGCCCCAGCCTGATCGTAGCCCGCCTGCGCGACGGTGCAATGATTGATGTACGGCGCGGCATTCGCGCTGCATACGTCGCCCGACGACGGCGTGACGAACGCATGCCCGGCCGGCACATCGACGACGTAAGCGAGATTCGTCGCGGGTACGCCGGCTTGCCAGAAGAACGACCACGTCGCGTCGACGACGGGCTGACCCACGACCGCATCCTTCGTGCCGCTGAAGAGATAGACCTTCGCGTGCTGCAGATTCGCGAGCGGATCGATCAGACCGCTCGCGGCGAAATCCCGCGCCTTGATCAGCAATTGCTTCGAATCCGGCATGCCCTGCATGCAGGGCTTCGCATTGACCAGTTCGCCCTTCGCGCAATAATACGGACCGCCCGCGATCACGCCCGCGCCGATCACCGATGCCGAATACGCGACCTGGTACTGGACCGCCATGTACGCGCCCGACGACAGCCCGGACACCGACACCTGATGCGAGTCCGCACGCAGCGCGGGCAACGTCGGCGAAGCTCGCACGTTCGAGGACGCAACGACCGCGAGCATGATTGGGAGCGCGGCGGCGAGCATCGCACGCGACGCAACGTGACGTATCTGCATGAACTTCCCCTTTTGTCATGCCGATCGGCCGTCGAATGCGTTCGGGGTCGATCGGCCGGTTGGCGAAACCGCTCGGCACATCGAGACGCGATGCCGGCATCTTGACCGCGCCGCCGCGTCGTCGACAAGCGCGGCGCCCGTGCGGATCCGGTTTCAAATCGGCGCGACGTTTTTTTTTCGGCACGAACCGATGCGATCGCGTTGAAAGGTGCCGACCTTCGCAACGATCCCGATGCGAGGCCAACCATCGAAGGGCAAGGCAATCCGAGAAAAACGTCGTGCGCGGATGCATCGCACCGCGGAACCGATGCGTGTCGCGCACGCTCGCCTGAAAACGCGTGCACGTCGCAAGCAGGACGAAGCCGTTCCGCGCGGGGAAGGCAGGCCGTCGTCGAATCGCGCTCGAGCAGGACGCCGATCCGGCCGGTGGGAGGGGCCATTCGCCACGACGTGAAACGAAAGGCTCGTGGAAGCTCTCGCCCGCACATCCGGCAGGCGGGATCGAGGCCATGCCCTTGACGACGCATGTCGGCGCCGGCCGATCGCCGGACTGCCGGCGCGTCGCGACCGATCGTCAGCGTGGCGATCGCGAACGCGCGCCGCCCGTCACGCGAACTCGTCGCCCAATTCGAGCGTCGTCTCGCGCGGCACCGCCTCGCCCGCCGCGTGCCGCTCCTCGAGCGTGCCGAGCATCGCCTCCACGTATGCGCGCAGCACCGCATGGCTGCGTGCGTGCTGCATCGGCTTGAACGCGAGATAGCGCCGCAGCGCGGTGGGCGCGAAGCGCACGTCGAGCGTCATCTTGCGCGGCGTCGCGCCGAAACGCATCGCAAGCCAGTGCACGGCAAGGAAACGCCCCGCTTCGTCGGTGCGTTCGGCAAAGTGCGTCTGCTCGGGAAAGAGATCGCAGATCACGCGCGCGAGCTCGTCGAATTCGGCGCTCGCGCAGTCGTATTGATAATCGTCCATCGTCGCGTCTCGGTTCAGCGTGCGGCGCGCGCGGGCCGGCACTGTTTCATCAGCGCGCCGGCGAAGCCCGCCGTCAACAGCAGATACAGCGCGACCATCCATTCGAATGGCACGCCGCCACCGTTATACAGGATCGACGGCAGATCGATGATCGGATGCAACACGACAATCGCCGGCAGGATCCAGCGCTTGCCCGCGCGAATGCCGCGCCACATCAGCACGGAAAGCGCGACCTGGACGACGAACGCGGCGACGCGCTCGAGCGCCGACACCGCGACCAACGCCGGCGACATCGTCGCGAGCATCACCTGGATGCGCAGCGCGAGGTCGGCGGGCATCGTCGAGAGCTGCGCGTTCAGCTCGCCGCGGTTCGCGAGCCACGCGAGATAGACCCACTGCGCGAGCACGACGACGCCGACGAACCATGCCTGCGCGCCGCCGTGGCCGATCCCGTTGGAGAGGCCACGGGCGTCGCCGTCCGACGCGCCGTAGCGCCTCGCGAGAAAGCGCAGCCCGAGATAGCGGCCGATCTCCTCGAAGAGCGCGGCGACGACGGTGCCGAACACCGCGAACGTGACGGGCTTCGACAGCCACAGCACGGCCGATGGCTGGCTGAGCAGCACCGCGTAGAGACCGCGTTCGAGCAGCGTCGCGAACAGCATGTAGACGGCGACGCCGACGATCGCGTCGCGCCGGTCGAGCGCCATCGGCTTGCGGAGGAGTCGATAGAGGCCGATCGGCAGCAACGCCACGACGAGCGTGGCGATGACGAGCGCCGCCAGCGTGACGGGAGCAACGGTCATGACAATCCTTGTTCGGAACCCGCACCGGTGCGGTGCGTGCCCCGAATGATACTCAGCTTGCGGTCGATGCGCGCACGCGAAGCTCGCCGGGCAGCAGCGCTTCGTGGAAGTCGCCCGTGCCGCCGTCGATCCGCTCGTGGACGAATTCGACCGCGCGATAGCCGATGTCATAAGTCGGCTGGCGGATCGTCGTCACGCCGATCAGCTCCGCCCAGTCGGGATCGTCGATCGCGATCAGCGCGACTCGCTTCTGCCACGCGTCCCCGAGTCGCGCGTGCAGATGCCGCGCGATCGCGAGCGCCACTGGCGCATTCGCCGCGAAGATCGCCGGCCGCACCGGCTCGCCCGCAGCCGCGTCGATGCGCGCGTCGAGCGCCGCGAGCGCGCGCTGCGTCGAATCCGGGTTCTTCGGTTCAAGCACGATCGTCGGATGCAGGGTGCGCCCCGACGCGGCGATCTTCGCGCGAAACGCCGCCTCGCGCAGCCGCCGCGAGCTGACATGCTCGAAAGGCTGCACGACGAAATGAATCGACTGGAAGCCCTGCGCAAACAGGTGCTGCAAGCCCATCTCGATCGCGGCCGTGTTGTCGAGGCCGATCATGTCGGCCTCGAAGCCTTCGACGTTGCGGTCGACGAGCACGGTCGGGATGCCGCCGCCCTGCAGCGACTTCAGCGCGTTCTCGTCGGCGCCGAGCGCGTTGACGATCATGCCTTCGACGCGGTAGGTGGTGAGCAACTGTAGATAGCGCCGCTCCATCTCGAGCTCGTTCGCCGCGTGGCAGATGAGCGGCATGTAGCCGAGCGCATGGCACGCGGCTTCGACGCCGCGCAGCACTTCGACCGTATAGGGATTCGTCAGGTCCGCGGCAAGCAGGCCGAGGAGCCGGTTGCGGCCGCGCTTCAGGCCGCGCGCCATCTGGTTCGGACGGTAGTTCAGGCGCGCGATCGCATCCTCGATGCGCTTGCGCAGGTCGGCGGACAGCACGTTCGTCTCGCCGTTCAGATAGCGCGACACGCTGGTCTTGCCAGTGCCCGCCTCGCGGGCGACGTCGCTGATCGTCGCGGGACGCGACGGTTGAGTTCGGGATTCGCTCACAGTGGCGCCTCGTGACGAGCGGCCCGCGCCGCCTCGTGAACGGGCGGGTCATTGTTGTTGGATGAAAAGGCCAACTGACGATGTCTCCTGTCGGCCGATTCCGGCCCGGCAAAGCTACGGACGGCGCACGAGCGCCCATCTTGCCGCGACGGCTCCGCGACGATTAGCGGGCGATCATAACGCAGGCGATCGGGCCGTACCAAGACGGCCTCCTCTAGCGTGGAGGGGCGCGCGGCGCGCCGTGCGGCAGATGAAGCGGCGCGCATGCCGGATGCGCGTCGCGCAACGGCAGCGCATTGCCGCCGCCGTTGCAACGCGCAAATCGAAAGAAAGATCGCTGCGTCGCGCATCATCGCGTTCTCCGCATCGAAGCCTGCGTTCACGGGCAAGCCCGCAAGCTGTCGGACTGCCGACGATTCGGCGGCCGAATCTCAGATCCGATCCCGCCGCGAAGCGGGCCGCGTCCGACGTCGCGCCCGCCATCGCCGCGCCGCATGCGATCCGGCGGATCGATCCGCAAAGCGCATGGATGTCCGCCAAACGCACCGCCTCGCGTATTCGAGTCCATACCGCTCGCCCCCGTACTTCGCCATCGCGCGCGGCGTGCATGCCGCGCGCGATCCGCTCGGCGCTCAAGACGCCGATTGTGCTCGCTTCAGCACGTCGCGGTTGACGACGTTGCACGCAAGCGTGCCGTCGAGCGCCGCGATCAGGTTCTCCGCCGCGCAGCGCGCCATCGCATGGCGCGTCTCGCGCGTCGCCGAGCCGATGTGCGGCAGCGCGACGACGTTTTTCATCGACAACAGCGGCGAATCCGCGGCGAGCGGCTCGCGCTCGAACACGTCGAGCCCCGCCGCGCGGATCGTGCCCGCACGCAACGTGTCGATCAGCGCGGCTTCGTCGACGACGGGCCCGCGCGACGCGTTCACGAGGATCGCGCTCTTCTTCATCTTTGCGAATTCGCGCGCGCCGATCAGATGCCGCGTGTCCGGCGAAAGCGGCACTTGCAGGCATACGAAATCGGCGGTTGCGAGCAGCTCGTCCAATTCGACGCGGCGCGCGCCGAATTGCGCTTCCGCCATCGGATTCGCGCTGCGGTTCGTGTACAGCACCTGCATCCGGAAGCCGAGCGCCGCGCGGCGCGCGACCGCCGCGCCGATGCGCCCGAGCCCGACGATGCCGAGCGTCTTGCCGTTCACGTCAGCGCCGTACAACGACTCGCCGATGCTCTGCCGCCACTGCCCCGCCTTCACGTATTCAGCGAGCTCGACGACGCGCCGCGCGCTCGCGAGGATCAGCGCGAACACGGTATCGGCCGTCGCTTCGGTCAGCACGTCGGGCGTGTGCGCAAGCACGATCCCGCGACGCGTCAGATCGGCGACGTCGAAGTTGTCGAAGCCGACCGAGATCGTCGACCACGCGCGCAGGCGCGGCGCGCGATCGAGCAGCTCGGGCGTGATTCTGAGACTCGCGCCGAGCGCGCCGTCGGCGGCGTCGAGCGCGCGCGCGAGCGCGTCGGCGCCGTCGACGACGGTCACCTCGGCGCGCTCGCGCAGGGTCGCGAGCACGTCGTCAGGGAGCGGCTTGTAGACGACGATGCGATGCTTCATCGATTCATTTTCCTTGCAACGGATGAGCGAGCGGCGGCGTCTCGCCCGCCTGCTTCACGGACAGCGTGAGCACGACGGCCGCGACGAGCGCGGCGCTCATGAAAGCATAGGACGCGACGGGCGAGCCCGTCGCGCCGTTCAGATAGCCGACGACGTACGAGCCGACAAACGAGCCGAGCGCGCCCATGCTGTTGATGAGCGCCATCGCGCCGCCCGCGACGTTCTTCGGCAACAGCTCCGGCACGATCGCGAAGAACGGCCCGTACGGCGCATACATCGCCGCGCCCGCGATGACGAGGAGTGCGTACGATATCCAGAAGTGCGTCGAGCCGAGCGCGTACGACGCGGCGAACGCGGCCGCGCCGATCAGCAGGAACGGCCACACGAAGCCCTTGCGCGAGCCGAGCTTGTCGGACGCCCACGATGCGGCGAGCATCGCGATCGTCGCCGCGAGATACGGCAGCGCGGAGAGCCACCCCGTTTCGACCATGCCGAGCGCCGAGCCGTTCTTCACGATCGACGGCAGCCACAGCACGAAGCCGTACACGCCGATGCTCCAGCAGAAGTACTGCGCGCACAGTTTGACGACGGCGGGCGAGCGAAACGCCTCGCGATAGTTGCGCACCGGCTTGAGCGCCGCCTGCTCGGCGGCGAGCGCGGCGTCGAGATCGCGCTTTTCCTGATCGGTGAGCCACTTCGCCTGCGCGGGCTTGTCCTGCACGAGGAACCACCAGCAGACGGCCCACACGACGGCGGGCAGCCCTTCGGCGATGAACATGTGCCGCCAGCCGAATTCGTGGACGAGGTAGCCCGACACAACCGACATCCACAGCACCGTGACCGGATTGCCGAGGATCAGGAACGTGTTCGCGCGCGAGCGCTCGCGCTTCGTGAACCAGTTGCTGATGAAGACCAGCATCGCGGGCATCACCGCAGCCTCGACGACGCCGAGCAGGAAGCGGATCGCCATCAGCGACGGGATGTTGCTGACGACGCCCGTGAGCGCCGCGCAGCCGCCCCACAGCACGAGGCTCCAGAACACGAGCGTCTTCACGCTGCGCCGCTCCGCATAGATCGCGCCCGGGATCTGGAAGAAGAAGTAGCCGAGGAAGAACAGCGCGCCGATCAGCGACGACAGCCCCTTGCTGATGCCGAGATCCTGGTTGATCCCGGCCGCGGCGGCGAAGCCGTAGTTCGCGCGGTCGAGATACGCGAGGCTGTACGTGATGAAGACGATCGGCATGATCGTCCACCAGCGGCGAAGCGCGAGCGTTGCGGGCATGATGTGAGTCTCCTGTTTCGAGCGGCGCCGTATGAAACGCGCGGTTCGCCGCGATTGTGCCCGTCCTGCGTCGGGACGGGCGGCTTATCGGGCGAGCGGCGCCTCTAGCCGATCCGGCGCATTGCTCAGGTTTTCGATTCGATCGAGCTGCTCGCGCGTCGGCAATCCTTCCGAATCGCCGATCACCTGGATCGCGAGCGCGCCGATCCGGTTGCCGCGCGCGACCGCGTCTTCGATCGCGCGGCCTTCGAGCAGCGCGCTCACGACGCCGACCGCGAAGCCGTCGCCCGCGCCGACCGTGTCGACGACGTGTTCGACGCGCTCGGCCGCGACCGTCCCCTCGCGCCCGTCGGCCGTGCGGAAATACGCGCCCGCCGCGCCGAGCTTGATCACCACGCCGCGCGCGCCCCGCTCGAGGTAGAAGCGCGCGATCTCGGCGGGCGTGTCGAGCCCTGTCAACTGCCGTCCTTCGGCGAGCCCCGGCAGCACCCAGTCCGCATGCTCGGCGAGCGCGTTCAGCGTGCGCGCCATCGCTTCCGGCGACGGCCACAGCGTCGGCCGCAGGTTCGGATCGAATGATACCGTCTTGCCCGCCGCGCGCATCGCGCGCGCGAGGTGGAACGCGAGCTCGCGCGACGATTCGGACAGCGCGGGCGCGACGCCCGTCAGGTGCAGGTGCCGCGCGCCGAGCACGTAGTCGGACGCGTAGTCGTCGAGCGACAGTCGGCTCGCGGCCGAGCCCTTGCGGAAATATTCGACTGCGGGATCCGCACCGCCGGTCGCGCGCGACTTCAGCTGGAAGCCCGTCGGATAGCGCGCATCGACCGTCACGCACGACGCGTCGACGCGCTCGCGCGCGAGCGTGTCGAGCACGTAGCGGCCGAACGAATCGGCGCCGACGCGGCTGATCCAGCCGACGCGAAAGCTGAGGCGCGCGAGGCCGATCGCGACGTTCAGATCGGCGCCCGCGATACGCTTCGTGAATTGCGTCGCGCTGTCGAGCGGACCGGGCTCGGCCGCGACGAACATCGCCATCGCTTCGCCATAGGTGACGACGTCGAGCGGGGCTGGCATGGGTTGGCTTACTCCTTCGGTCAGCGGCCCGGAGCCGGCGCAAGCGCAAAGCTTGGCCGAGCCGGGCACGAGTGGGTGGGTTTCATGCGGCCTTCAGCCACGCGACGCGCGTCGTCGCATCGTCGGCCACGCGCGCCGCGTCGAGCGGAAATTCGATTCCGCGCGGCGCCATGCGCGGCAGCAGCGCGAGCGCGTCGTCGCAGAAGCGGTCGTGCGGCGGCGGCGCGATCGCGAAGCGGCGTGCGCCCTCGCCGCCGACCGCCTTGCAATGGATGTATGCGACGTGTTCCGCCAGCGCGCGCGCGGCGGCGAGCGGCGCTTCGCCCGCCCATAGCCAGTTGCCGATGTCGAACGTCATGCCGATGAGCGCCGGGAACGCTTCGTCGCGCAGCGCGGCGAACAGCGACGTGAACTGCGCGAGCGCGCCGCCCTGCCGCATCTGGCCGTTCTCGACGAGCACGCGGGCACGCGCGCCAAGCGTCGCGGCGGCGATCTCGGCCGCGTGCGCGTGCGCGGCGAAACCGCCCAGCTGGAATTTGACGAAGCGCGCGCCGAGCGCGTCGGCTTCCGCGAGCGTCGCGGCGAGCGCGTCGCGGTTCAGGCCGCCGTCGTCCGCGTAGAGCGTCGCGGGCGTCGAGTACACCGACCACAGCCCGGCCGCGGCGAGCGCGCAGCCAAGCTGCGCGAGCGCGGGCGTCGCCGCGTCGTCGTCCGACGCGAACAGCTCGCGCCGCACCTCGAAACCCGCCGCGCCGGCGTCCGCCGCCGCGGCGACGAATGCGCGATGGCCCGCGCGGCGCACCGCGTCCGCGCCGAAGGCGCTCGCGACGATCACGATGTCGACCATGCTTTGCTCGTCTCTCCTCTGCGATCGGATGTTGTCGGAACTGCTTGGAACCGGTTCCATTCGCCAATGGACGAATAGTGCGCCGAGCGTTCGAAGCGAACCATAGAGGAAATCCCTAGGCACGGCCTCCGGTGAACCCGCAGCGTTGACGCACGCGAACTAAGCGCCGCCGGTGCACAATAGCCGATGGCATATCGCCGGGATGCGGACGAAAACCGATTGTTCTGCGCCAGCGGACGTCCCTGGCGGTTCGTCCCGCCCATCCCACAGGAGCAAACGGCATGCTCGTCCCGTACCTGCTTGCGAGCGCACTCTTCTTTCTCCTCGCCGTCCCGCTCGCGGCGAAGCGGATCGGCCCCAACCGCTTCTACGGCGTCAGGACGCGCGCGACGCTGCGGGACGCCGCGCTCTGGTATCGCCGCAACTGGATCTTCGGCCTCGCGCTGATGCTCACGAGCACCGTATTCATCATCGTCATCGGGTATTGCCGCCTGCGCGGCGCGCGCGTGCCGAACGCCGTGCTGCTGGCTGCGTTCGTCGCCGAAATCGCCATACCAGCCGGCCTCTGCTTCATTTCACCCGGGCCGCCGGGCGACCACCCCGACCGCGGCCGTCGTTAACCGGCCGCCGCCCGCATCAAGCCGGATCGGCCTGCGCGACGCACAGCTCGAGAAAGCGCGCGGCGACGCGCGACGGCGTCGCGCCGTGCGGCACGAGGATCGAGAAATGGCGCGTGAGCGGCTCGGGCGCGATCGACACCATCGCGAGCGCCGCGTCGTCGTGCCGGAGCGACATCGCGGACACGAAGCCGATGCCCATTCCTGCACGCACCGCCTCCTTCACCGCCTCGACGCCCGCGATCTCGAACGCGACCGTGAGCGGCGTCGCCGCGCGTGCGAACGCGCGCTCGACGAGCTGCCGCACGCCCGAGCCCGCTTCGCGCAGCACGAGCGGATACGCGGCGAGCTCGTCGAGCGTCGCACGCGGACGGCCTCGCGCTCGACGCACGGCGAGCGGATGCAACGCCGGCACGATCGCGACGATCTCGTCCTCGCGCCACTCGTGAACGGTCGTGCCGGCCGGCAGCGCGTCTCCGGGCGGGCCTTCGACGAGCGCGATATCGAGCGACGCGAGCGACGCGACGACGTCCGACGTGTTGCCGCTCATCGTCTGGATCGCGACGTCGGGCGCGAGCGGGTGAAACGCGGCGAGCAGGTACGGCAGCAGGTAGCTCGCCGGCGTCGTGCTCGCGCCGATCCGCAGCGTGCCGCGCTCGAGCCCGCGCACCGCGTCGCGATACGCGCGCGCCTGCGCGTACGCGTCGCGCAGTTGCGCCGCATGCCGTGCGAGCGCCTCGCCGACCGGCGTGAGACGCACGCCGCGCCCGTCGCGCTGGTACAGCGGCTCGCCGAACTCGTCCTGTAGCTGGCGCAGCTGGCCGGACACCGCCGGCTGCGACAAATGGAGCGCGAGCGCCGCGCGGCTGATGTTCCGGCGCTCGGCGACTACGGCAAACGTTATCAGTTGATCAGGGGTCATCACTCTAAAATATCGGATTTTTGGATATTTTACGTTACAAATGACGATTTTTCATATCGATATAACCAAATTAGGATTAGGCCCGTTGTCACGGAAAACGAATCGAACGACGCCATGTCCACGCTCACCTCCCCCCAACTCAGCGCCGCCGCACCGTCGATGCGCGGACGGCTCAACGGCATCCTGTTCGTCGGCCTCTTCGCGCTCGCCGTCACGAGCGTCGCGCAGATGCCCGCGATCGCGCATTTCGGCTTGAGCCCGCTCATCGTCGGAATCGTCGCGGGCGCGCTGTACGGCAACCTGCTGCGCGACGGGATGCCCGCGAGCTGGGCGGCCGGCGTCGACTTCTCGGCGCGCAAGCTGCTGCGGATCGCCGTGGCGTTCTTCGGATTGCGCGTGAGCCTGCAGGAAATCGCGCAAGTCGGCCTGCCGGGGCTCACGGTATCGGCGCTCGTCGTCGTGAGCACGCTCGCCGTCGGCACCTGGGCCGGCATCAAGCTGATGAAGCTCGATCGCGACGCCGCGCTCCTGACCGCCGCCGGCAGCGCGATCTGCGGCGCGGCCGCCGTGCTCGCGTTCGAATCGACGCTGCGCTCGAAGCCGCACCAGAGCGCGATGGCGGTCGGCAGCGTCGTGCTGTTCGGCACGCTGTCGATGTTCGCGTACCCGCTCGCCTACCGCGCCGGCTGGCTGCACCTCGACGCGACGGGCCTCGGCCTCTTCTTCGGCGGCACGATTCACGAGGTCGCGCAGGTGGTCGGCGCGGCGAGCGACGTCGGCCCGGAAGTCACGCGCGTCGCGACGATCGTCAAGATGACCCGCGTGATGCTGCTCGTCCCGGTGCTGCTCGTGCTGGGCGCGTGGCTCGCCCGCTCGGCGCGCCGGTCGGCGGCCGGTCACGGCGCGCCGCGCAAGCTCGCGGTGCCGTGGTTCGCGCTCGGCTTCCTCGGCTTCGTCATCGTGAATTCGCTGCAAATGCTCCCCGCCGCCGCGATCGGCACGCTCAACGCGCTCGACACGTTCGCGCTGACGATGGCGATGACGGCGCTCGGCATCGAGACGCGGATGTCGCAGATCCGCGCGGCCGGCCCCCGTGCGCTCGCGACGGGCCTCATTCTGTACGCATGGCTAACCTTCGGCGGCTATGCGATCGTCTGGGCGACGGAGCGCTGGCTTGGCTGAACGGCCGTCCTCGTCTTCGCACCGCCGCGCCGCGTCCGCCCCGCGCACGCGGCGCGATGCTATTCTTCCGCTCGATTTCATCCGCAGAACCACTTCCGTCGTGCTCTCGTTCCTGCTCAAGCTGCGCACCCGCGCACAAACGCTGTTTCGCCTGTCCGACGCGCACACGATGCTCGTCTGGTCAGTGATCGTCGGCATCGGCGGCGCGCTCGCGACGGTCGCGTTCCGCGAAGGGATCGAGCTGATCCAGCGCGCAGTTTCCGGCACGAGCGGCAGCTTCACCGAAATGGCGAAGCGCCTGCCTTGGCAGATCCGCTTCTGGCTGCCGGCCGCGGGCGGCTTCCTCGCGGGCTGCGTGCTGCTCGTCGCGCAGCGCGGCGCGCGCAAGGAAAGCAAGACCGACTACATGGAAGCCGTCGCGCTTGGCGACGGCATCGTGCCGGTGCGACAGAGCCTGTGGCGCAGCGCGTCGTCGCTGCTCACGATCGGCAGCGGCGGCTCGATCGGCCGCGAAGGGCCGATGGTGCAACTGGCCGCGCTCGCCGCGTCGCTCGTCGGCCGCTTCGCGCACTTCGATCCGCCGCGGCTGCGCCTCCTCGTCGCATGCGGCGCGGCAGCGGGGATCACGTCCGCGTACAACGCGCCGATCGCGGGCGCGTTCTTCGTCTGCGAGATCGTGCTCGGCTCGATCGCGATGGAGAGCTTCGGGCCCGTCGTCGTCGCGTCGGTCGTCGCGAACATCGTGATGCGCGAGTTCGCCGGCTACAAGCCGCCTTACGAGATGCCGGTGTTTCCGGCCGTCGCCGGCTGGGAAGTGCTGCTCTTCGTCGCGCTGGGCCTGATTTGCGGCGCGGCCGCGCCGCAGTTCCTGCGCCTCCTCGATCTGTCGAAGACGCAATTCAAGCGCCTGCCCGTGCCGCTGCCGGTGCGGCTCGCGCTGGGCGGCCTCTTCGTCGGCGTGATCTCGGTGTGGGTGCCCGACGTCTGGGGCAACGGCTACAGCGTCGTCAACGCGATCCTGCATTCGCCGTGGACCTGGCAGGCGCTCGTCGCGGTACTCGTCTTCAAGCTGATCGCGACCGCGGCGACGGCAGGCTCCGGCGCGGTCGGCGGGATCTTCACGCCGACGCTCTTCGTCGGGGCGGTGGTCGGCTCGCTGTTCGGCATCGCGCTGCATGCGCTGATGCCCGGGCACGTGTCCGCGTGGTACGCGTACGCGATGGTCGGCATGGGCGCGTTTCTCGCGGGCGCAACGCAGGCGCCGTTGATGGCGATCCTGATGATCTTCGAGATGACGTTGAGCTACCAGGTCGTGCTGCCGCTGATGATGTCGTGCGTCGTCGCGTACTTCGCGGCGCGCGCGATCGGCAAGACGTCGATGTACGAGATCACGCTGCGCCGGCATCGCGACGACGAGGCGCGGATGCGCCTGCGCACCGCGCAGATGCGCGACCTGATCCAGCCCGCCGCGACCGTCGTGCCGCTCACGGCGAGCGTCGCGGACATGACGCGCGTGTTCCTCGAATATCCGGTCAAGTATCTGTACGTGACTGACGACGCCGGGCGCTTCCGCGGCGCGGTCGCGCTGAAGGACATCACGTCCGATCTGCTCGAGAAGCGCGACACGACGCACAAGCGTGCGGCGAACTACCTGCACACGCCGTTTCCGCTGCTCACGCCGGACATGCCGATCGGCGCCGCGCTCGAGCACTTCATGCAGTTCCAGGGCGAGCGGCTGCCCGTCGTCGAGCGCGAGGACGATCCGACGCTCGCGGGCGTCGTCTACAAGACGTCGCTCCTCGACGCGTATCGTCGGATGAACATGGATCTCGAGCGCTGATCGCTCGCGGGCAGCGGGCGTTCGAACGCCCGCTGAGCCGGCTGCCGGCGCGCGGCTTGGCGCGCCCCGGGATCGCGCGGAAATCGACTGAAAAAACGGCTGAAACAAGCGAAGAAGCGCGGCGGCGAATCGAGACACCGGCGCGAAACGCCCGCGCGAGGAACGACGACGGAACGCCGCGCCGCCTTCGTCAGTCCGGCGCGCGCCCGAGCACGACCCGTGCGAAGAAGCCGGCGAGCACCTCCTGCGCGGTATCGCCCGTCACGTGCCGCGGGTCGGCCGCATGGTACGACTGTACGCCGTCGCACAAGCTCATCAGCCCGAGCGCGAGCACGTCGGCGGGCAACAGCAGCGGCGTGCCCACGCGCTCGGCGAACGTCAGGATGTAATGCGCGAAGCGATCGCGCTTTTCCTTCACGAATTCGTTGAAACGCGCGCGGAACTTCGCGTCGCGCGTCGCCTGCAGCTTCGCCTCGCCCCACAGCAGAAACGCCTGGCTGTTGCGGAAGAACTGGCTGTAGTACTCGAGCGCGTGCGCCTCCATCTGGTCGCGCGTGCCGCCGCTCTCGAAGATCTTCTGCAGATCGGACTCCGCTTCTTCGTGATCGCGCCTGAGCAGCTCGAGCAGCAGTTCGGCCTTGCCGCGGAAGTTCGAATAGAACGCGCCGCGCGTGTAGCCCGCCGCTGACGCGATGTCCTCGACGCTCGTCGCCACGTAGCCCTTCTTCGTGAAAGTCGTGTGCGCAGCGTTGAGCAGACGCTCGCGCGTCAAGTCCTTGCTCTGTTCTCGGGTCAGGCGGGTCGGTCTCATGGCCGGGAAGTCTAGCATCTTCTCGCGAATCGAAACACCTTTGCATCCAGATACAACCCTGTATTAGAATTCAGCGAAGTCTTTGTAAGCAAAAGTCAGCAACGCGCGCGCCGATTGTTTTGCCGCGTGCGACGCCGGGCAAGCGCATCCGGCTTGCCGGCTTTTTCCGTTTTCTCCTGTCCGAGGGGTCACCGTGAATCGTTCCGGTTCTCGCGCCGCGCTGATGATCGGCGTTGCGCTCATCGTTGCTGCCTGCCACCGCAAGGAAGCCGCGCCGCCCGCGCCGCGCCCCGTGGTCGCCGTGCCGGCCCAGGCGGACGGCGTCGCCGCCGCCGTGTCGCTGCCCGGCGAGATCCAGTCGCGCTACGCGACGCCGCTATCGTTCCGGATCGCCGGCAAGATCGTCGAGCGCAAGGTGCGCCTCGGCGACACCGTGAAGAAGGGGCAGGTCGTTGCGCTGCTCGACACGTCCGACGTCGCGAAGAACGCAGCGAGCGCGCAGGCGCAGCTCGACGCCGCGGCGCATTCGCTGACCTTCGCGCAGCAGCAGGTCCTCCGCGACCGCGCGCAGGCGCGCGAGAACCTGATCGCGCCCGCGCAGCTCGAGCAGACCGAGAACGCGTATGCGTCGGCGCGCGCGCAGCGCGACCAGGCCGCCCAGCAGCTCGCGCTCGCGAAGAACCAGTTGCAATACGCGACGCTCGTGGCCGATCACGCGGGCTACATCACCGCCGAGCAGGCCGACACCGGGCAGAACGTGTCCGCCGGCCAGCCGGTCTATCAGCTCGCGTGGTCAGGCGACGTGGACGTCGTCACCGACGCGCCGGAAAGCGAGCTGCCGCGCCTCATTCCGGGCCATGCAGCGCGCGTCACGCTGCCGGCGCTGCCCGGCCGCACGTTCGACGCGCGCGTGCGCGAGATCGCGCCCGCCGCCGATCCGCAGAGCCGCACGTACCGCGTGAAACTCACGCTCGCGCAGCCCGATCCAGCGGTGCGGCTCGGGATGACCGCGAACGTCGCGTTCTCGTCCGACGCGTCGGGCAACGCGAGCGCGCAGACGCGCTTCACGCTGCCGTCGACGGCCCTCTTCCACGCGGGCGACGCGCCCGCGCTGTGGGTCGTGCGCAAGCAGGACGACACGCTCGAGCTGCGGCGCGTCGACATCGTCCGCTACAACGAGCGCACAGTGACCGTGTCGGGCGGAATCCAGCCGGGCGAGCGCGTCGTGCTGCAAGGCGTGCACACGGTGAGCGCGGGCGAGAAGGTGCGCGCGGTGCGGCCGCTTCATCCCGAGGACGTCGCGTCATGACGGCGGGCCGACAAGAAGGCGGACGCTTCAACCTGTCCGCATGGGCGCTGCGCCATCAGGCGCTCGTCGTCTACCTGATCGCGCTCGCGACGATCGCGGGCATCCTCGCGTACACGCGTCTCGCCCAGTCGGAAGATCCGCCGTTCACGTTCCGCGTGATGGTGATTCGCACGTTCTGGCCCGGCGCGACCGCGCGCCAGGTGCAGGAGCAGGTCACCGACCGGATCGGCCGCAAGCTGCAGGAGACGCCCGCGATCGACTATCTGCGCAGCTACTCGCGCCCCGGCGAATCGCTGATCTTCTTCGCGATGAAGGATTCGGCGCCCGTCAAGGACGTGTCGGAAACGTGGTATCAGGTGCGCAAGAAGGTCGGCGACATCTCGATGACGCTGCCGCCCGGCGTCCAGGGGCCGTTCTTCAACGACGAATTCGGCGACGTCTACACGAACATCTACACGCTCGAGGGCGACGGCTTCTCGCCCGCGCAGCTGCACGACTACGCGGACCAGTTGCGCGTCGTGCTGCTGCGCGTGCCGGGCATCGCGAAGGTCGACTACTTCGGCGATCCCGATCAGCGAATCTTCGTCGAGATCGACAACACGCGCCTCGCGCGGCTCGGGATCTCGCCGCAGCAGATCGCGCAGGCGATCAACGCGCAGAACGACGTGTCGTCGCCGGGCGTGCTGACGGCCGCGCACGACCGCGTGTTCATCCGCCCGAGCGGCCAGTACGAGAGCGTCGGCGCGATCGCCGACACGCTGATCCGCATCAACGGCCGCACGTTCCGCCTGGGCGACCTCGCGACGATCAAGCGCGGCTACGATGATCCGCCCGCCACGCAGATGCGCGCGAACGGCCGCGCCGTGCTCGGCATCGGCGTCACGATGCAGCCGGGCAGCGACGTGATCCGGCTCGGCAAGGCGCTCGATGCGAAGTCGAAGGAATTGCAGGCGCAGTTGCCCGCGGGTCTCAAGCTGAACGAAGTGTCGAGCATGCCGCACGCGGTGTCGCATTCGGTCGACGATTTCCTCGAGGCGGTCGCCGAGGCGGTCGCGATCGTGCTGATCGTGAGCCTCGTGTCGCTCGGCCTGCGCACCGGGATGATCGTCGTGATCTCGATCCCGGTCGTGCTCGCCGTCACCGCGCTCTTCATGTACCTGTTCGACATCGGGCTGCACAAGGTGTCGCTCGGCACGCTCGTACTCGCGCTCGGCCTGCTCGTCGACGATGCGATCATCGCGGTCGAGATGATGGCCGTGAAGCTCGAGCAGGGCTTCAGCCGCGCGCGCGCCGCCGCGTTCGCCTATACGAGCACCGCGTTCCCGATGTTGACGGGCACGCTCGTCACCGTGTCCGGCTTCCTGCCGATCGCGCTCGCGAAATCGAGCACCGGCGAATACACGCGGTCGATCTTCGAGGTGTCCGCGATCGCGCTGATCGCGTCGTGGTTCGCGGCCGTCGTGCTGATTCCCCTCCTCGGCTATCACATGCTGCCCGAGCGCAAGCATCCGCCGAAGGACGCGGCGGCGGGCGGCACGCCGCCTGCCGCCGCCGCGCACGGCCGCGACCATGAGCACGACATCTACGACACGCGCTTCTACGCGCGGCTGCGCGTGTGGATCAACTGGTGCATCAAGCGGCGCTTCATCGTGCTCGCGATCACGGGCGCGCTGTTCGTCGTCGCGCTCGCGGGCTTCTCGCTCGTGCCGCAGCAGTTCTTCCCGAGCTCCGACCGCCCCGAGCTGCTCGTCGATCTGCGGCTGCCCGAAGGCGCATCGTTCGACGCGACGCTCAAGCAGGCGCAGCGCCTCGAGAAGCTGATCGAAAAACGGCCCGAAATCGACCATTCGGTGAACTTCGTCGGCTCCGGCGCGCCGCGTTTCTATCTGCCGCTCGACCAACAGCTGCAGTTGCCGAACTTCGCGCAGTTCGTGATCACCGCGAAGTCGGTCGAGGATCGCGAAAAGCTCTCCGCGTGGCTCGCGCCGATGCTGCGCGACCAGTTCCCGGCGGTGCGCACGCGGATCTCGCGGCTCGAGAACGGTCCGCCCGTCGGCTATCCGGTGCAGTTCCGCGTGAGCGGCGACAGCATCGTGACCGTGCGCTCGATCGCGGAAAAGGTCGCGGCGACGATGCGCGCCGACTCGCGCGCGGTCAACGTCCAGTTCGACTGGGACGAGCCCGCCGAGCGCTCGGTGCGCTTCGAGCTCGACCAGCACAAGGCGCGCGAGCTGAACGTCACGTCGCAGGACGTCGCGGGCTTCCTCGCGATGACGCTGTCCGGCACGACGGTCACGCAGTACCGCGAGCGCGACAAGCTGATCGCGGTCGATCTGCGCGCGCCGCGCGCGCAGCGCGTCGATCCGGCGAATCTCGCGAACCTCGCGATGCCGACGCCGAACGGTCCGGTGCCGCTCGGCTCGCTCGGGCGCTTCCACAACACGCTCGAATACGGCGTCGTCTGGGAGCGCGACCGCCAGCCGACGATCACCGTGCAGTCCGACGTGGCGGCGGGCGCGCAAGGGATCGACGTCACGCACGCGATCGACACGAAGCTGAACGAATTGCGCGGGCAGTTGCCCGTCGGCTACCGGATCGAGATCGGCGGCTCCGTCGAGGAAAGCGCGAAGGGGCAGACGTCGATCAACGCGCAGATGCCGCTGATGGTGATCGCCGTGCTGACGCTGCTGATGATCCAGTTGCAGAGCTTCTCGCGCGTGTTGATGGTCGTGCTGACCGCGCCGCTCGGAATGATCGGCGTCGTCGGCACGCTGCTGTTGTTCGGCAAGCCGTTCGGCTTCGTCGCGATGCTCGGCGTGATCGCGATGTTCGGGATCATCATGCGCAACTCGGTGATCCTCGTCGACCAGATCGAGCAGGACATCGCCGCCGGCCACGGCCGCTTCGACGCGATCGTCGGCGCGACGGTACGGCGGTTCCGGCCGATCACGCTGACGGCCGCGGCCGCCGTGCTCGCGCTGATTCCGCTGTTGCGCTCGAACTTCTTCGGCCCGATGGCGACCGCGCTGATGGGCGGCATCACGAGCGCGACCGTGCTGACGCTCTTCTTCCTGCCGGCGCTCTACGCCGCGTGGTTCCGCGTGAAGCCGGACGAGCGCGACCCGGAGCCGCCCGTCACGCCCACGGGAGCCTGACCATGCGCGTTTCGATCCAATCGTTCCCGGCCCGCGCCGCGCGGTGCGCGACGGCCGCGGCCGCCGTCGCCGCGCTGGCCGGTTCGCTCGCCGGCTGCTCGTTGTTCGCGCCGAGCGACGCGCCGCCCGCAATGCCGTTGCCCGCACATTACGGCGCGACGCCGCTTCCCGAGCGCACCGCCGCGGCGCAGGGCGTCGCGCAGCGCTTCGACGTCGGCGCGCAGCCGGTGCCCGACTGGTGGAAGCAGTACCGGTCGCCCGCGCTCGATTCGCTCGTCGACGAAGGCTTGCGCAACAGCCCGACGCTCGCCGCCGCCGAGAAAAACCTGACTGCCGCGCGCGAGCAGTTGCGCGCGCAGATCGGCAGCTCGCTGCTGCCGTCGATCGACGCGGGCGGCCAGGCGACGCGCGAGCGTGCGCTCGGCGTGCCGACGTTCGGACCGCAGACCGTGCTCTACAACGTGT
This sequence comes from Burkholderia mayonis, assembly GCF_001523745.2. Classification (NCBI taxonomy): domain Bacteria; kingdom Pseudomonadati; phylum Pseudomonadota; class Betaproteobacteria; order Burkholderiales; family Burkholderiaceae; genus Burkholderia; species Burkholderia mayonis. Next base: position 1,985,120 of record NZ_CP013386.1, read on the forward strand.
TCGCGGGCCAGTTGCAGGCGAGCTACACGCTCGACCTGTTCGGCGCCGCGCGCTTCGCGAACCGCGCGCTGTCCAGGCGCGTCGACGTGACCGCATACCAGCTCGAATCCGCGCGACGCGCGCTCGCCGCGAACATCGTGACGGCCGCCGTCACGTCGGCCGCGCTCGCCGAGCAGGTCTCGACGACCGAACGGCTCGTCGTGCTCGCGCGCGAGCAGGCGAACGACACGGCCGCGCGCTACCGGCTCGGCGCCGCGTCGCATGCGGACATGCTGGACGCGCAGCAAAGCGCGGCGGCGCTCGAAGCGAGCCTGCCCGCGCTGCGCCAGCAATGGCAGTCGACGCGCCACGCGCTCGCCGTGCTGCTCGGCCGCACGCCCGATCAGGCGAGCGCCGGTCTCGCGCTCGCCGACCTGCATCTGCCCGAGGACGTGCCCGTCGTCGTGCCGTCGACGCTGCTCGAAGCGCGGCCCGACATCCGCGCCGCCGAAGCCGGATTGCAGGCGGCCGCAGCCGAGGTCGGCGTCGCGACCGCGCAGTTGTTCCCGCAACTGTCGCTGTCGGCGTCGATGGGCCATGCGGGCTTCAACTGGCCTGCGATGCTGTCGGGCGCGGGCGCGATCTGGAGCGTCGGCGCGTCGCTCACGCAGCCGCTCTTCCACGGCGGCGCGCTGCTCGCGCAGCGCCGCGCGGCGCGCGCGACCTACGACGCGGCCGTCGACCAGTACAAGCAGACCGTGCTCGCCGCGTTCCAGGACGTCGCCGACAGGCTCGCCGCGCTCGACAACGACGCGAGCGCGCTCGATGCATCGAACCGCTCGGCCGTCGCCGCGCGCGGCGCGTTCGACGACACCGCGGCGCGCGTGCGGCTCGGCGCGCTGCCGCCGTCGGCCGCGCGCGCGAGCGAGCAGCGGTACCGCAACGCGCGGCTCGACGAGATTCGCGCGACGGGCACGCGGCTCGTCGATACCGCTCGGCTTTATCAGGCGATGGGCACACCGAAGGACGGCGGAAAGGATGCAAAGCGCGCGAGCGGCGCGGACGATGCGCGGGATGTCGGTGACGCGAAGCGCATGCACGACGCTGGCGGCACGGGCATGCCCGGCGTTGCTGGCACAGCCGATGCTGCTGCGGATGCGGCTCGCGCCGTGGGCACCCGTGTCGGAACTGCTGCTGCGACGAACGTTGCCAACGTTGCGAACGATACAAACGATGCGAACGCACCACGTGGGATTGCCGCAAACGGCCCGACGAACATGACGAGCACGGCAAGTTCGACGAATGCGCGCGACACGGCAGGCACGCGAGGCCCAGCGAACTCGCCAAACTAGGCCGGCGCATTGAATACGCCGAGCGTTTTCGGAGACGAAGATGCGGATCTGCGAACGCTGCCAGTCGCCGGACGAAGCCCGCTTCATGCGCGCGAACTCCGGCAAGTACGCGATGGAATGACCGCAGTTGGTGGCTGCTGCGCGCGACGCGATCGATGCGGGCGTGTCGCCCGCCTCACCGGACGAGCACGCGCTCGCGCAGCGCTGGCTCGAGCTGTTCAGGAGCTACGCGGGCGACGATCCGGCAACGCAGTTGAAATTCCGGCAAGCGCTGATGACGGGCACGTGGGCCGACGAGACGCCGCTCGGCTTCGTCCGCGAAGTGATGCGGCATCTGACGCAGCCGCACTGACGGACGGCGCGGCGAAATCCCGCTCGACGCGCTGCGCGACGCCGACGACACGCAGTGCGCGATGCCCGGCATCGTTGCGATCGAAACGCCTCACGTGCGAACGGGCAGCGCGCCGCTGTCGCTCGACTATCTGCGCGCGTTGCGCGCATTTTGCGACGCCCACCGCCTTCCGCTCCATATCGACAGCGCGCGCGTGTTCAGTGCCGCGATCGCGCTCGGCGTCGACGTGACGCGCATCGCCGTATCCGGCGATACGCTGCAATTCTGCCTATCGAAGAGTCTCGCAGCGCCGGCGGGTTCGATCGTCGTATCCGGCCTCGACACGATTGCGCGCGTGCGCCGCTGGCGCACGCTGCTCGGCGGCGGGATGCGTCAGATCGGCCCGTCGCCGCCGGGGAAGTCGCGCTGCGCACGATGATCGAGCGCCTCGCCGACGATCACGCGCACGCGCGGCGTGCGAATGGCGGAACTGGGCCATGCAACATACGCGCCGTGACGCACTGCCGCCATTCGGCGGACGACATCGACAGCACGCTCGCGATCGTGCGCGACGTCCTGTCTGGCGCAAGCTGACGCTTTGCCGACACCGAGCTTACGCGGCAACAAAAACGCTGAGTACAATACCGGACCTGCATGCCGGACCTGTGACACGGCGTCGATGCGCGTTCGCGCGCCGGCTCATGCGGCGCATCGCGCGATGCGCGCCGCTTCGAACGGTTCTCGATGAGACATACATGAGTCAAGAAAAGGCAAGACACCCGCTCCTCGTCTGGCTGCTGATCGTAGGCACCGGCTTCGTCGTGATGGCACGCGCGATGAGCCTGCCGTTTCTCGCCATCTATCTGCACCAGCGGATGGGACTCGACGCGGCGTCGATCGGCCTGCTGCTCGGCACGGGCGCGCTCGTCGGCACATTCGGCGGCCTGTTTGGCGGCCATCTGTCCGATGTGCTCGGCCGGCGCAAGGTGCTGATCGGCTGTCTGCTCGTATCGAGTCTGTCGTTCGCCGCGCTTCATTTCGCGGCAGACGCGTGGCAAGTCTTCGTCGTCAACCTCTTCATCAATCTCGCGAGCTCGTTCTACGAACCGGTCTCGAAGGCGACCATCAGCGACAATCTTCCGCCCGAGCAGCGACTTCGCGCATTTGCACGACGCTATGTGGCGATCAACGTCGGTTTCGCGATCGGGCCGTTGCTCGGCGCGTCGCTCGGCCTGCTCGACAAATCGCCCGTGTTCCTCATCACGGGGGCGGTATACCTGTTGTTCTCGATCGCGATCTACGCGATCACGGCCCGGCTCGTGTTCTGCCGCCCGCCGCATGAAGCGACGGCGTCCGACCTTCCGCTCACCGCGAAGCTGCGCATCATCGGCACCGACCGGCGCCTCATTCTCTTCACCGCGGGCAGCATGCTCGCGATCGCCGTGCACGGCGAAATGTCGGTCACGTTTTCGCAATACCTGATCGGCGCGTTCGACGACGGACTCAAGATGTTCGCCTGGCTGATGAGCACGAACGCGATCACGGTCGTCTTGAGCCAGCCGTTCCTGAATCGCGTCGGCGAACGGCGCGGCCCCTTCACGTCGTTGACACTCGGCGCGATTCTGCTCGCGATCGGCGCGGCCGGCTTCGCGAATTCGCCGAACATGACCGCGCTCGTCGTGTCGATGGTCGTCTTCACGTGGGGCGAAGTGCTGCTGATCCCGTCGGAATACGCCGTCCTCGACAGCATCACGCCCGAGCCGATGCGCGGCATTTATTACGGCGCGCATTCGCTCAGCAACGTCGGCAATCTGCTCGGCCCATGGCTCGGCGGCCTCGCGCTGCTGCACTACGGCGGCGCCGCGATGTTCTACGCCATGGGCTTCGTCGCGCTGCTGAGTCTGTTCGCGTTCGTCGTCGGCTCGCAGATCAAGCCTGCCCCGGACGGACGGCTCGAAGTCCAAAACCGCTGACGGGTTTCGCCTGCCGACGCATCGCGACCGCAAGCGAATACTCGCGCCCTCGCTCGACCGTTATCACCGCACGTTGCGGCTCGATCACTACGCGGCCGCATCGGTGCGGCTCGTCGGGACCGAAGACAACATGCTTCTCTCGGCTTTCGGCGACGGTGTGAACGCCGCCATCGCGCAACTCGCGTGGGTTCCTGTCTGCTGCCCGGTCGAATTCGGCCTGCTCGGCTACTCGCCCGAGCCATGGCAGCCGGTCGACACGTTCGCAGTCTTGAAGCTGATGGCGCTACAACTCGGCATGAACGCGAAATACAAAGCGCTCATGCACGAACTCGGCCGCGCGTTCTCCGCCGACGCGGTCGACACGCTAGGCGCCCGGGCGACGGCGCATGACTACGCCACCCTGACAGGCGCCGCGCTCGCGCGCGATGCGATCGACGTGCCGATCCGCGCGTTCGGGCAGCCGCTCGATTTGAGCGGACTGCCGCCCGTGCTCGGACAGGCGGGCGCGCCGGGATCGAAGCGCGTCGCTGCCGTGCGGCGCGTCTTCGCAGCAGCGCACCCGCCGCCGCGGACACGCGGGGCAAACGCCGCGCAGGCAATTCCATCCCCGTTTTTGCAATGCCCCAGCCTGCGCGCCACGGCGACCGAACGCACCGTCATCCCGCAAATTTGATCTACTTCAAGAAAATACGATTGCGCTTCGTTACGATCGACTTGGGAATCTTCGATGTCCGCCACTGAGTCCGAAGGTTCCACGCAAGCATCTTCGATCTCGCGACCAGCATGGGACGGTCGAGTTTCCCGACGCGAAGGACATGCATGCGCTACCTTGCGATCGCGCTCGCCGCAATCCGCGCGCGCATCGCCTCGCGTCAAGCGGAGAAACGGAGATGACCATGAAGATCAACAAGCTCACGGCCGAGCTGTCGGTGTCGCCGCAGATCGTCGCGGCGGACCTGCCCGCGATCCGCGACGCGGGCTTCCGGACGATCGTCTGCAACCAAGCGGACGGCGAAAGCGCGGACCAGCCGACCGTCGCCGAAATCGCCGCGGCGGCGGCGCGCGTCGGCATCGCGGTCCATTATCTGCCCGTCGAAGCCGGCAACATCAACGATGAGCAAAGCGCCGCGTTCCGCGCGCTCGTCGCGACGCTCGACACACCCGTGCTCGCATACTGCCGCACCGGCATCCGCTCGGCGACGCTCTGGGCGCTGTCGCAGGCGGGCGACCGACCGCTGCGGGACATCGTCGCCGCGGGCGAAGCGGCCGGCTACGATCTGTCAGGCGTCGCGCGCCGCATCGCGCAACGCGGCCGGACGGCGTCGGACGCGGCCGTCGCAAGCCACGACGTCGTGATCGTCGGCGCCGGCGCGGCGGGCCTCGCGGTCGCGTCGAGCCTGCTCGCGCGCGATCCGACGCTCGATGTCGCGGTGATCGATCCGGCCGACGCCCATTACTACCAGCCCGGCTGGACGATGGTCGGCGCGGGCGTATTCCAGCCGCAGGCCACCGCCCGGCAGATGGCCGCCGTACTGCCGCGCGGCGTGCACTGGATCAAGGCCGGCGTCGCCGCGTTCGAGCCGTTGAACAACGCCGTGCTGCTCGAAGCGTGCCGCGTCGTGCGCTATAAGCAGCTCGTCGTCTGCCCGGGCTTGAAGCTCGACTGGCACGCGATCGACGGCCTGCCCGAGACGCTCGGCAAGAACGGCGTCACGTCGAACTATCGCTACGATCTCGCGCCGTACACGTGGCAGCTCGTGCGCGAATTCGGCGGCCGCCGCGCGCTCTTCACGCAGCCGCCGCCGCCGATCAAGTGCGTAGGCGCCCCGCAAAAGGCGATGTATCTGTCGGCCGACCATTGGCAGCGCACGAGGCAGCTCGACAACGTCGAGGTCGCGTTCTACTCGGCCTCGCCGACGCTCTTCAGCGTGCCGGCCTATGTGCCCGCGCTGATGGAATACGTGAAGCGCTACGGCATCGCGCTGAACTTCAGCCACAACCTGATCGCGATCGACGGCCTGGGCAAGCGTGCGGCGTTCCAGCGCACGCGCGACGACGGCTCGAACGAGATCGTCACGCGCGCATTCGACATGATCCACGTCGTGCCGCCGCAGAAGGCGCCCGATTTCGTTCGCGCGAGTCCGCTCGCCGATGTCGCCGGCTGGATCGACGTCGATCCCTCGACGCTGCGCCATCGCGCCTATCCGAACATCTACGCGCTCGGCGACGCCGCGAACACCCCGAATGCGAAGACCGCGGCCGCCGCGCGCAAGCAGGCGCCCGTCGTCGCGCACAACGTGCTCGCCGCACTCGGCGGCGCGCACGGCGAGGCGGCGTACGACGGCTACGGTGCGTGCCCGCTGACCGTCGAGCGCGGCAAGATCGTGCTCGCCGAGTTCAGGTATGGGGGCAGGCTCGCGCCGACCTTTCCCGCCTGGCTCATCGACGGCACGCAGCCGTCGCGGCTCGCGTGGCTGCTGAAGGAGCGGCTGTTGCCGCCGCTCTACTGGCAGGCGACGCTCAAGGGGCGGGAGTGGCTCGCGCTGCCGGAGATCGTCGGCTGATCGCCGCGGCGCGAGACGCTTTGCTTGGTCGAGGGGCCGGGTGCGAAATGCGGACGCGCGACGCAAGCAGGCAGCACGTCGGCGCATACGGCCCAGGCCGATCGCGCCAATTCGTTCGGCGATTCATTCGCCGGTTCGTCCCGCAATTCGTCGCGTCGAGCCGAAGCCGCGCTCATCGCCCGACAATCGACCGCGTCACCACTTGCAGCCGTCATCCCTGACGGCGTCGATCGCGAGCGCCGGAATCGCGAGCAGGCCCATGCCCGAATACGCGTTCCGGCAATCGGCACGGCTCGCTTTCGACATCTCGCGCGCAAGGGTCGATGCCGCCGTCGCTTTCCGTGGCAGCGCGAGGCCGGACGATGCCCCTGTCGCCCCAACCGCCGCGTCCGCCGATCCTCGCCCGATCGACCGAATCGATCCGACCGAGTCCAGATCCGCCCGCCAGTCGGCGCCGGGAGCCGTTGTGACCGGCGTCGGGGCCGGCTTTCGTTGCGCGTCGTTCGCCTCGGCGTCCGCTCGCACCGGTTCGTGGCGCGTGTCGCCGGCGCCGCGACGCGGCTGCGAACGACCGCCGTCGCGCGCGGCCGCCCGCGCGCCGCGCATCGATGCGGCGTGCGCCGGTGTGCGCCGCGCCGAAAGCGACGGCTGCGGCAACGGCGGCGGCAACCTCGGGATCAGCCTGACGATCAGCGCTCGCCTTCCCGGCTTCGGCACATCGATTGTCGATGCATCGCGCATCGATGCGTCCGCCGCCGACGGCGGCCGGCGTTCGAGCGCGAGCCAGGCCAGCACGTGAATCGACGTCGCGATCGCGAGCGCGAGCACGCCGCCACCCAATTGCCGATACCGCCGCCGATGCCGCCCAGCACCGACGGCCCCCGCGCCATCTGCGCGCATCACGCTGGTTCCCGCCACCGGCCTGCCGCCTCAACCCGCATCGGCGCCTGGCGCGTCGCTGAATTCCAGCAGATCGCCGGGCTGGCAATCGAGATGGCGGCAGATCGCCTCGAGCGTCGCGAAGCGGATGCCCTTGACCTTCCCTTGCTTGAGGAGCGACAGATTCTGCTCGGTGATGCCGACGGCCGCGGCGAGATCCTTCGAGCGAACCTTGCGGATCGCGAGCATCACGTCGAGCTTGACGATGATCGGCATGGCGCGCGCCTCAGACGAATTGCCGGTGCTCGGCGTCGAGCTCGCTCGCCTGCCGCAGGATGTGCGCGATGACCGCGATGCAGGCGGCCGTAAACAGCGCGACGACGTATGGCAAGCCGAAGCTCAGCGTGACGACGCGATGCCCGACGGGCTCACGCATCGTCGCCCACACGCTCAGGAGCGGCTCGCACAGTACGCTCAGCACGACCCAGACGCCGACCGCACGCCCCATCTTGCCGAGATGACGGGCGGCTTCGGCCGAGAAGTAATCGCGGCGGGCGTAGGTCCGAAACAGCTGGCGCAGGTGGCGCAAGCCGCTCGCGAGCGCGAAGAGCGGCACGCTCGACAGCACGATGCCGCCCGCCTTCTGCCACCACGGAAACGCGGCGACGTCGACGCCGAGCCCGGAGATCAGCGAATCGGTGAGACCGAACTCGAGGCCCGCGCCGGGCTTGACTGCGTTCAACGACGGATAGGCCCAGCACGCGGCGTTGAGCAGCATCATCGCGGTGATGAACCAGAGCGTGACGGTAGCCATCCGCTGGCTGAGACGGGCGACGCGATCGGAGTGCATGGGAATTCCTCGACGAATGAGATAATGCTCCAGATTGTAGGTCGATTTTTATCGTAAAACAATAATTAATGATTGTATAAATTTTATTATTTGTCACAAAACGTGCATCGAACGACGCGTATTCGAACCTCGCCGGAAAGCACCGCGCGCAACCGGCATGCGCCCGGCGCAAGCCGCCATGCCGGCTCGCCGTCCGACCGATTCACGCGTCCCGCGTCGCGATCCCGAGCGCGCGCAGTCGCCGGTACAGCGTGCGCTCGCTCATCCCGACATGCCCGGCGAGCGAGCGCCGCGTGCCCTCGAACGCAAGTGCGATGCGCGCGAGCTCGTCGTCGGACAGCTTCGCCGACGGATCGGGCCGCCCCGGCGCGCCGCCCGCGTGCGCGACTTCGTCGGGCAGATGCTCGACGCGGATCACGCCGTCGTCCGCGAACAGGCACGCGCGGTCGAGCACGTTGCGTAGCTCGCGGATGTTGCCCGGCCACGCGTACGCTTCGAGCCGCGCGAGCGCATCCGGCGCGACCGCGAAGCGCTGTCCGGCGGCGGGCCCTTGCGCGGCGATCCGGCGCAGGATCGAATCGACGAGGAGCGGCATGTCGCCCGGCCGCTCGCGCACGGCCGGCAGACGGATCGGATACGCGCTGATCCGGTAGTACAGATCCTGCCGGAACCGGCCGTCGCCGATCATCTCCTTGAGCGGCTTGTGGGTCGCCGCGACGAGCCGGAAATCCGCGCGCAGCACCTCGACGCCGCCCACCCGCCGGAACGTCCCCGATTCGATGAGCCGCAGCAGCTTCACCTGCATCGGCGGCGGCACGTCGCCGATCTCGTCGAGGAACAGCGTGCCGCCCTGCGCGGTTTCGACGAGACCCGGCTTGCGCGCGGTCGCGCCGGTGAACGCGCCCTTCTCGTAGCCGAACAGCTCGCTTTCGAACAGCGTCTCGGCGATTCCCGAGCAATCGACGACGACGAACGGCCCCATCGCGCGCGCGCTCGCCTCGTGCAGCGCGCGGGCAAACAGCTCCTTGCCGGTGCCCGATTCGCCGAGCAGCAGCACGGGCAGCATCGACGGCGCGACGCGCTGCAACGCGGACAACGCCGCGTTGAATGCATCCGAGCCGCCGACGAGCCCTTCGCCGCTCGGCTTCGCCGACGCGCTGCGCACGGTCGTCAGGCGCTCGACGTATGCGATCACCTCGCCTTGCGCGTCGAAGATCGGCCGCAGTTCGACGTCGACGTGCTCCGGCCCGCGCGGCGTGTGATGGATGTGCAGCACGCGGTTGAGGCTGCGCGATTCGGTCGCCTGCTTCATCGGGCAATGCTCGCCAGCCTGGTCGCACGGCACGTCGTAGTGATGCGAGACCTGATAGCAGCGCCGCCCGACGTGCGCTTCGCCGGCGACGCCGAACTGCCGCTGATACGCAGTGTTCGCGGCGAGAATCCGGTAGGACGGGTCGAGCACGATCATCGGCTGCGGGTCCTGCTCGAGGTACGAGACGAGCGCGCCCACGTCGGGCGGCGAAACGGGGACGATCGGGATGACGTCGCGCTGATCCATGGTTGGGCTCCGGCTGCGCGGCCCGCGGCCGCGTCGACCGCCAATTCTGCCATCGGACTGCCAATCGTGGCAGAGAACCTGCACGAAAACCGCTTCGACTGCGTCGCGCATCGCGCGACGTCGACGCAAAAACACGATATGAATCAAGTCCCTGCACCCGGCGATCGGCGATGCTGTCTGCTTGGCACGGTTCTTGTTCAATCGATCGCCATATCGATGAATCGGACCCAGGAGGAACTTCGTGACAACAGCGTCCAAGATGACCGTCGAAGGCTTTTTCGACCCGGCGACGTGCACCCTCAGCTACCTGCTGCTCGATGGCGGCAGCGGCGAATGCGCGCTGATCGACAGCGTGCTCGACTACGACCCGAAATCCGGCCGCACGCGCACCGCGAGCGCGGACCAGCTGATCGCGCGCGTGAACGCCCTCGGCGCGCGCGTGCGCTGGCTCCTCGAGACGCACGTGCACGCCGATCATCTGTCGGCCGCGCCCTATCTGAAATCGCACGTCGGCGGCGAGATCGCGATCGGCCGCCACGTGACGCGCGTGCAGGACGTGTTCGGCGCGCTGTTCAACGCGGGGCCTGCGTTCGCACGCGACGGCAGCCAGTTCGATCGGCTCCTCGACGACGGCGACACGCTCGCGCTCGGTTCGCTGTCGATCCGCGCGCTGCATACGCCGGGCCACACGCCCGCGTGCATGACCTACGTCGTCACCGACGGGCGCGCGGCGCGCGAGGCGGCCGCGTTCGTCGGCGATACGCTGTTCATGCCGGACTACGGCACCGCGCGCTGCGATTTCCCCGGCGGCGACGCGCGCACGCTGTACCGGTCGATCCGCAAAGTGCTGAGCCTGCCGCCCGACACGCGCCTTTTCATGTGCCACGACTACCAGCCGAACGGCCGCGCGATGCAGTACGCAAGCACCGTCGCCGACGAGCTGCGCGAGAACGTCCACATCCGGGACGGCGTCACCGAAGACGACTTCGTCGCGATGCGCACCGCGCGCGACGCGACGCTCGACATGCCGGTACTGATGCTGCCCTCGGTACAGGTCAACATGCGCGCGGGATGTCTGCCGGAGCCCGAGGACAACGGCATGCGCTACCTGAAGATCCCGCTCGACGCGCTCTGATCCGGCCCGCCTCCCCAACGACGACACGACTCACGACACGCACACGCAAACCATGGATATCCGCACGTTGACCGATACGCTGTCGGTCTCCCCCCAAATCGTCGCCGCCGATCTGCCGGCACTCGCACAGGCGGGCTTTCGCTCGATCGTCTGCAACCGGCCGGACGGCGAAGGCCCGGACCAGCCGACCGTCGCCGAGATCGAGGCCGCCGCGGAGCCGTTCGGCATCGCGGTCCGCTACCTGCCCGTCGACTCGGGCAAGGTCACCGACGCACAGGGCGAACAGTTCGGCGCGCTGCTCGGAACGCTTCCGGCGCCCGTGCTCGCTTACTGCCGCACCGGGATGCGCTCGGCGACGCTGTGGGGGCTGTCGCAAGCGGGGCTGCGGCCGCTGAACGATATCGTCGCGGCGGGCGGCGCGGCCGGCTACGATCTCGCCGCGCTCGGACGCCGCATCATGCAGCGCAGCCAGAGCACGACGACGCAGACCATCGAGTCGAGCCACGACATCGTGATCGTCGGCGCCGGCGCGGCGGGCCTCGCGGTCGCGTCGAGCCTGCTCGCGCGCGATCCGACGCTCGATGTCGCGGTGATCGATCCGGCCGACGCCCATTACTACCAGCCCGGCTGGACGATGGTCGGCGCAGGCGTGTTCCAGCCGCAGACGACCGCCCGCCGGATGGCCGCCGTGCTGCCGCGCGGCGTGCACTGGATCAAGGCCGCCGCCGCCGCGTTCGAGCCCGATACGCATACGGTCGTGCTCGACGGCTGCCGGCTCGTCCGCTACAGGCAGCTCATCGTCTGCCCGGGCTTGAAGCTCGACTGGCACGCGATCGACGGCCTGCCCGAGACGCTCGGCAAGAACGGCGTCACGTCGAACTATCGCTACGATCTCGCGCCGTACACGTGGCAGCTCGTGCGTGCGTTCGGCGGCCGCCGCGCGTTCTTCACGCAGCCGCCGATGCCGATCAAGTGCGCGGGCGCCCCGCAAAAGGCGATGTATCTGTCGGCCGACCACTGGCGGCGCACGAACCGCCTCGACCACGTCGACATCGAGTTCTTCAACGCGGGCGCGGCGCTCTTCGGCGTCGCCGACTACGTGCCCGCGTTGATGGAGTACGTGAAGCGCTACGACATCGCGCTGAACTTCGGCCACAACCTGACGGCGATCGACGGAGCGGGCAAGCGCGCGACGTTCGCGCGCACGCTGCCGGAAGGCGGCGTCGAGACGATCACGCGCGAATTCGACATGATCCACGTCGTGCCGCCGCAGAAGGCGCCCGACTTCGTCCGGGCGAGCCCGCTCGCCGACGCGGCCGGCTGGATCGACGTCGATCCGGCGACGCTCAGGCACAAGCGCCACCCGGACGTGTTCGCGCTCGGCGACGTGACGAACACGACGAACGCGAAGACCGCGGCCGCCGCGCGCAAGCAGGCGCCCGTCGTCGCGCACAACGTGCTCGCCGCGCTCGGCCGCGCGCATGGCGAGGCGACCTACGACGGCTACGGCTCATGCCCACTGACCGTCGAGCGCGGCAAGATCGTGCTCGCCGAGTTCCTGTACGGCGGCAAGGTCGCGCCGACCTTCCCCGCCTGGCTCATCGACGGCAAGCGCCCGTCGCGGCTCGCGTGGCTGCTCAAGGAGCGGCTGTTGCCGCCGCTCTACTGGCAGGCGATGCTCAAGGGTCGCGAATGGCTCGCGAAACCCGAGATTACCGGCTGATCGCCGCCCTTCGCTGACAACGTCCGGAACAACGAAGCATGCTGATTTCTCTGGTGCTTGGCAGCATCGTCGGTGCGGTGCTGGGTCTGACGGGCGCGGGCGGCGGCATTCTCGCCGTCCCCGCGCTCGTCGTCGGGATGGGCTGGCCGATGCAGCAGGCGACGCCCGTGGCGCTCGTCGCGGTCGCGGGCAGCGCGGCGCTCGGCGCGCTCGAGGGCTTCCGGCGCGGACTCGTCCGCTATCGCGCGGCGCTGCTGATGGCCGCGGCCGGCGCGCCGCTGACGACGCTCGGCGTGCGGCTCGCGCACGTGCTGCCGCAGCGCATGCTGCTCGCCCTCTTCGCGCTCGTGATGCTGATCGTCGCGGTGCGCCTGCTGCGCCAGGCGCTCGCACATGCGGCGGGAGCGCCGCGCCGCTCGCCGCTTTGCGTCGGCCACATCGATCCCGACACCGGACGCCTCGTCTGGTCGTGGCCCGCCGGCATCGCGCTAGCATCGACGGGCGCGCTGACGGGGCTGATGACGGGCCTCCTCGGCGTCGGCGGCGGCTTCGTGATCGTGCCGATGCTGCGCAAGTTCACGAACGTGACGATGCACGGAGTCGTCGCGACGTCGCTGATGGTGATCGCGCTCGTCGGCACGGGCGGCGTGATCGCGACGATGATAAGCGGCACGCCGGCGCCGCTCGACGTCACGCTGTGGTTCACCGTGACGACCGCGCTCGGGATGGCGGCCGGGCGCTGGGTGTCGCGCTTCCTGTCCGCGCGGCACGTGCAGACGGGCTTCGCCGTCGCGCTCGTGTGCGTCGCGGTCGGGCTGCTCGGGAAGGCGGCGCTCGGCGTCTGACGCGCGGCCGGCGTTCACGTGCCCGCGCCCCCTTCCAGATATGCCCGAACGACCAGCAGCCGAAACTGCTCGTCATACTTCGCCATGAAAAACGCCCCAAAGGTCGGATCGGTGTCCAACCTGTGGGGTGCAGCTCGAACGCGGGCTTTTTCCTGAACTTCGCTCAGACTGACGTGCGACCGACGTCCGACGTCTCGGCCGCCGGGCTACCCGCCGATCTCCGCGCGGCCGGCCCGCCGTCGAATCAAACGGCCTCCGCCATCCGCCGCCGCTCCTGACGCAGCATCACGTAGTTCGCGGCCACGACGCCGATCGTCACCGCGGCGATGAAAAGGGTCGCGAGCGCGTTCATCTCGGGATTGAGGCCGAGACGCACGCGCGAGAACACGACGAGCGGCAGCGTCGTCGAGCCGGGCCCGGACAGGAACGCGGACAACACCAGGTCGTCGATCGACAGCGTGAACGACAGCAGCCAGCCCGATACGAGCGCCTGCGAGATCAGCGGCAGCGTGATCGAGAAGAACACCTTGAACGGCGTCGCGCCGAGGTCGAGCGCGGCCTCCTCGAGCGACGGGTTCAGCTCGCGCACGCGCGACTGCACGATGATCGCGACGTACGAGATGCACAGCATCACGTGGCCGAGCCAGATCGTGAACATCCCGCGGCCGGCCGGCCATCCGAACCACTTGCCGAGCTCGATGAACAGCAGCAGCAGCGAGATGCCCTGGATCACCTCGGGAATCACGAGCGGCGCGTTGATCATCCCGCTGTAGAGCGCGAAGCCGCGAAAGCGGCCCATCCGCGCGAGCACGAAGCCCGCCCACGTGCCGATGAAAACCGACGCGAACGCGGTCATCACCGCGATCTTCAGTGACAGCCACGCGGCCGAGATCAACTCGTCGTCCTCGATGAGCGCCGTATACCAGCGCGTCGAGAAACCGGACCAGACAGTGACGAGCTTTGACTCGTTGAACGAGTAGACGACGAGGCTCGCGATCGGGATATACAGGAATCCGAAGCCGATCGCGAGCATCAACACCTGCAGAAAGCGATTCGGCTTCATCGACGGCGGCCCTCTTGCTCCTTCGCCTGGAAGTGCTGGAACATCGCCATCGGCACGAGGAGCAGCAGCACCATCGCGCAGGTCACGGCCGAGGCCATCGGCCAGTCCGCGTTGTTGAAGAACTCGTTCCACATGACGCGGCCGATCATCAGCGTGTTCGCGCCGCCGAGCAGTTCGGGAATCACGTACTCGCCGACGGCCGGAATGAACACGAGCAGGCAGCCCGCGATGATCCCGTTCTTCGACAGCGGCAGCGTGATCTGCACGAACGCCTTCCACGGCCTCGCGCCGAGGTCGTACGCGGCTTCGAGCAGGCGCAGGTCCATCTTCACGAGGTGCGCGTAGAGCGGCATCACGAGGAACGGCAGGTACGAATAGACCATCCCGATGTAGACGCCGATATTCGTCCGGTACAGCTCGATCGGCGTGCTGATGAGGCCCGTCCATATCAGGAAGTTGTTGAGCAGCCCGTTGTTCTTCAAGATCCCGATCCATGCGTACACGCGGATCAGGAACGACGTCCAGAACGGCAGCATCACCGCCATCATCAACATGTTCCGCGTGCCGGGGTTCGAGCGCGCGATGTAGTACGCCATCGGATAGCCGAGCAGCAGGCACAAGAGCGTCGTGACCGCCGCGACGACGACCGAATTCACGTAGGTCGCGAAGTACAGGCTATCGCTGAAGAGGAACGCGTAGTGCTGCAGGTTCAGCGTGACGTGCAGCACGCCGTCTACGAGCGACGTGAGCTCCGTGTACGGCGGAATGCCGAGCTGGAGTTCCGCGAAGCTGATCTTGACGACGAGGATGAACGGCACGAGGAAGAATAGCACGAGCCAGAAGAACGGGCCCGCGATCACGGCCGTGCGCCCGGTGAGGCCGAACCGCTTCACCGGCCACGCGAGCAGGGACGAAAGCGCGTTCATGACGTCAGCACCACGCCCGCCGCGGCGCTCCAGCGCACGTAGATCTCGTCGCCCCAGCCGGGCGAATCGAGGTCGGCGATCGCGAGGCTCGACACGTTCGCGATCACGGTCTTTCCGGAATCGAGCTTCACGTGATACAGCGAGTAGCCGCCCATGTACGCGACGTTCGTGACGACGCCGTGCCCCCAGTTGTACGTGCCGTCGGCGGGCTTGCGCGTGAGCGCGATCCGCTCCGGGCGCACCGACACCGTGACCGGCATGCCGAGCGGGCCCGTGATTCCGTGGTTCACGTAGAGGCGACACGGCAGGTCTGGCGACTCGATGAACACGTGATCGGGCTCGTCCTCGACGGTCGTGCCTTCGAACAGGTTCGTCGAGCCGATGAACTCGGCCGAGAAGCGGCAGTTCGGATATTCGTAGACTTCGTGCGGCGTGCCGATCTGCACGATCTGGCCCTCGCTCATCACGGCGAGCCGGCTCGCCATCGTCATCGCCTCTTCCTGGTCGTGCGTGACCATGATGCAGGTGACGCCGACCTTGTCGAGGATGTTGACGAGCTCGATCTGCGTGCGCTGACGGATCTGCTTGTCGAGCGCGGACATCGGCTCGTCGAGCAGCAGCAGCTTCGGCCGCTTGACGAGCGAGCGCGCGAGCGCGACCCGCTGCTGCTGGCCGCCCGAGAGCTGATGCGGCTTCCGGCTCGCGTAGCGCGCCATCTGCACGAGCTCGAGCGCGTCGCGCACGCGCTCTTTCAGCTCGGCCTTCGGCACGCCTTCCTGCTTCAGGCCGAACGCGACGTTCGCTTCGACCGTCATGTGCGGAAACAGCGCGTACGACTGGAACATCATGTTCACGGGCCGCTTGTACGGCGGCATCTGCGCGAGATCCTCGCCGTCGATCAGGATCTTGCCCGACGTGATCGTCTCGAGGCCGGCGAGCATCCGCAGCAACGTGGACTTGCCGCACCCGGAGCTGCCGAGGAGCGCGAACAGCTCGCCCTTGCGTACGGTCAGATCGACGTTGCGCACCGCGAAGGTTTCGCCGAACTTCTTGACGACGTCGATGATCTGGACAAAGTTTTCGGCGCGCTCGTCGGCGCCCGTCTGAGGCCGATAGGACGGCGCGCCTGCCACCGCCGCGCCCGACTGACTATTCATGATGTGCTGCTGTGCTCCTACGTTTGACGAACAAAGCCCCCGGGGACACCAGGGGCTTCTCAGGGTTGCCGCGATACTGCGCGCTTCGGCTTCGCGTCAGCGTCCCGACTTCAGCTCGGTCCAGAGACGCGTTTGCAGGCGCTGGATTTCAGGCGGCAGCGGCTTCAGCAGGAACAGCGTCTTCACGACGTCCGGATGCGGGTAGACGGCCGGATCGTTCGCGACGTCCGGACGCACGTACTTGCGCGCTTCCGCGTTCGCGCTCGGGTAATAGACCGCGTTCGTGATCGCCGCGTGAACCTTCGGATCCTCGATGTAGTTGATCCATTGCAACGCGGCATCCTTGTTCTTCGCATCCTTCGGAATCGCCATCACGTCGAACCACACGGGCGCGCCGCCCTTCGGAACGTAGTATTCGATCTTGTACGGCTTCTTCGCTTCGAGCGCGCGGTGCTTCGCGATCACGACGTCGCCCGACCAGCCGAACGCGAAGCAGATGTCGCCGCCGACCATGTCGTTGATGTAGCCCGAGGAGTTGAACTGCGTGATGTACGGGCGGATCTTCTTGAGCACCTGCATCGCGGCCTGGTAGTCGGCCGGGTTCGTGCTCATCGGATCCTTGCCGATGTAGTGCAGCGTCGCCGCGAACATCTGGTCCGGCGCGTCGAGCACCGACACGCCGCACGTCTTCAGCTTCGAGATGTTCTCCGGCTTGAACAGGATGTCCCAGTTGTCGAGCGGCACCTTGCCGAGGAGCTTCTGCGCCTTGTCGACGTTGTAGCCGAGGCCCGTCGTGCCGTACGCCCAGGGCACCACGTACTTGTTGCCCGGATCGGCGCCCGCGACGAGCGCCATCAGTTGCGGATCGAGATATTTGAGATTCGGCAGCTTCGACTTGTCGAGCGGGGCGAAGATGCCGGCCTGGATCTGCTTGCCCGCATAGTTGCTGGTCGGCACGACGATGTCGTAGCCCGAGTTGCCGGTCAGGAGCTTCGCCTGCAGCGTGTCGTCGCTGTCGTAGTTGTCGTAGCGAACCTTGACGCCCGATTGCTTCTCGAAGTTCGGGATCGTGTCCTTCGCAATGTAGTCCGACCAGTTATAGACGTTGAGCTGCGTATCCTTCGCCGCCGCCACCGATGCGCCCGCGCAGAGCGCAAGTGCCGTCAACCGGCCCGCCACCTTTGCCTTCATCCCGTTCTCCCTGATCGAACCGATTCGATCGCCGTCAGCCTCGCCGCCGCGGCGCGCCGTTTCGCGCCGCCCCTTGAAAACCCCGAAAGCTACCACTAATCCGGCCCCGCCACAAAAATTTCCCGCCTTTGTCGCACAAACGGAACACATTTGCACTTTTCGATTGCACGGCAGGTCACTGCGACGCAGCAGCTGGGCGCAATTTTATCGGGTTATCGCCGCGTGTCCATCCTCAAAAAAGGCCCGTGCACGACAAACGGATCATCTACCTTAAATTCAGGCAGCGCCCGTTCGTCGTTCCATATAGGAGGACGAGCCGCGTGCCCGTCCAAACATCACGCCCGCCCCGACTGTGCGCGGCGAACCATCCGTCGAACCGCCACCATGAACAGCAATCCGCTCGCTGCCCGCTCCGCGTCGTCACGCCGTCCCCCCGCCTCCGGCGGGCCGGGCGGCCGCCGCCGCTGGGCGACGTTCGTCGGTGCTGGCGCGCTCGTCGCCGTCGGCTACATGGACCCCGGCAACTGGGCTACCGCGCTCGCGGGCGGCGCGGGCTACGGCTACACGCTCCTCGGCGTCGTGATCGCCGCGAGCCTGATGGCGATGCTGCTGCAATGGCTCGCCGCGCGGATCGGCGTCGTATCCGGGCGCGACCTCGCGCAGCTATGCCGTGAGCGCTTCGACCCGCGCGTCACCGTGCTGCTGTGGATCGCCGCCGAAATCGCGATCGTCGCGTGCGACGTCGCCGAAGTCGTCGGCGCGGCGGTCGCGCTGCAGATGCTGCTCGGCGTGTCGCTGACGACAGGCGTGCTGGCGTCGGCGGTCGGCACGCTCGCGATGCTCGCGCTCGAGCGGCGAGGTCGGCGCACGCTCGAGGCGGCGATCACGTCGCTCATCTTCTTCGTCGGCCTGTGCTTCGTGATCGAAGTCGCGCTCGCGCGGCCCGACTGGCATGCGGCGCTCGCGGGCGCCGCACCGTCGCCGCAACTGCTGCGCGACGCCGGCATGCTGTGGCTCGCGGCCGGCATCCTCGGCGCGACCGTGATGCCACACAACCTCTACCTGCATTCGACGCTTGTCAAGCACCACGCGAACGCGCGCGACGAGCAGTCGATCCGGCACGCGCTCTTCGGCGTCAACCTCGATACGTTCGTATCGCTCGGATTCGCATTCGTGATCAATGCGGCGCTCCTCATCGTCGCGGCAGCCGTGTTCCATGCAAGCGGCCATCACGACGTCACCGATCTCGCCGACGCGCACCGGCTCATCGCACCCCTCGTCGGCAACCGCTGGGCGGGCCTGCTGTTCGCTGCCGCGCTGCTCGCGTGCGGGCTGTCGGCAACCGTGACGGGCACGCTTGCCGGACAGGCTGTGATGGAAGGCTTCCTGAAGCTGACGCTGCCGCGCTGGCAGCGCGCGCTCCTGACTCGCGCGCTCGCGATGGGGCCCGCGCTCGCGGCGGTCGGCCTGTTCGGGCAGCACGGATCGAACCGGTTGCTCGTCGCGAGCCAGGTCGTGCTGAGCCTGCAGTTGCCGCTCGCGATGGTTCCGCTCATCGTATTCGCGTCGAGCCGCGAGTTGATGGGCGGCTGGCGGGCCCGCGGCGTGCCGCTCGCGGCCGCGTGGGCGTGCGCCGCCGTGATCCTGCTGCTGAACGGGGCGCTCGTCTGGCAGCTCGCGACGGCGGAGTAGGCGAGCGGAACGTCGGTGACGCGCGGTTGTTCGATTTGCACTCCGTCGACGGTGATTCGGTTGAGACTTTGGTTGGAAGGTCGGCGCGATTACGGCTTCGCGTTTTGGCGGCGCGGCGCGTTTTGCGCGGGAATCGAGTGCTTCGATTCAAGCGCTCTCCAACTCGGCGCTTCGACCGAGTCGAGGGTCGAGCGCATCGATTGTCAGTACGGAATGGGCAACTCCGGATGGAGGGCGCCGGATGGATCATTCACGATTGGCCGTTCCGGATTGACGGCTCCGGCTGAGCGTCTCGATTCGCTGCTTGCATCGAGCCGCACCGTCGCCCACCCGGCAACACCGGCTGCGCAGCAACCGGGACCATCCCGGCTTCACCACTGTCGGCTGCCTGACGATCAAAGCCGGCCGGCGCGAATACCGATGCGAATCGCCACCGACTGCGAAAGCCGCGCGCCGCCCGCCAGCCGACGAGACATCGCCGCTCGACTCGCCGCTCCGCCATTCGGCAATACCGCCGCGCCCCCCTGCCCAGGCCTGCACCGCGCGACCCGACCGAGCCGGCAAAACCGCCCGCGACGGCTCCGCCGGGCGCACCGAGCACATGCTTTAACATAACGGCTTGCCGCACGCGCGGCGACCACCGAATTCAATGTTCCGATGACCTCGAATCTTCACGACAAACCCGACAGTCCTTGCATCGGCGTCTGCTCGACGCTCTTCGACGACGTCTGCAAAGGCTGCGGCCGCACGGCGCTCGAAGTCTCGAACTGGGTGTTCATGACGGACGCCGAGAAGCAGGCGATCTGGGAGCGCATCACGCGCGAAGGCACGGCGATGCGCTTTCAGTACGACAAGCTGTAAGCGCGCGGCCTGCCGCACGAGCGGCGCACACGGATTCCATCAGCATCCCGAAACGAATCGGCACAAAAAAAAGACGGCACGCATGAAGCCGTGCCGCCAACCCCAACACTTTTCGATTCTTTCGATACTTAGAACTTCATCCCGACGCCGACGCCCACGACGAGCGGATCGATGTTCAGCCGGCCAAGCGGCTGGCCGCCGAGCGTCGCATCGGTGTGCATCCAGATTTTCTTCACGTCGACGTTGACGAACAGCTTCTTCGTCACTTGCACATCGACGCCGAACTGCAGCGCGGGACCGAAGCTGTGGTTGTTGATCCCGATCCCCTCGCCGCCCGCGTGCAGCCCGTTGTTATAGAACAGCGTGTAGTTGATGCCCGCGCCGACGTACGGCCGCACCTTGCCGGCGTGATTGAAGTGGTACTGCAGCAGCAGCGTCGGCGGCAGCACACCGACGCCGCCGAGATCGCCGAGCGACGACGTAATTTGATGCCGCGACGTGCCGAGAATCAGCTCGACGCCCAGGTAGTCGCGAATCATGTAGGTGAAGTCGAGTTCGGGGACGATCGCGTTGTTCACGCCCACGTTCAGCGCCGACAGCGTATTGCTCGTGCGTTCGTCCGGCATGATGCTGATCCCGCGAACGCGCGCGATGATATCGCCTTGATTGATACCCTCCCCGGGCGAAGCCGCGTGCGACAGCGACGGAATCATCGCGAGGCCGGCTGCGCAGGCGATGGCGGTGGTGCAATTACGAATTGTTTGACGACGCATGTTAAAGACCCCCTAGGAACAGGCTTCATTCTCAAGGGATGGTTCCCTACTTATATTGATGAACATCAAGTCTCACGCAAGCGAGAATGTAGGACGGTTTGTCACAGGCTCGGGCGCGGTGCCCGTCAGCAGCAGCTCGAGCAAATCACGCACGCTGCGGATCGCCTGCCCGAACGGCAGCGACTCGCGACCACGAAAGAACAGCCCGTTCGCTACGTCGCCGCGCAGCGCCGCAGCGAGGCGCGTGTCGATGCAGAAGTGGCCGAAGCGCTCGATGCCGTCGCGCAATCCGCATACGGTCAAGCATTCGAGCGCGGACGGACAGCGCTGCTTGAGCGCGCCGATCTTCGCGCGGATGCGCGCCTCGTGCCGCAGATAGCGCTCGAGCCACGGCGTCTTCACCGCGCGTGCAGGCAGCCCCGTGACGCTCACGAACTCGACGATGTCGTCCGGCTTCGCATTCGCGAGCACGTGCTTGAAGTTCGGATGGGCGTCGCCCTCTTCGGTGACCGCGAACGGCGTGCCCACCTGCACGCCGTTCGCGCCTTCGGCGAGTGCCGCACGCACCGCTTCGTGACTGTTGATGCCGCCCGCGACGATGAGCGGAATCCGCTCGCGCTCGAGCCCGAGCGACGCGAACGTCTGCACGGTCTCTTCGATGACGCGCGCAAATTCGAAACGCGGATCGCCCATGTCGTCGAGATTCGTCACGCCGAGATGGCCGCCCGCATGCGCCGGATGCTCGATCACGATCGCATCGGGCAGGCGCCCCTTCTTCATCCACTTTCTCAGCACGAGCGCAATCCCGCGGCTGTCCGACAGGATCGGAATCAGCGCGACATCGTGCCCCTGCGTCATGTCCGGCAGATCGAGCGGCAACCCCGCGCCCATCACGATCGCGTCCGCGCCGAATTCGCATGCGATGCGCACATAGTCCGCGTGCGAGCGCACCGCCTTCATCACGTTGACGGCGACCATCCCGCGGCCCTCGCTCCATGTCTTCGCGCGCTGGATCTCGCGCGCGAGCGCTTCGAGATTCGCGGCCTCCATCGTTTCGCGATCGGGACGCCGCTTGCAGCGCTCGATCAGATCGGTGTGGTGATGGCGCAAGTCGATACTCGCGATCGTGCCGAGCGCGCCCTCGCGCGCGACGCTCCCGGCAAGCCGATGCGCGGAGATGCCGACGCCCATTCCGCCCTGCACGACGGGCAACAGCGAACGGCCGCGAATCTTGAGCGGCGGGAAAGATGTGGGACCGGTCATCGCAACCTCTCGATACGGCAGAAAGAATTCGATGATCGGCGATTGCCAGCGAAGCGTCTTGACCGTCGTCAAGAAAAACGGCACGCGTCCGCGTGGACGCATGCCGTGTCGTCACAAAAAGATGCGCGCTTGATACGCGCTTATGCATTCTTCTTTAGGCGTTCTTCGTCGGACGCAACTGCATCGATTTGTATTCCAGATATTCCTCGAGCCCGTACACGCCGTTCTCGCGGCCGATCCCCGACTGTTTGAAACCGCCGAACGGCGCAGCCATGTTCCAGGCACCGCCATTGATGTCGACCTGGCCCGTGCGAATGCGCCGCGCGACGCGCAGCGCGTGCTCGTCGCTGCCCGACCACACCGCGCCGCCGAGACCATACGGCGAATCGTTCGCGATCCGCACCGCATCGTCATCGTCGCGATACGTGATGATCGACAGCACCGGGCCGAAGATTTCCTCCTGCGCGATCGTCGCATCGGGCTTCACGCGGCCGAACACGGTCGGCTTCACGAAGAAGCCGCGCGTGACGCCCTCCGGCATGCCGAGGCCGCCCGTGACGAGCTCCATGCCTTCGTCGATGCCGCGCTGGATGTAGCCCTGCACGCGCGCTTGCTGAACCGCTGACGCGAGTGCGCCGAGCCGCGTCGCGTCATCGCGCGGGTCGCCCGCGACATACGCTTCGGCCGCCGCCTTCGCGAGCTCGCGTGCTTCGTCGTAGCGCGATTCCGGCACGAGCATCCGTGTGTGCGCGGAGCACGTCTGGCCCGCGTTCAGATAGCACGCGGATACCGTCCCCTTCACCGCGGCCGCGAAATCCGCATCGTCGAGAATCACCGACGCCGACTTGCCGCCCAGTTCGAGCGCGACGCGCTTCACGCCGGCCGCGGCCAGCTCGGCGACGCGCTTGCCCGCGCGCGTCGAGCCGGTAAACGACACCATGTCGATATCGGGATCGCTCACGAGCGCTTCGCCGACGACGGGCCCGTAGCCGCATACGAGGTTGAACACGCCGGCGGGCAGCCCGGCATCGTGAATCGCTTCGGTGAGAATGAACGCATTGAGCGGCGCGACTTCGGACGGCTTCAGCACGACCGTGCAGCCCGCCGCGAGCGCGGCCGCGACCTTCAGCGTGATCTGGTTGAGCGGATAGTTCCACGGCGTGATCGCCGCGACGACGCCGACCGGCTCGCGCACGACGAGCGAATTGCCGACCCGCTCTTCGAACGCGAACGTCTCGGCGAGCCTCGCATACGCGCCCCAGTTATAGACCGGTCCGCCGACCTGGATCGCGCGCGACAGCTTGATCGGCATGCCGACTTCGCCCGTGATCGACTGCGCGAGTTCCTCGCTGCGCGCCTTCAGGTTTTCGGTGATCTTGTACAGATAGCGGGCGCGCTCGGCGGGCGGCGTCGCGGCCCAGCCGTCGAATGCGGCGCGCGCGGCGGCGACGGCCGCCTTCGCGTCATCGGCGGAGCCCTCGGGAATACGACCGATCACGGCCTCCGTGCCGGAGTCGATCACGTCGATCGCGCCCTTGCCCGCGCTCGGGCGCCACGCGCCGCCGATGTAGAACTGTTCGTAGGTTTTCATTGCAGCCCTCTCGTCTCCCGGTCGAAATATGATCATTCTACCCAGTCGAACGCATCGGCCAACCCGGCATCCCTATTGCTTGGGATGAGAAGCGGACGTTATCCCCCATCGTTGCGGAGAACGTCGGGCGCACCGGGCGAACTACACTCGGAGAATCGCATTTCACCTAGGGACGCTCTCGCCCCGCAATAGCGTTCAGACCCATTTCGTCGAGCCGCTCGAAGCGCGCGACCGACTTTGACCGCGAAGTCGTCAATGATCAGCAGCGGCACGCGCACGAACTGCTGGAACTTGCGCCCATACAGTCCCATGGCGCGCGCTGCACGTAGCTTCTTGAGCAGATCGGTCTGCGCGACGAACAGCACGTCACGGCCCTGGCGTGCGGCGCAGTGGCCCAGCGCCTGCGCGAGGTGACTCTTGCCGACACCGGTTTGGCCAACCATCAGGATGGAGACCTTCTCGTCGATGTAGCGGCCGGTGGCTAGATCGTGGAGATGGGCGCGGTTCAGTTTGGGCAAGCGGTCGAAGTCGAAGGACTCGAGCGTCTTGCCCAGCGCGAAGCCGGCGCGGGCGAGCCGCACGCCGAGCTTCTTCTGGTCGCGTCGTGCCACTTCGTCGTGCAGCAGCATGGCGAGGAACTCGGTATAGGCAAGCTGCCCATCGATTTCTTGACGATTAGCCCTGTGCGATCGATGCGTAGCCGCTGCCGGTGTAGCTGACGAGCCGTGTTATTAGCTCACAGCGCGTTGCTCGACGAGATTGCTAAGGCCCGCGCAGACGCTACCCGCCGTTGGAGCGCAGCCGAGATAGAGGCGCAGGAACGGGGTCAACTTGAGAACGACGAGGAAGCCGCGAAGCCAGAGAGCCGCCACGACGGCAAAGAGGACTAAAAGAACAACTAGGCGGTTCTGGGCGGCCGATGCTCTGGGTACAACAAAAAGCCCGCCGAGTACAACTTGCGGGCCTCTTGGGTACAATTCGGTACATCACACTGGGTACAAACCGCCGCTGTTATTGCAGTCCCTTGCTCGCGAGGAAATCCTCGTAATTCCCGCCGAAGTCGACGAGCGAGCCGTCCGTCGTCACTTCGATGATCCGGTTCGCGAGGCCGCTCACGAATTCGCGGTCGTGCGACACGAAGATCAGCGTGCCTTCGAACTTCTCGAGCGCAATCTGCAGCGACTCGATCGATTCCATGTCCATGTGGTTGGTCGGCTCGTCCATCAAGAGCACGTTGTGGCGGCCGAGCATCAGCTTGCCCCAGATCATGCGGCCCTTCTCGCCGCCCGACAGCACCTTCACCGATTTCTTGATGTCGTCCGCCGAGAACAGCAGGCGGCCGAGCGTGCCGCGCACCATCGTCTCGTCGTCGCCGTCCTTGCGGTACTGGTCGATCCAGTCCATCAGCGTGACGTCGTTCGGGAACTCCTCGTAGGTGTCCTGCGGCATGTAGCCGACGTTCGCGTTCTCGGCCCACTTCACCGTGCCGTGATCGAGCGCGAGATTGCCGACGAGCGCGCGCAGCAGCGTCGTCTTGCCCGCGCCGTTCTCGCCGATGATCGCGATGCGCTCGCCCGGCTGCACCGACAGGTTGAAGTTCTGGAAGATCGTCCGTTCGTATTGCTTCGTGATCGAATCCGCAACGACCGCGATATTGTGCAGCTTCTTCTCGAACTCAAAGCGGATGAACGGGTTCTGCCGCGACGACGGCTTGAATTCCTCGATCTTGATCTTGTCGATCTGCTTCGCACGACTCGTCGCCTGGCGGGCCTTCGACTTGTTCGCCGAGAAGCGACGCACGAAGTCCTGCAGCTCGGCGACGCGCTCCTTCGCGCGCGCGTTTGCGGCCGCCTGACGCTCGCGCGCCTGCGCGGACGCGAGCATGTAGTCGTCGTAGTTGCCCGGCCAGACCTTCAGCGTGCCATAGTCCATGTCGGCCATGTGCGTGCACACCGAGTTCAGGAAGTGACGATCATGCGAGATGATGATCATCGTCGAGTTGTAGTTGTTGAGCGTATCTTCGAGCCAGCGGATCGAATTGATGTCGAGATTGTTGGTCGGCTCGTCGAGCAGCAGCACGTCCGGATTCGAGAACAGCGCCTGCGCGAGCAGCACGCGCAGCTTCCAGCCCGGCGCGACGTCGCGCATCGGACCGCTGTGGAATTTCTCTTCGATGCCGATGCCGAGCAGGAGCGCACCCGCGCGCGCTTCGGCGTCGTAGCCGCCGTACTCGGCGAACTTCGCCTCGAGCTCGGCGGCGTGCATGTAGTCATCGTCGGTCGCTTCGGGGTTCGCGTAGATCGCGTCGCGCTCGGACATCGCGGCCCACATCTCGGTGTGGCCCATCATCACGACGTCGAGCACGCGCACGTCTTCATACGCGAACTGGTCCTGGCGCAGCTTGCCGAGACGGACGTTCGGCTCGAGCGCGACGTTGCCTCCGGACGATTCGAGATCGCCGCCCAGGATCTTCATGAAGGTCGACTTGCCGCAGCCGTTCGCCCCGATGAGGCCGTAGCGGTTGCCCTCCCCGAACTTGACCGAGATGTTCTCGAACAAGGGCTTGGGCCCGAATTGCATCGTGATGTTGGCGGTAGAAAGCACAGCGTGGCCTCGTGAAAGAGGAGAGATCGACGGGAAACCTGACATTTTAGCAGGAGTCGGTGACGTGCTGCTCGCGGGCGCGCTCGACGGGCATGCAATGCGCGGGCAAACGGCCGTGAGAGGCCGCGTTGCAATAATCGGGGATCGATCGGCTTGCGCCGCGGCGACACGGGAACGGACACGTTTGGCGTAGTGCTGCGGCCGCGCCGCACGGCGGCGGCGCACCCACCCCTCACTGGAATCGAGCGCGCCGCGCGACGATCGCGGCGAGGCGCCTTGCCGGCGTCCTCAGTCGGCTACCTCTTCGACACGTTCGGCGCGGGCGCCTTGGGCGGCGTCTTCAACTGCGCGAACAGCACCGAACACGGCACGTCCTTGTTGTTGCTCGGCGCGATCAGCGGGACCAGCGCCGCGAACGGATTGATCAGCCCGAGGCCGACCATCGCGCCCGCGCGCAACGCGAGCGCGCCCACATCGACGCCGACGTCCGGATTCTTGAACGTACCCTTCGCGTATAGCGGCGAGCGCAGCGAGAACACACGGAAACCCTTCGTGTGCGGATGGATCGTCAGGTCCAGGGTTTCGTCGCGCAGACTGATCGGGCCGTCGACGTTGATCAGCGCATCGTCGGTGTCGAACGCAAACACCTTCGTATCGAGCACGCCGTTGGTCGCGACAAAATCGACCGCCGCGCAATTGATCTTCACGTCGCGGCCGCCGAACAACTTCTCGTAGACGACGTTCGCGACGTTCAACCCGGCCGCCTCCATCAGCAGCCGGCTGATCGCGCCGTTGGTCACGAGCGCCTTTACTTCGCCGTTCGCGGTCGCCGCGAGCGCCGCGGGCGAGTTGCCGGTCGCCGACAGCGCGGCGTCGCCGTTGACCTCGCCGAGCGCCGACTGCATCACCTTCTGCGTCGCGAACAGCTGCTTCAGCTTCAGGTGGCGCGCCGACACGGAGAAGCGCCCCTTCAGCGGCGCACCGCTGCCGTCGAGCCGCGCGTCGGTCGCGAGCGCCCCGCCCGCGACGCCGAACTTGAGCGGCAGCAGCGACAGCACGCCGTCCTGCATCACGACGTGCGTGTACAGGTCGGTGATCGGCAAATCGGCGCGCTTGACGAGCTTCTTGCCGGTGAACTTCACATCGGCGTCGAGCGCGCGCCAGCGGTCGGTGCGGAACGTCTCGACAGGCAGCACACGGCCCGGCGGCTGCTTCGTCGTATCGCCTCGCTGCGCCTTGCTCGCCGCCGTGTCGGCGCCGATGATCGGTGCGAGGTCGGAGAACTGGAGCAGGTTCGACACGAGCTCGCCCGACAGCAGCGGACGCGGCTCGCGCTGCGCGTACTCGAGCGTGCCGCGCAGATCGCTGCCGCCGACGCGGCCGTTGAAGTTCTCGTAGCGGAACGTGCTTGCGCGGCGCTTGAAATTGCCGATGAGGCGCCCTTCGGTCGCGTATGGCGGCGTATCGGGCAGCGTCACGCCCGTGAGCGGATACAGATGCGACATGCTCGAACCCTGCAGCCACAGGCGCAGATCGATCGCTGCGAGATGCACGGGATCGGAGAGCGTGCCGACGATCGCCAAGCGCGTGTCGCCTGCCTTCACGTCGGCCTGCAGCGGGAACGGACGCGACGCGTCCTGTAGCGCGAGCACGCCGCCCATCTTGCCCGTGCCGTCGACCGGCACGCCCTTGTAGTGGCCCTTGACCGTCAGGCCGAACGCGTAGGCCGGACCGGCCGGCTTCCTTGCAGCGGCCGCCGCGGACGCGCTGGAGGCTGCGCTGGCGCCGCTCGCGCCGGGGGCGATCGTGGCCGGCGGGACGACCGAGGTGGCCGATCCGCCGGCCGCACCCGCGCCCGACGCGGAAGGCTGGCCCGCCGCAACGGCCGCCGCGCTCGCGCCGGACGGCGCGTGCGTCGCCGATGCGGCCGCCGCACTCGATGAAACGCTCTTGCTTGCCGCCATTTTGGCCGTCGCCGCCTGATCCACCGTGGAAGCCTTGCCGGCCGAAGCCGCCGGATTCGCGTCCGACGCGCCGCTCGCCGCGGAAGCCTTGCCCGATTCGGGCGCCGACGCAGCCGAGGCCGCCGACGCCTCGGATGCGACCTCGGCCTTCGCCTTCGCGGTGAGCTGCGCGGCGCCCTTCTTGCCGACGCGCTGCGCCGACGCCGCCCGCGACGTCTCCTCCTGCTGCTTGAGCACATCGCCGAGCGGGATCTGCTGGCCGAGCGTGTCGATCGCGACGGTCAGATCGGCTTTCGTGATCGCGTCGCGGTACACGACCGTGCCCTTCGCGAAGCCGAAGTCGCGCAACTGCACCTTCCACGGCGAGGGGCCGGACGATTTCCTGAATTCGAAGGTCCAGTTGTTGCGGCCGTCGGCGAGGCGCTCGACGTCGAGCGCCGGATTGACCAGCTCGATCGTCGGGATCACGACTTCATGTGCGAGGAGCGGCAGGACCGCGAGCTCGAAGTGCGCTTCGTCGAGCGTCGCGAAATTGGGCGCTTTCGCCCAGGCCGGGTTGCCGATGACGACCTGGGTCGCCGAGAACATCGGCCACGGCACCCACGCGCGCCAGCCGGTTTCGCCGTCGGGACGCCGCCAGCCGACCTTGATGTCGCCGTGGATCTCGAACGGCCGGCCGATCGACGCGCTTGCCTGCTCGTTGATCCAGGGTTTGGCGCGATTCCAGTCGAACGTGAAGATGAACACGCCGAGCGCCGCGGTCAGTACCGCGACGATGCCGACGATCCACGCCGCCGTTTTGCCGAGGGTACGGGTGAGCGTCATGCCAGATTCCGTCGTAGTGCTTCGTGAACCGGCAGCGCCGCGCAGCGCGCGCGACGCTGCCACTGACGGTTATTATGACGCACGACGCCGCGCCACCCGCCCCCATTTACCGTTTTTTGCGTTTTTTGCATTTATGACAGCCGATGTCCTGATCGAGACCCGACAGATCACCCGCCGCGACGCGGCGAGCGGCAAGACGCTCCTCGCCCCGACCGACTTCGCGCTCGCGCCGGGCGAGCGGATCGCGCTCACCGGGCCGTCGGGCTCGGGGAAGAGCGTGTTTTTACGGGTTCTGGCCCTGCTCGACCCGATCGACGGCGGCCGGCTGCTCTGGCACGGCAAGCGCGTCCCGCGCGCGGCGATTCCGCGCTATCGGCGCAGCGTCGCTTACGTGCGGCAGCGCCCGGCAACGGCCGACGGCACAGTCGAAGATCTGCTGCGCTACCCGTATTCGCTCGCCGTCTACCGCGACGCGCACTTCGATCGTGCCCGCGTCGCGCGCCTCGCCGCACAGGCCGGCCGCGGCGACGACTTCCTCCGTAAGGCATCGAGCGAGCTGTCGGGTGGCGAGGCGCAGATCGCCGCGCTGCTGCGCGTGCTGCAGCTCGATCCCGACGTGCTCCTGCTCGACGAGCCCACTTCCGCGCTCGACCCCGATTCGACCCGCGCAATCGAGGCGCTCGTGTCCGCATGGTTCGGCGCCGCGCCGAGCGCCCGCTCGTATCTGTGGATCTCGCACGATCCGGCCCAGGCGGCGCGCGTCGGCGCGCGACGCCTGACAATGCGCGCCGGCGTGCTCGACGTCGCCGCGACGGAGGATATCCGATGAACACGCCGCTGCAAGATCTGAGCCTCGTCGACATCGGCATCGCGGCGGCCCTCGTCGCGATCAACGGCGCGATCTCGGTTGCGCTGTCGCTCGACCTCGGCCGCAAGCTCGCTTGGGCCGCCGCGCGCACCGTCGTCCAGTTGCTCGCGATCGGCTACGTGCTCGGCTGGGTCTTCGGCCATCCGCACTGGTATGTCGTGCTGCCGCTTGTCGCGCTGATGACGCTGATCGCCGGCTTCGCGGGCGCCGCGCGCGGCAAGCGCACCTACGCGGGCCAGTGCGTCGACAGCATCCTGTCGATCTGGGCGAGCAGCTGGTTCGTCGCGGCGATCGGCCTATTCGTCGTGATCCGCATCCATCCGTGGTACGCGCCGCAATATGCGATCCCGATCCTCGGGATGATCCTCGGCAATACGCTGACGGGCGTGTCGCTCGGCATCGAGCGGATGATGGAGGAGCTGACCGCGCGGCGGGATCGCGTCGAGACGGCGCTTGCGCTCGGCGCGACACGCTGGGAGGCCGCGCAGGATGCGGCGCGGCAGGCAGTGCGCGCCGGGATGCTGCCGACGCTCAACCAGATGGCCGTCGTCGGCGTCGTGAGCCTGCCGGGGATGATGACGGGTCAGGTGCTCGCCGGGCAGTCGCCGTTGCAGGCGGTCCGCTATCAGATCGTCATCATGTTCCTGATCGCGGCCGCGTCCGCGCTCGGCACCGTCGGCGCTGTGCTGTCGACGTATCGGCGGCTCTTCTCCGCCGAACACCGCTTTCTCGCGTCGCGGCTCGTCGAACGGGCAGCGGTAAAGAACGGTGGATGAGATGCAGATGTTCGCCACGCGGAGCGACGGCGTAGCGGAGCGACGAGGCGGCGATCCGCCGGATCGTGGCAGTTTGGAGAATCGGCGGTTTGCCAATCCGGCGAATTGACGGTTCGCGGCACCCTTGCCATTCGCGGCGTGGCGGCGTGGCGGCAGCGATTGTCGCTGATTCGAACGATCATCGAATCTCGTCTCGTCGTGTGATGAATACCCACGCGTCGACGCGCGAATCGTTGCGGCCCATCGTCGATGCAGCTCGACGACACCGCGCGCCCCACACTCGAAGCACGTGCGCCGAGCATGCACCGAGAATCCGGCGCGCGTTGCGCGAACGGCGTCCGCGCAACCCTGCTCACCGCTTGATCGACACCGTGACCTTCGAGCCGTCGCGCATCGTGATCGACTTCGAGCCGCCAGTCGATATCGACAGCCACTTGACCTGGCTCACCGATACCACATTCGGGCATTGCAGCGTCTTGCCGCCCGCCGCCACCTTCTTCGTGCCGTTCGGCGCGCTCGCCTGGAAGCTCAGTTGCACGTTCGCCATCCCCTTGCTGTCGACAGACGGCGCGAGCCGCACCTGCGTCTGCCGGACCATCGCGCCGTTCGCGTCGCGAGGCAGGTTGTCGGCGTTCGGGCACGCGTCGGGCATCGGCACGGCGCCCGACGGCGGCACCGACTTCCAGTTGAAGTCGTCGGTTTCGCCGGAGCGGATCTTGCGCGTCTCCTGCATCGAGCCGAACTGCCTCGAATCGACCTTGACCGTGTACTGAAGCTGGCCGTCGTTGCCGCCGAGCACGCTCGCCTTGATGGGCGGCGCCGCATGCGCGGCAAAAGCCGAGAGCAGCGTCGCGACGGCGCACGACGCGACGAGCGGCGACAGAAGGCGTTGACTCATGCTGACCTCTCCTTTTATGGCGACGAGCTGCGCGAATCGCCGGGTTATCGATGCATGACGCAATGCCAGTCTAACGCGAAGCGGCACGCGTGGCGCTTGCCACGCATCGGGTGTTACCCGTGCTTGCACGATGTGCGTCAAGCGTGCGTGGCGCACGCTCGCGGGTCGATACGTCGCGGCCTGTCGCGTGGCGCGGCGTTCGTTTCGCTCGCATCTCGCGCGCGATGAGTCACGCGCATATCGCGGCCGTGCGCCCGCCGTCGGCGCACGCATTCGAGTGGCGCGCGCGTACCGAGGTCGCGCGCGACGCCTCGATCTTTCACGTGCTTTCGCGCGGGGTCGCTTGCGCCGTCGCGCCGCGCCGCGTCGACGGCGAACCCCGAGCATCGAACGGTGTCCGTCCGAGAACCGAGAACCGAGAACCGAGAACCGAGAACCGAGAACCGAGAACCGAGAACCGAGAACCGAGAACCGAGAACCGAGAACCGAGAACCGAAAACCGAAAACCGAAAACCGAAAACCGAAAACCGAGAACCGAGAACCGAGAACCGAGAACCGAGAACCGCCCCGAGGACCCCGGGGCGACACCCGCCGCCGAGCCATTCGCCACCGGCCTTCCCGCAGCGACCGAGGCACCACCCTACCGCCTGTCGGCCAGCGCCCCCGCCGCGACCGGCTACAATAACGGGTTCGCCGAATCCACCTCGTCGGCACCCGTCATCCGCTCCACCGTGACCCATCCATGACCACGAATCTCGTCATCCAAAGCACCGCGCCGCTCTCCGACGCGCATCACCGGCCGCTCGCCGCGCTCGCGCGCGGCAAGCGCGTCGTTCCGATCGATGCGCAGGCGATCCGCATCGAAGGCGCGGACCCGGCGCAGCGCGCCGACGTCGACGCGTACTGCGGCGCGCATGCGCTCGACTACGCGTTCGTCGACGCAACCCGGAAGCTCGCCGACTTCGGCCTCGTCGCGATGGACATGGATTCGACGCTGATCACGATCGAGTGCATCGACGAAATCGCCGACTTCTGCGGCCTGAAAGCCGAAGTCTCGGCGATCACCGAGGCGGCGATGCGCGGTGAGATCAAGGATTTCAACGAGAGCCTGACACGCCGCGTCGCGCTGCTGGCCGGCCTCGACGCGAGCGCGCTCGAGCGCGTCTACGACGAGCGGCTGCAACTGTCGCCCGGTGCCGAGTCGATGCTTGCCGCCGTGAAGGCGGCGGGCCTGAAGACGCTTCTCGTATCGGGTGGCTTCACGTTCTTCACCGAACGGCTGAAGGCGCGGCTCGGCCTCGACTACGCGTATTCGAACACGCTCGAGATCGTCGACGGCAAGCTGACGGGCAAGGTCGTCGGCGAGATCGTCAACGCGGACGTGAAGGCGCGCGCGGTACGCGAGACCTGCGTCGCGCTCGACATCGAGCCGGCGCGCGCGATCGTCCTCGGCGACGGGTCGAACGACCTGAAGATGATGGCCACGGGCGGCTTCTCGATCGCGTTTCGCGCGAAGCCGGTCGTGCGCAGCGCGGCGAGCGCCGCATTCGATCACGTCGGCCTCGACGGCTTGCTGCGGCTGTTCTGAAGCTGCGGCTCTGCGGCTGTTCCAGACCGGAATGCTGCGCGGGCACCGTCGCTGCGCGCAACGTCCATCGAGCGAAAACGGCGCGCGGGCGAAGGCCCGCAGCGCCGTTTTTGCTTTTCGCGATGCCAAAGCGCAGCCGCGCGCCAGCCGCCGCGGCAAGCGCCGTGCAACTTCGCACGCGGCGCTTCGCCAACCGCCTGCGCCGGTATCGCGCGCTACGCGAGCACCGCGGCAAACGCGCGCTCGATGTCCGCGCGCAGATCGGCTTCGTCTTCGAGGCCGACGTAGAAGCGCACCAGCGTGCCGCGATGCGGCCAGGCGGTCGTGCGCATCGATTGCACGTCGTACGGCATCGCGAGACTGCACGCGCCGCCCCAGCTCCAGCCGATCGCGAACAGCTCGAGCGCCTCGACGAAGCGATCGACCTGGCCGGCGCTGAAGCGTTCGTCGAACACGACCGAGAACAGGCCGCCCGCGCCCGTGAAGTCGCGCATGAACGCGTCGTGGCCCGGACAATCCGGCAGTTGCGGATGCAGGACCGTCGCGATCTCCGGACGCGTCTTCAGCCAGCGCGCAAGAGACAGCGCGCTCTTGCTGTGCGCGTCGAAACGCGCCTGCATGCTCGGCAGGCCGCGCAGCACGAGCGAGCAGTCGTCGACCGACACGCCGATCCCGAGCCGCATCCGCGCGAGCTTCAGCTTCGCGTGCAACTCATCGTCGTCGGTAATCGTCGCGCCCATCAGCACGTCGCTGCCGCCCGATTGATACTTCGTCAGCGCCTGCACCGAGATGTCGACGCCGTGCGCGAACGGCTTGAATGCAAGGCCCGCCGAATATGTGTTGTCGATCGCCGTGACGATGCCGCGCGCATGCGCGGCCGCAGTGATCGCCCGCACGTCGGGCACTTCCATCGTCACCGAGCCGGGCGCTTCGAGCCAGATGAGACGCGTGTTCGGCTGGATCAGGTCCGCGATTCCCGCGCCGATCATCGGATCGTAGAAGCGCACGGCGATTCCGAAATCCTTCGCGAGCCATTTGCCGAAGTCGCCATTCGGACCGTACGCGTTATCGGGAATCAGCACGTCGTCGCCTTCCTTGACGAGGCCGAAGTACACGTTCGTGATCGCCGAGAGCCCCGACGGCTGCAGCAGCGCATGCGTGCCGCCTTCGATTTCCGCGAGCCGCTGCGCGAGCGCGAGCGACGTCGGCGTCGCGTGCAGGCCGTAGCGCCACTGGCCGTCCTTGCGCCAATCGAGATTGCGCATCGTCGCGAGATCGGGAAACACGACCGTCGACGCTCGCGCGACCGGCACGACGAACGATTCGAAACCGGCGGGAATGCGGTCGTCCGGCTGGACGACGCGAGTTTGCAGCGCGCGCTTGGGAGTGGATGCGGTCATGACTGGGAAG
The DNA here is from genome assembly GCF_001523745.2 of Burkholderia mayonis. Lineage (NCBI taxonomy): Bacteria > Pseudomonadati > Pseudomonadota > Betaproteobacteria > Burkholderiales > Burkholderiaceae > Burkholderia > Burkholderia mayonis. The sequence continues at coordinate 2,019,759 of NZ_CP013386.1, forward strand.
GCTCGATACAGAACGAGCCCGAAATGATTGGAATCCGGCTAGCTTAGCCGGATTCCATGCGTTTGGCCCGGTACAATCGGCGCGGCCGCGACCGTGTCGGCGAACACGTCGCCCGCGGAAGCCTCTAGGCCGAAACCGGAACCGACGGGCGGCTGAAATCGACCGCCGCGCTGGCCGGCCGCGCTACTCGGCGGTCTTCAGGTTGCTCACGCCGCCGACGGACTGCCCCTGGACGCCCGCTGGCACTGCCGCACCGGCCGACGCCGGCTGCACAGCCGCCGCATGTTGCGGCGCTGGCGCGCCGCCCACCGGATGCAGCACGACGGGCAGGGGATCCGATTGGTCCGCGTTCATCCGGTCGGCCGACAAACCGCCCGACGCGTCGAAGCGGCCGATCCACACGCCCGTGATGTTCGTGCCGTCGTCCGATTCCTCGATCTCGAGCGTGTCGCCGTCGCGGTCGCCCGCGAGCAGGACGACGGCGCCCGTATCGAGATACTGGCATTCGCCGTGCACGCCCGGCTCGTCCGTCTTCGGCCCGAGGCGCACGACGACCGGCCGGCCGCCGAGCGTTCCCTCATAGCGCGGCAGCCCCGCATACGCCGGATTCGGCTTGAGCGGCGCGGCGGGCGGCGGCGCGTCTGTCGGCATCGCCGCGGCAGGCGCCGCGTCCGATGCGCCGGCGGAAACGGCCGCAGGCTGAGGTTGAGACTGCGCGAGCGCGAGCCCCACCGCCGTCGCGAGCGCGGCGGCAAGCGCCGCGCCGCGGATTCCAGTGATCAGTTTCAACAGCGCGGCCCTCTCGTCACAGACGCTCGAACACCGCGGCGATGCCCTGCCCGCCGCCGATGCACATCGTCACGAGCGCGTAGCGTCCGCCGATACGCTGCAGTTCGTACAGCGCCTTCACGGTGATGAGCGCGCCCGTCGCACCGATCGGATGGCCGAGCGAGATGCCCGAGCCGTTCGGGTTGAGCTTCGCCGGGTCGAAACCGAGCTCGTTCGCCACCGCGCACGCCTGCGCGGCGAACGCTTCGTTCGCCTCGATCACGTCGAGATCGGCGACCGTGATTCCCGCACGCTCGAGCGCCTTGCGCGTCGCGGGCACGGGGCCGATGCCCATGTACGCCGGATCGACGCCTGCATGCGCATACGAAACGAGGCGCGCGAGCGGCTTCGCGCCGCGCTTCTCCGCCGCGCCGCGCTCCATCAGCACGACCGCGGCGGCGGCATCGTTGATGCCCGACGCGTTGCCCGCCGTCACCGTGCCGTTCTCCTTGACGAACACCGGCTTGAGCTTCGAGAAGTCGTCGAGCGATGCGTCGTGGCGCACGTGCTCGTCAGCGTCGAACACGATCGCGCCCTTCCTCGACGCGATCTCGATCGGCAGGATCTGCTCCTTGAAGTAGCCGGACTGCGTCGCGTGCGACGCGCGCCGATGCGATTCGAGCGCGAGCGCGTCCTGCGCTTCGCGCGTGATCCCGTACTTCGCGGCGACGTTCTCGGCCGTCACGCCCATGTGGATCGACTGGAACGGGTCGTTGAGCGCGCCGATCATCATGTCGACGAGGCGTGCGTCGCCCATCCGCTGACCGAAGCGCGCGGCGGGCACCGAATAAGGCGCGCGGCTCATGTTTTCCGCGCCGCCCGCGACCGCGATGTCCGCATCGCCGAGCAGCACGCTCTGCGCGGCCGACACGATCGCCTGCAGACCCGAGCCGCACAGACGGTTCAGCGTCAGCGCGGGCGCGTGCTGCGCGACGCCGCCGTCGATCGCCGCGACGCGCGCGAGGTACATGTCCTTCGGTTCCGTGTGCACGACGTTGCCGAACACGACGTGGCCGACTTCGTCGCCCGACACCTGCGCGCGCGCGAGCACATCGCGCACGACCCGCGCGCCGAGCTCGGTCGGCGCGAAGTCCTTCAGGCTGCCGCCGAAATCGCCGATCGCGGTGCGCACACCGCTTACCACCACTACTTCGCGTTGCATCGTTGCCTCCCTTTCTTCTCTTGATGAAAACCGATGGAGCACGCGGCCGCCGCCGCGCGCGTCACGCATTCGAGTCACGCATTCAATAGCCGCTCGACCGCGTCGCGCGACGGGATCGGCGCAACCGCGCCGAAGCCCTGCGTCGACAATGCGGCCGCCGCGTTCGCGTAGCGCGCGGCCGCGAACGGATCGTCGCCCGCGACGAGCCGCGCGACGAACGCGCCGCCGAAACAGTCGCCCGCCCCCGTCGCGTCGACCGCGTCGACGACGAAGCCGGGCACGACGCGCCGCTCGCCGGGCGTCGCGACATACGCGCCTTCGCGCCCGAGCTTCAGCGCGACGACGCTCGGCCCGTAGCCGAGCAGCGTGTCGACGATCGCGTCGCGCTCGTCGAGCCCGGTGAGCGCCGTTACGTCGTCCCAGCTCGGCAGACAGACGTCCGTATGGCGCAGCGCCTCGCACATCGCCGCACGCGCGCGCGGCAGCGGCCAGAGCTTGAGGCGCAGGTTCGTGTCGAAGCTCACGCGCGCGCCGTTCGCCCGTGCGTGCGCGATCGCGGCGAACGCCGCGTCGCACGCGCTCGTGCTGATCGCGAGACTCACGCCCGACAGATGGACGAAACGCGCGGCCGCGAGCGCGTCGAGCGGCAGATCGCGGACTGCATAGCGGCTCGCGGCCGAGCCCGCGCGCAAATAATCGAACGCGTGGCCGTGCGCGCCGTGCGACACAAAATAGACGCCCGTCGGCGCGCGCTCGTCGATCCGCACGTACAACGTGTCGACGTGCTCGCGCTGCCAAAGATCGAGCAGCAGGCGGCCGAAGTGATCGTCGCCGACCGCCGACACGAAGCCCGCACGCGCGCCTTGCCGCGCGGCCGCGACGCAGAAGTTCGACGTATCGCCGCCGAAGCCCTGCAGATAGTTCGGCTCGCCTGGCCGCGCCTGGTTGAATTCGACCATCGCCTCGCCGAGCGCGAGCACGTCGGGGAATGTCGCGGACATCGTCAGACCTCGCCCCACAGATCGTGGCCGTCCGCGCCCGTGATCTTCGCGGACACGAAATTGCCGACCCTGTAGCGCTTCGACGCCTTGGTCGCCGGCTCGATATAGACGACGCCGTCGATCTCCGGCGCGTCGGCCGCGGTGCGGCCGATCCCGCCTTCCTCGTTGACTTCGTCGATCAGCACCTTGAGCGTCTTGCCGACCTTGCGCTCGATGCGCGCGGCCGACACCTCCTCGGCGACTTCCATGAAGCGCGCGCGGCGCTCCTCGCGCACGTCGTCGGGCAGCGCGCCGTCGAGCTCGTTCGCGCTCGCGCCTTCGACCGGAGAATACGCGAAGCAGCCGACGCGATCGAGCTCGGCCTCGCGAATGAAGTCGAGGAGCGTCTCGAATTGCGCTTCGGTCTCGCCCGGAAAGCCCGCGATGAACGTGCTGCGGATCGTCAGATCCGGGCAGATCTCGCGCCACTTCTGCACGCGCTCGAGCACCTTCTCCGCATTCGCGGGGCGCTTCATGCGCTTCAGCACGTCCGGGTGCGCGTGCTGGAACGGCACGTCGAGATACGGCAGCACATGGCCCTTCAGCGGACCTTCGGCCATCATCGGGATGATCTCGTCGACGTGCGGATACGGATAGACATAATGCAGACGCACCCACGCGCCGTACTGCGCGGCGAGCTCGCCGAGCGCGCCGACGAGCTCGGTCATCCGGGTCTTGAGCGGACGGCCGTTCCAGAAGCCCGTGCGGTACTTGACATCGACGCCGTACGCGCTCGTGTCCTGCGAGATCACGAGCAGTTCCTTCACGCCGGACTTGAACAGATTCTCGGCTTCGAGCATCACCTCGGCGACAGGCCGCGATACGAGATCGCCGCGCATCGACGGAATGATGCAGAACGAGCAGCGGTGATTGCAGCCTTCGGAGATCTTCAGGTATGCATAGTGGCGCGGCGTGAGCTTGATGCCTGCGGCCGGCACGAGATCGACGAACGGATCGTGCGGCTTCGGCAGATGGCTGTGCACGGCCTGCATCACTTCGCCGACCGCGTGCGGGCCCGTGACGGCAAGCACCTTCGGATGCACTTCCTCGATGAGGCCGGAGCCGCTCGCGCTCTTTTTCGCGCCGAGGCAGCCGGTGACGATCACCTTGCCGTTTTCGGCGAGCGCTTCGCCGATCGCGTCGAGGCTTTCCTGAACGGCTTCGTCGATGAAGCCGCAGGTGTTGACGACGACGAGATCCGCGCCGTCATAGGTGCCGGAGATTTCGTAGCCTTCGGCGCGCAGTTGCGTGATGATCTGCTCGGAGTCGACGAGGGCCTTCGGGCACCCGAGCGAAACCATGCCCACCTTGGGCGCGGCGAGCGGCTTACCGCGTGATTTCAATGAATTTTCCAACTATCGCTTCCATGCGTGAGGGGACGGCGTCCGGTGGCGGCACGCCTTGGGTTTGCCGGCATTTTACCCTCCGCGCGGCGACGTTTCCCCGAGGGAGCACACCGAGCGCGTCGCCCACCCGGACCGCATGCGTGACGCCGATTGCGAGCTGCTTGGTGACGAGCCTCATGAGCCGGATCGCCCCGACGTAGCACGCGTCCATCGCGCTCGTACACGGCAGACGCGCGAGGCCGGCCGACAGCTTCAGGAGGCGGGTTCGCGAATGCGGCGCGTGCGTCGCAGACGAAACGGCCGCCTGCCCGTCTGCTGCGGCGGCATCACTCGGCGCATCCCACCCCGAAAAAAACGGCGCCTGCGCGGCGCCGTTTCCTGCATGCGATTGCGACGTCCGCCCGATGACGCGCGGCAAGCCGCGGCCCCTCGGGCGATGCGCCCTCCGAGCGTAATCGATGCCGCCCCGCCGAGCCGCAAGCGGGTTCACGGAGCGACGACACATGCAGTATCGCAACGCAGCCGGGTCGCATTCCGGCCACGGTCCCGGCGAAAGACGTCGCACGACGTCGCGCGTTGCGTCTACTTTTTCTCCGGCTCGCTGCCCGGCGGCGTCGGCTTGAACGGGAACGAACTGAACATCGTCTTCGCCTGGTTCTGCATCTGCTCCTGCATCTGCACGAACATGTTCTTCGACTGCTCGATGTAGCTCGTCATCATCCCTTGCATCATCGGCGCCTGCATGTTCATGAACTGCGACCAGACTTCCGGGTTCATCGCATTGTTTTCGTACAGACTCTTCGATTGGTCGGCGAGCTTGCTCTGGATGTCGATGAACGCCTGGATGTTCTTCTCCAGGTACGCGCCCATCATCCCCTGCATCGCATGCCCGTAGAAACGGATGATCTGCGACAGCATCGACGACGAGAACATCGGCACACCGCCGCTTTCCTCTTCGAGAATGATCTGCAGCAGGATGCTGCGAGTCAGGTCTTCGTTGCTCTTCGCATCGATGACCTTGAAATCCTCCTGGTCGAGCACGAGCTGCTTCACGTCGGTCAACGTAATGTAGGTGCTCGTCTCCGTATCGTACAAACGGCGGTTCGGATACTTCTTGATCAGCCGTTCGCCAGTATTCTTTGTAGTAGTCATGTAACGCCTTTGAGCGCCTGATGAGCGCAGTGACGGCGCCCGGTGCCGCACGCAGGCACGACCGCGCGCGGCACCGGGCGTTCCCGGAACATCCGACCCACATGGCCGGACGGCATGCGCCGCCCGGCCATGTGGCTCAGCCCATATGCAAGCCGCCGTTCAGCGAGAAATCGGCGCCCGTCGAAAAGCCGGACTCTTCCGACGCGAGCCAGGCGACGATCGAGCCGATCTCGTCGGGCGAGCCGAGACGGCGCACCGGAATCGTCGCGACGATCTTCTCGAGCACGTCCGGACGAATCGCCTTCACCATGTCCGTGCCGATGTAGCCCGGCGACACCGTGTTGACCGTCACGCCCTTCGTCGCGACTTCCTGCGCGAGCGACATCGTGAAGCCGTGAATGCCCGCCTTCGCGGTCGAGTAGTTCGTCTGGCCGAACTGCCCCTTCTGGCCGTTCACCGACGAGATATTGATGACGCGCCCCCAGCCGCGCTCGACCATACCGTCGATCACCTGCTTCGTGACGTTGAAGAGACTCGTCAGGTTCGTGTCGATCACGGCCGTCCAGTCTTCGCGCGTCATCTTGCGGAACACGACGTCGCGCGTGATGCCCGCGTTGTTGACGAGCACGTCGACCTCGCCGATCTCGGCCTTCACCTTGTCGAACGCCAGCTTCGTCGAATCCCAGTCGCCGACGTTGCCTTCGGACGCATGGAACTCGTAGCCGAGCGCCTTCTGGTCCTCGAGCCATTTCACGCGGCGCGGCGAATTCGGGCCGCAGCCCGCGACCACCTTGAAGCCGTCCTTGTGCAGGCGCTGGCAGATGCTCGTGCCGATGCCGCCCATCCCGCCCGTTACGTAAGCAATTCGCTGAGACATAACCATCACTCCATTATCGTTTTGAGAAGCGCCGCGCGGCAACCTCTCCGTCGCCTGCCTGCCGATCCGCCTGTTCGCCGGGTCGCGCCCATCGGCACGGCCCGACCGGTTGCCGTCGGACTCGCGTTACGGACGCTCGACCGCGAGCGCGACACCCATCCCGCCGCCGATGCAAAGCGACGCGAGGCCGCGTTTCGCATCGCGCTTCTGCATTTCGTGCAGCAGCGTGACGAGAATCCGGCAGCCCGACGCGCCGATCGGATGGCCGATCGCGATCGCGCCGCCGTTCACGTTGACCTTCGACGTATCCCAGCCCATCTGCTTGTGGACCGCGAGCGCCTGCGCGGCGAACGCCTCGTTGATCTCCATCAGGTCGAGATCGCCGACCGACCAGCCCGCGCGCTCGAGACAGCGGCGCGATGCCGGCACGGGGCCCATGCCCATCACGCTCGGATCGACGCCCGCGTTCGCGTACGCCTTGATCCGCGCAAGCGGCTCGAGGCCGAGCGCCTCGGCCTTGTTCGCCGACATCACGAGCACCGCGGCCGCGCCGTCGTTGATGCCGGACGCGTTCGCGGCCGTCACCGTGCCGTCCTTCGTGAACGCGGGCTTCAGGCCCGCGAGCGACTCGGCCGTCACGCCATGGCGGACGAATTCGTCGGTCGCGAAGCGAAGCGGCTCGCCCTTGCGCTGCGGGATCCCGATCGGCACGATCTCGTCGTCGAAGCGGCCTGCCTTCTGCGCGGCCTCCGCCTTGTTCTGCGACAGCGCGGCGAACTGGTCCTGCTCTTCGCGCGTGATGCCGTACTCCTTCGCGACGTTCTCCGCGGTGACGCCCATGTGGTACTTGTTATAGACGTCCCACAGGCCGTCGACGATCATGCTGTCGACGAGCTTCGCGTCGCCCATCCGGAAGCCGTCGCGCGAGCCCGGCAGCACGTGCGGCGCGGCGCTCATGTTCTCCTGGCCGCCCGCGACGACGATTTCCGCATCGCCCGCGACGATCGCGTTCGCGGCGAGCATCACGGCCTTCAGGCCCGAGCCGCACACCTTGTTGATCGTCATGCCGGGCACCGCGCTCGGCAGCCCCGCCGCGATCAGCGCCTGGCGCGCCGGGTTCTGGCCCGAGCCCGCCGTCAGCACCTGGCCCAGGATCACTTCGCTGATCTGCTCCGGCTTCACGCCCGCTCGCTCGAGCACTGCGCGGATCACGGTTGCGCCGAGCTCCGGCGCCGCGATCTTCGCGAGCGAGCCGCCGAATTTGCCGACCGCGGTGCGCGCGGCCGATACGATCACTACGTCAGTCATTTCCCTATCCTCCGAGCGAACGCGGCACGGCGCGCCGCGAACCGCCCTGTTAAAAATCGGTAGCGCAGGAAAGCGTGCTCCGCCTTACGCCGTTCGTCAATCGCGGCGCATCACATACCGGCCGGGCGCGGGCTCGATCGCCGGGAAGCGCGCGGAACCGAGTTGCGCGCGCGGCTTCACCTTGCGGCCGCCGTACTGGTCGAGCCACTCGATCCACTCCGGCCACCAACTGCCCGGATGCTCGGTCGCCGCGTCGAGCCAGTCGTTCGCCGATTCCGGCAGTTCCTTCACACCCGCGTCGTAGGTCCAGTAGCTGCGCTTTTTCTTCGCGGGCGGATTGATGACGCCCGCGATGTGGCCCGACGCGCCGAGCACGAACTCGAGCGGCCCCGTCAGCAGCGACGTCGATTCATATGCGGTCTGCCACGGCACGATGTGATCCTCGCGCGAGCCGTAGATGAAGGTCGGCAAGTCGATCCGCGACAGATCGACGGGCTCGCCGCACACGGTGAGTGCGTCCGGCTCGCGCAGCTTGTTCTCGAGATAGGTGTTCCGCAGATACCACGCGTACATCGGGCCGGGCAGGCTCGTCGAATCGCTGTTCCAGTACAGCAGGTCGAACGGCGCCGGCGTGCGGCCCTTCAGGTAGTTGTCGACGACGTAGTTCCAGACGAGATCGTTCGGACGCAGGAACGAGAACGTATTCGCGAACTCGACGCCGCGCATCAGGCCCGGCGTCGCGCCGTTCTTGCCGCCGATCGTCTGTTCGCGCATTTGCACGTGCGCTTCGTCGACGAACACGTCGAGGATGCCCGTATCGGAGAAGTCGAGCATCGCAGTGAGAAGCGTCATCGATGCGGCCGGATGTTCGCCACGCGCAGCGAGCACCGCAAGCGCCGTCGCGAGCATCGTCCCGCCGACGCAGAAGCCGAGCGTGTTGATCTGCTCGCGCCCGCTCACCTGCTGAACGACGTCGATCGCGGCGAGGAGCCCCTCGTCCATATAGTCGTCCCAGGTCTTGTGCGCGACCGACGCGTCGGCGTTGCGCCACGACACCAGATAGACCTGATGGCCGCACGACAGCGCATGCGCGACGAGCGAATTCTCCGGCTGCAGATCGAGGATGTAGAACTTGTTGATGCAAGGCGGCACGACGAGGAGCGGCCGCTCGAACACGGTCGCCGTCGTCGGCTTGTACTGGATCAACTGGATCAGGTCGTTCTCGTAGACGACCGCGCCTTCCGTCACCGCGAGATTCTTGCCGACGACGAACTGCGATTCGTCCGTCTGCGAGATCTTGCCTCGCTGCATATCGGCGAGCAGGTTCATCATCCCGAGCCGCAGGCTCTCGCCTTGCGTCTCGACGAGATTCTTCTGCGCCTCGGGATTGAGCGCGAGGAAGTTGCTCGGCGACGCCGCGGCTGTCCACTGCTGGATCGTGAAGCGGATCCGCTCGCGGGTCTTCGGATCGGTCTCGAGCGCGTCGGCGAGCTCCTCCAGATAGCGCGCGTTCAGCAAATACCACGCGGCCGCGAACGCGTGCGCGGGCGACGCCTTCCACGCGTCCGCGCTGAAGCGCCGGTCTTTCAGATCAGGGGCGATCGGCGACGCGGCCGTCGCCTGCTGGATCAGCGCGAGACAATCGCGCGAATAGTCGGCCTGCAGCTTCTGCAACTGCGTGGGCGGCACCGCCGCGACGGGCGCGAGCCCCGGGAACGACGCGGCCGCGCCGGGCCACTCCGGCATCTTCGGCATCGCGAACGGGAACGGCTGAGGCGGCTGGAACGCCGCGTACGGCGGCTGTGCGGACGCACCGCCTGCTGCTGCCCGGGCCGGGTCCGCGAAGCCGCGCCACGCGTTCAGCCAGGCCTCGAACATCTGTTGCATGGGCTGGGTCGCCGATCCGGCTGTCTCGCGACCTTGGGGAGTATCCGTATGAGAGGACGTCGACGAATTTTTCGATGCTGTCATACCTGCCTTAACGGTGGTTCCTCGGTGGTTCCTCGGTATTGCCTGCGGGGACCCTGGAAATCCTGCTCGAGCCGCATGATGTCGATCACCCACTGCACGCCCCGTCCAGCCGGGCGTCGTGTTCTGGAGCGTTTCTCCAGATTCTGCCGCAGTGCAGTAGTTTTATCATTATCGTTTTCCCCATGTGATCCGTCACCTCCGACAACACATGGTTCGCAAACCGGAATGACTGTTGCGAAACGCGCTACGCGAGGCTTGGCGGGAACGCCCGGCCGATTGGGCCGGCAAGAGTCGTCTAGACGATCTTGATGACAGCAATCGCACAGAGCAGCGCAGCAAATCGCGCCCAGGCAGCGCAGCGAAAATATCGCTTCGATTCCGTCGCGATTCGCAATAAAGGGCCGCTCGCGGCGGGCGGCCGTCATTCGGCGAGCCAGATCATCGCGGCCATTCGGCCCGTCACGCGATCGCGCCGATACGAATAGAAACGCTCGCGCTCGGTCACCGTGCACGCGGCGCCGCCGCTCACGTGCGTGACGCCCGCGCGCGCGAGGCGCAGCCGCGCAAGCGCATGGAGATCCGCCAGATACTTGCCGGGGGCGTCCGCCCGCGGCGCGAACGCGCGCTCGGTCGCCGCATAATCGGAGAGCGGCGCCGCACCGAGAAAGGCCGAACGCACTTCGGCGCCGACCTCGAACGCGGTCGGACCGATCGCCGGGCCGAGATACGCATGGAGATCGTCGACGCCGCCGCCCGCCAATGCCGCGACACGCTCGGCCGTCTTCTCGACGATTCCCGCGACGAGGCCGCGCCAGCCCGCGTGCGCAGCGCCGACCGCACGGCCCGCGCTGTCGCACAGCAGCACCGGCAGACAGTCGGCGACCATCACGACGCAAACCGCGCCCGGCGTCGCGGCCACGCTCGCGTCCGCGCGCACGACGCCGCCCGTCTCGCCCTCGCCCGATTCGCCCTCGCTCGCGGCGAGCACGTCCTCCGCGCGCACGACGTCCGTGCCGTGAACCTGGTCGAGCCAGGCCGCGCGCGGCTGGCCTGTCAACGCGAGCAACCGCGCGCGGTTCGTCTCGACGTGCGCCGGGTCGTCGCCCGTATGCCGGCCGAGGTTCATCCCGCCCGCAACCTCGCCCGCGTCGCCCCACCCGCCAAAAGGGGGGTCGCTCACGCCGCCGTTGCGCGTCGAGACGAGCGCGCGCACGCGCGGCGGCGCGTGCCAGTCGGGTTGCACGCAATCGGCGAGCGTCAGGGGTCGCAACGTCGTCATCGGCAGTCAATCCTCATCGTCATCCGCATACGGGATGCCTTCATCGTAACCGTCGTCATAGACCGCGTCGGCGTCGCCGAATTCCGCATCGTCCGAGCCGAAGCCGAGCGCGTCGACGAGCGCCGCGAGATCGTCCGGCAGCGGCGCGCGCCATTGCATCGTCCGGCCGGTCGCTGGATGGACGAGGCCGAGCCGCCACGCGTGCAGCGCCTGCCGTGCGAAGCCGCCCGGCAGCGGCGCGACCGAGCGCTTGCCGCGCGCGCGGCCGTACACCGGATCGCCGAGGAGCGGATGTCCGACGTGCGCGCAGTGTACGCGGATCTGATGCGTGCGCCCGGTCTCGAGGTCGCAATGGATCGCCGATACCGGCTGGCGTTCCCACATCGCCGTATCGACGGTGCGGAAGTGCGTGCGCGCCGGCTTGCCCGCCGCGCCGGTCACGACCGCCATCCGCGTGCGTTCGCGCGGGTCGCGGCCGATCGGCGCATCGATCGTGCCCTCGGCGGGCATCTGCCCCCATGCGAGCGCGAAATAGCGGCGCTTCACCGTGCGCGCCTGCAATTGGCGAATCAGATCGGTCTGCGCGGCGAGCGTGCGCGCGACGACCATCAGGCCCGACGTCTCCTTGTCGAGCCGATGCACGATGCCCGCGCGCGGCAAACCAGCCGCGTCGGCATAGCGGTGCAGCAGGCCGTTCAGCAGCGTGCCGCTCCAGTTGCCCGCGGCCGGGTGGACGACGAGGCCGGCCGGCTTGTCGATGACGACGAGCGTGTCGTCCTCGTAGACGACCGAAAGCGGCACCGGCTCCGGTGCGAACGCGAGCTGCTCGGGCAGCAGGTCCGGCAACAGCTCGATCGTCGCGCCGAGCGGCACGGGCTGCCGGATCTTCGCGAGCGCGCCATCGACGCGCACGCGCTCCGACTCGATCCATTGCTGCAGACGGCTGCGCGAGAACTCGGGGAAAAGCTGCGCGAGCGCCTTGTCGAGGCGCTCGCCCGCAAGCGCGGGCGGTACCTCGATCACGCGCGGCGCATCGGCGCCGAGATCGGCGCTCACGGGAGCGACGAGCGCGTCGCTCGTCAGATCGTCGTCGAGCGAATCACCGGGAGAAGCGTCGGCGAGGCCGGCGCTTGGGCTATAATCGTCGCGGTTTGACGTGCCCGTACGGGCATTCAACGTACTTGAACGGGTCATTTAGACTGGGTCACTTGAGACTTGAAGCTAGGACAATGCGAGCCCTATTCACCATGATGCATTCGACCAAACGCGTCGCGAAACCTGCGGCGGCCTGGGCCGCGCTGGCCGCGGCCGCGGCGCTCGTCGCGGGCTGCCACGGCTTGCCGCAGAAGACCGATGAAACGGCGGCCTGGTCGAACAACAAATTATACTCAGAGGCTCAGGATGCATTGACGGGCGGCGACTGGGGCAAGTGCGCGAAATACTTCGAAGCGCTGCAGGGCCGCGATCCGTTCGGCCATTTCGCGCAGCAGGCGCAGATCAATGTCGCCTACTGTAACTGGAAGGACAACGAAGCGGCCGCGGCCGACCAGGCGATCGACCGCTTCATCCAGCTCCACCCGGATCACCCGGATATCGCATACGCGTACTACCTGAAGGGGATGATCCACTTCAACGACGACCTCGGTCTCTTCGGCCGTTTCTCCGGCCAGGACATGAGCGAGCGCGATCCGCAGGCGCTGCGCGAATCGTATGACGCATTCAAGGTCGTCGTCGACCGCTATCCGAAGAGCAAGTATGCGCCGGACGCGGCCGCGCGGATGCGCTACATCGTCAACGCACTCGCATCGCACGAAGTGCACTCGGCCGACTATTACTATCGGCGCGGCGCATACGTCGCGGCGATCAACCGCGCGCAGCTCGCGATCAAGGAATACAAGAACGCGCCCGCGATCGAGGACGCACTGCACATCATGATGCTGTCGTACGCGAAGCTGAATCAGCCCCAGTTGGCCGACGACACGAAACGCGTGCTCGCGTCGACGTTCCCGGACAGCCCGTATGTCACGGGCCGTGCACGGCCGGGCGCGAAGAAATCGTGGTGGCAATTCTGAGCGCCGCGCAGTCGACGCGGTAAAGAAAAACCCGGCTCGACAGGCCGGGTTTTTCTTTTTGCGCGCCGTCGATCCGTGTCGCGATGACTGCGTCGACCGCGGCGCGTGCCACGCGCCGCCGCTGCCGCCGTCGACGATTCGCTTGGACGCCCTTGCCTATGCCTGCTCGGCCTCGCGCCGCTCGGCGAAGAAATCGCGCACGACGTCGATCTCGCGCGTGCGCTTGAAGGGCGGCAGGCTCTGCCAGATACGCCGGCCGTACGGCTTGTCGACGAGGCGCGTGTCGCAGATCATCAGCACGCCGCGATCCGTCTCCGCACGAATCAGCCGGCCCGCGCCCTGCTTCAGCGTGATGACGGCCTGCGGCAGCTGATGGACGGCGAACGGGCTCAATCCCTTTTTCGTCAGCGCATCGAGCCGTGCGGCAAGCACCGGATCGTCGGGCGGCGCGAACGGCAGCTTGTCGATCACGACGAGCGACAACGCGTCGCCTCGCACGTCGACACCCTCCCAGAAGCTCTGGCTGCCGACGAGAATCGCGTTGCCGTACGCACGGAACCGATCGAGCAGTTCGGTGCGGCTCGCATCGCCCTGCACGAGGAGCGGCGTGTTCCAGCCACGCGCCTCGATCGTGTCGCGCAGCTTCGCCGCGATCCGGTCGACCGCGCGCAGCGTCGTGCACAGCACGAACACGCCGCCGCCCGACGCCTCGATCACCGGCAGCGCGGCGTCGAACACCGCGTCGGTGAACACGGGTGACGACGGCTGCGGCAGATTCCGCGGCACGTACAGGAGTCCTTGCGTTTGATAGTCGAACGGACTCGGCAGCGTCATCGAGCGGCGTGCATCGAGGCCCATCTGCGCCGCGTAGTGCGTGAAGTCGCCGCGCACCGACAGCGTCGCCGACGTGAAGATCCACGCGCGCGGCACGCCCGCACGCTGCTTCGCGAAGATCGGCGCGACGGACAGCGGCGTCTCGTGCAGCTGGACCGTATGCGCGAACACTTCAACCCAGCGCACCTTTTCGTTCGGATCGCCGCGCTCGCCCGCTTCCGCGGCGGCCTGCGCATCGGCTGCGTCCGCTTTCGCGCCGGGCGCGACCCAGCCCGCGAGCAGATCCTGCAGCTCGCGCGCGCGGCGCTGGCATGCCGCAATCGATTCGGCGCGCTCCGCCTGCCCGGCGAGCGCAGTCGACAACGCATCGAGCGCCGCCTCGACCGCATCGAGTGCGCCGAAGAGCGGATGGCCGTCGCCCAGTTGCGCGAGCGACATGCGCACGATGCCGTCGTCGGCGAACGCGAGCCGCACATCGCGCGCGGCACGCTCCAGCGCACCGCCGAGCTTCACCCATTCGACCGCATCGCGCGCATGCGCGAGGCCCTCGACGACCGAATCGCGCGCGAGCTCGAGCATCTGTGTCGTCGACAGCGTCTCGCCGAAAAAAAGCGTTGCAGTCTCGGGCAACTGATGCGCTTCGTCGAAGACGATCGTGTTCGCACTCGGCAGCAACTCGGCCATCCCGGTATCGCGCAACATGATGTCCGCGAAGAACAGGTGGTGATTGACGACGACGATGTCCGCCTGCTGCGCCTCACGGCGCGCCTGCATCACGAAGCAGTCCTTGTAATGCGGGCATTCCTGGCCGAGGCAGTTGTCGCGGGTCGACGTGACCATCGACCACACGGGCGACGTCTCCGGCACGCTCGCGAGCTCGGCCTTGTCGCCGCTCTTCGTGAGCTTCGCGAAGCGGATGATGTCCTGCAGGTACGCGGTGTCCTGTCGCGACGGCAAGCGGCCGTTGTCGGCCGTGCGCTGCAGGTAGTAATGGCACAGGTAGTTCGCGCGGCCCTTGAGCATCGCGACCGTCACGGGCACCGCGAGCGCGTCGCGCACCGTCGGGATGTCGCGCTGGAACAGTTGGTCCTGCAGGTGCTTCGTGCCCGTCGACACGATCACCTTGCCGCCCCAGAGCATCGCCGGGACGAGGTACGCGTAGGTCTTGCCGGTGCCGGTGCCGGCCTCGACGATCAGCGTGTTGTCGCTGTTATCCCCCCCTTCGTCGTCGGACGACGCGGCGGGCGCGCCGTCGCGGCCAGCGGACGCGCCGTCCTGCAGGCGCCGCGCGGGACGCTTGCGCGTCTCGAAGATCTCGGGTTCGGGCATCAGCTTGCCCGACGCCTCCATTGCGGCGGCGACGGCGCGCGCCATGTCGATTTGCGACGCACGCGGACGATAGCCGTCGAGCGCGCGCGCGAACAGTCCGCCTTCGCCGAAAATGGCGTCGAGCTCGTTGATGCGTTTCACGCTCGGCGTGTACGCTCCTGCCGCCGCTCCGGCGTCGGACGTGCGTGAGCGCGCGGCGGACAATTCGTCGCGCCGCGCGTCGGGATTGGCATCAAGCGGTGAATTCAAGGCAAGCGGTTCCTAGTATCCGGCGCTTGCCGCGGCGCCGGCGCTTGCCAGGCCGCGCCTAAGCGCGCTTATCCGGTTCGAGCTGCGATTGCAGCATGATGATTTTGTCTTTGGCCAGCAGCTTTTCCTTCTTCAGCCGGTGCAGCGCCAAGTCGTCGATATCGGAACGACCCTCCTTCAGTTCGATCTCGCGGGCAAGCTGCCTGTGCAGCTCCTGCAACGACGCCAGTCGGTTGTACAGTTCCTGTTGCGTTTCCGCCAAACGGGTTTGCATACTCGCCTCCTCACTGAACCAGCATGCCGGCCGAGCCGCCCGCATGCCCGAGATTGCCTTGCGAAACCACTACCCAACGTACCGCGTTACTGCCCTGCTGTTGGCCGTTACTGCTGCTGTTGCTGCTTCTGTTGCGCCTTCTCGGCGGCCTGCCGCTGGCGCTCCTCGACGTCGGCCTTGTGCTGCACCGCGTCACGCTGCTTCTGCTCGTAGCGCGCGGCGTTCTCCGCGCGCTGCTGCGCGTCCTTTGCCGCTTGCGCGTGCGCTGCGTCGAGCTTGTGCTGGAACTCGGCCTGCTTCGCGTCGTAGGCCTTCTGGTCCGCTGCGCGCTGCGGCGCCTGAGCGTCGCGTTCCGCGCGCTTCAGCGCGTTTTGCTGCTGCTTGCTTTCGTACACGGCCGCGCTCGCCTTTTCGTCGGCCGCGCGCTGCGGCGCTTGCGCCTGCCGCCCGGCTTCCTTCAGCGCCAGTTGCCGGTCGCGCTCCTGCGCACGCACCGCACGCTGCTCGTCGTCGAGCGCGAGCTGTTCCTCGCTGATGCTCGCGCGCTCGGCGCGCATCGTCTCGCGCGCCTTGTCCAGGCAGCGATTGACGAAAAACGTGCTGTAGCAATCGTGCTGAGCCACCGCATAACGATAGTCGTTTTCCGCCGTGCGTTGATTGAGCACTTTTTGACGCGCATCGAAATTCGCTTGCGCGGCGAACGTGCCCGCATCGGACGCATCGGCGGCAGGTGCGGCGGCAGACGTCTGCGCGAGGCCGGCGACGGGCGCGCAGGACAGCATCGCCGCAAGCGCTGCGGCGAACGCGACAACGAAAAATCGGGAGGTAGGCAACGTCGTAGGAAAGCTGCGGATCATGGATGAAATTCTAACACCCGCGGCTAGCCCCATTTGCATTTATGGCAAAATGCCCCGCTCCATTCACCCGCCCATTCCGGCCCGAAGGCGCAGCCGGCCGGCACGGGCGATTTCAGCAGGCAGCAGACGCACATCACGACATGACGGAAACCGTAGCACTCAAGATCGTACAGCGCATCGCCGACGAACTGGCGGTCCAGCCCAGGCAGGTCGCCGCAGCGGTGCAACTCCTCGACGAAGGCTCCACCGTTCCGTTCATCGCCCGCTACCGGAAGGAAGTCACGGGCAATCTGGACGACACGCAGCTGCGCCAGCTCGAAGAACGCCTCCTGTATCTGCGCGAGCTCGAGGAGCGACGCGCGACGATCGTCGCGAGCATCGACGAGCAAGGCAAGCTGACCGACGAGCTGCGCGCGGCGATCGACACGGCCGACAGCAAGCAGACGCTCGAGGATCTGTACCTGCCCTACAAGCCGAAGCGCCGCACGCGCGCGCAGATCGCGCGCGAAGCGGGGCTCGAGCCGCTCGCGCAGGCGCTCCTCGCGAATCCGCTCCTCGATCCGCAAACGGAAGCCGCCGCGTACGTGGACGCCGACAAGGGCGTCGCCGACGTGAAAGCGGCGCTCGACGGCGCGCGCGACATCTTGTCCGAGCAATTCGGCGAGACGGCGGAATTGCTCGGCAAGCTGCGCGACTATCTGTTCGAGCGCGGCGTCGTGTCGTCGGCCGTCGTCGAGGGCAAGGAAGGCGAGGAAGGCGAGAAATTCCGCGACTACTACGATTACTCGGAGACGATCAAGACAGTGCCGTCTCACCGCGCGCTTGCGCTGTTCCGCGGACGCAACGCTGGCGTGCTGACTGTCAAGCTCGGCCTCGGCGAAGAACTCGACGCGCAAGTGCCGCATCCGGGCGAGGCGATGATCGCGCGCCATTTCGGGATCGCGAACCAGAGCCGGCCGGCCGATAAGTGGCTGTCCGACGTGTGCCGCTGGTGCTGGCGCGTGAAGGTGCAGCCGCACATCGAGACCGAGCTGCTCACGCAGTTGCGCGAGACGGCCGAGCACGAGGCGATCCGCGTGTTCGCACGCAATCTGAAGGACCTGCTGCTCGCCGCGCCCGCGGGCCCGAAGGCCGTAATCGGTCTCGACCCCGGCCTGCGCACGGGCGTGAAGGTTGCGGTCGTCGACCGCACCGGCAAGCTGCTCGCAACCGACACGATCTACCCGCACGAGCCGCGCCGCGACTGGGACGGCTCGCTCGCGAAGCTCGCGCGCATCGCCGCACAGACGCAGGCCGAGCTCGTCAGCATCGGCAACGGCACTGCATCGCGCGAGACCGACAAGCTCGCGAGCGAGCTGATCGCGAAACATCCGACGCTCGGACTGCAGAAGATCGTCGTGTCCGAAGCGGGCGCGTCCGTCTACTCGGCGTCGGAACTAGCGGCGAAGGAATTCCCGGAACTCGACGTGTCGCTGCGCGGCGCGGTGTCGATCGCACGCCGGCTGCAGGACCCGCTCGCCGAACTCGTGAAGATCGAGCCGAAAGCGATCGGCGTCGGCCAGTATCAGCATGACGTGAACCAGCGCGAGCTCGCGCGCTCGCTCGATGCGGTCGTCGAGGATTGCGTGAACGCGGTCGGCGTCGACGCGAATACCGCGTCCGCCGCCCTTCTTGCGCGCGTGTCGGGCCTCAATACGACGCTCGCGCGCAACATCGTCGACTACCGCGACGCGAATGGCCCGTTCCCATCGCGCGAGCATCTGCGCAAGGTGCCGCGCCTCGGCGACAAGACGTTCGAGCAGGCCGCGGGCTTCCTGCGCATCAACGGCGGCGAGAACCCGCTCGATCGCTCGTCGGTTCACCCGGAAGCGTACCCCGTCGTCGAGCGAATGCTCGCGAAGATCCAGAAGCGCATCGACGACGTGCTCGGCAACCGCGACGCGCTCGCGGGCCTGTCGCCCACCGAATTCGTCGACGAACGCTTCGGGCTGCCGACGGTGCGCGACATTCTCGTCGAGCTCGAGAAGCCGGGCCGTGATCCGCGCCCCGAATTCAAGACCGCGACGTTCCGCGAAGGCGTCGAGAAAGTGTCGGATCTCGCGCCGGGCATGGTGCTCGAAGGCGTCGTGACGAACGTCGCCGCGTTCGGCGCGTTCGTCGACATCGGCGTGCACCAGGACGGGCTCGTCCACGTGTCCGCGATGTCGACGAAATTCGTCAAGGATCCTCACGAAGTCGTGAAGGCGGGTCAGGTCGTCAAGGTGAAGGTGCTCGACGTCGACGTGAAGCGCCAGCGGATCTCGCTGACGATGCGTCTCGACGACGACGCTGCGCCAAGTGCGGCAGGCGACCGCGGCGGCGCGGATCGCAGCGGAATGCGTGGTGGCAACCGTCCGCAGCGCTCGCGCGAGCCGGAGCCGGCGGGCGCGATGGCCGCCGCGTTCGCAAAGCTCAAGCAGCAGCGCTGAGCTCGCGTCGTCCGCAATCGGGATAGGGGCAGTCAGTTAATCTGACCGTCGCGATTTACGCTCCACGCGTCCTCCCCACACTCGATCGCCCTCGTGCAGTTGCGCTTCGCTTCATTTGCCGTGATCCGCTTATGGCGGGACTTGCACCCGCAGGAGTGCGCCCATACTGGGCGCACATGAAAAAGCCCGCACCGATGCGGGCTTTTTTGTGGTGCGGCGCCGGTCAATGCCGACAGGCAGTTCGACGCCACTCACGCATCGAGCCGCGCCGCTCGACGACGAACGGCGCGGC
The DNA here is from genome assembly GCF_001523745.2 of Burkholderia mayonis. NCBI lineage: Bacteria > Pseudomonadati > Pseudomonadota > Betaproteobacteria > Burkholderiales > Burkholderiaceae > Burkholderia > Burkholderia mayonis. The sequence continues at coordinate 2,039,097 of NZ_CP013386.1, forward strand.
ATGCGTCGCTCAGATCTCGATCTTCGTGCCGAGCTCGACAACGCGGTTGGCAGGAATCGAGAAGAAGTCGGTCGGCTTCGCGGCGTTCTGGTGCATCCACGCGAACACGCGCTCGCGCCAGATCGACATGCCGGGCAGATGAGTCGGCACGACTGTCTCGCGCGCGAGGAAGAACGACGTATCCATCAGCTCGAACGTGAGGCCGCGCTGCCGCGCGACTTCCTCGAGCACCGCCTTCACGTCCGGCGTCTCGTTGAAGCCGTACTCCGCCTTGACGATGTAGAGTCCCTCGCCCGCGTCTTGGATCGTGACTCGTTCGTCATCCTTCACATACGGAATGTCGCGCGTGACGAACGTGAGGAACAGCGTCCGCTCGTGCAGCACCTTGTTGTGCTTCAGGTTGTGCAGCAGGCTCACCGGCACCAGCTTGTCGTTGCCGGTCAGATAGATCGCGGTGCCCGACACGCGATGCGGCGGATGCGCGAGCAGCCCCTGCAGGAACGGCGTAAGAGGGATGCCGTCGGCCGCTGTGCGTTCCTTGACGATGTGACGCCCCTTGTACCACGTCATCAGCAGGAAGAACAGCATCGCACCGATGCCGAGCGGCAGCCAGCCGCCCTGTTCGACCTTCAACAGGTTTGCGCCAAAGAAGCCGAGATCGACGACGAGGAACACGCCGATGATGAGCGAGACGAGCAGCTTGTTCCAGTTCCAGACCTTCACCATCACGACGGCGGCGAGGATCGTCGTGATCACCATCGTCGCCGTCACCGCGATGCCGTACGCGGCCGCGAGGTTGTCGGAGCTCTTGAAGCCGATCACGATGCAGAGGATCACGAACAACAGCAGCCAGTTGACGACCGGTACGTAGATCTGGCCGATCGCAAGGTCGGACGTGTGCAGGATCTTCATCCGCGGCACATAGCCGAGCTGGATCGCCTGGCTCGTCAGCGAATACGCACCCGAGATCACCGCCTGCGACGCAATCACGGTCGCGACCGTCGACAGCACGACGAGCGGCAGCGCCGCCCATTGCGGCGCGAGCAGGAAGAACGGATTCTCGATCGCCTTCGGATCGAGGAGCAGCAGCGCGCCCTGGCCGAAGTAGTTGATCACGAGCGACGGCATCACGAGCACGTACGCGGCGAGCCGGATCGGCTTCGCGCCGAAGTGGCCCATGTCCGCGTAGAGCGCCTCCGCGCCCGTCAGCACGAGCACGACGGAGCCGAGCACCACGTATGCGAGCAGCACGTGCTCGGACATGAACGAGAACGCGTAGTACGGGTTGATCGCCGCGATGACCATCGGCGCGCGCGCGATGTGATAGACGCCGAGCACCGCGATCGTGACGAACCAGAGCACCATGATCGGGCCGAACAGCTTGCCGACCATCGCCGTGCCGTGCCGCTGAATCCAGAACAACGCGATCAGGATCACGATCGTGATCGGCAGCACGAGATGCGTTAGCTGCGGCGCCGCGACCTCGATACCCTCGACCGCCGACATCACCGAGATCGCCGGCGTGATCACCGCGTCGCCGTAGAACATGCACGCGCCGAAGATGCCGAGCGCCATCATGAGCCCGGTGACGCGGGACTTCGGATTCAGCGGCCGCAGCGACAACGCCATCAGCGCGAGTACGCCGCCTTCGCCGTTGTTGTCCGCACGCATCACGAACAACACGTATTTGATGCCAACGACGAGAATGATCGCCCAGAACAGCAGCGAGATCACACCGAGAATCGAGCTTTGCGTGAGAGGAATGCCATGGGCCGGACTGAACGCTTCCTTGAGCGAGTACAGCGGGCTCGTGCCGATGTCGCCAAAAACCACGCCGATTGCGGCGATCGCGAGCGATTGCAGCGAATGCTGGCGCGTGGACGAGTGATTCGTGTCGGTCATAAAAGCGGTATAAATCCGTGCTGGGGTCGGAAAATCGAGCGCTATTCTAACTGGGCACGCAAAAATGCCGCCCACTGGTGTTGTCAGCACACCACTTGCGGCGGCGCGCCGAGTGTAGCACGGGGTCGTGACGCTTCCCCCCGCGACGGGGCGTCATGATAGCCGGGCGAGGGCGGCGCGCCTACCCTTGCCGCGCGATTCTTCGGGTGCTGTAAAGAGGACGTAAAAAAAACGGCGCCGTCCGGGCGCCGTTTTCGATGCAACATTGGCCGCGCTCACGCGCCGGACGCGTCGTTGCGCTGCGCGTTGCCGCGCTTGATCCATGCCGCGAGATTGTGCGGACGCACTGTATCCCATTCCTCGAACGGCTGATGAATCCACGGATTCGTCGGCAGGTACTGGACATGGTAGTCGGGCTTCACCTTCGAGCAGCCCTTGTACCAGAGCACCGCCGAACGCACGGCCGTCACGGCCGGATAACGCTCCTTCAGATGCTGCTGGACGCGCGCGAGCGTCACGCCCGAATCAACGAGATCATCGACGAGCAGCACGTTGCCCGACAGATCGCCGCGCGTCATCGTGATGTATTGCGCGATGTCGAGATCGCCCTGTTCCGTGCCCGCCGCCTCGCGATACGAGCTCGTCGCGAGGATCGCGAGCGGCAGGTCGTAGATGCGCGACAGTTGATCGCCGACGCGCAGACCGCCGCGCGCAAGACACAGGATCTTGTCGAACTTCCAACCCGAATCGTGCACCGCGAGCGCGAGCATCTCGATCAACCGGTGGTATTCGTCCCAGCCGACCCAGAGATTCTTGTCGTCGTTGCGCGGGTCGGACATCGAGAGCGTCGCCAGGAGATTCTGCGTCATCGGCGCTTACACCTTGAACGGATGACGCAGCAGGATCGTCTCGTCGCGATCCGGGCCAGTGGACACCATGTCGATCGGCACGCCAGCCACTTCCTGCACGCGCGTCAGATACGCACGCGCGTTCGCGGGCAGCGCGTCCCACGACTTGATGCCGACCGTGCTTTCCTTCCAGCCGCCGAACGTCTCGTAGACGGGCTCGCAGCGCGCGACCTCGGCCGCGCCGCGCGGCAGCAGGTCGACGTCTTCGCCGTCGATCTTGTAGCCAACGCACAGCCTCACTTCCTCGAGGCCGTCGAGCACGTCGAGCTTCGTCATGCAGAGGCCCGACACGCCGTTGATCTGGATCGAGCGGCGCAGCGCGGCCGCGTCGAGCCAGCCGGTGCGGCGCGGACGGCCCGTGACGGAGCCGAATTCCTTGCCGACGTTCGCGAGCGTGACGCCGATCTGGTCCTGGCGGCTCGGATTGTCCGCGTCGTACAGCTCGCTTGGGAACGGGCCCGAACCGACGCGCGTGCAATAAGCCTTGGTGATGCCGAGGATGTAGTCGAGCTTCTGCGGACCGACGCCCGCGCCCGCCGCCGCCGCGCCCGCGACGCAGTTGCTCGACGTGACGAACGGATAGGTGCCGTGATCGATGTCGAGCAGCGTGCCTTGCGCACCTTCGAACAGCAGGTTGCGGCCCGCGTGATTCTCTTCGTACAGACGGCGCGACACGTCGGCGACCATCGGCTTCAGACGGTCCGCGTAGCCGAGCATCGTGTCGAGCGTCGCCTGGAAATCGACGGCCGCGCCGCCGAGATACTGCGTCAGCACGAAGTTGTGGAAGTCGAGATTCTCGCGCAGGCGGTCGGCGAACGTTCTCGCGTCGAACAGATCCTGCACGCGCAGCGCACGGCGGCCGACCTTGTCTTCGTACGCGGGGCCGATGCCGCGGCCCGTCGTGCCGATCTTGCCCGCGCCGCGGCGCGCTTCGCGCGCCTGGTCGATCGCGATGTGGTACGGCAGGATCAGCGTCGCGGCTTCGGAGATGAACAGGCGCTCGCGAACGTTCAGCCCTGCCTCTTCCAGCTCGCCGATTTCCTTGAAGAGCGCCTCGGGCGACAGCACGACGCCGTTGCCGATGTAGCAGGCGACGCCTTCACGCATGATGCCTGACGGGATGAGGCGCAAGATGGTCTTCTTGCCGCCGATGATGAGGGTGTGGCCGGCGTTGTGGCCGCCCTGGAAACGCACGACGCCCTGAGCGTGGTCCGTCAGCCAGTCGACGATCTTGCCTTTGCCTTCATCACCCCATTGAGTCCCCACGACGACGACATTGCGCCCGGGAGTCGCGTTCACTGCGCTGGCAGACATGTTGATTCGTTAGCTGGTTAAAAACGTATTCTACCTAGGTTCGCCGCCGGTTCCGAATTTTTCCGTTTCGCTTCAACGACATTGCACGCTGGAAGCGCGTCGGAAGCCCGGCGGCGCGACGCGTTCAGCGGGGCTCGACCACCCACGCGCCGCCCTGTTCGACGAGCGTGCGGTCGCACGCGAACTCGTCGAGCACGTGATCGTGCCCCGGCAGCGCCTGGATCACGACTTCGCCCGCGTCGCGCAGCGCACCGACCGCCGCGCGCAGCGCGTCGTCCTGCTTCCACGGCGCCAGAATCGCGGCGCCGCGCGCCTCGATCGGCGAAATCCGCGCAATTTCGCGCAGGTCGAGTGAAAAGCCCGTCGCCGGGCGCGCGCGACCGTACGCCTGACCGACGTGGTCGTAGCGGCCGCCGTGCGCGACCGCGTTCGGCACGCCGTCGACGTATGCGGCGAACATCGCGCCGCTGTGATACGCGTAGCCGCGCAGATCGGCGAGATCGATCGCGACCTCGGCGTCCTTCACCTGCGCGGCGAGATGCGAGAGGTCGTCGAGCGCGCGCGCGATTTCGGGCAGCGCCGGCAGCTGGCGGCGCGCCTCGTCGAGCACCGACGCGTCACCGTACAGGCGCGGCAGCGCGCGCAGCGCGGCGCGCGTATCGGCGCCGAGATCGTCGGTCAATTCGTTCAGGCGCGGCACATCCTTGCCGGCGAGCGCGTCGTAGAGCGCCTCGCCGCGCTCGGCCGCGACCGCGTCGCGCGCGAAGAGCGCCGCCAGCACGCCCGCGTGGCACAGGTCGAGCCGAATTTTCTTCAGACCAGTCAGATGCAGCGCGTCGAGCATCAACTGCTGGATCTCCTGATCGGCCTCGAGGCCCGCATGTCCGTAGATTTCCGCGCCGACCTGGAGCTGCTCGCGGCTCGCGTGCAGCCCGCGCGGCCGCGTGTGCAGCACGGGGCCCGCGTAGCAGAGGCGCGTCACGCCCTGGCGGTTCAGCAGGTGCGCGTCGATCCGCGCGACCTGCGGCGTCATGTCCGCGCGCAAGCCGAGCGTGCGGCCCGACACCTGATCGACGAGCTTGAACGTGCGCAACCGCAACTCGTTGCCGCCGCTCGTCAGCAGCGACTCCAGATACTCGAGGAGCGGCGGCATGACCATCTCGTAGCCATACGAACGAAATCGGTCGAGCAGCCTGCGACGCAGCTCCTCGATCTTGCGCGCCTCCGACGGCAGCACGTCGGCAATATTCTCGGGAAGTAACCAGGTCGACATCGTTGCGATCCTACGACGGGAAACACGGCGCGCGCGACGCGCGCCTCGGATTGAAATCGGGTCGGCGCCCGGCGTCCCGGCGGATGGCCGGGAAGCGCCGAGCGGACGCGCACGGCCGGGTCAGGTGACGAGCAGGAGCAGCGCAAGCCCGATCGCCATCACGATGAACCCGCCGATCCGGATATGGTGCGCAGGCCGCTCCGCTATTCTACGGAACGTGTCGCGCCACGCGCTCGGAAACACGAACGGAAAGGCGCCCTCGATGATGAGCATCAGCGCGAGAGCAAGCAGTAACGAACCAGCGAAATCCATGCGGACGACGACGCCCCTTGCACATCAACGGTTGCGGGGAGCGGCAGCCGGCGCCGCGGCGCCGCCCGTCGGGCTGCGCATGAAGCGGAAGAACTCGCTGTCCGGATCGACGACGATGACGTCGTTCGGCTTGAAGCTGTTCCGATACGCCTGCAGGCTCGCGTAGAACTGGTAGAACTGCGGATCGCGGCCGAATGCGTCGGCGGCGATCGACGCGGCCTTCGCGTCGCCCTCCCCCTTGATCGACTGCGCGGCCTTGTAGCCTTCCGCGAGAATCGTCTGCTGCTGCCGGGCCGCGTCCGCCTTGATCTCTTCCGCCTGCGCCGCGCCTTCCGCGCGCTCGCGCTCGGCCTGACGCTGCAACTCGGCCGTCATCCGCTGGTACGCGCCGTCCGCCTGCGCGGCAGGCAGATCGACGCGCATGAGCTGCACATCGACGATGTCGATGCCGAGCGGCGTCGCATCGGCCTGCAGCACGCGCTTCGCCTCGTCGGCGATCGCGCGCTGGCTGCCGAGCGCGCTGTCGAGCTCGCGCTTCGCGAACGCGCCGCCGAGCGCGCCCTTGACGGCCGCCGACAGGCGATCGACCTCGCCGCGCGGCGCGCCGCCCGTTTCCTTGTAGTACTTGAGCACGTCGGCGACCCGGTACTTGACGACGGGGCTCACGAGCACGTCGCTCTTGTCCTTCGTCGTCAGGATCTGCGGATCGGCCGAGTCGAGCGTCTGGATGCGGACGTCGACGAACGTCGCCGTCTGCAGCGGCTGCGGCAGCTTGAAATGAAGGCCGGGGCCGGCGAGCGTCGGCGCGTCGCCGTCGCGCGACGACAGCACGGCCGCGTGGCGCGGATCGACGACGAGCACCGTCGACGAAGCCACCAGTGCGACGATGACGATCGCTACGACGAGCGCGATGATTCGGTTCATGTAATGCGCTCCTCGTTACTGCAGATCATCGGTGCGCGAGCGGCTGCGGAACGCCTCGCGCGAGCGCAGCGGATCGCTGCCGGACGCCGGACTCGCCGCGGCGGGCGCGGACGCGCGAGGCGCGCTCGCCGCAGCCGACGCCGGCGCGGAAAACGCAGGCGTCTGTGCTCCGCTCGCGGGCGCGGCGGCGCTCGCCGCGTCGGCCGCGCGCTGGCGGCCCGCTTCGACGATCTTGTCGAGCGGCAGATACAGCACGCTGTTGCCCGCCTTGTTGCCGACGTACACCTTCGTCGTGTTCGAATAGATCTCCTGCATCGTCTCGAGGTACATCCGCTCGCGGATCACCGCGGGCGCCTTCGAGTACTGCGCATAGACTTGCTTGAAGCGCTCGGCGTCGCCTTCCGCCTGTGCGACGACGCGCTCCGCGTACGACTTCGCGTCGTCGACCATCTTCGCCGCGTCGCCCTGCGCACGCGGCAGTAATTCGCTCGCGTACGCCTGCGCGGCGTTCTTCGCGGCTTCGCCGTCCTGACGCGCCTTCGCGATGTCGTCGACGGCCGCCTGCACCTGCTCGGGCGGCGCGACGCTCTGCACGGTCACGCCGGTGACGACGAGCCCCGTCCGGTAGCGGTCGAGGTCGTGCTGGATCGCCTTCGCGAGCGCATCGCGCAGCGCGTCGCGATCCTGTGCGAGCACGTCGTCCGCGCTCTTCGCGCCGACGATCTCGCGCACCGCCGCCTGCGCCGCCTGCGACACGCTGCGCTCGGGATCGGCGGCACGGAACAGGTAGTCGGTCGCAGACCCGATCCGATATTGAACGGCGAAGCGCACGTCGACGATGTCGGCGTCGCGCGTCAGCATCGACGCGTCCTTCACGTTCGCGAGCCGCACGACGTTGTTGCGTCCGATCTCGATCGACCGCACCTGCGCCGTATCGACGATCTCGTGCGATTCGAACGGATATGGCAGGCGCCAGTGGACACCGTCGCCGACCGAGCCCTTGTACTCGCCAAAGCGCAGCACGACGCCCGTCTGACCGTCCTGAACGATGAAAATGCCGCTGCCGAGATAGATTGCGATCAGCACGCCCGCGACGATGCCGACGCCGACACGCGCTGCGCGCCCGTTGTCCGGACGAAAGCCGTTGTTGCCGCCACCCTTGCCGCCGAACCAGCCGCTCAGGCGACGGTTGAAGCTCCGCCACATCTCATCGAGGTCCGGGGGGCCATCGTCGCGTCCGTTCGGGCGCTTCGATTCGTTCGGTCGCGGCTTGTCGCCGTTGCCGCCGCGTCCCCAGCGGGGATCGTTGATCGACAGCAAGGCGCACATCCGCCGCCAGGTACTCCGCTCGTTGTAGTCATTCACCTGTGTTTGTTCACCAGATTGGAGCAACTTGACCGGCCGCAGCCGTCAGCGCCCATGTTCGGAAACCGGGTGGTCTTCGTGTGGTTGCGCCGGCGCGCCGTCGAGCGGCACGGCGCCGACAAGATGTTCCGCGGTAGCGATCTCGGCGATGGCGGCACGCAGCGAGTCCAGACCCTGGCCCGTGCGCGCGCTCAAAAAGACGCGCGAGATATTACCATACTCGTCCCGCTCGACCGCATCCCCGCGGGCCTCGAGCTCGGGCACGGCATCGATCTTGTTGAACACGAGAATCTGGCGGATCGAGTCCGCGCCGATTTCGTGCAGCACCTCGTTGACCTGCTCGATCTGCTCGAGCCGCACCGCGCTCGACGCATCGACAACGTGCAGCAGCAGATCCGCGTGGATCGTCTCTTCGAGCGTCGCGCGGAATGCCGCGACCAGTTGGTGCGGCAGCTCGCGGATGAAGCCGACGGTATCGGACACGACGATCTGCCCGACCTCGTCGCCGAGATACACGCGCCGCGACGTCGTGTCGAGCGTCGCGAACAATTGATCCGCCGCGTATGCCTGTGCTTTCGTCAGCGCATTGAAGAGCGTCGACTTGCCCGCATTCGTGTAGCCGACGAGCGACACCGACATCGTGCCGCTGCGCGCACGCTGCCGACGCTGCGTGTGATGCTGGCGGCGCAGCTTGTCGAGCCGAGTCTTCAGCATCTTGATGCGCTCGCCGATCAGGCGCCGGTCGGTTTCGAGCTGCGTTTCGCCGGGGCCGCGCAGGCCGATACCGCCCTTTTGGCGCTCGAGGTGGGTCCAGGCTCGAATCAGCCGGGTCGCAAGGTATTGGAGCTGTGCGAGCTCGACCTGCAGCTTGCCTTCGTGACTGCGCGCGCGCTGCGCGAAGATGTCGAGGATGAGGCTCGTGCGGTCGACGACGCGCCGATTAAGCATGCGCTCCAGATTGCGTTGCTGGGCGGGGGCGAGCGCGTGATTGAAGATGACGATTTCGACGTCGTTCGCTTCGCAGGCAAGCCGGAGTTCGTCCGCTTTGCCGCTGCCGACGAACATGGCGGCGTCGGGACTGGAACGGCGGCCCGTCAGCGTGACGGCGGGATGGGCGCCCGCACTGGAGGCGAGCAGACTGAGTTCTTCGAGACTGGCTTCGAAATCGGTCTTGCCGAAATCGATGCCCACTAACGCTGCGTTGATCAAATTATCGGATGTCAAGGTAAGGCGGCTGGCATCGGAAGCCGACGGCGACGCGAGCCAGCCGCGGCAATGGGTTAGGACGCTGCTTCCGCATCCGGGTGGAAGTTCACCGGACGCGCCGGCACGACCGTCGAAATGGCGTGCTTGTAAACCATCTGTGTAACCGTGTTCCTGAGCAACACGACGTACTGGTCGAACGATTCGATGTTCCCTTGAAGCTTGATGCCGTTGACGAGATAGATCGAAACCGGCACGTGCTCTTTACGCAGTGCGTTCAAAAACGGGTCTTGTAACAATTGCCCTTTGTTGCTCATGGCGTACTCCATCTTTTTTGCAGGTTGACTAGATTGGGGCGAAGAAAAAGAGATCCGCCGCCAATCGCTACACTATAGCCGATTTTGTCCGCCCCGCCCGGCTCTGCCGTCCGGCTGACGCGGCGCGCCTCACTCACTCCTTATCGGCGTAAGGGTTCGTCGACGAGCGAAACTCTATGCGCAATGGAGTGCCCATCAGCGAGAAAGTTTCTCGGAATCGATTCTCGAGATAGCGTTTGTACGTCTCGGTCACCGCGTCGAGCGCGTTGCCGTGAATGACGATGATGGGCGGATTCTGTCCGCCTTGGTGCGCATAGCGCAGTTTCGGCCGCACCGGGCCGCGTCGGCGCGGCTGCTGGAACTCGACCGCATCGATCAGCGCGCGCGTGAGCTTCGGCGTCGGCAGCTTCTTCATCGCGGCCGCATACGCGTCGTCGACCGAGCGCATCAGCGGGCCGATGCCCGTCTTCTCCGCTGCCGAGATGAAGTGGGACTTCGCGAAATCGAGGAACTTGAGCTTGCGCGCGAGATCGGCCTTCGCGCGCTCTCGCACGTGCGGATCGAGGCCGTCCCACTTGTTCACGCCGACGACGAGCGCGCGCCCCTGCTCGACGACGAAGCCCGCGATGTGCGCGTCCTGATCGGAGATGTCCTGCCGCGCATCGAGCAGAAGAATGACGACGTTCGCGTCGGAGATCGACTGCAGCGTCTTCACGACCGAGAATTTCTCGATCGCCTCGAACACCTTGCCGCGACGGCGCAGGCCCGCCGTGTCGATCAGCGTGTACTGCTTGCCGTTGCGTTCGAAGTCGACATAGATCGAATCGCGCGTCGTGCCCGGCATGTCGAATGCGATCACGCGGTCTTCGCCGATCAGCGTGTTGACGAGCGTCGACTTGCCGACGTTCGGCCGGCCGACGATCGCGATCTTGATGCCGCGCGCGGCGGCGTCTTCTTCGCTCTCGTCCGGCTGGCCCGCGTACGCGACTTCGAGCGCCTCGTTGATCATGTCGGTCACGCCGTCGCCGTGCGCGGCCGAGATCGCGCGCGGATCGCCCAGGCCGAGCTCGTAGAAATCCGACGCGACCGCCGTGTATTTCATTCCCTCGGCCTTGTTGACGACGAGGAAGATCGGCCGTCCGGTCTTGCGCAGATAATCGGCGATCGACTTGTCCTGCGGCGCGAGGCCGTTGCGGCCGTCGACGATGAACACGACGACGTCCGCCTCCTCGACCGCCTGGCGCGTCTGTCGCGCCATCTCGTGCAGGATGCCGTCCTTCGCGACGGGCTCGAAGCCGCCCGTGTCGACGACGAGATACGGCCGCGCACCGACTCGCCCCTCGCCGTAATGGCGATCGCGCGTCAGGCCGGGCAGATCGGCGACCAGCGCATCGCGCGAGCGCGTGAGCCGGTTGAACAGCGTGGATTTCCCCACATTGGGGCGCCCAACGAGGGCAATGACCGGTTTCATCTGATGATGTCGTCTACGTGAAACGCAGCGGCGGTGAGCCCGCATGCCGCAGGCGGCTGCGCTTGATGGAAATTAGCACGAATTCACGCCGCGTCGGCGCAGGCGGCGGCATACGTGTCGCGCCGCTCTTTTTTTTCGATTCGCTCCCAGCCCCCGCGGATCGCGTCATGCCGCGCCGCCGGGCTGCGGCCGCCCGGCAATGGCCGAACGCACGCGCAAAAAATACGACGCACGGCCGGCGAAGCGCGCGGCCGCGCGGTTGCGTCGCGCGCTTAGCGCGGACGGAAACCGTACACGCCGCCGTCCTGCGTCTGGACGACGAGCGTGTTGCCGGCGAGCACGGGCGCCGCGTTGATCGCGCTGCCGTCCGTCTTCAGCCGCGCGACGAACGTGCCGTCGTCGCGCGACAGAAAGTGCACGAAGCCCTTGTAGTCGCCGAACACGACCGCACGGCCGAGCAGATACGGCACGCCGACGTCGCGGCTCTTCAGCTTGTCGTTGCGCCAGAGCTCCTTGCCCGTCGCGACGTCGTACGCCGACACGACCGACCAGTCGTCGCCGCCTGCGACCACCGTATCGTCCTGCGCGACGCCGCTGCGGCTCGAGAACGCCTTCTCCCACAGAGGACGGCCCGAGTTCGCGTCGAAGCAGCCGAGCTGGCCCTGGAACGTCACCGCGCACGTCTCGGCGCCGACGAGCGTCGGCGCGCCCGTCACGTCGTTGATCCGCTCGACTTCGGTCACGCCCTTCGGGAACGACACGGGCGTCTGCCAGAACGGCTCGCCCGTCTGCAGGTTCAGCGCGACGAGACCGCCGCCCGGGAAGCCCGCGAGCACCGCCGCATCGCCGGCGAACGTCATGCCGGCCGACACGCGCAGATTGAGCGGCACTGCGCGATTGCGGTAACTCCACTTCTGCTCGCCCGTCTGCGCGTTGAATGCGATCACTTGGCCGTCGATCGTGCGCACGATCACGAGGCCGTTGCCGACGAGCGGCGGCGAAAAGACTTCGCCCTGCACGGTCGTCTTCCATAGCAGCTTGCCGTCCGGGCCGAGCACGAACACGCCGCCCTTCAGCGCGCCGACCGCGGTCAGGTTGCCGTCGCTGCCGACGCCCGCCGACAGATCGGAACCCACCTTCGCGCGCCAGACTTCCTGGCCTGTCTTCGCGTCGATCTTCTCGACCGAACCGTTCGCGCCGGCGACGTACACCGCGTCACCCACCGCGATGGGCGAGAACGAGTAGCGGCCGCCCTTGCCGACGCTCGCCTTCCACACCTGCTGCACGTCGAGCACGGGTTTGAACTCGGTGAGCGGCGTCGGCACGCGGCGTGCGTCCTTCGTTGACGAACAGGCCGCGAGAACCAGGACGGCCGCCGCGCAGGCAACGGGTGCAGCGTAACGTTTCAGCAGATTCATCGATAGCGAAGCAAAGTTAAGTTGTAAAACGGAGCGTGGGCGCTCAACCGCCGAGCGCGTCCAGCTTGAACTGCACGAGTTGGCGCGCAGACGTGTCGTCCTTCGACAGCGAATCGAGCGCGAGCCTGTACGCGGCGCGCGCGTCGTCGCTCTTGCCCTGCGCGGCGAGCAGATCGCCGCGGCGATCGGCGACGATGCCCTTGAACGCGTCCGACGGCGTGCCCGACAGCAGCGCGAGGCCAGCATCGTACGCCTTCTCGTCGAGCAACAGCGATGCGAGACGCAGCTTCGCGATCTGCTTGTACTCGTCGTCCTTCGCGTGATCGGCGGCCCACTGCAACTGCGCCTTCGCACCCGCCGCGTCGCCCGCGCCGTACAGCGCCTTCGCCGCTTCGAGCGCCGTCATCTGCGCATATGCGGTGCCGCCGAACTTGTCTTCCATGTCCGACGCGACGCGCGCGACCTTCGCCTTGTCGTTCGACTGGACCGCCTGCTGCACCTGCTCGTACAGCACGGCCGCCTGCGCGGCCTGGCGCCGTTGCCAGTAATTCCAGCCGTTCCAGGCGGCAGCGGCGGCGAGGACGGCAATCGCGATCCAGGTCGTCAGATTGCCCCATCGAGCCCACCACGCCTTCAGGCTTTCAATCGATTCTTGTTCGTCGTGATAACTCATCGCCTAGCGATTCCTTCCTGTACACGCTTTTGTCGAGCGGATGCGCCGCGATCAGTCGTCGCCGTCTTCGGCGGTTGCAACCATCGCATTGATTAGAAAATCGGTCAAGCTTTCGACCGGCACGGACTGTTGAACGTTCTTGTCGCCTTCGGCGCCCGTGCCGCGCAGCGGCTTCACGCTCGCCGTGCCGTTCGCGATCTCGTCTTCGCCGAAAATCACCGCGAATGCCGCGCCGCTCGCGTCCGCGCGCTTCATCTGCGACTTGAAGCTCGCGCCCGCGCCGTCCGCGCTGCAGTGGAGAACCACGTCGAGGCCCGTGTCACGCAAACGCTCCGCGACGACGAACGCCTGCTCGCGCGCCGCATCGCCCTGGTGGACGACGTACACGTCGACGCCCTCCTGCTCGGGCACGAGGTTCTCTTCCTTCAGGAGCTCGAGAATGCGCTCGACGCCCATCGCCCACCCGCACGCGGCGGTCGGCTTGCCGCCCAGTTGCTCGATCAGCGGATCGTAGCGGCCTCCCGCGGCGACCGTGCCTTGCGCGCCGAGCTTGTCGGTCACCCACTCGAACACGGTCAGGTTGTAGTAGTCGAGCCCACGCACGAGACGCGGGTTGATCGTAAACGGCAGGTTGTTCGCCTTCAGCAGCTTCTGCAGGCCTTCGAAGTGCGCGCGCGACGCGTCGCCGAGGAAGTCGATCAGCTTCGGCGCATTCTGCACGATCTCCTGCAGCGCGGGATTCTTCGTGTCGAGCACGCGCAGCGGATTCGTGTAAAGGCGGCGCTGCGCGTCGTCGTCGAGCTGCTCGGCGTGCTGCTCGAGATACTGGATAAGCTCGACGCGGTGCGCGGCGCGCTCTTCGGCAAGGCCGAGCGAGTTGATCTCGAGCTTGATGCCCGTCAGGCCGAGATCGTCCCACAGGCGCTGGCACATCATGATGATTTCCGCATCCGCGTCCGGGCCCGCGAAGCCGAGCGCCTCGACGCCGACCTGGTGGAACTGGCGATAGCGGCCGCGCTGCGGACGCTCGTGACGGAACATCGGGCCGACGTACCACAGGCGCTTCGGTCCGTCGTACAGCATGTTGTGCTCGATCGCCGCGCGCACGACGGCGGCGGTGTTCTCGGGACGCAGCGTGAGGTTCTCGCCGTTCAGCGCGTCGACGAAGCTGTACATCTCCTTCTCGACGATGTCGGTCACTTCGCCGATGCCGCGCGTGAAGAGCTGCGTGTGCTCGACGATCGGCGTACGGATGTTCTGATAGCCGTACGCGCGCAGCAGCGACTTCACGGTCGCCTCGAAGAATTCCCACAAGCCGGCATCCTGCGGGAGGATGTCGTTCATACCCTTCACGCCCGTCAGCTTCTCGAGCTTTCGCTTTTGTTCTGTCATCTGAAATACGGTAGACGAATTAATTCTGGACCGCAGCGCGGCCGTAGGTGCGCGCGACGTAGTCGCTCACGATCTGCTGGAATTCTTCCGCGATGTGCTCGCCGCGCAGCGTCTTCACTTTCTGGCCGTCGACGAACACGGGCGCGGCCGGGTTCTCGCCCGAGCCCGGCAGGCTGATGCCGATGTTCGCGTGCTTCGACTCGCCCGGGCCGTTGACGATGCAGCCCATCACCGCGACGTTCATCTTCTCGACGCCCGGATACGCCTTGCGCCACTCGGGCATCTGCTCGCGCAGGTACGTCTGGATCTGCAGCGCGAGCTCCTGGAACAGCGTGCTCGTCGTGCGCCCGCAACCCGGGCACGCGACCACCATCGGCGCGAACGAGCGCAGCCCCATCGTCTGCAGGATCTCCTGGCCGACGATCACTTCGCCCGTGCGCGGCGCGCCGGGTTCCGGCGTGAGCGAGATGCGGATCGTGTCGCCGATCCCTTCCTGCAGCAGCGCACCGATCGCGGCCGTCGACGCAACGATGCCCTTCGAGCCCATGCCCGCCTCAGTGAGGCCGAGGTGCAGCGCGAAGCCGCAGCGGCGCGCGAGCTCGCGGTAGACGGCAATCAGGTCCTGCACACCGCTCACCTTGCACGACAGCACGATCTTGTCGCGGCCGAGGCCGAGTTCGACCGCACGCTCGGCAGAGCCGATCGCTGACTGGATCAGCGCCTCGTACATCACGCTTTGCGCTTCCCACGGCTCGGCGCGCGCGCCGTTCTCGTCCATCATCCGCGCGAGCAGATCCTGATCGAGGCTGCCCCAGTTCACACCGATCCGCACCGGCTTGTCGTACTTGATCGCGGCTTCGATCATTTGCGCGAACTGCGAATCGCGCTTCGCGCCCTGGCCGACGTTGCCCGGATTGATCCGGTACTTCGACAGCGATTCCGCACAGCCGGGATAGTCGCGCAGCAGCAGGTGGCCGTTGTAGTGGAAATCGCCGACGAGCGGCACCGACACGCCCATCCGGTCGAGCTGCTCGCGGATCGCCGGCACGGCGGCGGCGGCCTCCGGCGTGTTCACGGTGATGCGCACGAGCTCGGAGCCCGCGTTCGCGAGGTCCTTCACCTGGATCGCGGTGCCGATCGCGTCGGCCGTGTCGGTATTGGTCATCGACTGCACGCGCACGGGCGCGGCGCCGCCGATCGTCACGAGCGTTCCACCCCAGCGGACGTCGACCGCATGCGACACGCGCCGCGGCGCATGCCCGCCGAACACCGGCTCGGTTGAACAAATCTGACTGCTGCGTGGGGATTGAGCTTCGGATTGCATCGATAGATCCAATTTACGCCAAACGCGCCGCCATCGGCCGCGCGCGAAAGAGAAAAGCGCCGTGTCCCGTCGGCCACGGCGCTTGCCGTCAGGGCAATGCGAAACGCGCGACGTTGCCCCGAGCCGTCGAGTATTTTGCCGGATCGACGGGTTTGCCGTCGAAAGCGATCGATTCGAGCCCGGCCTTGTTGCCGATCGTGACCTTGAGCGGCGCGTCACCCGCGATCTGCTTGGTCTCGCCGGCGCGCACGAGCGACGAGAACAACTCCTTGCCGTTCTTGTCCCGCACGCTGAACCAGCAGTCCTGCGCAACCTTCAGTGCGACGACCGACTGGCCGGGCGCGACCGTCACGGCTGCGTTCGCGCCGTCGGCCGCCGGCACGGCCGGCTGAACCGCCGCCGCAGGCGCAACCACAGCCGACGCGGGCGGCGCGGTCACGGTGCTCGCGACTGCCGGCGCGGAACCGGCGGCCGGCGCGCCCGCCGTAGCCGCGTCACCGCCCGATGCGCCGCTGACGGGCTGCACCGCAGGCGCCGTGACGGCGCCCGCCTGCGTCACCGTGCCCGACACGGCCGTGCTCGCGGGCAGATCGGACGCGGCGCCTTCCGGCTGCTGCGCATGCGCGGCCGATGCGGCTTCGTCCGCGCCGCTCGACTTGAAGCGCGCAAGCCAATTCGACGATTCGCCGCCCGTGTGCCACATCACCGCGGCGACGAGCGCGACGACGACCGCCGCGACCGCCCACAGCCATGGCCGGCCGCGCGACGAACCGCCGAGCGGAATCGATACCCGGCCGCGCGGCAGATCGGTGCCGGCCGATGCGGGCATCGACAGATCGACCTCGGGCACGCCCTTCTCGCGGCGCAGCGCCTGCGCGAACGGCTCCGGATCGACACCGAGCATCTTCGCGTAGCTGCGCACGAGGCCAAGCGCGAAGGTCGTGCCCGGCAGCTGGCTCGTATCGCCCGCCTCGAGCGCCTGCAGCTTCGGCGCCGCAACCTTCAGCCGCGCGGACACGTCTTCGACCGACCATCCCCTCGCCTCGCGCAACTCCGCGAGCCGTGCGCCCACTGCCGCGACCGACGCAATGCCGGCGCCAGCCACCGCCGGTTTCTCGCCTGCGTTCGTCTCTGGGCTCTTAGACGGCTGCGGTTCGCTCATTCTCTTCCTCGCGTCGATTCTTCTTGCCTGCACGCCCGCGCCGGCTCCGGCCGGGCTCGCAACATCACCGTTGTCACACACTGCGCGGCGCCGCGCGCCGCCCCCGATCGCTTTACGCGTATTTCACTGCCAGCCCGGGCATTCCCGTCAAACCGCCCGAACCTCGATAATCTTTGCTGCGCCCGTCCGCTCGGCGAGACGCGTGCGGTCCTTGACCGCGCCCGCCAGCTGGCCGCAGGCGGCGTCGATGTCGTCGCCGCGCGTCTTGCGGACCGTCGTCACGACGCCCGCGTCGATCAGGATCTGCGCGAAGCGCTTGATCTGATCCGGCTTCGAGCGCACGAGCCCCGACTCCGGGAACGGATTAAACGGGATCAGATTGAATTTGCACGGGACGTCGCGCGTCAGCGCGAGCAGCTCGCGCGCATGCGCTTCGGTGTCGTTGACGCCGTCGAGCATGCAGTATTCGAACGTGATGAAATCGCGCGGCGCGACCTTCAGATAGCGCTGGCACGCGGCCATCAGCTCGCGCAGCGGATGCTTCTTGTTGAGCGGCACAAGCTCGTCGCGCAGCGCGTCGTTCGGCGCGTGCAGCGACACCGCGAGTGCGACGGGCAGCTCGCCGCCGAGCTTGTCCATCATCGGCACGACGCCCGACGTCGACAACGTCACGCGCCGGCGCGACAGGCCGTATGCGTTGTCGTCGAGCATCAGCCGCATCGCGGGCACGACCGCCGAATAATTGAGGAGCGGCTCGCCCATGCCCATCATCACGACGTTCGTGACGACGCGTTCCGCCTTGCCGTTCGGGCCGGGCTCGCGTCCGAGCGACGCGCGAAGCGCGAATTCCGCCATCCGCAGTTGCCCGACGATCTCGCCCGTCGACAGATTGCGGGAAAAACCTTGCTTGCCGGTCGAGCAGAAGCGGCAATTGACCGCGCACCCCGCCTGCGACGACACGCACAGCGTGCCGCGCGTCTCCTCGGGGATGAACACCGTCTCGACCGCGTTGCCGCTGCCGACGTTGATGAGCCACTTGCGCGTGCCGTCGGCCGACACGTGATCGCTCAGGATGTCGGGCGTGCCGATGACGGCGCGCCCCTTCAGCTTCTCGCGCAGCGATTTCGCGAGATCGGTCATCCCGTCGAAATCGGCTGCGTTGTATTGATGGATCCAGCGCTGCAGTTGCTTAGCGCGAAACGCCTTCTCGCCGAGGCTGCCGCAATACGCGACGAGACCCTCGGCGTCGAGGTCGAGTAGATTGACGATGGTTTCGCTCGCCATGATGCCCTGCCTTGCCCCCAAACGCGCCGGATCCCGACCCGCTTAGCGCGAGTAGACGTTCATTTCCGGGAAGAAGAACGCGATTTCGACGCGCGCCGTTTCCGGGGCGTCCGAGCCGTGCACGGCGTTCGCGTCGATGCTGTCCGCGAAGTCGGCGCGGATCGTGCCCTTTTCCGCCTTCTTCGGATCCGTCGCGCCCATCAGGTCGCGGTTCGTGAGGATCGCGTTCTCGCCTTCCAGAACCTGGATCACCACCGGGCCCGAGATCATGAATTCGACGAGATCCTTGAAGAACGGACGCTCGGCGTGCACGGCGTAGAATTTCTCCGCATCGGCGCGCGACAGGTGCGCCATGCGCGCCGCCACGATCTTCAGGCCGGCGCTTTCGAAACGGCTGTAGATCTGGCCGATCACGTTCTTCGCCACCGCATCCGGCTTGATGATCGACAGGGTGCGCTCGATTGCCATAAAAACTCCAAGAAATTAAGAGGTTACAGTTTCAAATGAATCCGCCATTGTAACACGTTCCCGTGTATCATTGCGATTGAACCCTTACACGAACGAAAGGTTCCAATACTTCGTGTTTCGCGGGCGCCGAGGCGTTGAAACCTCCGCCCTCGAAACCTATCTTAGGGGGTAGCGGCCTCACGGTTTTTGCGGCGCAACAAGCGCGCCGCCCGCCGGCGGCGCCGCGACGTTCCATGTTAGGAGAAACCATGAACGACTCGTACAACTTCGGCCGCAGCGGCGCGATCAGCACGGCCGAGACTCGCAACCGCGTGCTGCGCAACACCTACTGGCTCCTCGCGCTGTCGATGGTGCCGACCGTACTCGGCGCGTGGGTCGGCGTCGCGACGGGTTTCTCGCTGTTCGCCGCGACGAGCCCGATGATGAGCCTCCTCGCGTTCTTCGCGATAGCGTTCGGCTTCATGTTCGCGATCGAGCGCACGAAGAACAGCTCGGCCGGCGTGTTCGTGCTGCTCGGCTTCACGTTCTTCATGGGCCTGATGCTGTCGCGCCTGCTGAGCTTCATTCTCGGCTTTTCGAATGGCCCGTCGCTCATCATGCTCGCGTTCGGCGGCACCGGCGTGATCTTTGCCGCGATGGCGACGGTCGCGACCGTCAGCAAGCGCGATTTCTCGGGCCTCGGCAAGTGGCTCTTCGTCGGCGTGATCGTGCTCCTGCTCGCGATGGTCGCGAACATGTTTCTGCAGTTGCCGGCGCTGATGCTGACCGTGTCGGTGCTCGCGATCGTGATCTTCTCGGCGTACATGCTGTTCGACGTCCAGCGCGTCGTGAACGGCGGCGAAACCAACTACATCAGCGCGACGCTCGCGATCTACCTCGATCTGTACAACGTGTTCACAAACCTGCTCGCGCTGCTTGGCATCTTCGGCGGCAACCGAAACTGAGCCTGAGCGACACCTCGGCGCACGTCACGAAAAACCGGCCCTCTGGCCGGTTTTTTTGCGTGCGTGCCGCGCGGGCGCCGCCGTCACGCGCGCTCGAAGAGCGCGATCGATTCGACGTGCGACGTGTGCGGGAACATGTTGACGACGCCCGCGCCCTTCAGGCGGTAGCCCGCCTCGTGCACGAGGAGACCCGCGTCCCGCGCGAGCGTTGACGGATTGCACGACACGTAGGCGATCCGCGAAGGCAGCGGCCCGACGCCACTCTGCGCGATCTCCGCGAGCGCCTTCGACACCGCGAGCGCGCCTTCGCGCGGCGGATCGATCAGGAACTTGTCGAACGCGCCGAGTGCTCGCAGATCGTCGGCCGTGACCTCGAACAGGTTGCGGCATGCAAACGACGTATGGCCGCCGACGCCGTTTTCCCTCGCATTCTCGAGCGCGCGCGACGTCAGCGTTTCGCTGCCCTCGATCCCGACCACCTCGCGCGCGAGCCGCGCGAGCGGCAGCGTGAAGTTGCCGATCCCGCAGAACAGATCGAGCACTCGATCGTCGCGCGAGGGCGCGAGAAGGCGCAGCGCGCGGCCGACGAGCACGCGGTTGATCTGGTGATTGACCTGCGTGAAGTCGGTCGGCTTGAACGGCATCCGGATTCCGTATTCGGGCAGCGTGTAGTCGAGCTGCACGTCGAGCGGATAGAACGGCGCGACCGTATCCGGCCCCTTCGGCTGCAGCCAGAACTGTACGCGGTGCGCGTCGGCGAATTCGCGCAACAGCGCCTCGTCGGCCGCGTTGATCGGCTCGAGCACGCGCAGCACGAGCGCCGTCACCTGCGAGCCGACCGCGAGCTCGATCTGCGGCATGCGGTCGCGGATCGACAGTTGCTCGACGAGCCGACGCAGCGGCACGAGCATCGCCGATACGTGCGGCGGCAGCACTTCGCAGCTCGTCATGTCGGCGACGTAGCTGCTCTTCTTCTCGTGGAAGCCGACAAGCACGCCGCCCTTCTTCGCGACGTGGCGCACGGTGAGGCGCGCCCGATACCTGTAGCCCCACGACGGACCGTGAATCGGCGCGAACATCGCCTCCGCGCGCAGCTTCGCGAGATGCCACAGATTGTCCTCGAGCACGCGCTGCTTGATCGCGACCTGCGCGCGCATGTCGAGATGCTGCATCGAGCAACCGCCGCAGGTTCCGAAAAACACGCATTTCGGCTGCGTGCGCATCACGCTCGGGCGCAGAATATCGACGACCTGCGCCTGCTCGTAGGTCGGCTTCCGGCGGAAGCTCGAATACGTGACGCGCTCGCCGGGCAACGCGCCCTCGACGAAGATCACCTTGCCGGGCTTGCCGTTTTCGTCGACGACGCGGCCGACGCCGCGCGCTTCCATGTCGAGCGAATCGATATCGAGAACCGGGGCGCGATCGGGGGCGGCAGGCGCATTCGACGCGCGGCGCAAGGAGAGAGGGACGGCTTCTGACACCAGCTTTTCCTGACGAACGATTGTGGGCAAAGACGAGATTGTAGACGAACGGCCGTCACACAATGGAGATTCGACGATGCGACTCATCAGTTGGAACATCCAATGGGGAAGGGACGCCGACGGCACGGTCGACCTTGCTCGCACGGTCGGCGCCGCCCGGCGGCTCGGCGACTTCGACGTGCTGTGCATGCAGGAAGTCACGCGCGGCTTTCGCGCGCTGCCGGGCGGTCCGTCCGACGATCAGTATGCGGAACTGGCCGCGCTATTGCCAGGCTACGCCGTGTTCGACGCGATCGGCGTCGATCTGCCGCCGCTCGAGCCGGGCGCGCCGCGCCGGCAATTCGGGAACGCGCTCGCGACACGGCTGCCCGTCGAGCGCGTGATGCGCCACGCGCTGCCGTGGCCCGCGAGCGCGGCCGCGCCATCGATGCCGCGCTGCGCGCTCGAAGTCACGCTGCGCGCGCCGCTCGGTGCGCTGCGCGTCGTCGTCACGCATCTCGAGTACTACTCGGCCGAGCAGCGGCTCGCACAGGTCGACGCGCTGCGACGCCTGCATCGCGAGGCAGCCGCGCATACGCGCGCGAGCGCGCCGCCGGAGACGCCGACCGGCCCGTTCGCACCGTCGGCGCGCGCGGCCGACGCGATCGTCTGCGGCGACTTCAACAGCGCGTACCGCAGCGACGCGTACCGGCGCTTTCTCGCGCCGCTTCCGGACGCGCCGCGCTTCGTCGACGCGTGGCTCGCGCGCCATCCGGGCGAGACGCCGCCGATGACGGCGGGCGTCTATGACATCGAGCAATGGAAGGAAGGGCCGCTCACCTGCGATTTCGTGTTCGTCACCGATACGCTCGTCGGCCGTCTGTCGCGCTGCGAGATCGACGGCGCGATTCGCGCGTCCGACCACCAGCCGATCGTGCTCGAATTGAGCGACACGTAAGCATCGAAGCGCCGGTCGGTCAGGCGGATGGAGGCGAACGGGAAGGGCGACGTCCGGTCACGCGTCGAACGCGGCGAGGTATTCGGCCCAGTGCGGCGCAGGCTCCTGCACGAGTGAGTTCTTCACGAGCGCGATTTCTTCGGCGTACTCGGCGGGCGACAGGCCGCCGCGCATCTGCTGGAACCGGCAATACAGCAAGTACGTGTTCACGACGTCGGTCTCGCAGTAGTTGCGGATCTCTTCGATCCGCCCTTCCTGGAACGCCGCCCATACCTGGCTGCCATTCATCCCGAGCTTGCCCGGAAAGCCGCACAGCTTCGCGAGCGCGTCGAGCGGCGCGCTCGCGCGCGGCTGATAGAGCGCGAGCAGATCCATCAGGTCGAGGTGCCGCGTGTGATAGCGCGACAGGTAGTTGTTCCACTTGAACTCGCGATCATCCTCGCCCATGTCCCAGTAGCGCGGCGCCGCGACGCCGTGCACGAGTCCGCGGTAATGCAGCACCGGGAGATCGAAGCCGCCGCCGTTCCACGACACGAGCTGCGGCGTGTATTTCTCGATCACGCGGTAGAACGACTGGATCAGTGTCGCTTCCGGGTCGCCCGGCGCACCGAGCGAGCGCACGCGAAAGCCGGTGTTGTCGCGAAACACGCACGAGATCGCCGCGACCCGTTGCAGATGAAGCGGCAGGAAATCGCTGCCCGTCTTCTCGCGGCGCGCGGCGAACGCGCGCTCGGCCACATCGGCGTCGGCGAGGTCGGCGGGGAGATCTTCAAGACGGCGAATGCCGTCGACATCGGGAATCGTCTCGATGTCAAAAACCAGAATCGGTGTCATTGATCAGTTACAGAACGGCGTCCTTGCGTACGCCGTTGGATGCGAAAAACCGCTTGAGCCGCACGAGCGCTTCCTGCTGGATCTGGCGGACCCGCTCGCGGGTCAGCCCCATCTCGTCGGCAAGCTCCTCGAGCGTCGCGGGTTCGATGTGATTGAGGCCGAAGCGCCGCTCGATCACGTGGCGGTGCTTGTCGGACAGGCGCGACAGCCACGCGCGCGTCAGCGTCTCCAGCTCGCGATGCTGAACCTCCGCGTCGGGCGACTGGCTCTGATCGTCGGGCAGCAGATCGAGCAGGCTGCTCGCCGGATCGAGATCGAGCGGCGCGTCGAGCGACGCGGTGTGCTCGTTCAGCGCGAGGATGTCCGTGACCTCCTCGGCCGTCTTGCCAGTCAGATACGCGATGTCGTCGATGCTCGCCTCGCGGCGTTCGGCCGCCTCGCCCGTCGACATCGAGTTCTTCTCCAGATGGCGCTTCGCGCGCAGCACCTGGTTCAGCTCGCGGATCACGTGCACCGGCAGCCGCACCGTGCGCGCCTGATTCATGATCGCGCGCTCGATGCTCTGGCGGATCCACCAGGTCGCGTACGTCGAGAAGCGGAAGCCGCGCGTGGGATCGAATTTCTCGATCGCATGCATGAGCCCGAGGTTGCCCTCTTCGATCAGATCAAGCAGAGGCACGCCGCGATTCAGATAGCCTTTCGCGATGCTGACGACGAGCCGCAGGTTCCGCTCGATCATCACTTGCCGCGCGTCGAACTCGCCCGCCTTCGCGAGCCGCGAATAGCGTTGTTCCTCCTCGACCGTCAGGAGCGGCTTCACGCTGATGCGGTTCAGGTAGTGCTGGATCGTGTCGGCAGTGAGCTCCGCCTGCAGAAGCGCCCGGAAGTCGTCGAGATCGGGCGCCGCGTCGGCTGTGCCGCCGCGCTCTTCGCCCGAGTCGTCCGAATCGGCTTCGCGCGACTCGTAGTCGCGTTCGTTGTCGGCGACGTCTTCGTCCTCGTCCGTCGAAGCACCAGCACGCTCCACCGATGCTTGCGTGGCTCGACTGATTTTCTCAGACTCGGCTTGCGGCTCGTGGCGCTTCGATTTCGGCATGGTCGTCTCGTTTATTGAGGCGGCAAATACTTCAGCGGATCGACAGGTTTACCCTGCCGGCGAACCTCGAAATGCAGCATCACGCGGTCGGAATCGTTGCTACCCATCTCGGCGATCTTCTGGCCTTTCGTCACCGCGTCCCCCTCTTTTACCATCAAAGCGCGATTGTGTGCATATGCCGTGAGATAAGTTGCGTCGTGCTTGATGATAATGAGGTTGCCGTAGCCGCGCAGCCCGTTCCCCGCATAGACCACACGGCCGTCCGCGGCGGCCTTCACGGCCTCGCCGGCCGAACCGCCGATGTCGATTCCCTTGTTCTTCGAATCGTCGAACGTGTTCAACAGCGCGCCGCGCACCGGCCACGCGAACGACACGTTGCTGCTCGCGGCAGGTGCGCTCGTGTCGCTCGGCGCAGGCGCGGCAGGCGCGGAGCTCGCGCTGGAACCGGAGCCATAGATCGGGGGCACCGCGGCCGGGCCGCTGGAGAGCGGCGGCGTCGCCGCGCCGCCCGCGATCGGTGCGGCCGTCGTCGCGCCGCCTGCCGGCGGCGCGACGCGCAGCAACTGATCGACTTCGATCTGGTTCGGGTTCGTGAGGTTGTTCCACGCGGCGATGTCGCGATAATTCTGACCGTTCTCGAGCGCGATCCGATAAAGCGTGTCGCCTGGTTTCACCCGGTAAAAGCCCGGTGGCGGCGGCGGCAGCGGCGCGGCCGGCTGCGCCGCTGCCGTCGTGCCGAGCGAACCGGAACGGTCGACGACGGGCGCCTGGTCGAGCCGCGTCGCGCACGCGCCGAGCAGCGTGAAAGCCGCCACGCAAATCGCGCGCTGAGCGAGCGAGAGCGGAACCTTCGAACGATTGTTTTGCATCGCGCGCAGCATACTCATCGGTATCAAATCACTCCGGATTTTAAAGGGACAAAGAAAACGCGATCAAGCCGCGACTCGCGCCACTGCGCGGGTGCGACGCGCTCCACGAGCGTCAGCACCTGCTCGCCCGCCTGCTCGCCGACAGGCGCGACGAGCCTACCGCCGATCGCCAATTGTTCCAGCAGCGCCCGCGGTACGTCGAGCCCCGCCGCCGCGATCACGATCGCGTCGAACGGCGCGGCAGCGGGCAGGCCCACGCGTCCGTCGCCATAATGCAGGCGGATGTTCGGCACGCGCAGCGGCCGCAAATTCAGTTTCGCGCGCTCGTAGAGCGGCTTCACGCGTTCGATCGAATACACGTCGCGCGCGACGCGGCTCAGCACCGCGGCCTGATAGCCGCAGCCCGTGCCGATTTCGAGCACGCGCTCGAGCGTGCGGCCCGCCGCGGCAAGCTCGATCATTCGCGCGACGACCGACGGCTTCGAGATCGTCTGCTGATGGCCGATCGGCAGCGCCGCATCTTCATACGCCTGGGCCGCGAGCCCCGGATCGACGAACATGTGGCGCGGCACGGCCGCCATCGCGGCGAGCACACGCGGATCGGTCACGCCGTTCGCCTGCAGCCGTTCGACCATGCGCTCGCGCACCCGTTCCGAAGTGAGCGCGAGCGCGCCCGTCAGCGCGACGTTCGGCGCGGCGCTCTTGTCGCCGCTCTTCGCAGATGCGGGCGGCGCGCCCTTCGCGCCGCCGGGCGCACCCGACGCATGCTTCTTCGCGTGCGTAGCCTTCGCCTTCGGAACGGACGCGCCAGCGGCCCCCGTCGCACCGGCCGCGCGATACGTGCGCCGATCGGGCGCGAGCGCGGATGCCGCGGCGGGCGCCGCAGCCGCCGCGGCGGTGAGGCGCTGGCGGGCGGCGTCGCCCGTCGCCTGGCGCTCGGCCGCGCGCCCTTCGGGCTTGCGCGGCTCGCGCTTCAGGTCCTCGAGCGCGAGCGGAAACCGCTTCGCGCGCTCGCCGCTCATGAAGCGCCGCTCCCAGCCCGCGCCCAATCGCGCGTGGCTGCCAGCATCTGCGTGTGCGTGAGATCGAGCTGCAGCGGCGTGATCGACACGTAGCCCGCCTCGGTCGCGTGGAAATCGGTGCCTTCGCTCGCGTCGAGCGCCTCGCCCGACGCCCCGATCCAGTAGATCGGCTCGCCGCGCGGATTGGTTTGGCGAATCACCGGCTGCGACGGATGGCGCTTGCCAAGCCGCGTCACGCACCAGCCCTTCAGCTCGTCGTAAGGCAGGTTCGGAATGTTGACGTTCAGGAGCGGCTGACCGGGCAGCGGATTGTCGAGATAGTGGCGAACGACCTCGGCCGCGACGCGCGCCGCATCCGCGAGATGCGCCCAGTCCTTGTGAACGAGCGAGAACGCGATCGCCGGCATGCCGAACATGATGCCTTCGGTGGCGGCGGCGACCGTGCCGGAATACAGCGTGTCGTCGCCCATGTTCTGGCCGTTGTTGATCCCCGACACAACGAGGTCCGGCTTCGCGTCGAGCATGTCCGTCAGCGCGATGTGCACCGAATCGGTCGGCGTGCCGTTCACGTAGTAGAAACCCGTGGTCGCCGAGCGCGACACCGAGAGCGGACGCGACAGCGTCAGCGAGTTCGACGCGCCGCTGCAATTCTGCTCGGGCGCCATCACCATGACCTCGGCGATCGGGCGCAGCGCTTCGTACAGCGCGGCGATGCCGGGCGCGAGGTATCCGTCGTCGTTGCTGAGTAGTATTCGCATCCGGCGATTGTAACCGAGGAAAGATTGCGCGAGAGCGACAGCCGGGGCCGCCTCGCGCGCAGCGGGCAGCGGTGCGCGCGCGGCCTCAACGCTCAGATCGCGCGCTTCTCGCGCAGCGCGGCGATCGCCTGCGCGTCGTAGCCGAGCGCGCCGAGCACCTCGTCCGTATGCTCGCCGAGCTCGGGGCCGAGCCAGCGCGTTTCGCCCGGCGTATCGGACAGCTTCGGCGTCACGTTCGGCAGCGGGATCTCCGCGCCGCCCGCGAGTTTGAAACGCTGGATCATCTGGCGCGCGACGAATTGCGGATCGGTGAACATGTCGGCGACGCTGTAGATCCGCGACGCCGGCACGTCGGCCGCGTTCAGCACCGCGAGCGCGTCGTCGATCGTGCACTCGGCGAGCCATGCGCCGATCGCCGCGTCGATCTCCTGCGTGCGCGGCACGCGGCCGTCGTTGTGCGCGAGCGCCGGATCGGCCGCGAGGTCGTCGCGGCCGATCGCCTTCATCAGGCGCTTGAAGATCGGATCGCTGTTGCCGCCGATCACGATGCTGCCATCGCGGCACGGATACGTGTTCGACGGCACGATGCCCGGCAGCGACGCGCCCGTGCGCTCGCGCACGAGCCCGTAGACGCCGTATTCGGGCACGACGCTCTCCATCATGTTGAAGACGGCCTCGTACAGCGCGACGTCGACGACCTGCCCCGCGCCGCCGTTCGCGTTGCGATGATGCAGCGCCATCAGCGCGCCGATCACGCCGTGCAGCGCCGCGATCGAATCGCCGATCGAGATGCCGATGCGCGGCGGCGGCAGTTCCGGGTAGCCCGTGATGTGTCGCAGCCCGCCCATCGATTCGGCGATCGCGCCGAAGCCGGGACGGTCGCGGTACGGGCCCGTCTGCCCGTAGCCGGACAGGCGCACCATCACGAGGCCCGGATTTTCCGCGGACAGCACGTCGTAGCCGAGCCCGAGCTTTTCGAGGAGACCCGGGCGAAAGTTCTCGACGACGATGTCGGCTTCGCGCGCGAGGCGGCGCACGATCTCCTTGCCCTCGTCGGACTTCAGGTTGATCGTCACCGATTTCTTGTTGCGCGCCTGCACCGACCACCACAGCGACGTGCCGCCCGCCTCCGGATACAGCTTGCGCCACTTGCGCAGCGGGTCGCCGCCATCCGGATCTTCGATCTTGATGACTTCCGCGCCGAACTCGGCGAAGAGGCGCGCGGCGAACGGGCCCGCGATCAGCGTGCCGAGTTCGAGCACCTTGACGCCCGCGAGCGGGCCGTGGGTTGCGCTCATGTCGCTTCCTTGGATCGTTGAACGAAGCGCGGCGTTCGGCCGCGCGGTGCCGGCGTGCGCCGCCTAGATGGTGCGCCTGTCGAGCATCGCACGGGCGATCGTGCCGGCGTCGACGTATTCGAGCTCGCCGCCCACCGGCACGCCGCGCGCGAGCCGCGTGACGGCTAGGCCGCGCGCCTTCAACGTCTGGCCGAGGTAGTGCGCGGTCGCCTCGCCTTCGTTCGTGAAGTTCGTCGCGAGCACGACTTCCTTCACGACGCCGTCCGATGCGCGGCGCACGAGCCGGTCGAAATGGATCTCCTTCGGACCGATGCCGTCGAGCGGACTCAGGCGGCCCATCAGCACGAAGTACAGCCCGCGGTAAGTCATCGTCTGCTCGAGCATGATCTGATCGGCCGGCGTCTCGACGACGCACAGCAGCGTCGGATCGCGCTCCGGATCGCTGCAGACCTCGCAGATCTGCGCCTCCGTGAACGTGTTGCACTTCTCGCAGTGACGCAGATGCTCGGTCGCGAACAGGAGCGACCGTCCGAGCCGCTCCGCGCCCTCCCGATCGTGCTGCATCAGGTGGTACGCGATGCGCTGCGCGGACTTCGGTCCGACGCCCGGCAGCGCGCGCAGCGCTTCGACGAGCCCGGACAGCGCGGAAGGCGGCTTGATGCTCATGCGCAAACGGCGTCGACCGTACGGTTCATCGTCAGAACGGCAGCTTGAAGCCGGGCGGCAGCGGCAGGCCCGCCGTCATGCCGCTCATCTTCTCCTGCGACGTCGCCTCGGCCTTGCGCACCGCATCGTTGAACGCGGCGGCAACGAGGTCCTCGAGCATGTCCTTGTCGTCGGCAAGCAGGCTCGGATCGATCGACACACGGCGCACTTCGTTGCGGCAGGTCATCGTCACCTTGACGAGCCCCGCGCCCGACTGGCCCTCCACTTCGACGAGGGCCAGTTGCTCCTGCATCTTCTTCATGTTTTCCTGCATCTGCTGGGCCTGCTTCATCAGCCCCGCGAGTTGGCCTTTCATCATGGACTTGCTCCTTCGTAATCGATTGCGAACGGGCGCGATCTTAGCGCCGGTTCATGAATATGGGAATCGGACGCGGGGAGGCGTCCGATTCGCGTCAATGCAGCGTCGGCGCAGCGCCGTCCGCAGCGCCCGCATCCGGGCCGACGGGTCGGATCGAACCCTCGACGATGCTCGCGCCGAATTCGCGCAGCAACTGCTGGACGAACGGATCGGCGCTCATTTCCTGCTCGGCCTCGCGCTGCCGCTTCACGCGCTCGGCGGCGGCGATCGCGGCCGCGGTGCGGCGCGCCGGCCCGACTTCGACAGAGACGTCGACCGGCTTGCCGAGCGCATCCGCGAGCGCCGCCTTCAGCTTCGAGATTTGCGCGGCATCCGCGTATTGCTGCACCGGCACGGCGAGCTTGAGCACGCCGCCGTCGACGGACGTCAGCTCGCTGTTGAACGCAAGCTGATAAGCGACGCCCTTGAGCGGCAGGCTGGCAGCGAGCGTCGGCCATTCGCCGTCGTAGCCGATCGCGTCGAGCGGAATCGCCTCCGGCAGCGGACGCGTGTCGACGGGCGGCGCGGGCGCCGGCTTCGGCGCGACCCGAACGTCGTCGGGACCGCTGCCGAATACCGGCATGAATCCGTCGTCGGGCGGGATGAAACCGTCGTCCATCGAAAACGGCACGTAGTCGTCGGGCGGAATGTCCTCCCACGGCGGCGGCGCGTTGCGAGACTCGGATCGCGCATCCGCGCGCGCAGCGCCGTTCGGCGACGCATCGCCTTGCGCCGAACGGGCGCGCGGCGTCGGCACCGGCACCGGCGCGTGCGGCGCGGACTTCGCCGCGGGTGCGGCAGCCGGCTCGGCCGAGCGGGCGGCACCGGCGCCACGACCGCGATCGGACGACACGCGCATGCCCGCGTTGCGCAGTACGTCGAGCGCCGCGGCCGCACCGGTCGCGCGCGACGCGGATGCGGAACCCTGTGCGGCGAGCGCGGCCGGAGCCGGCGCTTGCCCGGCCGCGACAGGCACCGGCTCCGCAGCGGTTTCAGCCGTCGATGCGGCAGCAGCAGGCGTGGCCGCGGCGATCGTCGCGGCGGATGCCGGCTCGTGCGAAGCGGTCGCGCGCGCCGCGGATTCGGATGCAACGCTTGGCTGCGAGTTTTCCGGTGCGCTCGATTCGGCGCGCGGCGCAGCGGAACGCAATTGCGCGTCGTCCGATCGAGCGCTGGCCGGAACACGCGCGTTCGTGGGCGCGTCGCCACTTCGCTCTGCCGCTGCCGGCTCCGCTTGCGCAGGCGGCAAGTCGGAGCGAACCGCCGCCGCGCGTGCGCCAGCCGCCTTCGGCGCTTGCGCCGTAGCGGCAATCGCCGCCGGCGATGCACTGAGTGCCGCAGCCGCGCGCGCGCTCGACTTCGTCGCCGCGCCGCTCGCCTGAGCCGGCAACCCGCCGCCCGGCGCGCCGCCGCCCGTCGTCGCGGGTTCGAACGCGAGCATCCGCAGCAGCGTCATCGTGAAGCCCGCGTATTCATCGGGCGCGAGACCGAGCTCGCCGCGCCCGACCGTCGCGATCTGATAATAGAGTTGCACCTGCTCGGGACTCATCAGCTCGGCGAAGCGGCGCAGATCGGCCGCTTCCGGCCATTCGTCGAGCACCGACGCCGGTGCGAACTGCGCCCATGCGATCCGGTGCAGCAGGCTCGCGAGATCCTGCAGCGCGGCCGAGAACGACAGGCTGCGCAGCGCCATCTCGTCGGCGACGGCAAGGATCTGCGGACCGTCGGCCGCTGCTAGCGCATCGAGGAGGCGCACCATGTAAGTCTGGTCGAGCGTGCCTAGCATGCCGGACACGGCGGTTTCCGTCACTTCGTTCGCCGAATACGCGATCGCCTGGTCGGTCAGCGACAGCGCGTCGCGCATGCTGCCTTGCGCGGCGCGCGCGAGAAGACGCAGCGCCTGCGGCTCGAACGCGATCTTTTCTTCGCCCAGAATCCGTTCGAGATGCGACACGATGTGCCCAGCCGGCATCTGCTTCAAATTGAACTGCAGGCAGCGCGACAACACAGTGACAGGGATCTTTTGCGGATCGGTGGTCGCGAGGATGAATTTGACGTGCGGCGGCGGCTCCTCGAGCGTCTTCAGCATCGCGTTGAACGCGTGGTTCGTCAACATGTGCACTTCGTCGATCATGTAGACCTTGAAGCGCGCATCGACGGGCGCGTACACCGCGCGCTCGAGCAGCGCGGCCATTTCGTCGACGCCGCGATTGCTCGCCGCGTCCATTTCGACATAGTCGACGAAGCGTCCCTCATCGATTTCGCGGCACGCGCGGCACACGCCGCACGGCTGCGACGTGACGCCCGTCTCGCAATTGAGCGCCTTCGCGAAGATTCGCGACAGCGTGGTCTTGCCGACGCCGCGCGTGCCTGTAAATAGATAGGCGTGGTGCAAACGCCCGCCGTCGAGCGCGTGCGTGAGCGCCCTGACGACGTGCTCCTGGCCGACGAGCGAAGCGAAATCCTTCGGACGCCACTTGCGTGCGAGAACTTGATAGGTCATCGGGAAATTGTATCAGCAACGCTGCGCCGCGCCGACAGGTTGAACGTCGCGAAGCACGCGCACATCGGAGTCGATTGGGAAGCGAAAGGAAAGGGAGGAAAACGGAAGAACGTGCGCGGGAAATACAAGCGGAAGGTGACGAGCCCGACCCTCGGCACTGGCGGAAAACGGCTGTGGCTGCTTCGTTCCCGACCTGACCAGGTTGACCACCCCACCATGCGAGGAGGCCCGTCACGGCGCATTCTAGCATCGCTTCGCGCGCGGCGCGACCGTTATTCGCATACGAGACGATAAATCGCGCCATTCCCAATGCCGATCCGCGCTTTCCCGAACGCACCGCGGTCGATTATCCGATTGCCCGCCCCTTGCAATTCGCTGCGCCGCGCCCATTTGATGCACATGCGGGCGGCGAGCCGGATGCGCATCACCCCCTATTCGCGTAGCGGCTACTATCGCCGTCAACAGCAGATAGCAATTTAGGCTAATATGACGCCCGAATGACCCGCGAGCCGCGGCATGCAGCGCTCACGCCCTTCTTTTCGCAAGAGCGGAGCTTCCTGCCCCGGCGACCGGCAAAGCCCGTGGGCAGCCGGCGCAGGCAGTCCCCGAACCGAAAGAGGTATTGACCCAATGAGCGAACAGATCAAACACATCAGCGACGCATCGTTCGAGCAGGACGTCGTCAAGTCCGACAAGCCGGTCCTGCTGGACTTCTGGGCCGAGTGGTGCGGTCCGTGCAAGATGATCGCCCCGATCCTCGACGAAGTCGCGAAGGACTACGGCGACAAGCTGCAGATCGCGAAGATCAATGTCGACGACAACCAGGCGACGCCCGCGAAGTTCGGCGTGCGCGGCATCCCGACGCTGATCCTCTTCAAGAACGGCGCGGTCGCCGCGCAGAAGGTCGGCGCGCTGTCGAAGTCGCAACTTACCGCGTTCCTGGACAGCCATCTCTAAACGGATACACCGCGGCGCACGTGTTGTCAGCCGACAACACATGCGCCGCGAAATCCGCCGATCGGCCGCTCAAGCCCGAATCGGCCTATGCTAGAATCAAAAACGTCGATAAGACGCATATAAGTCTCTGAGCGCTTCCGCTCGCCCTCCTCCCTATATCTTTCGTCGCATCTCCTCCCTGGCGGGATCTCCGTATGCATTTATCCGAGCTCAAGTCTCTGCACGTCTCCGAATTGATCGAAATGGCCAATGGCCTGGAGATCGAAAACGCGAACCGCCTGCGAAAGCAGGAGTTGATGTTCGCCATTCTCAAAAAGCGCGCCAAGACGGGAGAAACGATCTTCGGCGACGGCACGCTCGAAGTGCTGCCGGATGGTTTCGGCTTCCTGCGCTCGCCGGAAATGTCGTACCTCGCGAGCACCGACGACATCTACATCAGCCCGTCGCAGATCCGCCGCTTCAACCTGCACACCGGCGACACGATCGAAGGCGAAGTCCGCACGCCGAAGGACGGCGAGCGCTATTTCGCGCTCGTGAAGGTCGACAAAGTCAACGGGCAGCCGCCCGAGGCCTCGAAACACAAGATCATGTTCGAGAACCTCACGCCGCTCCACCCGAACAAGCCGCTGTCGCTCGAGCGCGAAATGCGCGGCGAGGAAAACGTGACGGGCCGCATCATCGACATGATCGCGCCGATCGGCAAGGGCCAGCGCGGCTTGCTCGTCGCGTCGCCAAAGTCCGGCAAGACCGTGATGCTTCAACACATCGCGCATGCGATCAAGCAGAACCATCCGGACGTGATCCTGTTCGTGCTCCTCATCGACGAGCGCCCCGAAGAAGTGACCGAAATGCAGCGCTCGGTCGCGGGCGAAGTGATCGCGTCGACGTTCGACGAACCGGCCACGCGTCACGTGCAGGTCGCCGAAATGGTGATCGAGAAAGCCAAGCGCCTCGTCGAAATGAAGCACGACGTCGTGATCCTGCTCGACTCGATCACGCGTCTCGCACGCGCGTACAACACCGTGATCCCGGCGTCGGGCAAGGTGCTGACGGGCGGCGTTGACGCGAACGCGCTGCAGCGCCCCAAGCGCTTCTTCGGCGCGGCGCGCAACATCGAGGAAGGCGGCTCGCTCACGATCATCGGCACCGCGCTGATCGAAACCGGCAGCCGTATGGACGACGTGATCTACGAAGAGTTCAAGGGCACGGGCAACATGGAAGTGCACCTCGAGCGCCGCCTCGCGGAAAAGCGCGTCTATCCGTCGATCAACCTGAACAAGTCCGGCACGCGTCGCGAAGAAATGCTGATCAAGCCCGAGATCCTCCAAAAAATCTGGGTGCTGCGCAAGTTCATCCACGACATGGACGAAGTCGAAGCGATGGAATTCCTGCTCGACAAGATCCGCCAGACGAAGAGCAACGCAGAATTCTTCGATCTGATGCGCCGCGGCGGCTGACGCCCGCTCCGCTCGCTCGCCGCAGTGAAGAACCGCCCGTTCGCCGGGCGGTTTTTTATAGATCAACATGTACGTGAACGTACACGTTGATCTATAATCGCGGATATCGACCCTTCGTCGTCCGGAGATTTCCCCGCCATGAGCGACGCCCCTCCCACCCTGCTCCTGACCGTACGCGACGCCGCCGCGCGGCTCGGCGTGACGCCGCGCACGCTCAAGTACTACGAGGAGCGCGGGCTCATCACGCCGTCGCGCAGCGAAGGCCGCTACCGGCTGTATGACGCCTCGGATCTCGAGCGCTTCGAGCGCATCCTGCGGTTGCGCGCGCTCGGCTTCTCGCTGCACGGCATCACCGAGATGCTGAAGCGCCCGCTCGAAGCGACGGGCGACGGGCGGCGGCGCTACTCGGACGCGTCGCTGCGCGACATTCACGCGGATCTGTCGCAGCAGATCGCGACGCTCGATGCGCGCATCGCCGCCGCACAGCGTGAATTGAAGGAGGTGCGCGCGCTGAAGAAAGAGTTGCAGCACGACATCGATTATGTCGAGCGCCGGCTCGCCGGCGAAAACCCCGACGAGTTGATCGCCCAGCGCCGGGCCGCGGCGCACGGCCGCCAATCGAGCAGCCGCAAGACGGGCGGGACCGACGCATGAGCGCAACGCCGGATCGGCCGCCGCTTTGGAGCGCCGCGAACCTGCGCGGCGATTTCTTTCCATGGGTGCTCGCGATCGTCACCGGCCTCGACTACTTCGACAACGCGGCGTTCTCGTTTTTCGCGAGCTACATCGCGGGCGGGATCAATGCGTCGCCGGACGAGCTCGTGTGGGCGTCGAGCACGTACGCGGTGACCGCGGTGCTTGGCATCCTGCAGCAGCAATGGTGGGTCGACCGGCTCGGGCATCGCCGCTACGTCGCCGGCTGCATGCTGATGTTCTCGCTCGGCGCGGCGGCCGCGGCGCTCGCGGACACGTCGCTGCAGCTCGCATTCGCGCGCGGCTTTCAAGGCTATTTCATCGGCCCGATGATGGGCGCGTGCCGGATCCTGATCCAGACCAGCTTCGCGCCGAAAGACCGCCCGCCCGCGACGCGCGCGTTCCTCATCATGCTGCTGCTCGGCAGCGCGCTCGCGCCGATCGCGGGCGGCCTGCTGGTCGCGCACTTCACGTGGCGCGCCCTGTTCGCGTGCACGGTGCCGACGGGCATCCTGTTCGCCGCGCTCGCATTCGTCGCGCTGCCGGATTTCGGCCACACGCCGCCCGACGAGCGCGGCAGCGCGCACTTCTGGCCGTACGTGACCTTCGCGCTCGCACAGGCCGCGCTGCAGATCGTGATGCAGCAGGTGCGCTTCCAGCTCTTCGCCGGCTCGCCGCAGCTCGTGCTGCTGACGGCGGGCGGCCTCGCCGCGCTCGCGTGGTTCGGCTACCACCAGTGGCGCCATCCGGCGCCGCTCGTGCGGCTGCACGCGTTTCGCGAGCGCACGTTTCAGGTCGGCCTGCTGCTCTATATGTTCTATTACTACGAGACGACGGGCTACAGCTACCTGATCTCCCGCTTTCTCGAAACCGGACTCGGCTATCCGGTCGAGAACGCCGGGCGGCTCGTCGGCACGATGTCGCTGATCTCCGCGAGCGCGCTCTTCGTCTATCTGCGCTACGCGGCGCGGCTCACGCACAAGAAATGGATCATCGTGCCGGGCTTCGCGATGGCCGCGTTCGCCGCACTGTGGATGACGCGGATGGCGCCCGACGTCGGCCAGGCCGCGCTCGTCGTGCCGCTCCTGATGCGCGGGCTGCTGCTCCTTTTCATCGTGCTGCCCGTCGCGAATCTAACGTTCCGCGTGTTCGCGATCGAAGAATATTCGCACGGCTACCGGCTGAAGAACATCGTTCGACAACTGACGATCTCGTTCGCGACCGCGTCCGTCATCATCGTCGAGCAGCACCGGCTCGCCGTGCATCAGACGCGGCTCGTCGAGCAGGCGAACGTCTACAACCCGCTGTTCCAGCAGACCATCGATACGCTGACGCGCAGCTTCGCCGAGGCGGGCCACGCGCTGAACGAGGCGCACGCGCTCGCGCTCGTCACCGTGAGCCGGACGATCGCGCAGCAGGCGTCGTTTCTGTCGTCGCTCGACGGCTTCTATTTCCTCGCGGGCGTCGCGATCTGCGGCGGCATCTTCGCCGCCTGGCAAAAAGAGATCGATTGAGGTACGTTTAGCGCCTGTCGCTTCACGCCCTCGCCATCCCGATGTTTTCCAAACTCACCCAGTGGTTCGACGCGCGCCGCCGCGACCGCGCGCTGCGCGCGCATCCGATCCCGGATGCGCTGTGGCGCGACACGCTCGAGCACCTGCCGTTTCTGTCGTATCTGTCGACCGAAGACCGTGAGCGGCTGCGCGAGACGACGAGTCTCTTTCTCGCTCAGAAGTCGTTCTCGACCGCGCACGGGCTCGAGCTCACCGATGCGATCGTCGTCGGCATTGCCGTGCAAGCGTGCGTGCCCGTGCTGAATCTCGGCCTCGACCTGTATCGCGGCTGGGTCGGCATCGTCGTCTATCCGGGCGAGTTCGTGATCCGCAAGACGGTCGAGGACGAGGACGGCGTCGTTCACGAGGTCGAGCACGACGCGAGCGGCGAAGCGTGGGAAGGCGGCCCGGTGATCCTGTCGTGGGAGGACGTGCAGATGTCGGACGGCTCGGACGCGTACAACGTCGTGATCCACGAATTCGCGCACAAGATCGACATGATGAGCGGCCCGGCCGACGGTCATCCGCCCCTTTTTCGCCGCTGGCACGCGCCGGACCTCGACGCCGAACGCTGGGCCGACGTGTTCGACCATGCGTACGACCAATTCTGCGACCGCGTCGACGCGGTGCCGGACCGCGCGTGGGCGCGCTTCGAGCGCGATTCGCTGATCGATC
The DNA here is from genome assembly GCF_001523745.2 of Burkholderia mayonis. Lineage (NCBI taxonomy): Bacteria > Pseudomonadati > Pseudomonadota > Betaproteobacteria > Burkholderiales > Burkholderiaceae > Burkholderia > Burkholderia mayonis. The sequence goes on from NZ_CP013386.1 coordinate 2,075,947, forward strand.
CGTATGCGGCCGACCACCCGTCGGAATTCTTCGCGGTCTGCAGCGAAGCGCTCTTCGTCAAGCCCCGGGCGTTCGAGGCCGAATTTCCGGAGCTTTACCGGCTGCTCGCCCGCTATTACCGGCAGGATCCCGCGCAAACGGGTGTCCTCGCGCAGCCCGCAGCGCGCGCTTGACGGACGAAAAATTCGCCAGGCGTCTGATTTTCTGGCATAATCGCGAGCTTTCGACCTTAGGCAAGTGGCTCGCGCCGGGCTTTCGCACCTCGGCACCGCGCAGCGCCGACCGGCGTCGATTCACGACGCGCCCAGCACGCATGTCCGGCTGTCCGGACATGATGCGAAGCGCGATGCGCAAGCGGCGGGCTGGCTACCGCTCTTACACTGGAAAAACCATGAAACAAGGCATTCACCCGGATTACCGCGAAGTCGTCTTCCAAGACATGTCGAACGGCTTCAAGTTCATCACGCGCTCGACGATCCAGACGCGCGAAACCGTCGAGCTCGACGGCAAGACCTACCCGCTCGCGAAGATCGAAGTGTCGTCGGAGTCGCACTCGTTCTACACCGGCCAGCAAAAGATCATGGATACGGCGGGCCGCGTCGAGAAGTTCAAGAACAAGTTCGGCGCACGCGCCAGCGGCAAGGCTGCGAAGTAAGCTTCGCGCCCCGTCGGCACCGGCCTCGCGCCGGACCGGCTCCGCAAAGAAGGCAGCCCAGGCTGCCTTTTTTTGTCCCCGCTCATCCCGCACGGTCGCCGAGCGCCGCGCGGGCCATCCGGTTCGCTGACGCGCGTCGTCCAGCGCGTCTACAATGCCGGATGCTCGAAATGGCCCGCCGCGCCCGCGTCGGGCATGTCACCCATCCTCTGCCGCCCATCTGCATGAAGCCTGTCGTTCGCCTTACCGCTTCCGCCACCCGAGCACTGCCGCGCTGGCTGCTGCTCACGCTTTGCATCGTCTATGCGGCGTTCGGGCTGTTCGGCCGCGATCCGTGGAAGAACGAGGACGCGGCGGGCTTCGGCGTGATGTGGACGATGGCGCAAGGCGGGCTGCACGACTGGCTGCTGCCGAATCTCGTCGGCAAATTCGTCACGTCCGACGGGCCGCTCGGCTACTGGCTCGGCAGCCTTGCGATCCGCGCGCTGCCGTGGATCGACGCGAGCAACGCGTCGCGTGTCTATTCGGGTGTGTTGTTCTGCGTCGCGTCCACGTTCGTCTGGTACGCCGCGTACCTGCTCGGCCGGCGCGCCGAAATCCAGCCGTTCAAGTATGCGTTCGGCGGCGAGCCCGAGCCGCGCGATTACGGCCGCACGCTCGCCGACGGCGCACTCCTCGTCCTGCTCGCCTGTTTCGGCCTCGCCGAGCGCGGCCACGAAACCACGCCGCAGCTCGCGCAATTCGCATGGATCGCGATGTTGGTCTACGGGCTCGTGCGCGCGATCGACAAGCCCGCGCAAGGCGCGCTCTGGTGGGGCATCGCGCTCGGCCTCGTCGCGCTGTCGGGCAATCCGGTGCTCGTCGCCGCGCTCGCAGTCGGCACGCTCGCGCTCTATCTCGTCACGCCCGAGATCCGCTGCGTGCAGTTGCCCGCGATCGGGCTGCCGCTCGCCGTCGCGGTGTTCGCGATCTGGCCGTTCGCCGCGCTCGCCGCCTTCCCGGATGACGCGAGCTGGTTCTTCAATCAATGGCTGCACGGCAGCCTGATGCGCTTCTCCGGCCCGCCGACGACGGTGCTCGCGTACGCGGCGAAGAACCTTCCGCTCTTCACGTGGCCCGCTTGGCCGCTCGCGATCTGGGCGTGGGTGAGCTGGGCGGGCCTGCGCCGCCGGCCGCATATCGCGATTCCGCTGTCGGTCGTCATGCCGCTCGTCGCGCTCGTGATCCTGCAAAGCCAGCAGACGAACCGGATGTACATGCTGCTGCTGCCGCCCCTCGCCGTCGTCGCGACGTTCGCGCTGCCGACGCTCAAGCGCGGCGCGATCAACGCGATCGACTGGTTCGCGGTGCTGAGCTTCACCATCCTCGGCACGTTCGTGTGGCTCGTGTGGCTCGCGTCGCTGACGGGCTTCCCGCATCCGCTCGCGCGCAATCTCGGCCGCCTCGTGCCGGGCTACGAGCCGCACTTCAAGGTGCTGTCGTTCGTCTGCGCGGTCGCGGCGACCGCGTGCTGGCTGATGCTCGTGCGCTGGCGCATCTCGCGGCAGCCGAAGGTGCTGTGGCGCAGCGTCGTGCTGTCGAGCGCGGGCACGACGCTGATGTGGGTGCTGCTGATGACGCTGTGGCTGCCGATCGTCAACTACAGCCGGACCTATCGCGACGTCGCGCAGCAGATCGCCGCGCACCTGCCGTCCGACTACGAGTGCATCTCGCCCGTGCGCCTCGGCGACGCGCAGATCGCGACGTTCGCGTACTTCGGCGACATGCACTTCTCGTTCACCGAGGATTGCGACGTGATCCTGCGCCAGGACCGCGCGGACTTCGGCGAGCCGAGCTCGATGTCGCAGTACGTGTGGCGCCTCGTGTGGGAAGGCCGCCGCGCCGCCGACCGCGACGAGCGCTTCCGCCTGTACGAACGGATCGAACGCCCGAAAACGCCCGTCAAGCGCCGCCCGCTGCACAAGGCCCGCTGACCGATGCTCGGCGACATCCGCAAGATTGCCGGTCTCGCGTGGCCGGTGCTCGTCGGCCAGCTTGCGATCATCGCGTTCGGCGTGATCGACACTGCGATGGTCGGCCGCTTCTCCGCGCTCGATCTCGCGGCGCTCGGGCTCGGCACGTCGATCTACATCTCCGTGTTCATCGGGCTGACCGGGATCCTGTCCGCCCTGCAGCCGATCGCGGGACAGCTGTACGGCGCGCGACGCTACGCCGAGATCGGCGAGGAAGCGCGCCAGGCGATGTGGCTCGCCGCGCTGCTCGCGATCCCCGGCTTCCTGCTGCTGCATTTTCCGCAACCGCTGCTGCAAATCGCGCACGCGCCCGCCGAGTTGCACGAGCGCACGGTTGCCTATCTGCGCATTCTGTCGTTCGGGCTGCCCGCGAGCCTCCTCTTTCGGATCTACAACGCGCTGACGAACGCGGCAGGCAAGCCGCGGCTCGCGATGATCCTGCAGCTCGGCGCGCTCGTCGTCAAAGTGCCGCTCAACATCTGGTTCATTTTCGGCGGCCTCGGCGTGCCCGCGCTCGGCGGCCCCGGTTGCGGGCTCGCGAGCACACTGGTCAACTGGGCGCTCGCGACCGTCGGCTTCACGCTGCTCGCGAAACTCGACGTGTTCGAGCCGCTCGCGATCTTCTCGCGCTTCACGCGGCCCGTCTGGCAGCGGCAGAAGGCCCTCCTCACGCTCGGCGTGCCGATGGGGCTCTCATATCTGATCGAGGTCACGTCGTACACGTTCATGGCGCTCTTCATCGCGCAGTTCGGCACGACGACGCTCGCCGGCCATCAGATCGCGAGCAACGTCGGCGCGGTGCTGTACATGACGCCGCTTTCCATCGGCGTCGCGTCGTCGACGCTCGTCGCGCGCGCGCTCGGCGCGAAGCGGCTCGACGAAGCGCGCGCGCTCGGCCGACACGGGATCGCGCTTGCATGCGCGGCCGCGTGCGTATACGGGATCGTCGTGTTCGCGCTGCGGCCGCTGATCGTATCGGGCTACACGCCGAATCCGGCCGTCGCCGCGGCTGCGATGCCGCTCATCGCGATCGTGACGTTCTATCACTTCTTCGACGCGCTGCAGATCACGACCGCGTTCGTGCTGCGCGCACACAAGGTCGCCGTCGTGCCGACCGCGATCTATGCGATCGCGCTGTGGGGCGTCGGGCTCGGCGGCGGCTATCTGCTCGGCTTCGACGTCGGCGGCGTCGTGCCGGCGTCGCTCACGGGCGCGCGCGGCTTCTGGATCGCCAACACGGCGAGCCTGATCCTCGCGGGCGGCGGGCTCGCGCTCTATCTGCGACGCATCGGGCGGCGGGATCTGAGCGGCGGGCGGTGACGGGCGGCGGGTGCCGCGCGCTTCCTGCCCTTGCGGTTTTCGATGCGCGAATTCTGCCTTCTGCATTCCGGCGCTCGGCCTCTCGCCCCTATGTCGAGCCTGCATGTCAGCGCCCACGCGCCAGTTCCCCCGAGTGGCGTATCGCCAAGTACGGCATCGTCGCGCCGCATCGCGCGTGAGCGCGGCGGCGTCGGCCGCCGCAGCGGTCGTCACGCATGCGCGCGCGCGTCGGCGGCATCACGTTGTTCGAACACGTCGCGTGCGGCGAAGAGCGCGTTGATCGCGGCCGGGAAGCCCGCGTACACGGCCATCTGCATGAACACCTCGACGATCTCGTCGCGCGTGCAGCCGACATTGAGCGCCGCCTCGATGTGCACCTTCAGCTGCGGCTGCGCGTGGCCCAGCGTCGCGAGCGACGCGATCGTCGCGATCTCGCGCGACCTCAGATCGAGCTGCGGCCGGCTGTAGATGTCGCCGAAACCGAACTCGACAAGCAGCCGCCCGAAGTCGGGCGCGATCGGCGCGAGCGCCGCGACCACGCGCTCGCCGACGTCGCCGTCGATTTCCTTCAGCTTGTTCCAGCCTCGCGTATAGCGGTCTTCTGCGGTGCATTGTTCCATCGTTCGTCCTTGTCCGGTTGAGGTTGATTCGCCTGTCGAATCGCGTCGCGCTCGGCCCGCTCGTAATACGCGATCTTGTCGACGATCGCGTCGAGGTTCGTCTGCAGCGTGTCGATCTGTGCGCGCACCCTGTCGCGATGCGCGGCGAGAAGCGCACGCCGCTCGCCGATCGTCGCGTCGCCCAGCGCGCGCAGCTCGGCGAACGCGTGCATCCCGGCGATCGGCATCCCGGTCGCCTTCAGGCGCATCACGAAGCGCAGCCAATCGAGATCGGCGGGCGCGTACAGCCGATGCCCCGACTGCGTGCGCGAGATCGACCGCAGCAGGCCGGCCTGTTCGTAGTAGCGCAGCGTGTGCGTCGACACGCCGACGAGCGCGGCGACCTGGCCGATCGTCAACGCGCGCGGGGACGTTTGCTTCGATGCGTTCGACATGACGTTCTCAAGGTTAGGACTTAGAGTGCACTCTAAGTCAAGCAGCGCGTGATGGCCAGCGGCGGCATAGTGCGAATCGCCTCGCGGCGACGGAGGTCGCACTGCCGGCGAGAACGGGCGTTGACGAGTAAGCGGGCGGAGGTCCGGGCGACCCGGCAAACTGCAGCCGATATCCGGGATTTGGGACCCGCGGATCTCGGTCGGCAGGGTTCGTGATTACCGATTGCCCCCGTCCGGCCCGATTTCCGTCAAAGATGGTAAAAACCCGCCCGCATGCCCCGCCGCAGCCTTTACAGTGTGGCCGTCGATGCGCAACATTGCCCCCGCTGTCTTAAAAAGGGCACGCATTTGTCCTATGCTTGAACGCAACGCCCGGCCCGCGCCGCGCGCCGGCGTCCGTTCTGACAGCCATTCATCCGTTTCGTCACAAGGGAGCCCCCGCCATGCTGAAAAAGCTGCTGATGCTGGTCGTCGCACTGTCGCTTTCGCTGACCGCAGCGTTCGCCGCCGCGGTCGAAGTCAATACCGCCGATCAGGCGGCGCTCGAATCGGTGAAGGGCCTCGGCCCGGTGAAGTCGAAGGCGATCATCGACGAGCGCGCGAAGCACGGCCCGTTCAAGGACGCCGACGATCTCGCGAGCCGCGTGAAGGGCCTCGGCGCGAAGTCGGTCGCCAATCTCGAGGCGGCAGGCTTGACGATCGGCGGCTCGTCGACGCCGCCGGCGGGCGCGAAGGCGAAGACCAGCACGGCGAAGCCGGCCGCGACCACGACGACCGCCGCACCGGCGCCGACGCCGGCCACGATGACGCCGTCGCCTGCCGCCACCACGCCGGCGACGGCGGCGAGCACGCCGATGGCGAAGAAGACGCGTGCGTCGAAGAAGAAGGAAAAAGCCGCGGCAGTTGCAAGCGCCGCAACCGACGCGAGCGCGCCGGCCGCCGCGTCGTCGACAAAGGCGAAGGGCTCGAAGAAGAGCAAGAAGAACAAGGCGGCGACGCCCGCGCCCGCTGCATCGGGCGCATAAGTCGGGCGCCGCGCGCCGCGCGCGGCGTCTTCGTTCCACCGGCGCCGTTCGCGGCGCCGCCTCAACCTAGCAGGTGAATCATGGGTCTACTCGACATCGTTGGCGGTCTGATCGGCGGCCAAGGCGGCAATCAGAACGCGCTCGTCAGCGCCGCGCTGGAATTCATCAACAACCAGCCGGGCGGCCTGAACGGCCTCATCGAGAAATTCAACGCGGGCGGCGCGGGCGGAATCATCGGCTCGTGGATCGGCACCGGCGAAAACCAGCCGATCTCGTCGGAGACGCTGCAGAATGTGCTCGGCTCGGACACGGTCGGCGCGCTCGCGCAGAAGATCGGCGTCGATCCGCAGCAGGCGTCCGGCATCCTCGCGCAGGTGCTGCCGCACATCGTCAACGGCGCGACGCCGAACGGCGAAGTGCCGGCGAACGGCCAGCTCGACACGTCGAACGTGCTCGGCACGCTGTCGCAGCTGGCGGGCCTGTTCGGCAACAAGCAGGCCTGAGCGGCAGCGCACGGCATCGCGTGCGGCGCCGTCGGCGCCCCGCGCGATGCCCCCGCCACGGCGGCCGCAGAAACGCGCCGCCGGTAATCGGGATAGGGGCGGCCAGTGACCTAGCCGATCCCCTCCCACACCACCCGGCATGCGGGTCCGCACCGGGCGGTTCGAGTAGTTGAGGTCAGGTGAGGCGAGGCCTGCCCAGGCGATCAAAGTAGGCAATCGTCAGGACGTGATGCAGCCCGGTCATGCTGTTGTGCCACGAGCGACGGCTGAGGGCCGCCACCGATTGGGCCACGCTTGGCTTGGCCCCAAGCTTGAGCAGCTCCCGGTATATCGTCTTGCCGCGCCGCCAATGCTTCAGATGGAGCGCGCGCATCCGCCGGCGCATCCACTCGTCCAGCTGTTGCCAGCGGCGATAGGTCTGCGCCAATTGGAAGTACGCTTTCCAGCCCAGCATGTAGCTGCGCAGCCGCTCGATCACTTCGCTTATGCTGCGCCCGCCGGATCGGCCGGTGAGCTGCCTGATCCTTTGCTTGAACGTCTCCAACGCCTTGTCTGACACGATGCGTTTAATCTCGCCTTTCCGAGTTTCCCATGGGGCGTACCCCAGAAACTTGCGACCCAAGACGCTTGCCACCGCACTCTTCGATTCGTTGATCTTCAGGTGCAGCTTGTCATAACAGCGCTTGAGTCGTGCCATCACCCGCTCGCCAGCCTTCCGGCTGCGCACGTGGCCGTGGACCTTCCTCTGCCGCACGTGCCGCGCGTACGTCAGGCTGCATCCGTTCACCCACATTCCGCTCGGCACGCTCGCCGACGCGCCGACCCGCGAGGCACGGAAGCGCGCGAAGGCTGAATTCAACCCGATCTGGCAGTCCGGCGCGATGACGCGCATCGCCGCGTACGTCTGGCTGGCCCAGCGGCTCGGCATCGAGAACCACGAGGAATGTCACATCGATCGGTTCGACATCGAAACTTGCGACCGCGTGGTCGCCGCAATCCGCGAGAAAAAACACCAATGACCGATACCCAAGATCCGCTCTGGCGCGCGCTCGCGCGCCTTGAGCACGCCGAGCTAGTCGGCCCTGAACAATTCGTTTTGTCGCGCAGATGAAGCTACGCCGCCGACGGCGCAGCGGCTCGGAAGCTGAGCAAAGCGACGAGAATCAGGGCGTAAAAAAGCCGCAGGTTGCGCAGGATCATCCGCAGGTTGTGGCCAGCGCCGCACAGCACCGCATGAATCGCATCGCCCAACGAACCCTTGAGCCAATTTCGATCGAGCTTGCCGTCGGCCTTCATGTGCCCGATGGCCGGTTCGATTGCGCTGCGACGCCGGATCATTGCTCGCAGGCCGCGTGTGATACCGCGTCGCAAACCTGGGTGATAGACCTTCACACCATCGACGGCGACGCCCTTGTAGCCGCGGTCGACGACGGCGATCTCCGGCTGCACATCGCTCAGGATCGCCGCTTGTTCCAACGCTTCGGCCAACGTGTGCCCGTCGTATGGATTGCCCGGCATTGAACGAGCTCCGACTACCAGACCTTCCTTGTGCGTCGTGGTGATCGACACCTTCACGCCAAATTCGTACGGCTTGCGCGCTTTGCCTTTCGCCAGGCACTCGACTTCCGGCGCGTGCAGCGCATACAGCTTGTTTTTGTCCTTCTGCTTCTGCGTGAGAATCCGCTTCGTGCGGCTGATCAAGTCTTCCAACTCCGCGCGACTTTGCTGAACAACGCCTTCCAGTTGCCGCTCCACGTCACGCATCACGCGCCCCACTCGTGAACGCAAAGTGCGCAGCGCCTTCTTCATCCGCTTGTACTGCTTCGCATGCGCATAGCGCCCGATCTGGCCCGCCAGACGCGGCGCTTCGCGGTTGTAGTTCTGCCGCAGCTTCAGCCCGTGCTGGGCGGCGGCCTTCACCAGATGTTCCCGGCAACGTTCGAGCAGGCGCGAATCGGTGGGATGCGCAATCGCCTTTTCCATCACCGTCGTATCGACAATCACCCGCTTCAGGCTCGTCGTCTTGATGACCTTTGCGCGTTTGGCCGCTTCGATCGTCTCAGCCAACAGTTCTTCAACGCCGGCTTCGCCCAGGCGCTTACGCCAGCGCGTCAGGCTCGACGGATCGATCGGCGGTTTCGTCTGCAAGTACGTCTCGCCGGTGAACACTTGCCAGTACGGGTTCTCCAGCCATTGCCAGACGACCTCTTCATCCGACAGGTCGAACGCGTGCTGCAAGTACAGCAGCCCTGCGATCAAACGCGGCGACGTTGCCGGTCGGCCACGAGACGATGCGAAACTCGCACTCATCGTCGTGCTCAACCGAGCCCAGTCGATCAGATCGGCCAGGCGAATCAACGGATGCTTCAGATTGATCTGCTCGCGCAGCGGTTGGCGGAAGAAATCTCCCTCTGTCACCGGCAACTTCGGACCCATCCACACCTCGTCAGGATTTGCAGGATTCACGCGTCAATATGCCTGCTTCCTGCAAATCCAACAACACCGTTTCGGCCTCACCGCCTTTCCGTATAAGCCGTCCAGGATTGTTCAGGTTCGACGAGCTACTGGAAGACGACCGCAACCAGCTGCGGCCCACGTTCGCCGCGTTGCACGGCAGTCACGCGATGCGCATCCCCGACACGATCGTCGCGCGCATCCGTCATCTGGACGCGACGCTGCCGAAGACGACGGAGACCTGACATGCTGCTCGACAAGATAGGCGGCGCTGACGCCGCGTTCCGCGCTCAGATCGAAGGCATCTACTGGGACGGCAAGATCGGCTGCGAGCCGCATCCGAAATACGGATACGGATGCGACACGCTACCGAACGGCTGGACCGAGATCACGTGGGAAGTGTTCGCGAAGTCGAAGTTCTTCTGCACGCCAATCGCGACTGGCTGGCTGCGCACGACGATCGGCAATGCGCGGCTGTTCTTCATGCATGACCGGGTCGGCTTCGCGCTGCTCGGCGACTACCGCGTCGGCACGGTACAGGTATTCCGGTTTGGTTGCGAACACGAAATGAAGAGCGAAACCGTTGGCAACTGCCTGCACCGCTACACGTGCACGAAGTGCGGCTTCAGCGAAGTCGTCGATTCGTCCGACTGACGCCAATCAAGCCAAGGAAGTGCATACCGCGACGCGCGATCGCGCCGCGGTGATCTACATCGCGCCTTCACACCTCAATGGCGGGTGCTCGGGTGACGGGTGGGCGCCGTCACATCGCGCACCTTGGCCTGCAGCCGCCGCACAGCGCTTTCATGCTACCCCGCTGCCATATGCGAGCCGAGTACCCGCCATTGAGGTTTATCGGAAGCGCCACTATCAGGTCATTTGTAAGAGCACTCCCCAGATATAATTCGGCGCATAGAAAATTAGTGATCCGACAAGCTGCGTGTCTCGACCGCATTGCAGTGTTGCATTTCACGATCTGCCACGAAATTCAGATTGAAGGCGGCAAGCGCAAGCCTGCCGCACAATAAAAAATTAATCGCTCATCCCTTGCGGGTCACCGATTCATTTTTTAATTGCATTGGCACGATCGTACTATAATACGGCCAAATATAAGGACCACCTGCACCTTGATTCAAGTCCTGATGGATTGCGGTATAACCTTCAATCGCAGGCGGAGAAGAACTATCAATCACAAGCAGCATGATTGCGGTGATAGGCTTTTTGCCCGCCTCTCCGTTCTTCCATGTCATGTAGATGTATTTCCCGCCCGCACCCGCATTCAGATCTTGCGGGCTCCAATTCCAACCCGACGGTGGATTGGATTGAGCTTGGTCGTACGCAACGAAATTCAGTGACGTGACCGGATTGCTATCACCGCATTGATAACCGAGATAGATATATTGACCGCCCACGCCGGTGTTTGTGTCAACAGAAATGAAATCCCATGGCGGCTGGTACTGTGGTCCCGGAGTGCTTCCTGCTTGAGTCGTGAGAGCATTAATCGGACTTGTCATTTTTCAACCCCTCTCTATGTCTAAGAGACAAATCCAGTATATTAAAAACCTTCGAATACGCAATCGGAAATTTTCCATACCCATCATCATATCGAGATTTATTTCGCCTTCGTCAATTATCCTTTAATTTAATTATTATTTAAATCACCCCCATTTATAAGTACGCACCACCTTACAATGACTTTCGAGTGCTTTTGCCCCTCATGTTCTCGTAGTGGATTGCGAATTTGTCATCAAACATATACATCGTTGCAGTGATATGCATCTTCATCGTCAAGTGATCTCTCTTTAGCTCAAAGCGCACCTTCACGCGCGTAGGTGAATCGCTATGCATAGCGTGCCCGGCCGCTATCAAAATGCCAATCACCTGGATCGAATGGGACGGCTTCGAAGAGGACTCGCGTTCGCGTTGTCACATCCGGATCGTCGACTTCGAAACCGCAAGCCGCAACGGCGAACCGTTCTCGCGCCTCAATGAGGCGCTCGGCATCCTCCCGAATCCGGTCATGCGCACCTGCACTGCGAATCTGAAGGTAAAGGCCGGTCGGGCGTTCATGCAGTCACGGGGATACGGCGAATGGCAAAACGTGATGGGCATTCGTGCAGACGAACCACGGCGCGTCACTCATCTTACATCACCTGGCCGAGACAACAGCGGCGGGGAGCCGAATCTTCCACTCGCACGCGCCAACGTCCGCAAGGCTGACGTTCTCGCCTTCTGGCGTGCTCAGCCGTTCGACCTCGCGCTCGATCCGGAAGGCGACTTCGGGAATTGCGACGGATGCTTCCTGAAAGCGCCGCACAAGATCGTGCGCGTTCGTTACACGGCCCGAGCTGGCTACCTGGTGGATCAGCGAAGAATCACGCCCGTCAGGCGCCACATTTCGAAACGACCGCCCACGCTATTCCGAACTGCTGCGCGAGGCCGAGTTCTACGCGAAGCAAATCCCGCTTGCATTTCCCGAGCACGAAGAGGACGACGCCCTCATCGACTGCATGTGCGGCGACGGACCCACAGAGGACACCACCATGACCCAATCTAATAGCCGCGCTGATGCGCCCGTTTCACAACGGTATTCGTGGGCCACGACAGGCATGAAACGAGATACTGAAGGCTCGTTTGTGCTCGCGTCGGATGACGGCGCGAGAAACAGCCGCGCTGATGCGCTGACGGACGACCAGCGGCAAGCGCTCGGCGAAGCAATTTCCGAGTACTTCGGCAAGCTGGATTCCGATGAGGGAGTTCGCGCGCCGGAGGGCCGCATCCTTCGCACCTTCGACTACTGCGAATCACGGAACATCGACGACCTGATCGACCGCGCAATCGTGCCGGCCCTCGCTGCATCCCCTGTCGAGCAGCCCGCAGCAGCGCCAACAGTCATTGCCGAACTGGCGAGCATGACGCGCATGTTCCATGCAGCCTGCCACGATCTCGGGCTCATCAACGAAGCACTCGGCCTCGATCCGGACGACGGCGGTGCGGCGCCGATCCTCGACGCCATCGCCGAACTGAAGGGCCGCGCCACCTCTGCCAATGAGACAGGTGCGGAAAGGTCTGACGACCTGAATGAACGCGCGCACCTTGCCGCCGGTCAGTGGGCGAACGCGAACACACCGATCTCCGAAGCACTCGCCTATCGCGATGGCTACATCGCCGGTGCAAGCTCCCCCGCTATCAGTTCCTCGACGCGCGCGCGAAGGCCGGCGCGCCGATCGGCGCGAACAAGGACATGGCGCTGATGTCGACGATGTGCAATTACTGGATCCGCTGGGGGCTCATCAAAGCGAATCCGTTCGTCGGCATGATGCAGAACAAGGCCGAGAAGGACGTTCGCGCAATCGAGCGGCACCAGGTGTTGCGCTTCTACGTCTGGTCACTGCGGCAGGATCAGGCGTATCGCACGATGGGCGTCGCCGCGATGTTCTGCTACCTCACCGGCTTCCGCGCTGCCGAGGTTCGTCCGTACCATATGGGCGGCTTGACCGACGAAGGTGTGAAGGTGATCGCCGCAAAGCGGAAGAAAGGCGAGGCGCAGACGGTAAAGCTGCGCCACTGGTCGCCGCGGTTGCGCGCCGTCGTCGAGCGGGCAAAGCGCGATCGCCAGACGGAAAGCTTGTTCCTGTTTCCGAACCGGAAAGGCCAGATGTACTCGAAGAGCGGCTGGGCGTCAGTGTGGCAGGACGCGATGTACGCATTCATCGGCGCACGCGACCCGGAGATTGCGAAGGAGCAGGAGGTGAAGAAGATGCGCGAGGCCGCGCAGCGCATCGCGAACCGTATCAACCGGCCAGTCAAGGGCGGAATGGAAACGATGTTGACGAAGCACCCCGATTACTTTTCGCTGCAGGACATTCGCCCGGCCGCCATCACGACGAAGCTCACGAATCGCGATGCCGATGCATACGATTTCGCGGCGCACTCGAACCCGAGCGCGACGCATCGACACTACGATAGGCGGAAGGTAAAAACCGCCAGCGCCACCGAATAAGGCACGGCCCCCGCGTAAAGGTGAATCCTACGCGAGTGCCTCAATATCTGCGTTCTGAGCGAACGGAACGAAGTCATTCGGCCACGCAGCATCCAACGAACAAAGAAGGCGCATCGTGAGCGGGGCACGTAAATTTACCTGCTTCACATTGATTTTCACACTCGCAGGGTCCTTGGCTAGAAGCCTGCAAATGTCGCTCGTATAGTACTTAGGGCAATATCCGACGAGATACGACGGATCATCTGTCCGCAAACATAGTGCGAAGCGATCGTGTTCGTTCTGCAAGTCATGCATAACGTACAGTCGGGCACCGGGTACAAGCTTGTCGGCCGCTTCGATGTTAGGTTCAGCGAAGTGCCTCATACCGCGAGCAAAAAAATCGATCTTCAGTCGACCATCTTCGCTCTTGTGAGGAAGTGGAAAAAGCTCGATCCGATCCGTGCCACGGAGGCCACCCGTGACGGCGAGGATACGTAGTGGATCATCGACCGAAGTACTCGGTAAACCGGTCCACTGGAAGTAACTAGAAAACTCCGGACGCGAGCGGGTAAGCAGTCGGTTAGAAAACAGCGGGAACAGTTGTTCGGAGTGGTAGATGGCGGACAAATCATCCATCCGCCCGAACGGTCGAAAGCCCTCTGCTCGCTGAGCACCCTTCGTATACACGAAACGGTACCCACTCTCGTCACGGTCGACGCGGGCTACCGGAATCCATTCCCGTGAGGATGCTTGTTGCCACGCAACGAATAGTGTTTCCATCACTGTTTGCCAGGTTCGAGCGCAAGCAAGCGCTCTTGGTTCAACATCAAAAACTCTACCAAGAACTTACGACGAACGGGCGACAGTATCTCGTCGGGAAACGTTGCAACAATATCCTGGACTTGAGCGGCACCAACAGCACCGAGCCGATTCAGCCAAGCTCGTGCCGCATGAGGCCACAACTTACAAAGAAATGAAAACGCTTCAATCGTCAGCAGTGACTTGACGCCACCGGCTCCGCTGTGTGGATACAGTCCCGACCTTGCTTTCCCCACAAACGTGCTGATGTGGCAGCCCATGTCTTTCGTAGTCAGCATGTTGTCGCACTTAGCCTCGGTCAAATTGCGCGCGAAGCTAGACCCATGATCGAAGCTCGGCGCGAGATACAGGCTCGCACTCGCAAGAGGATCTAAGAGACGGTTTCAAAAAGGCCCGGTGGGGCTGTTAACTTTCGCGGCGAGCTGTTAACCTCAGGCATCGGAACAACCGAGACCGAGGAGATGGCCAAGCCGATCATCGACGACGAACTGTGGATATTGATCGAGCCGTTATTGCCGCCACCCAAGCCGCGGCGCGAGAAGAACCCAGGCCGCCTGCCTGTTTCGAATCGCGCCGCGCTGACCGGCATCCTGTTCGTTCTCAAGACGGGACTGCGCTGGCGCGACCTGCCCGCCGAGATGGGCTGCGGCTCGGGCGTGACTTGCTGGCGACGGCTACGCGATTGGCAGGCTGCGGGCGTATGGGATCGCCTGCACGAATTGCTGCTCGCGAAGCTGCGAGCAGCAGACCAAATCGATTTCTCGCGAGCCGCAGTCGATTCCTCATCGATTCGCGCCGTTGGGGCGGGCCAAAAACTGGGCCAAACCCCACCGATCGCGCGCGACCCGGTTCCAAGCACCACATCGTCACCGACGCCAATGGCACGCCGCTGGCGGCGATCCTGACCGGCGCGAACGTTCACGATGTCACGCAGCTGCTGCCGCTGATCGATGCGATTCCGCCAATTCGTGGATTGCGCGGCCACCCACTGCAGAGACCGCGCGTGGTCTACGCCGATCGCGGTTACGACTCTGAGCGGCATCGACGAGCGTTGCGCGATCGCGGTATCGAGCCGGTTATCGCCAAGCGCCGCACCGAACATGGCAGCGGCCTTGGAAAATATCGCTGGGTCGTTGAACGCACGCATGCCTGGCTGCATCACTTCCGTCGTCTCCGCATTCGTTTCGAGCGCCGTGCAGACATTCACGGCGCGTTCCTCAAACTCGGTTGCTGCCTGATCTGCTGGAATACCCTTCGGCGGGCCGACCAGTCTTTATGAAACCGTCTCTAAAACAACCCCCCAATTCTGATCATGCCGATCTTGGTTTCCGATCCACGTATCGAGCATGAGATAGCCAACCACGACGTCCGCTGCGGTCGACACCCCATCAAACGGCTCGAAGTCCTTCGGAGGCACCACAAGGCCGTCCTCGGTCGCTCGTTTGAAAAATGCCGCGAAGAGCGTGACCGTATGAGCTCTAGATCGATAATTTTTTGCGTCCGCAAACTCCGCGTACTGACGGCTCTTCGAGAAGATCTCGTTTCCGTGGATCAGCCGGCCGCCCTTCGGCACAAAGTTCGGACAAACAACGCCCGTTTGGTCGCCGCATCTGGCGAGTTCGTAGTAAGCATGCGGGATACCCAGTGCCGCTGCAAGCTCGCACGCAAGCTTCTCGGCCCAATTCTCACCGGTGTTCGCGCGACCAATTTTGAATAGGCTTCGACCCAACTGCGCGTCGGCGTACCAGAATTTTTCTTTTGTACCGAGCTGCTCTAGCAGGTCTGCGGAACCGACTGGAACCTCAATGATGGGAAACACTGTGCCCCCGTAGAGTCGCTCCGTGGACAACCACACTGGAAGCGATATTCCGAAATTCGCATTTCCGTTCCGAAATTCACATCGCGGAAAGCAAAACAGGCACCTAAGTGCCTGTTTTGTTTGGGAATTTTGGGGTGGCTGATGGGACTCGAACCCACGACGACAGGAATCACAATCCTGGACTCTACCAACTGAGCTACAGCCACCACTCATTTTTTCTCCGTTTGATTCGCCGTAGCGGGCTCATCAACGAAGAAGCGAAATTATACAAAGGCTGTTTAACTTTGCAAAGCCTTTTTTTCCAAAAATTCTTCCGGGCTCGTCAGGTAAGTGCGCGCCTCATCGAAGATCGACAGATCGCCGCGCGCGAGACGCTTGTTATCCGACAACACGCGGCGCCAGCCGCGCGCGCCCGCGACGCCGCGATACAGGCCGAGCGCATGCCGGACGATCGCGCCGAGATATGTGCCGCGCGCGAGTTCGGTCGCACAGTATTCGACGAGTTGCACCTCCACTGCCTCACGCGTCGGCGCCAGCGTGGTCGCGCCGTAGAAGCGCGCGTCGATGTCCGCGAGCACGTACGGGTTGTGATAGGCCTCGCGGCCAAGCATCACGCCGTCGACGTGCCGCAGGTGCTGCTCGACTTCGTCGAGCGTCGTGACGCCGCCGTTGACGACGATCTCGAGCTGAGGAAAGTCCTGCTTCAGCCGATACGCATAGTCGTACTTGAGCGGCGGGATCTCGCGATTCTCTTTCGGCGACAAGCCCTTCAGGATCGCGTTGCGCGCATGCACGATGAACACGTCGCAGCCGGCCGCGGCGACCGTGCCGACGAAGTCGCGCACGAATGCGTAGTCCTCGGCCGCGTCCACGCCGATCCGGTGCTTGACCGTCACCGGAATCGACACCGCGTCGCGCATCGCCTTCACGCAATCGGCGACGAGTTGCGGCTCGTTCATCAGGCACGCGCCGAACGCGCCGCGCTGCACGCGCTCGGACGGACAGCCGCAATTCAGATTGATTTCGTCGTAGCCCCAGCGCTCGCCGAGCTTCGCGGAATGCGCGAGATCCGCGGGCTCGCTGCCGCCGAGTTGCAGCGCGACGGGCGCTTCGTCGGGCGTAAACGCCAGATGGCGCGCGACGTCGCCGTGGATCAGCGCGCCCGTCGTCACCATCTCCGTGTAGAGCCACGTGTGGCGCGAGATCGTCCGATGAAACAAACGGCAGTGGCGATCGGTCCAGTCCATCATCGGGGCGACGGACACTCGGCGTGGACTGGACGAAGACGAGGCAGACATAGGCGGTACGGTAAAGCGCGGCGGCGCGTGGACAACCGCGCATTTTACCGCAATGCGGCCGGTAGGCTGGCGCGAGACGCGCGGCGCGCCGTTCGCGCATGCCCAATCCCAAACGCGAAAGCCCCGACCGCATGACGCAACCGGGGCTTTCTTTTGCATCAGATCCTTTGGCACGAGGAGAAGATGCGTTACCAGTATATTCGACGCGCGCCACGCGGTACGCCGATTCTTTGTGTCTATTTGTATCGTATTTAAGCGTTCTCGCGAAAACCGATCCAATTGCATGGATCGATGCGAATACCACCATCAAAGGTACGTCGACAGCCCTGCGACATCGGCGATGCACCTCCTCGAACCCGATGCCGCACCCAATCGATTCGCGCCTCGCTCCCGCACGATCCGGGCGTGGGTAGCCGGCGCGACCGAGCACGGAAAAAGTCCGTCAAACGACCCCCGCCCCCAGCAGTTCCCGATCGACCGTCGACCGCGCGACGGCGAGCGTCTGCTCGATCACCCTGCGCTCGCTGAGCAGCAGCCCGTCGATATGCACGAGCCGCCAGTCGATCACGACCGCGCCGCCCTGCAGCACCCGGTAATGGGCCTTCTCGCCCGCCCAGACCTGCTCGGTCTTTACTTCGATGTCGTAGCCCTTGTAAGACTCGCCGAAGTCGCCGATGTCATTGCCTTTCGGTTCCATTTTGCCGCCTCCCCGATCCGGACGGACCGTGCGCCGGAGCATACCCGGGCAAACCCTGCGCCCGGCGTCCGCCGTCTCCGTCAATCGTACGCTTCAGATAGGTAAGCCTTGCCGTCGTCGGTGATGTCGACCCGGTCGGGGCCGCTCAGATAAACGAAGCCGTCGTTCAGAAGCTCCTCGAGCGGCAGTCGGAAACCCGCCGGCAACGGCCGGCCGGCGCCGAACTGGTCGATCCATTTCAGCGCTTCGATCGCTTCGGGACTCAGGATAGGAAACATGGCCCGCCTCCGCCGTCGGTTTGATTGCATCCTAGCACTTTCACAAGTGCTGGGAAGAACGGCGAAGCCGGTGCCCGGCCGGCGCGAGAGACCGCCCCTCGCCGGCGACACGTTCAACGCAACCGCCCGCTCACAGGCGCGCGATCGACACTTCCGTCGACTTGACGAGCGCCACCACCTCGGCGCCGACCTTCAGCTCCAGTTCGTCGATCGAGCGCGTCGTGATGACCGACGTGACGATGCCGAACGGCGTGTCGACGTCGACCTCGGACACGACGGGCCCGCGGATGATCTCTTTCACCTTGCCTCGAAATTGATTGCGTACGTTGATTGCCGTGATGCTCATCGGGTATTCGCTCCGAATGGTTCGTCTGATTGATCGATGCGATCGGTCCGATCGCGTGGGCCGCGCCTCGGCGCACGCCCGTCATACCGCCCAGCGCAGCCCGCCCGCCGCCGTCGCTCGACCACGCATGCCGCCCTGATTCGCCGCGGCCGGCGCCGCACCCGCCGCATCCGCGCCCGTCAGCACGCGTTGCAGCACACGATCCTCGAGCGCGGCGAACGCCGCCGACGCGCGCGCGCGCGGCCGGTCGAGCGGCACCGGTTGATCGAACGCGATCCTGCCCGCCTCGATGAGCAGGATCCGGTCGGCAAGCGCGACCGCTTCCTGCACATCGTGCGTGACGAGCAGCGCGGTGAATCGGTGCTCACGCCACAGGCGCTCGATCAGCGCATGCATCTCGATGCGCGTGAGCGCATCGAGCGCGCCGAGCGGCTCATCGAGCAGCAGTAGCTGCGGCCGGTGAACGAGCGCCCGCGCAAGCGCGACGCGCTGCCGCTGGCCGCCCGACAGCTGCGCGGGCCAGTCGTTCGCGCGCGCGAGCAGCCCGACTTCGTCGAGCACCGCGCGCGCATCGTCCTTCGCGCGCCGCCCGAGACCGAGCATCACGTTCTGCAGCACGGTCTTCCACGGCAACAGGCGCGCGTCCTGATACATGATCCGCGTGTCGAGCGCCCCGCCGCCTTCGCCTTCGCCTTCGCCGTCGCCGCGCTTGACGAGCGCGCCGGCGCTCGGCGTCTCGAGCTCCGCGACGAGCCGCAGCAGCGTGGACTTGCCGCAGCCGCTTCGGCCGACGATCGCGACGAAGCTGCCGCGCTCGATCGACAGATTGACGTCGGCGAGCACGGTCCGCTCGCCGTAGCGCTTGCTCACGCGCCGCAGGCGCACCGAAGCGTCTTCGGCGGCGTCGCGAGCGTCGTCGCCGCGCGGCGCGCGGCGCAGTTCGCCGCCCGACGCGAACGGCAGCACGTGCGCGCCGCCATCGCGCTCGAGCACTGCGGCGTCCTGCGCGTCGCCGTCCGTGGTGCGCGGCTGCGCGAGCTCGGCTTCGAGATCCGCGCCCGCGATCGGGCCGTAGGTGGCGGCCAACGTGGTTCCAGTCATGCCTGGGCTCCCGGTTGATACGCGGGGTGCCAGCGCAGTGTCGCACGCTCGAGCCACTTCGCGAGCACGTCGGCGAGCTTGCCGAGTGCCGCGTACAGCAGGATGCCGACCACCACCACGTCGGTTTGCAAGAATTCGCGCGCGTTCATCGTCATGTAGCCGATGCCCGATTGCGCGGAGATCGTTTCGGCGACGATCAGCATCACCCACATCAGCCCGAGCGCGAACCGCACGCCGACGAGAATCGACGGCAGCGCGCCCGGCAGGATCACGTCGCGATAGAGCGCGAAGCCCTTCACGCCATAGCTCCTCGCCATCTCGACGAGGCCCGCGTCGACCGACCGGATCCCGTGATACGTGTTGATGTAGATCGGAAAGAACACGCCGAGCGCGACGAGGAACAGCTTTGCCTTCTCGTCGATGCCGAACCACAGGATCACGAGCGGGATCATCGCGAGCGCCGGGATGTTGCGGATCATCTGGATCGTCGAATCGAGCGCGACTTCGGCCGTCTTCGAGAGTCCCGTCGCGAGGCCGAGCGCGAGCCCGACGCCCCCGCCAATCACAAAGCCGACGAGCGCGCGCCACGTGCTGACCTTCACATTCGCCCACATGTCGCCCGATTCGACGAGCGCCCACGCGGCGCGCACGACGGCGAGCGGCTCGGGCAGCACGCGGTTCGACAGCGCGCCCGAGCGCGCGCCGAGTTCCCACGCGAGCACAAGCACGAGCGGCACGAGCCACGGCGCGATCGCGCGCGCGGCCTGGCCGGCGCGGCGGACCGCGAAGCTGGAGCGCTTCGTTGTCATGTCGATGTCCTCCATGCTCAGCTCTGGCTCGCCTTCGGCAGATACTGATTGCCGACGACTTCGCCGAACGGCCCCGACAGCGGCCCCGCGCGGCGCGCGTTGCCGCCGCCCTTGACGAGCGGGAACACGAGCTCGGCGAAGCGGTACGACTCTTCGAGGTGCGGATAGCCGGACAGGATGAACGTCTCGATGCCGAGCGCTGCGTATTCGCGCATCCGCGCGGCGACTTGTTCTGGATTCCCAACGAGTGCCGTGCCCGCACCGCCGCGCACGAGGCCGACGCCCGCCCACAGGTTCGGATAGATCTCGAGCTCCTGGCGCGAGCCGCGCTTGCCGCCGTGCAGCGCGGCCATCCGGCGCTGTCCTTCGGAATCCATCTTCGCGAACGCCTGCTGCGCGCGTGCGATCGTGTCGTCGTCGAGCCGGCTGATGAGGCGTTCGGCATCGCGCCACGCTTCTTCCTCGGTCTCGCGCACGATCACGTGCAAGCGGATCCCGAACTTGATCTTGCGGCCGCGTTCGGCCGCGCGCGCGCGGATGTCGGCGATCTTTTTCTCGACCGCCGCGGGCGGCTCGCCCCAGGTCAGGTAGGTATCGATGTGATCGGCCGCGATCGCATGCGCGGCGGGCGACGAGCCGCCGAACCACAGCGGCGGATGCGGATGCTGGACGGGCGGATAGAGCAGCTTGCCGCCCTTCGCCTGCAGATGCTCGCCGTCGAATTCGACGCTGCCGTTCTCGTGTGATTCGGCGAGCAGCTTGCGCCAGATGTGCAGGAAATCGTCGGTGATCGCGTAGCGCGTGTCGTGATCGGCGAAGAGGCCGTCGCCCTCGAGCTCGGCCGAATCGCCGCCCGTCACGACGTTGATGAGGAGACGCCCGCCGGAGAGCCGGTCGAACGTCGACGCCATCCGCGCGGACAGCCCCGGCGACGACAGCCCCGGCCGGATCGCGACGAGGAACTTCAGCCGCTTCGTCGCCGGAATGAGGCTCGACGCGACGACCCACGCATCCTCGCACGAGCGGCCCGTCGGCAGCAGCACGCCGTCGTAGCCGAGCGTGTCGGCCGCGACGGCGACCTGCCGGAAGTAGTCGTAGTCCGCGGCGCGCGCGCCCTCGGACGTGCCGAGATAGCGGCTGTCGCCGTGCGTGGGGATGAACCAAAACACATTCATGCGATGCTCCTGCCTGACTGATCGTGCAAAAAAATGGGCGACGGCGACGCGACGATGCGCGATCGGACGCGGCACGCGCGACGCTCGCGGATGAGTTGGGGAACACATGCCGCAGCGGATCGAGCGGCGTGCGCGCGCTTTCGCGCGGTGGGCGGCTTGGCCGTCTCTGGGAAATCAGTCTAGGGAGCGCGGTTTCGTATAGGAACGATTTTTTTGAGCTTAAGTTTTCCGCTTTCGTGCTTTGCGTGCTGCTGCAGCGAATATGAACGCACGGGCCCCTATAATGTCGCACCAAGTCCCTGACAACCCGGCGCGCGCCGCACGGTGCCGCGCCCTCACGTGGCGCTCTCGATGCAGAAAGTGATCCTGCCGTTTCTGTCCGGTTTCCTCGCCGCTCTCTTCTTCCGTGAGGCGACGCTCGCGCTTTTGCATACGGCGGGCCTCATCGAGGCGACGGGCTTCTCGACCGCACCGTTCGCACCGCTCGGCATTCCTGAATTCGTCGCGAACGCGATCATGAGCGCGTGCTGGGCGATCCTGATGGCGTGGCTGCTGCGCGTGTCGCCCGAGCGCGCGGCGCCATGGGTGCCGTCGCTCGTGTTCGGCGGCATCGTGCTCACCGCCGCGCGCGTGTTCGCGATCGATCCGCTGCGCGGCATCTGGCCCGCCGGCAACATGCTGCCGCCGCTCGTCGTCGGCTTCGTCGCGAACGCGATCTGGGGCTGGGGCGCGCTCGTGTTCATGCGCGCGTTCATGTCGGACGACGGCGGCGGCGACGCGTGAGCGTCGCCCGTCGGGCTCGGCGTTCCATCGTCGTCACCGGGGCGTGACGCGAGCGTCGTTCATCGGATGATCGTGCGGTCGTCGGCGCAGATCGGCGCAGTCGCCGACGAATCGACGTTCCGGCATCGCGTCGTCAGGTTATCGCCCTATCGTTCGGTCTTCGTTCGGTCTTCGTTCGGTTATTGTCCGGACCGATCGTCCGAGCGCTGGTCGCAAGCCGATCCGGCACCGGCCGTCGATCGCGCGACGTCGTACGACACGCCGCGCTCCCCGCCTGCTGATATGATGCGAAGCCCGCCTCCCGGCGACGAACGAGCACGGCGGGCGCGTCGTCCGCCCACGCTCACGCCCCCCCCTACGCGCGCCGTGACGTCATCGGTCGCGCAAACCCATGAGCGGATGCTCGTCCGCGCGCCACGGGCTCTCGAACATCTTCGCGACTGCATCCGCGGTCACGTCCGGAATCGTCGGATAACGCCACTTCGGCGCATGATCCTTGTCGACGATCACCGCACGCACGCCCTCGATCACGTCGCCGCACGCGAACGTCGAGCGCGTCAAGTCGAGGTCGCGCCGCAGGCAATCGGCCATCGTCGCGCCGCGTGCGCGCTCGACGACTTCGAGCGACACCGCCATCGACAGCGGCGACAGCGAACCGCCGCGCATCGCATCGCGCGCCTTATCAACCCACGCGGCGCGCACGGCGTCGTCGCGCTCGGTGTCGAGCGACGCGGCGATCGCGGCGACGTCGGCGCGCGCGAAATGCTTGTCGATCGACGCACGCGCGGCCGCGAGCGCCGACGCGTCCGGCGCGGGCGTCACCGCGTGCCGCGCGGCCTCGGCTGCGACGCGCGCCGTCACCGCCGCGCCGTCGTCGAAGCGCTCGGCGCGCAACGCGTCGAGCAGCGCGGGCAGCGCCGCATCCGGCAGATACGCGTCGGCGAGCCCCGCGTACAGCGCGCCCGCCGCGTCTAGCGTCGCGCCCGTGACGGCGAGATAACGGCCGAGCGCGCCCGGCGTGCGCGCGAGGAACCAGCTCATGCCGACGTCCGGAAAGAGTCCGATGCGCGTTTCCGGCATCGCCATCTTCGTCGAATCGGTCACGACGCGCAGCCCGCCCGTGCGCTTCGCCGCCTGCGAGATGCCCATCCCGCCGCCCATCACGACGCCGTGCATCAGCGCGATGTACGGCTTCGGATACGTGAAGATCGCGTGATTCAGCGAATACTCTTCGATGAAGAACGTGTCGATCGACGCTTGATCGTCGCGCCGGTGCGCATCGTAGAAGAAGCGCACGTCACCGCCCGCGCAGAACGCACGCGGATGCGGGCTGTGGATCACCACCGCGAACACGTCGGGATCGTCACGCCACGCGTCGAGCGCGCGGTGCAGTGCGCGGATCATCTCGGTCGACAGCGCGTTGAGCGCCTGCGGACGGTTCAGTTCGAGAAAGCCGATGTGGTTCGCGACATGTGCTCGGACGTCGGCCTGCGGAGAATCGTTATGGGCAGCGTTCATGGCAATGGAAAATGAAGTGAGCGGGCGCGACCGTCAATGCGCCTGCATCTTCGAAAAGAGATTGAGCACCGCGACGCCCGATACGATGAGCGCGAGCCCGACGACCGCGGGCCAGTCCGGCACCTGCCGATAGAGAACGACCGCGACGAGCGTGATGAGCACGATGCCCGCGCCCGACCAGATCGCGTACACGATGCCGACGGGCATGCTCTTCAGCGTCAGCGACAGGCAATAGAACGCGGTGCCGTAGCCGACGGCGACGACGAGCGTCGGCCAGAGCCGCGTGAAGCCTTCGGCCGCGCGCAGCGCCGACGTGCCGATCACCTCGGCGACGATCGCGATCGCGAGCCATGCGTAACCTGGTAGTTGCATCGCGTCAGTTCCTAGCGAGTGCAAGCGCGTCGTACGCGTGGCCGAGTTGCGCGCACAGCGCCTCGACGACGAGTTCGTGGTCGCCGCGCTGCGGCAGCCCCGACACGGTGACCGAGCCGATCACGCCCGCCCCCGCGACCGTCAGCGGAAACGCGCCGCCATGCGACGCGTATTCGGCGACGGGGAGCCCGTGCTTGTCAGCAAGCGTCGCGCCCGTCTGCTGCATCCGCAGGCCGACCGCATACGAACTGCGCCGGAAATGCGCGACGACGTTGCCTTTGCGGCGCGCCCAGTCGACGTTGTCGGGCGACGCGCCGTCGAGCAGCGCGAAGAAGAGCGGCTGGCCGAACGTGCGCACGTCGATCGCGACCGCGTGGCCGCGCGCGAGTGCGAGTTCGCGCAGCTGCGAGCCGAGCGCCCACGCGCGTGCGGCGTCGAACTGCGGGAACACGAGGGTCTTTTCCTGTACGGCGATCGACTGCAGATCGAGAGCAATGTCCATGAAGCGTGTGTGCGAACGATGGCGAAAATACGGAAAGGGAATGGCCGCTCGCATCGGACGGCAGGCGCACTGCGCGGCCCGTGCGACGCGGCCGACGAGATCGCCCGATTCTAGCGCAGCACCGCCTTCGAACCGTTCGAGCACGGCGGCGAATAGAAATCGTCGGCAAGGTGTTGCAATTCTTCGGGCAACTCCTTATAATTTCGTTTTCGACGGACGCGGGGTGGAGCAGTCTGGCAGCTCGTCGGGCTCATAACCCGAAGGTCGTAGGTTCAAATCCTACCCCCGCAACCAAGCCAGATTTCGCAAGCAGCGCTCAACGCGCACGAGCATGCGAAAACGGATGAATCCACGTCGAAATCGATCAGAAAGCCCGCCCTCCACGGTGGGCTTTTTGCTTTTTCGGCGCCTGCGCAATTGCGTCGCCGATCTGCATTCGGGCGCCATCGCACATCGCCGGCGCGAAGCGTGCAAACGGAAATGCGCAAACGGAAATCGGGAAATCGCGGCGGCGCGGAACGCAGGCGACGTACCGCGCCGCCGCGCCCGCCCGTTCGGCGTCGCGCTCGACAGCGGGCGTTCGAGAATGCCGTCGCCCGGTGATACACTCGCATCACCATTTCCCATCCCCTTCCTATGAAATTCTGTTCCGTTTGCGGTCACGAAGTCATTGCGCGCATCCCGCCGGGAGACAATCGCGAGCGCTTCGTCTGCGACCATTGCGGCACGATCCACTATCAGAACCCGCGCAACGTCGTGGGCACGATCCCCGTCTGGGGCGATCAGGTGCTGCTGTGCCGGCGCGCGATCGAGCCGCGCTACGGCTACTGGACGCTGCCCGCGGGCTTCATGGAGATGGGAGAGACGACGGCCGAAGCCGCCGCGCGAGAGACGCTCGAGGAAGCGGGCGCACGCGTCGAGGTGCAGAATCTCTTCACGCTGCTGAACGTGCCGCACGTTCATCAAGTACATTTGTTCTATCTTGCGCGCCTTGTCGATCCGTCGTTCGAGGCGGGCGAGGAAAGTCTCGAGGTGCGGCTCTTCGACGAGCCCGACATCCCGTGGGACGAGATCGCGTTCCCGACCGTCAGCCAGACGCTGCGGTTCTTCTTCGCCGACCGCGAGGCGGGCGACTACGGCGTCCATACGGGCGACATCTTCCGCTCGCTGCGTAACGGCTAGGCGCGCGCGCATGGTCCCCTGGCTCGGCCCCGACGATCCGTTTCCGAGCGTCGAGCGCGCGCTCGGCGCGGCGAGCGGCGCGCCCGGCCTCCTCGCCGCGAGCGCGGATCTCCTGCCGTCGCGCCTGATCGACGCGTACCGGCGCGGCATCTTCCCGTGGTATTCGGACGGCCAACCGGTGCTGTGGTGGAGCCCCGATCCGCGGATGATCCTCGCGCCGACCGAATTCAAGATCTCGGCGACCTTCCGGAAGACGCTCAAGCGCGTGCTGCGCGAGCCGCGCTGGGAGATCCGCGTCGACTGCGACTTCGCCGGCGTGATGCGCGCGTGTGCGCAGGCGCCGCGACGCGGGCAACGCGGCACGTGGATCACCGCGGAGATCATCGACGCGTATTCGTCGCTGCACCGTGCGGGCGACGCGCACAGCATCGAAACCTGGCTCGACGGCCAGCGCGTGGGCGGCCTCTACGGCGTGTCGTTCGGCCGGATGTTCTTCGGCGAATCGATGTACGCGGACGTGAGCGATGCGTCGAAAATCGCGTTCGCAGCGCTCGTCGCCCACCTTCGCGAGCACAGGGTGGAAATGATAGACTGCCAGCAGAACACGTCACATCTGGCGTCGCTCGGCGGCCGCGAGATCGCGCGCAAGGCGTTCGTCGCGCACGTGCGCCGCGCCGTCGGCGAGCCGGCGATACCGTGGCGGTTCGACAAGACCGTCGTCGCCGGGCTGCTGGGCCATGCCGCTTCGGCGACGGCAACGGATGCATTGGATCGTTAGCGCGGCAAAACATCAATACATCGAGAGCTGCCCATGACTCATCCCACTGAGCTGCCGCTTTCACCGCTTTCGGCGTTGCAATTCTATGCGACGGCCCCCTACCCGTGCAGTTATCTGGACGGGCGCATCGCGCGCTCGCAAGTCGCGACGCCGAGTCATCTGATCAATTCCGACATCTACACCGAACTCGTGAAGGCGGGCTT
Organism: Burkholderia mayonis; assembly: GCF_001523745.2. Lineage (NCBI taxonomy): Bacteria > Pseudomonadati > Pseudomonadota > Betaproteobacteria > Burkholderiales > Burkholderiaceae > Burkholderia > Burkholderia mayonis. The sequence goes on from NZ_CP013386.1 coordinate 2,102,632, forward strand.
CCGTCGCTCCGGCGTGTTCACGTACCGCCCTTACTGCGACGGCTGCCGCGCGTGCGTGCCGGTGCGCGTGCCGGTCGACGCGTTCACGCCGAACCGCACGCAGCGGCGCATGTGGAAACGCCATCGCGCGCTCGTCGCGACCGTCTCGCCGCTCCACTACGACGAAGAGCACTACGCGCTCTACATGCGCTACCAGTCGGCGCGCCACGCAGGCGGCGGCATGGACCGCGACAGCCGCGATCAATATGAGCAATTCCTGCTGCAGAGCCGGATCAACTCGCGGCTCGTCGAGTTTCGCGATCTCGATCCGCCCGAGAACGGGGCGAGCGCGCTGCGGATGGTCAGCATGATCGACATCCTCGGCGACGGCCTGTCGTCCGTCTACACGTTCTTCGATCCGGACGAGCCGCACGCGAGCTATGGCACCTACAACATCCTCTGGCAGATCGAACAGGCGAAGAGCCTGCGCCTGCCGTACGTCTACCTCGGCTACTGGATTCGCGAGAGCCCGAAGATGGCCTACAAGGCGAACTTCCATCCGCTCGAAGGGCTCGTCGACGGCCGCTGGAAAGTGCTCGACCCGACGCTCGTGGACCTGCCGCCCGTCGATGCCGCGCTCGGACGCGCGCCGCTGCCGGGCGGCCATTCGGGCACGCGCTGACGGCTTGAGCGGCGCCCACGCCGCGCCGCCCGCGGAAGGCGCGGCGGCGCTTCTCGGCTAAAATAACGGGTTGTCAATTTTCCGGCCGCCGCCGCCTCTTCCGTGTTTAGCTCCCTCTATCCGCTTGCCCGCGCATCCCTCTTCAAGATGGATGCGGAAGACGCCCACCATCTGACCCTGCGCATGCTCGGCGCCGCGGGCCGCACCGGCCTCGCGTGCGCGCTCGCCGCGCGCGTGCCCGATGCGCCGCGCACCGTGATGGGGCTCACGTTCCGCAACCCGGTCGGGCTCGCGGCCGGTCTCGACAAGGACGGCGCGGCGATCGACGGCCTCGCCGCGCTCGGCTTCGGCTTCATCGAGGTCGGCACGGTCACGCCGCGGGCGCAACCCGGCAACCCGCGCCCGCGGATGTTCCGGCTGCCCGAGGCGGAGGCGCTCATCAACCGGATGGGCTTCAACAACAGCGGCGTCGACCAGTTCGTGAAGAACGTCCAGGCGGCGCGCTACCGCGACGTGCTCGGCCTGAACATCGGCAAGAACGCCGACACGCCGATCGAGCGCGCGGCCGACGACTACCTGTACTGCCTCGAGCGCGTCTACCCGTTCGCGAGCTACGTGACGATCAACATCTCGTCGCCGAACACGAAGAACCTGCGCCAGTTGCAGGGCGCGGGCGAGCTCGACGCCCTCCTCGCCGCGCTGAAGGACAAGCAGCAGCGCCTCGCCGACCTGCACGGCAAGCTCGTGCCGCTCGCGCTGAAGATCGCACCCGATCTCGACGACGAGCAGATCAAGGAAATCGCCGCGACGCTCTTGCGCCACAAGATCGAAGGCGTGATCGCGACCAACACGACGCTGTCGCGCGAAGCGGTGAAGGGCCTGCCGCACGCCGACGAAGCGGGCGGGCTATCCGGGCGGCCGGTGTTCGACGCGTCGAACGCGGTGATCCGCAAGCTGCATGCGGAGCTCGGCGACGCCGTACCCATCATCGGCGTGGGCGGAATCTTCTCCGGCGAGGACGCCCGTGCGAAACTCGCGGCGGGCGCGTCGCTCGTGCAGGTGTACACGGGCTTCATCTATCGCGGCCCGGCGCTCGTCGCCGAGTGCGTGAAGGCGGTCGCTCGCGGGCGCGCGCAGTGATATAGAAATAAACAAAGGATATTTAGATATCGATTGTTATATCGCTATCATTGCGCGATCGATATCAAGGTCTCATCCCAGGCAAGGAAACAACACGATGAAAATTGCGTCGCTGAAGAAGCTTCTGGTCGCCGGCCTGATCGGCGCGTCGTTCGTCGCCGCCACCGCGCACGCCGCGGACCTGCTCGACGAAGTCAAGCAACGCGGCACGCTGCGGATCGGCCTCGAAGGCACGTTCCCGCCGTTCAACTCGAAGAACCCGCAAGGCGAGCTCGTCGGCTTCGACGTCGACATCGCGAAAGCGATCGCGGCGAAGCTCGGCGTGAAGCCCGAATTCGTCACGACTGAATGGAGCGGCATCATCGCCGGCCTGCAGGCAGGCAAGTTCGACGTGATCGTCAACCAGGTCGGCATCACCGACAAGCGCCGCGAAACGCTCGACTTCTCGCCGGCATACACGTTCTCGTCCGCGCAACTGATCCAGCGCAAGGACGACGCGCGCCAGTTCAAGTCGCTCGAGGACCTGAAGGGCAAGAAGCTCGGCGTCGCGCTCGGCACGAACTACATGGACATGGCGAAGTCGGTGCCGGGCATCGACGTGAAGACGTATCCGGGCGCGCCCGAATACCTGCGCGACCTCGCGGCCGGCCGGCTGGATGCGGCGCTCAACGACCGTCTGATGCTCGCGTATCTGACGAAGACCTCGCAGCTTCCGCTGCGCCCGGGCGCGAACGTCGGTTCGGCGAACCCGTCGGGCATCCCGTTCAAGAAGGGCAATCCGAAGTTCGCGAAAGCGATCGCCGACGCGATAACGCAGCTCGAAGCCGACGGCACGTTCAAGAAGATCTCGGACAAGTGGTTCGGCATCGACGTGACGAAGCCCGTCAAGTGAGCGCGTAGTCGCGTAGTCTTGCCGCGCCCATCCGGCGGCGAACGAGGGCGGCATCCGCAACGGTGCCGCCCTTTGCATTGCGCGCCCGGTTTATGATTGCGCTTTCGCGCAAGCTTCGTCCTCGCTTCACATGTCGATCACTTCTCTCCTCGTCCAGTCGCTCCCCGTGCTGCTCCAGGGCGCGCTCCTGACCGTCAAGTTCGCCGTGCTGTCGATGGTGCTCGGCCTCGTCGGCGCCGTCGTGCTCGCGCTGATGGGCATCGGCCGCAGCGCGATCCTCGCCGGCCTCGCGCGCGCTTACGTGAGCGTGATGCGCGGCACGCCGCTCCTCGTTCAGATCTTCGTCATCTATTACGGACTGCCGAGCCTCGGCATCTCGCTCGAACCGACGCCCGCCGGCGTGATCGCGCTGTCCGCGAACGTCGCCGCTTACATGTCCGAAAGCATGCGCGGCGCGATCAACGGGATCGACAAAGGACAGTGGCTCGCGGCGTACAGCCTCGGGCTGTCGTGGCGGCAGACGCTGCGCTACGTGATCGGCCCGCAGGCGCTGCGCATCGCGGTGCCAAGCCTGTCGAACAGTCTCATCAGCCTGATCAAGGACACGTCGCTCGTGTCGGTGATCACCGTCACCGAGCTACTGCGCAGCGCGCAGGAAATCATCGCGTCGACCTATCAGCCGCTGCCGCTCTATCTCGCCGCTGCGGCCGTCTACTGGGTGCTGTGCCAGATCCTCGAATGGGTGCAGCGCTGGTATGAGCGGCGGCTCGCGTTGCCGAGCCGACATTGATCGGAATTGTTGCGCCGACGCGCGCGTCGCGCGAGCCAACGCGCCCGCGTCATCAATCAATCCATCGGATAGCGTACGCCGAGCGCCGCGCGCGCCGCGTCGGTCATCGTGATCATCCGCCGCGAATGATCGTGCGTCATCACCGGGCTCTCGAGCGCTCCCGCGCGCAGCAGCTCGCAGAAGTGCGCGGTCTCGTAGTTGAGGCCGCCGCCCTCGAACGGCTCGTCGAGCTCGACGACACGGCCGTCCGCGTAGCGGATCGTCGCGCGCGCCGGATTCCACCAGTTCTCGTGAATCGTCACGTAGCCGCCCGCCGCCGCGAGGAGCGCGTCGCCGCGTCCCATCACGTCGAGCCCGCAGAATAGCTGCGACACGCCGCGCTCGTGCCGCGCGTTGACGCTCGCGAACACATCGACGCCTGTCGCGCCGACGCGGCCGAGCGTCTGCACGTCGAGCGGCGCGCCAAGCCAGTCGACCGCAAGAAACATCTCGTAGATGCCGATGTCGAGCAGCGCGCCGCCCGCCCGCTCGAAGCGGTAGACGGGATGCTCGGCCGGCACCGTCGACGATGCGCAGCCCGCGCGCACGAGCGCGACGTCGCCGATCGGATCGCGCTCGAGATGCGTGCGCAGCTTCCGGTACAGCGGATAGAACGGCGGCTTCATCGCCTCCATGAACAGGCGCTTCTTCGCGCGCGCGACGGCCAGCACCTCATCGAACTCGCGCGTGTTGACGGTCGCGGGCTTTTCGCAGAGCACCGCCTTGCCGGCCGCAAGCGCCGCGCTTGCATAGCGCGCGTGGCTGTCGTTCAGCGTCGCGATGTAGACCGCATCGATGTCGGATGCGAGCAACGCGTCGAAGCTTGCGCACGGCACGCCGCCATGCGCGCCGCAAAACGCGGCCGCCGCATCGGCGCGGCGCGCCCACACGTGCGCGAGCGCGGCGTCGCGCACGTGCGCGACGCTCTGTGCGAACCGGCGTGCGATGCTGCCCGCGCCGACGATGCCGAAGCGAATCGGCGTCGGTTGATATTCGGTCATCGAGTCAATTCCGTGTCGCTGAGAAAGTCCGGCGTCGGGCCCGCAGCCCCGCCGGCCGTCATGATAAACGGCCGGCATGCGACACGGCACGGCGTTCAATTGCGCTCGGGCACCTCGACTGCGAAGTCGCGCATCTCCTCTGCCGTGTAGTCGATCAGCTCGAGCGCGGCCGCTTCCGCCTCGCGCGCATCGCGCCGTTCGATCGCCTCGACCACCCGCCCGTGCGACTTGAGCGCGAGCGCGCGGATGTCGTCGCGCCTGCTCATCCGTGGATTCACGACGCGCAGCGCGCCGCGAATGATCGCCGCCATTTGTTGGAAGAACTGATTGCCGCTCGCATGCACGATCCGCGTATGCAGCAGCTCATCCGCCTCGTCATATGCCGGTGTCCCCGGCTCGGCCAATTTGAACAGCTCGAATGCCTCCCGTATGCCCTCGATCTCGGCCGCGGTCGCGCGGCTTGCCGCCTGCGCGGTCGCGCGCGGCTCGATCAGTGTCCGAAACTCGATCACGTCGCGCATGAACTGCCGATCCGGTTTGGCCCGGAAACGCCAGTTCACGACGTCTTCGTCGATCATCCTCCAGTGGTTCATCGGCCGCACGCGCGTGCCGACCTTCGGACGCACGTCCAGCATGTCGCGCGCCAGCAACATCGAGAGCGCTTCACGCATCACGGTGCGGCTGACGTCGAACTCTTTCGACAGCACATCCTGCGGCGGCAAGATGCCGCCATACTTGTCCTCGACGATTCCCGTGACAAGCCCATCCATCACTTTACTGACCAGTGACCGGTCCTTTCCCTGCTCCATGAGACCTCTCCCCGAACATCACCTGTGTTGGCACAATGCCCTCGCAGTCTCGCCGGCCCTCTGTATCGAAATGACGTGACTTTCAGCTTTGTTCTTATGAACGATACGTTGCTGAGTTCGTCGCAATTCCGCTATCTGGAAAACACCTGACAGGGTAATCCCTCTTACTATATCCAGAAAAAAACGACCCCAAAAAAATAGGTCCAGCAAGCTTGTTGCAAGCTCGCTGGACCTCGGATTGAAGGGGTGCCGAAAGCGTCGGCAATCAAAATTCTTATGATTGGATTTAACCGACTTAATTGCTTTCGCGCATCGAATTCATTCTTGAATGATTGATTAACGCTTGACGTAGCGCAGCGTCTCGACGCCGTGTTCGGTGCCGAGCAGGCACAGATCCGCGCCGCGCTCGGCGAACAGACCGACCGTCACGACGCCGGGCCAGCCGTTGATCGTCGCTTCGAGCGCGCGCGGGTCTTCGATGCGCAGGCCCTTCACGTCGAGGATCTCGTTGCCGTTGTCCGTGACGTACGGCGCGCCGTCCTGCTTCACGCGCAGCACGGGCACGCCGCCGAGCACGGCGAGCCGGCGGCCGATCGCGGTGCGCGCCATCGGCACGACCTCGACAGGCAGCGGGAACTGGCCGAGCACCGCGACGCGCTTGCTCGCGTCGGCGATGCAGACAAACGTTTCGGCGACCGAAGCGACGATCTTCTCGCGCGTCAGCGCGCCGCCGCCGCCCTTGACCATCGCGCCGCCGCCGTCGATCTCGTCGGCGCCGTCGATATACACCTGGAGCGACTCGATCTCATTCAGGTCGAAGACCTTGATGCCATGCGACTTCAGCCGCTCGGTCGTCGCTATCGAGCTCGACACCGCGCCGCGATAGCGGTCCTTGACGGCCGCGAGCGCGTCGATGAAGCAGTTGGCGGTCGAGCCCGTGCCGACGCCGATCACCGCGCCTTCCGGCACGTTGTCGATCACGTATTGGGCAGCGGCCTCGCCGACGAGGCGTTTGAGTTCGTCTTGTGTCATGAGAAGCGTCGAGCAATCGAAGTGCGAAAAACGCAAGTTTACCGGAGACGCTCCGCTCGACGTTTTTTTTCGATCCGACGGCGACAGCGAGGCCACGTGTCGCGGCGGCGACGCTTGGCCGTTTGGATCAGTAATCGCTTCGTCGCTTGATCGCTTGGTCTTCCGGCCGCTCGCCGCTCGCCGCTCGCCGCTCGCCGCTTGGCGGCTCGGTCGCTCGGCCGTTCAGTCGCTTCGCCGTTCAGTCCCGCAGTCGATTAGCCGCATAGTCGATTAATCGCTTAGCGACTCGGCCGCATCGTCGCCCGAGCGCCAAACACGTTCACGGCGCCGCAACCGCGCTTGCCACGTCGGCCGCCGCCGCGTCGCGCTCGGGCGCCGGCTGCGAGGGCATGTACTTATCGAGCAGCGCTTGCGCGATCGCGTCGGTTTCCGCATCCGGATTGCCGGCGTAATCGGTCGGCCGGAAATGCATCTGGAACGCGGCGATCACGCGCCGTGTGCGATCGTCGAGCACGCCGTCCGTCGCGACGTCGTAGCCGTAGCGCGCGAGCTTGAGTTGCAGTTCGCACACGTCGACGAGCGACTTCGGCGGCCTCCCCGCGAGACGCGCGGCCACCGTCGCGTCGTCGGGCCACGCGCCGACGCCCGCCTTCGCGAGCGCGCGCCACGGGAACAGCGGGCCGGGATCGGTCTTGCGCTGCGGCGCGATGTCGCTGTGACCGACGACGCGCGTCGGCGGAATCTGGTAGCGGGCGACAATGTCCTTCGCAAGCCGAACGATCGCGTCGACCTGCGCGGGCGGATACGGCGCCCACATGCGGCCCTGCGGCGTATCGATCGGGCCGCGATTCACGTTCTCGATGCCGATCGACACGCCGTTCAATTCGGTCGTGCCCTGCCACGAGCTCACGCCCGCGTGCCACGCGCGCTCGCTTTCCGGGACGAGCTGATAGACGACGGGAACGCCTCGCTCGAGGCTCGGCTGATCGGGCACGACGTAATGGGCGCTGACGTTTTCCTGCGTCAGCACGCGCAGCGATTGCGCCTCGCCGATCTCGGTGTAATGCATGACGAGGAAACGGATGCGCGAATCGACGCTGCGCGCGGGGTGGCTCGTGTCGGCATAATAGTCGCCGTGATTGACGAGCGTGGGTGTCGTACAGGCGGCGAGCAGGCTGAGGCTCGCGAGAAACGCGTAACGGAAAGGGAATTTCATGATAACGGCGCTCGGTAAATCTGCGGTCGCCGGGACGAGACTGCCCCGACATGAGCGCCCCATTCTAGACGCTTAGTCGATCGCATTCTTGCGCGTTTTGTGTCTGTTTTGCGAAAACGGCAAACGATGTGGCCGAGCGGCCGCCACGTGTCGCAATCCAGAAAGAGGCGCATTGGCGCCTCTTGCCGATGAAAACCACCGCGTCGCGATTCGATTCGCTTCGATTCCCCTCGGCTGCGACGCATGCGAGCACATCCGCGACACAAGCCGCCGCCCGCGCGCCATCGAGCATCGTGGACGAAGCTGCGCTCGCCCGCCGCTCGAACCCGGCGGCAAACGCGCACGCGGCGCACTTACTGCTTCGCGCCCCGCTGCCGGACCGCCTCGTACAGGCACACGCCGCTCGCGACCGACACGTTCAGGCTCTCGACGCTCCCCGCCATCGGAATGAACATCACTTCGTCGCACGTGTCGCGCGTCAAGCGCCGCATTCCCTCGCCTTCCGCGCCCATCACGAGCGCAACCGGACCGTCGAGCTTCGTGTCGTAGAGGCTCGCCGTCGCATCGTCCGACGTGCCGATCACCCATACGCCCGCGTCCTTCAGCTCGCGCAGCGCCCGCGCGAGATTCGTCACCGTGATGTACGGCACCGTATCGGCCGCGCCGCTCGCGACCTTTGCGGCGGTGGCGTTGAGCCCGGCCGCACGGTCGCGCGGCGCGACGATCGCGTGCGCGCCCGCCGCGTCGGCGACGCGCAGGCATGCGCCCAGATTGTGCGGATCGGTCACGCCATCGAGCACGAGCAGCAGCGCCGGCCCGGCGATACCGTCCAGCAGCTCGGCAAGGTTTTGCGCAAGCGGCAGATCCTCGACGCGCGCGACGACGCCCTGGTGACGCTCGGTATGCGCGAGCCCCCAGAGCCGCGTCTCGTCGGCGGCGATGAGACGCACGCCCGCCTCTTTCGCGGCATGCAGGAAATCCTGCATCCGGCGGTCGCGGCGCGTCTGATCATAGAACACCTCCGCGACCGTCGACGCATCGTGCCGCATGCGTGCGGTCACTGCATGAAAACCGTAGAGAACCTTCAGACGTGACATGGCTGGAACAACCTTCGATCAAAACGCGCGGCCGCGCATCGCTCGGCCGCATTGAAAATGGAAGCGCCGCGCGCCCGTCCGGGTGCGCGGCGTCCCGGTCAATCGGCGTCGCCGCTCGACGGCGACGCGCTCGATCAGTACTTCTTGCGCGAACGCGCCTTTTTCGCGGCCGGCTTCGACGCGGCGCCCTTCTTGCGCGCCGCGCGCGCTTCCTTCACCGCTGCGCTCGGCGCGCTCACGGTCTTCTTGCGGCGCGCCGGCGCATCAGCGGGCGGCAGCGAGCGTACGCGCGGACCGCCCGGCTCCACCGCGGCCGCCGGACGCGGCGCCTTGACGGGCGCCTCGCGCACGAGCCGGAAATCGATCTTGCGCGCGTCGAGGTCCACGCGGCTCACCTGCACGCGCACGCGATCGGACAGCCGATATCGGATGCCCGTGCGCTCGCCGCGCAACTCGTTCTTGACTTCGTCGTACTGGAAGTAGTCGGCGCCCAGCTCCGTCACGTGCACGAGGCCCTCGATGAAGAGTGCGTCGAGTTGCACGAAGATGCCGAACGACGTCACGCCGTTCACCATCCCGCCATACTCCTCGCCGAGCTTGTCGCGCATGAAATAGCACTTGAGCCACGCTTCGACGTCGCGCGACGCCTCGTCTGCGCGCCGCTCGTTCGCCGAGCAGTGGAGCCCCAGCTCTTCCCAGATCGCCGTGTTCGAACGCGCGCGGCCGCGCACTTCGTCGTCCTCGCGCTGCATCGCGCGGGCGCGCGGCGACAGCGCGGTGTTCAGCTCGATGCCTTCCGGCGACTTCGGCGTGTACTTCTTGCCGGACAGGATCGCGTAGATCGCGCGGTGCGTGAGCAGGTCGGGATAGCGGCGGATCGGGCTCGTGAAGTGCGCGTACGCATCGTACGCGAGGCCGAAGTGGCCGATGTTGTCCGGGCTGTAGACCGCCTGCTGCATCGAGCGCAGCAGCATCGGCTGCAGCATCTGCGCGTCGGGCCGGTCGCGGATGTGCGCCATCAGCGCCGCGTAGTCGCTCGCGTGCGGCGTGTCGCCGCCACCCAGCGTGAGCCCCATGTCGCGCAGGAACGCGCGCAGGTTCTCGAGCTTTTCCTGCGTCGGCCCCGCGTGCACGCGGTAGAGACCCGGGTGCTTGTTGCGCTTGAGGAAATCCGCCGCGCAGACGTTCGCGGCGAGCATGCATTCCTCGATCAGACGATGCGCGTCGTTGCGCTGGCGCGGCAGGATCTGCTCGATCTTGCCCTGCGCGTTGCAGACGATGTACGTTTCGGTCGTGTCGAAATCGATCGCGCCGCGTTTTTGCCGCGCGACGAAGAGCGCCTTGTAAACGCCGTACAGATTCTGCAGGTGCGGCATCAGGTCGGCGCGGCGCGCGGCCTCCGGCCCCTTCGTGTTCGCGAGCACTGCGGCCACTTCGGTATACGTGAGGCGCGCGGCCGAGTGGATCACGGCCGGATAGAACTGATACGCCTTGATGTCGCCGCGCGCGGTGATGACGATGTCGCACGCGAGCACGCAGCGGTCAACCTGCGGATTCAGCGAGCAGAGCCCGTTCGACAGCTTCTCGGGCAGCATCGGAATCACGCGGCGCGGGAAGTAGACGGACGTGCTGCGCTCGACCGCGTCGGCGTCGAGGGGGCTGCCCGGCTGCACGTAGTGCGACACGTCCGCGATCGCGACGATGAGGCGAAAGCCCTCGCCGCGGCCGACCGGGATCGGCTCGCAATATACGGCGTCGTCGAAGTCGCGCGCGTCCTCGCCGTCGATCGTGACGAGCGGCACGTCGCGCAGATCGACGCGATAGCGCAGATCCACGGGCCGCACCTTGTCCGGCAGCGCCGCGGCCTCGCCGAGCGCGTCCGGGCCGAACTCGTGCGGCACGCCGTACTTGCGCACCGCGATCTCGATCTCCATGCCGGGATCGTCGATGTCGCCGAGCACCTCGACGACGCGGCCGAGCGGCTGCGAATGACGGCTAGGAAAATCGGTGAGCTCAACGACGACGACCTGCCCGACCTTCGCCTTCTTCGCGTTCTGCGCGACGAGGATGTCGTGGCCGATCCGCTTGTCCTCGGGCGCGACGATGAGCGCGCCGTTCTCGTTGAGGAGACGCCCGATCACGCGCTTGTTCGCGCGCTCGGTCACCTCGACGACATGCCCTTCCGGCCGGCCGCGCCGGTCGTAGCCGACGATCCGCGCGAGCACGCGGTCGTTGTGCATCACCTTCTGCATCTCGGCGTTCGGCAGGAACAGGTCGTCCTGGCCGTCGTCGCGGATCACGAAGCCGTAGCCGTCGCGATGGCCCTGCACGCGGCCCGCGACGAAGTTGGACGGATGCGTCAGCTGATAATGGCCGCGCTTGTCGAGCCGGATCTGGCCGTCGCGCTCCATCGCGGCGACGCGCCGAAAAAATCCTTCGCGCTCCTGACGCTTGATCGACAGCGCTTCGGCGATGTCGTTCGCCGCAAGCGGCGCGTCGCTCGTGCGCAGCACGCCGAGAATCTCTTCGCGGCTCGGAATGGGATACGGATACTTGCTCAAGGGCTTGTCGATGATTTTTCTCGTTGCGTTTGGCTTGCGCGACCGCGGCAAGCGGAGCCGAACGGGCGCGCCGCTCATGCCGCCCCATTCTAACACCCGCCGCTGCGGCAAACGGACCGCGCGCCGCGTGTTGCGCCGCGCTCGCCGCGGCCCGCGCGGACGATGAAAAAGTATTGACAGACGCGATCGGCCGTCTATAATGGCGATCTTTGCAGCACACGCACCTGCCCAGGTGGCGGAATTGGTAGACGCACTAGTTTCAGGTACTAGCGGGTAACTCCGTGGAGGTTCGAGTCCTCTCTTGGGCACCAACGGTTCTTCCAGCAAGAACCATAGCAATCCGAGAAACCCCGTAAGGTCAACGTCTTACGGGTTTTTTTGTTTCCCCTTCCCACTGCGTTCCTCCGACATCCACGCTTTTTACGTATACACGAAAGCAGAGGAATGCCCTGATCGGCTGGGATTTTTCCGACCAAGCCGCCAGAAATTGCGCGAAAAGTACGAATACCCCAAGCACGAGCCCCGGTGCGCGAATCGTGCACGCCGGGATCTGTGCTGGGGGTGTCCAGATTGCCGTCGATCAGCGCGCGCACGGCCCCGAACGACTTGCTCGCGCCAATGAGTTCCAGCCGCGGGACGGATTGACTGCCGAGAAATCTCTGCACGTTTGTCTCCATTGATATATTCGTTCTTCAGTCACCGGACGTCCGGCGGAACTTAAATCCGATAGATGCGCTCCGCGTTGCCACCGAACAGCAGGCGTTGCTCGGCGTCGCTCATCCCCGCGACAATCGCGGCATAGGCGCGCCACAATGCGTCGTAAGTCGCGAACAGCCGGTCGACCGGAAAATTCGATGCGAACATCGCACGCTCGACGCCGAATGCATCGATCGTCTCGAGCACATAAGGCCGCAGGCTTTCCACCGTCCGGCAATGGTCGAACATCGCGAGCCCGCTGATCTTCACGGCGACGTTCGGGCAGGCTGCCAGTTCCCGAAGGCCGTTCCGCCAGGCGCGATAGCCTGCCGGGCTGTGGCGGCCGACGAACATGCCCGCATGGTTGAGCACGATCTGGACGTCCGGATGCGCGCGCGATCTCGGCCGCTTCGGGCATCTGCGACGGATAGAGCTGCAAATCGAACGACAGTCCATGGCGTGCGAGCCGCGCGAAGTTTTCGACCCACGCCGGATCGCGCAAGTAATGGCGCTGGACATATCCGTACAACGGATCGTCGTGCACGTTAAGGATTTGCCGGATCCCGCGCACATTCGCGAACGACGCATGCACGGCAAGCGTGGCCTCGGCATCGGGCGCGCTCAGGTCCGCGGCGGCGACGATCCCGTTCGGCCAGCCCGCCGCGCCTCCCTGCGCACTCCGGACAGCATGGCCTTCTACGCACGCAAGCGCAAAGAAGGCAAGTGGCATCACCAAGCCGTCATCGCCCTGGCCAGACGACGCGTAAACCGTCCTTTGGGCTATGCTCCGTTCCCGATCGCCGCTCACACCCGGACAACCTGCTATGGCTTGACAACGACATTAGGCTGCCTCACTTGCACTCGTCAACCGGCTGAAATTCAAACACCTGACGCTCCTCGTCGCACTCGACGATGCCCGCAACCTGCATCAGGCGGCCGACGAAATCAACGTCGCACAGCCGAGCGCGAGCCGCATGCTGGGCGACATCGAGAATGCATTCGGTTTCAAGCTGTTCGAGCGAAATGCGCGCGGCATGGAACCGACCACGCTCGGCGGCACGGTGCTCGCGTACGCGCGCCGGGCATTGTCAGACCTGACCCGCTTCGCCGAGGATCTCGAGGTGAAACGCCGCGGCGGTCATGGCCAATTGACTGTCGGCGCGATCATGGGCGCAGCGCCCGACGTGCTCGCGCTGGCGGTCGCCGCGCTCAAGACCGAGCGGCCCCTCCTCAACATGCGCATCCTCGGCGAGACGAGCGACCAGATCGTCCAACTGTTGTACCGCCGCGAGGTGGACCTCGCGCTCGGGCGGCTTACCACGTCGCTGCAGCACAACGATTTCCGGTTCGAACCGCTCGCGCGCGAAACGCTTACGCTCGTGGTGCGCGAGCGCCATCCGCTCGCGACACGCAAACGGGTGTCGCTCGACGAACTCGTCGCGTGGCCGTGGGTGGTCCAGCCGGTTACGAGCCCGGCGCGCGTGATATTCGAGGAAGAACTTGCTCGAGCGGGACTGTCGACGCCATCCAATCTGACCTGGGGATACCCACCGTGACCGACCGTCTGATTCAGCAGGCACTGTTGCAGGTGCTGCAGCCGCTGATCGATCCTACCTTTAGTGGGCACAGCCACGGGTTCCGTCCCGGCCGCCGCGCACGGGATGCTGTGCTTGCAGCACAGCAATACGTGCAGGAAGGCTACCGCATCGTGGTCGACGTCGACCTGTCGAAGTTCTTTGATCGGGTCAACCACGACATTCTGATTGACCGTCTCAGGAAACGCGTGAACGACGCCGGGGACATCCGGCTGGTTCGAGCCTACCTGAGCGCGGGCATCATGGATGGCGGTGTGGTGGTCGAGCGCGTGGAGGGGACGCCGCAAGGCGGACCACTCTCGCCGCTACTGGCCAATGTGCTTCTGGACGAGGTGGATCGTGAACTTGAACGACGGGGCCACCGCTTTGCCCGCTACGCTGACGACTGCAACGTCTACGTGCGCAGCCGGAAGGCTGGCGAGCGGGTGATGGCACGACTCAAGCGCTGTTATGACAAGCTGCACCTGAAGATCAACGAATCGAAGAGTGCGGTGGCAAGCGTCTTGGGTCGCAAGTTTCTGGGGTACGCCCCATGTGTTAGCGCCGGTGTAAAAGCACCGTTAAACGACGGCACAAGGTTGAGCGAAACAGTCAACGACAAAGGGGCCACGCGGGCCCCTTTGTTTTGAATGTCGCCGATCAGAACGGCGGGTCGTGCTCGGTGAGCGGCAGTTCACGTTGCCGACGATCGCCACGAAGGACACGCTGCATGTCGGGCAGATAGCGTGCGCAGATGAGTTCGCGCAAGTCGTCGAGCAGTTCGAACACGGCGAGCGCCTGCTCGGGCGTCCAGTCGTCGGGCACGACGAAGTTCAAGCCGCGCGTGAGGCCTGAGGGCAATGGCACGGCTGTCATGATGACTCGCCTCCTTTGGCCGATTTGCTCGGGCCACGCTGCCGGGCGCGCTTGTCGGCCCGCTCGCGGGCTTCCTTCAGGCGGTACGATTCGCCTTCGATCGAGATGACCTCGGCGAGATGCACAAGGCGATCGACGAGCGACACGACGCAGGCGGCGTTCGGGAACACTTCTGACCATTCTGCAAACGGTCGATTCGATGTCACGATGGTGCTGTTGTTCTGGTATCTCCGGCTGATCAACTCGAACAGCAGATCGGCGTGGCGATTCGAGTAGGAGAGATATCCGACCTCATCGATCACAAGGACGTCGGGCGCAGCATAGCGACGCAAGCGCCGGCGCAGCGTTGAATCGCTATCGAGCGCAGCCAGTTCGCCCAGCATATTGCCGGCGGTGGTGAACAGCACCGTGTGCCCATGCACGAGCGCCTGATGCGCGACGTTCTTCGCCAGCGTCGACTTGCCCACGCCGTTGGGGCCGATGAGCACGACGTTGGCGGCGTCCTTCATGAACCCGAGCGTCATCAGTTCTTCGATGGCACCGCGATCACACCGTGACGGCCAACCCCAGTCGAAGTCGCACAAGGCTTTGAAGCCGCCCAGATGTGATTCCTTGATGCGCCGCTCGAGCGAGCGACGGGCTCGCTCGTCTTCTTCCCACTGCACGAGCGGCGCGACCCACGGCTGCAGCGCAACCTCGGGCCAGTGGGCCAGCAGCCCGTGCAAACGCAATTCCTGCGCGCGTGTGCGCAATGATTCAAGCGAGCTCATCCGTGCCTCCGGCAAGTTGATCGTAGGTATCGAGCCGGTGGGGTTGGACCGGCGTGTCCTTCTGGCGTACGTGTGGCGGCAGACACACGGCAAGCGGTGGTGGCAGTTCAAGCGCTTCGCGGCGGCGCTCCAGCGCCAGGCGCACGGCGTTCGGGTGCGGCACGCCGCTTTGTAGCGCATCGCCGATCGCGGCCTGCAATTGCGCAGCGCCGTAGCGTTCGAGCAGCCGCAGCAGCGCCGCCGTGATGGTGCCCAGATTCGCATTGCGTTCAGCCGCGCGGCGCAGCAGATCCTGACTGGCGGGGGCAGCCTTGGCCAAGCGATCCATGCCGCGATGATGACGGGCCTCGCGTTTGACGCCGACCAGTGTCTCGATGTGAACGGGCTCTTCGATTTGCGCGCCGCGGTCGTAACTGCGAGCGTGGCGCGCAAGGATCTCGGCACCGTCCAGCACGCGTACCTGCTCGAGATCGGCCCGTACCGTGAGCGTGCGCCGCACGTGCGTGTGCGGGATCGAGTAGTCGTTCAGATCGAAGCGTACATAGGGCGTCTTGCCGACTTTGACGGCGAGCGTTTCCTCGACGGGATAGGGATTCTCCGGTAGCGCAAGCAGCGTAGGCTGCTCCTGGGCGAACGCCTGGCGCACACTGATCATGCGATCCTCCGGGCACGGGCGATCCGCCGCCTGCGTGCGGCACCAGTGTTCGGCTTGCGCATTCAGGTCATCCAGATCGGTGAACTGTCTGGCCGCGAAGAACGCGTCGCGGACGTGACGAATGGCGCGCTCCACGCGGCCCTTCTCGTTACCACGCGCGATGGCTACGGGTCTGGGTTCGAACCGATAGTGTGCGGCGAAGGCGAGCAGCGTCGGGTGGAAACGAATGGCGTCGCCCTGGCGTTCAAGGACGGCGCTCTTCAGGTTATCGTAGAGGACGACCCTACCGAGGCCGCCCCAGCGCGTGAAGGCGCCGATATGGCCGCGCAGGAAGTTCTCCATACGCGCATCGAGGAAAAAGCGCAGATACAGCTCGCGCGAGTACGAGAGCACCATCACGAAGGCCATCAAGGGCCGGCGCGCACGGCCGATATGCAAGTGACCGAAGTGCCCCCAGTCGCATTGCATCTGTTCGCCGGGCAACGTGCGCAGCCGCAGGTACGCTTCGGCAGGCGGGCGTGGCCGGTGCAGAGAGATCAGATGTCGGAAGTGCGTGGGCCGGCCCTGATAGCCGCGCTCGCGCACCATGCCGTAAAGGCGGCTGGCGGTGAGCGTGGGATACTTCTCCAGCGTTTGGCGAATGAATGGCAGGTATGGCTCGATCATCGAAGGCCGCGGCGCCGGTCCATGACGCGGCAGACCAGCTTGTGCGAGCACCCGTTTGACGGTGCCGCGATGCACGTGCAATTGCTGCGCGATCGTGCCGCAGCGCCACTTCTCGACGTGGTAGAGCCGCAGGATATGGGCTTCGAGTTCAGCGTCAATCGTCACCTTTAGAGCCTCCTCGGAATCGGTAGATGCAGTGAGGAACTCGACGGCGCAACGGGCCAAGGCGCACGAATGGCGAACAGGCGCAGCCGCATCGATGGCAATGCGTTGTCGCCGGCGCCGATGCCGCGACACGACTGTGAGTGACAGCGGCGCGCATCGAGTCCGCTGGCAGTAGAGCACTGGGCCCCGTCGCAGGTGAACCGTGATGCGTCACTTTATTGTGTCGCGCTCGATAACGACGGGCGCGCTGCGCATGGGCAAGACGCCCGCGGCGAGAACTCTGGTAACGCTGAGCCGCTTCGCGCAAGCTCGCGCGCCGGGCCGCTTGCGCACAGCCGCCGGCGCAATAGATCTGGCCTCGATCGCAGCGGCGGCAAATGAACACCTGCGCCCGGCAGCGGGCGCACAGGAAGAAGCGGCCCGTGGGCAGCATCGGCGGTCCCCGTGGAACGCCGATGGCAGGTCGATATCGACAGGGTCCGCCCAGCCGTGGAATACTGCGGCTGCACGTGTCCCTGTGCTTGGCCCCGTGGCCCCGCACCTGTGTCCAGTGTGGCGCGACCCCGGGGTGAACTTGGCGGTTTGACCGGTGTCGCGCCGGTTGTTTCTTCGGCGGTGTGCCTTTCTACCGCAACCGATCCGCGCCGTCATCCCTCAACGCGCTTTGCGCGTCTGCACTCGCCCTACGGGCTCCCTCCGACGCGCAAAGCGTCAGGCATCCGCAGCGTCGCTACCCCGCAAACATCATCTTCCAAGCACGGCCACTTCAAACGCTCAATTCCAGAACGCCGTCGTTTAGTGTCGGATTTGGACCGGCGTTCACACCATGGGAAACTCGGAAAGGCGAGATCAAACGCATCGTGTCAGACAAGGCGTTGGAGACGTTCAAGCAAAGGATCAGGCAGCTCACCGGCCGATCCGGCGGGCGCAGCATAAGCGAAGTGATCGAGCGGCTGCGCAGCTACATGCTGGGCTGGAAAGCGTACTTCCAATTGGCGCAGACCTATCGCCGCTGGCAACAGCTGGACGAGTGGATGCGCCGGCGAATGCGCGCGCTCCATCTGAAGCATTGGCGGCGCGGCAAGACGATATACCGGGAGCTGCTCAAGCTTGGGGCCAAGCCAAGCGTGGCCCAATCGGTGGCGGCCCTCAGCCGTCGCTCGTGGCACAACAGCATGACCGGGCTGCATCACGTCCTGACGATTGCCTACTTTGATCGCCTGGGCAGGCCTCGCCTCACCTGACCTCAACTACTCGAACCGCCCGGTGCGGACCCGCATGCCGGGTGGTGTGGGAGGGGATCGGCTAGGCCACTGGCCGCCCCTATCCCGATTTTGTGTGAGGCTACGTGCGTCTCGCGAACACTGTCTTCATAAATTTTTTGGTCTCACCCCAAATTTCTGTTGACAGAATTCATAAGATGTCTAAAATGGCGGTCTTGCTCGATGCAGCAGTGCCCAGGTGGCGGAATTGGTAGACGCACTAGGTTCAGGTCCTAGCGGTGGCAACATCGTGGAGGTTCGAGTCCTCTCCTGGGCACCAGAAAAATAGGTTCAGATCAGTTGCTGGATTTGATGTTCATCATAAAGCCCGCAAAAGCGGGCTTTATGTTTTTGGGACGCCTGGAGGATGATCCGGTCCCACGATAAGCCGACAACGAATGAGTACGTTTTTGAGTACATGAAAGTTCGAGTTCCTCGAAACGCACTCACCGCACGCCCAGCGTCTCTTCCGATAGGTGCGCGCCACGTGCGGAGCCAAGTCTAACCTCCGCCACTATGCCACCCCACACGCCTCGCTTCGCGAGAGATCGCTGACGAACTGCCGTGGTGGTCTGGCGATCTCGGCGATACGCGCCATTATGTGGCCGCAACCGCAGCCTCCGACCATTAGTGCCCCTCCAATTAAGGCCGGCGAATACTTTACAATTCGACCCACGCACTTCATCGTATGGTATTGCGAAGTGTTCTTTGCGAAATGCTGTAGGCCGGCAAGAAAATAGACACTCTCCTCCCGCTGCGTCCGCTCGAGGAACATAGACAGATGGCCTGAACTCGACCGAAGCGGTCAGTCACAATGTGTTAATCGCTGCGTGCAGCGAACGTCCGCTTCGGAACGCGATCTACTCGCCGGAGTCGCCCCAAAAACGGTCGCTCGACGTCCGCCGAAAGCGATCGCCGGCGGCGTAACCAACACTCCCGATGGATGCAACGGTTCTCCCTCGGGCACGAGGGAATCCGTGGAGGTGATACATCAGGATGTCGCGCGCTGTCGCACCGACGACGAAGTACCGCAGGTTCGTCAGCCGGGCCACGCGATCCATGACCGTCAGCAGAACCTGCTTTCCTTCCGGCAGCGGCGTCTTAAGATGAACTGGAGTCATCCGCCCGCTCCATCTGGTTGAGAATCAACACCGCAGCCTCCGCATTGCGGGGTTCCCTCGTACGCCGCAAATCTGCGTACACGAGCAAAGGTGGTGCCACAACTTTTTCCATCCGTGCCTCGTCGAGATGCCAGAAGGCATCGATGATTTCCAGCGTGCCGGCGGGATCGGCACGCAAGCGATGACGCTTGGCGAGTGCCATCGTCGCAGCCGGTCTTGCCGTCGGTTCGACATAGAGCGTTTGCGCGGCCGGCCGAAGCTGCCCGGTCAGCTTTGCAGCAGCAACCTCCCCGCCCCACCACATCTGCCCTGTGGGAAGCTCGGCATGCTGCCACCAGGATGGATCGCCTACTGCGAACCGTTGCACATTGAGCTTCGGCAGCAGGCGAAGCGGATAGTTGATCACCCACTCATCCATGAGCGCTGCTGGATCGACCAAGCGCCGGTCGGCTGTGCCCGCCAGCAAGCCGCGTTCACGCAGGTCGTCCAGTACGCTGCCAACGGTGCCAAGCGCCACGCCCGCCGCTGCCGCAATTTCCCGGTATGGACGGTTAAGCAACTCTGGAGCAGATAACAACACAAAAGTCATTCTGAGCGCAGAGGCGCTCGCGGAACTGGCCGGCTTCCCCGATCTCGATGCCAGACGCCTGATCTCGGGATTCGCCGGCCTGCCGGTGACAAGCATGTATTGGCCAGGCGGATGCACGTACAGATTGCCGGCCAAGTCGATGAACTGCAGGTCGCGTTCGACGCACTCGTCCGCTAACGCGGGTGTCAAATAGGCAGTGGCCAGCAGGACGGGAAAAGCCGCGGCGCGGTTCTTCGCCACGAGGGCTCCGACTTCCGCCCGCGATCTTATCCGGCCTCGGGCCGCGAGCATGTGTTGCTGGACCGCGCCGTTCACATCGAGCGTCAGCGTCCCCTCCTCGACCAAACCATCGCTGCTTCGCCCAGCCGGACGAAAATCGATAACACTGAGCGGAACACGTCCGTGTCGGGTTGCCGCGCGAGTGAGCTGACCGAGTAGCGCTTCGGTCGGGCGATCAAAGTCCGGAAGGCGACCGTCGTCGTTCATAGATTCCGCTTGTTCAAAAAACGTGAACACGCGGGCATTATGAACAACAGACACCAGACGTTTAATTATTTTTCTTGTTCATACTTCATGAACTTGAGCCTGATCTGAACGAACCCAACCTTCCCGCCCCACGTTCGGGCACTGGCAAACCGCAGCCTGGAACGACCAACACGTAACGTCGACCTGCGTTTACGCAAAAAAATGGCACGTTTTCGCGCCAATGGTAAATGAACACATCGACGAGTACATGATGATGACAATCAAAGAAAAATATCGTTACAAATCAATCAACTAGAATTCAAACACGAGTCCTCTCCTGGACCATCATTTTTCGAGCAACACAACGAACCCCGTAACGCATTGCGTACGGTTTTTTTGTTTTCTATGCGAGCGGGGCCGCTCGTTCGCGTCACGCGTGACGCCCGCCGCGAAGCACGGCACACCCCGCGCATATGCGGTCATTGCGACGGCCTTCGCAACCTTCGATCCATCACCCGGTCGTGCGCTCGTCGCGCGATCCGGGAACCGGCCCGAGCCCGCCCTCACGCAGCCCCGCTCGGGACAACCGACAAAACGCCCTCCTGTCAAACGCATGCCGCACTTGCGAAGCGTCCAGCGCGAGCGCCCCAATGTTGCGCGTTCGAATCGTCCATCCGCCTCGCTCGCACGCGCACTGAATCGCACGTTCGCGCCGCGCCGCCACCCCGCCGTCGAAAGCGCGCCACGCCGCCGTTCCGGTGCATTGCATTTGAACTCCGACGCCGGCATTCGTATAACGATCACGTGCCCGACGCACTTTTCGCGCACGAATCCAAGGCCCGGCGCAAGCCGGGAAGCCCTTCGCCTCCGCCACGCGCGGCCGCCCGAGCGCTAGACGGATGCATCCCGACCGGAGTCGACTCTTGGCGAATCAACTCAAAAGAATCGAACACGTCGTCCATCTGATGCTTGAAAACCGCTCGTTCGATCAGATGCTCGGCTTTCTCTATTCCGACAACGGCAACCGGTCGCCCGCCGGCCAGCCGTTCGACGGACTGACTGGCAACGAATCGAATCCCGACGATCTCGGTCGCCCCGTCGGCGTCTACCGGATCCGGGCGACCGATCCGCATCCGTATCTAATGCCGGGCGCCGATCCCGGCGAAGGCTTTCAGAACACCAACTATCAGTTGTTCTCCGACGACAATCCCGCCCCGGGCGCCGTGCCGACCAATCAAGGCTTCGTCGTCAACTTCAAGTCGGCGATCGCAACCGATCAATCGCGACATGAGAAAGACGCGCTGCCCGGCACGACGGCCGCGCAGATCATGGGCATGTACACGCCCGAGCTGCTACCCGTGCTGTCGGGACTCGCGAAAGGCTACGCGGTGTGCGACCGCTGGTTCGCGTCGGCGCCGACGATGACGATGCCGAACCGCGCGTTCGCGCTTGCCGGCACGTCGCAAGGCCATCTCGACGATCACGTGAAGATCTTCACGTGTCCGAGCATCTTCGGGCGGCTGTCGGATCAACGCGTCGATTGGGCGATCTTCGGCTACAACCGCGATCCGCTCACGCGCCACGACTTCCCCGACACGCAGAACGCCGACGACAGCCACTTCGGCCACTTCCGCGACTTCCAGACGCGCGCGGCGAACGGCACGCTGCCCGCGTTCACGTTCCTCGAGCCGAGCTGGGATGCGAACGGCAACAGCCAGCATCCGAACTACGACGTCTCCGCGGGAGAGCAGCTGATTCATGACGTCTACTACACGCTGCGCAACGGTCCGGCCTGGAACAGCACGCTCCTCATCGTCACGTACGACGAGCACGGCGGCAACTACGATCACGTCCCGCCGCCGTCGGGCGCGACGCCGCCCGGCGACGGCACCGTCGGCGAATTCGGCTTCGACTTCACGCGCTTCGGCGTGCGCGTGCCCGCCGTGCTCGTCTCGCCCCTTATCGCTGCGGGCACCGTGTTCAGGAGTGCGGCGGGCACGATCGATCATGCGTCGGTGCTGAAGACGATCAGCGAGCGCTTCGGCACAGCGCCGCTGACGGCGCGCGACCAGGCCGCTCCGTCGCTTGGCGACGTGCTCACGCTCGCGACCCCGCGCGCCGCCGCCGACGATCCGCTGAGCGGCGTGACGGCGCCCGTGTCGACGCTGCCCCATCCGAATGCAGCGAAGCCTTCGAGGCTCGACAAGCTCCATGCGGCCCGCATCGCCGCGCTGCCGTTGCGCAACGAGAAAGGCCATTACGAGGAGGCGGAGGCGCCGCTTGAATCGACTGCCGAGCTGTCGAACTTCATTCGCGATCGCGGCGCCGCATGGAGCCAGCACCGTCAGCGGCAGCAGCAGCGACTGCAGCAACGGCAACCGCCGCAGCGCAAGCGACGACGCTGAGTGCGGGGGCGCGGCGGTGCCGTCGCGTCACGCGCGGTCTTGCTCTGTCTTGCGCGGCGGCGTGCGAGGCTGAGCGGCGCGCGTCGCCGAGTGCCTCGCGTGGGTGCGAAGCGGCGCGCCTTGGTGTTCGGTGTGTCCGCGACGATGCGTATGCCATGCGGCCGCCGTACGTTCGCCTTCTTTAGCCGCGCCGAACAGCATCGCCAGACGGACTCGTCGCATCGCCCGCAGCACGCAGCACGCAGCACGTCGCACGTCGCACGTCGCATACAACGCACTGCCCGCCACGAGCCACATCGTCGAAGCCGACATGCATCCGCCGCAACCGTCGGGGCGTCGAACATAGCACGAGGCGGCAAGCGTGACGTCTCGCGCGCCGGACGTGCGTCGAAACGCCGGCCGACGCGCGAAGGCCGAGAACGCGAGCCTCGACGTCACGACGCGCATCGCTGTCGACGCATCGCCCCACGCGATCGCATTTCGGTTCGTTCCATTCGTTTCGGATCATCTGGCGAGGGCGCCAACGAGGCCCGCGTCGCATCGCAGATCGGCCGCCCTGCGATCTGCCTCTCGAGGAGATTCGAATGACTCAGCCCATATCACGGACGCGCTGCCTGCTCGGCGTTTCGGGATGCGCACTGTTGCTCGCGCTGTCGATGGCCGAAGCGGCGCACGCCGATCCTAAGCCAGACATCTGGCCGACAGCCGCGTTGCCGGATCGAGCGGCCGTCGAAGTGGACGCGTCGCAGTTCCTGCCGCCGGCACAGCTCGTGCGCTGGCAGATCGATCTCGACCGCCGCGGACTTCGGTCGACCGGCTCGCCCGCGCACGAACGCTATATCGACGCGCTGCGCGGCCGTCTCGCGCGCGCCGGCGTGCCGCAGCTCTATACCGAATCGGTGACGATGACACGTTGGACCGCCCGCCATTGGCGGCTCGACGTCGTCGACGGCGCGCCGCCCGACCGCATCGACGTCGCCGGCTACATTCCGTATTCCGGCGATGCCGGCCGCGAAGGCGTCGTCGCGCCGATCCGGTATCTCGCGCCGGGACAGGCGCCCGAAGCGGACATCGCAGGCAAGATCGCCGTCGTCGAATTGCCCGACGCGCCGCTGTCGGGTGCGTTCTTCCACGAGCGCGCGCTGCGCGTCTTCGATCCGGACAATGCGTTTCCGCCGTCGGCGCCCTACGTCCGCACAAGCTTCATGCTCGGCCCGCTCACCGCGATGCTCGACAAGCTGCAGGCCGCGGGCGCGGCCGGCGTCGTAATGATCGCCGACACGTCCGTCGCCGAAGCGACCGATCTCTACGCGCCGTACGACGGCCAGTTGCGTCGCGTACCCGGCCTCTTCGTCGATCGCGCGACGGGCGCGACGCTCGCGGCGCTCGCGAACCGCGGCGCGACGCTCAGGCTATCGCTCGACGCGGGCATCGATCGCGTGCGGACCCGCAACCTGATCGGCATCATCCCCGGCGCGACCGACGAGCTGACCGTCGTCAACAGCCATACGGACGGCACGAACGGCATCGAAGACAACGGCCCGAACGCGATCGTCGCGATCGCGCAGTACCTGAGCCGCGTGCCGCGCGCCGCGCTGCCGCGCACGATCATGATCATGTTGTCGAGCGGGCATTTCGCGGGCGGCGTCGGCGTCGAGGATTTTCTCGCGCGCCATGCGCACGACGGCCTCGTCGCGCGGATCGCATGCGTCGTCACGATCGAGCATCTGGGCGCGCAGGAATGGCTGCCGAACGCGCGCGGCGTGCTCGTGCCGACCGGCAAGGCGGAGCCGACGGCGCTGTTCATGCCGCCCGTCCCGGCGCTCGTCGACGCGGCCGACGCACTGGTGCACCGCGCGAACGCGGCGCCCGCGTTCGTGATGCCGCCGCTAAACCCGAACGGCGACGGTAGCGCCGACGATGCGGTCTGGCCGGGCGAAGGGCAGTATTTCTGGGGGCGCGGGCGCGTGCCGACGATCAACTTCATCACGAGCCCGACGTATCTCCTCAACTACGGCGTGACGACCGCGAACAAGATCGACTACGCGCGTCTGCGTCGCGAAATCGCAGCGACGACGCAGACGCTGCTCGATCTGTCGCGCGTGCCCTTCTCCGAGTTGCGTGCGGTGCAGCCGGGGATGCGCGCCGTGACGCCGTGACGCGCGCGGACCGACACGCGTTGCGTAACGGCGTGCGAGCGAACGGACCAAGCGGATCGAGCAGACCATGCGGACCGGTCGGGCACGGGGGACGCGCAAGCGGAACGAACCGGAGCAGCCGTCGTCGCGATGGGCACCCGCCGCGCGCGTCCAGGCACGAGCGCGCAGCGGCGACCGATGCCGGCGCGTCACGCGCCCGCCGACTCGCCCGCCGCCAGCAATTGCAGACTCTCGTCGACACTCAGCTCTGACAGCGCGCCCGCCCGCAGCGCCCCGTCGGCCGCGCGCTGCAGCACGCGCAGCACGTTCGGCTTCAGGCGCACGAACACGAGACGCCAGCCGCGTGCGTCGCATTCGGCGGCGAACGTCTTCAGCGCTTCGATCGTCGTGCCGTCGATGTCGGGCGACTCTTCGAGACTCAGCATGACCGTGTGCACGGACGGCTGCGCGTCGCGCGCGAGATGCCGCACCATGTTCAGCACGCGCTCCGCGTTCGCGAAGAACAGTTGCGCCTCCGGCCGCACGATCAGCACGCCCGGAATCGGCTTTGCGTCCTCGTGCATCGACACGTCGACGAAATCGTGGCTCTCGCGCAGCCGCCCGAGCACGCTCACGTTCGGCTCGGACAGTTGCCGCAGCGTCAGCAGCAGACTCACGCCGATCGCGACGAGCAGGCCGTGCAGCACGCCGAGCACGATCACGGCCGTCAGCGCGGCGATCACGACGATCCGGTCTCGATGCCACGCCCAGTATGGCCGGAACACCTCGGGATGCAGCGAATGGCTGACCGCGAAGATCACGATCGCGGCGAGCACGGGCTCCGGGATGCGCGCGAGCTGCGGCAGCAGCAGCCAGACGATCATTGCGATCACGGCTGCCGCGAAGAGGCCCGCCATGCGCGACTGCGCGCCCGCGGCCTCGTTTGCCGACGTCGCCGAATAGCCGGCGCCGACGGGCATCCCGTGCAGCAGCCCCGACACGAGATTCGCGCAGCCGAGCGCGACGAGATCGCGGTTCGGCGATATCGTGTCGCCGTGCTTCAGCGCGAAGTTGCGAATCGACCCGTACGACTCCGCATACAGAATCAACATCAGCGCGAAGCCGAACTCGGCCGCCTGCATCCATTCGGAGCGGCCGAGCGTCGGCATCCCGACCGCGAGGTTCTGCAGGTCGATCGTGCCGACGACCGCGATCCCGAAGCGATGCCAATCGATCCAATAGCCGGCCGCGATGCCGAGCACGATGACGACGAACGTCGCCGGCACGCGCGAGCGCCGTCCGAGCGCAAACAGGATCGCGAGCGCCGTCGCGCCGAGCGCCGCGCTGTGGACATTGCAATGCGGAATCCCAAGCAGCAGGTCGAGCGCGACGCGCAGCGTATCGCTGTGATGGATCGACACGCCGAGAATCTTCGGCAACTGCTTGATGACGATCGTGAGTGCGAGGCCGAACGTGAAGCCGCGCAGCACCGGGCGCGCGATGAAGTCCGACATGCCGCCGAGGCGCGCGGCACCCGCGAGGATGAACAGGATGCCCGTCGTCGCGACGAGTGCGGCCGCGAGCAGGAGCTGCGCGGCGACGTTCGGCCCCGCTTCGGAGATCACGGTCGCCGCGAGCACGACGGCCGACGACGACGTCGCCGACACGATCGCGAAACGGCTGCTGCCCGCGATCGCATAGACGACGAGCCCGGCCAGGAGCGCGATGAGCCCCGCCTGCGGCGGCAGGTTCGCGAGCCCCGCGTACGCAACCGCCTCGGGAATCAGCAGGCCCGCGATCGCCAGCCCGGCGAGCGCATCGAGCGCCGTGCGCCGCCCGCGCGGCGTGGGCGGCTCGTCGAGCGCGGCGAAATGCGCGGCGTGCTGCGGCGGCGCGTCGAGACGGTTCGAATGAAGGTCCATGCGCGTTCCGTGTTCGTGACCCGTGGTTCGGCCGAAAACGCGGCGCTCAGCGCGGCGTCGCGATCACGCCGGACCAGCCCGGCAGATAGCGCGCCTCCTGCGCATGCGCATGAGCGAGCGCCGCCTCGAGCGCCTTCGCGAAATCCCTGCGGATGTCCGTCAGCGCGATTTTCGGGCGCAGGAAATCGGCCCACAGGAATTCGCTGAACGGCGTCGCGTCCTTCGCGTAGCCGCCCGCCGTGCGCAGCTCGCCCGCCAGGCTGCGGTAAGGATCGTCTTTCAGGCCGACGAGCGTTTTCGGCAGGCGGGCGTAGTCGTGGCGCGCGCCGTTCGCGCCGAACGGATGCACCCACTGGTTGTGCTCCATCATCCGCCAGAAAATCGTCTCGTCGAGCCACGACAAGTCCTTCAACAGCATCGCCTTCACTTCGCTCACGCCCTCTTCGATGAGCGCGAGCCCGAGATGATGATGATCGGTGATGTAGTATTCGCCGCCCGGCCCGAGCACGGCCGGAAACCAGTGCGATTCGATCGCCGCCTTGCGCGCCTTCTTGCCGAGCGACTTCCAATGCTTGCGCTTCGCCTTCACTTCGCGATAGCCGACCGTGATCTGCGTCGGCCGCAGCGCGTCGAGCCTGGCGGGAATGAGATGCACGTCCTGGCCGATCGTCATGATGGGGCTCCCGAAATCGATTTCGGCAACGATACATGGGATCGGCGTCCGCGTTAATAGCGCATTGTCCCCGAAACTTGCGCAAAGCGCGCTGCCGCACCGCCGCACGATGCGCGGCGCACACGCGCCGGCGCATCAGCGGCGAGCCGTCAGATCCGCGCGCTCGATCCGGTGGCGAATGTACGGGATGCCGTCTTGCACGACGCCGACGCGCCGCATCCCGAGCTTGCGCGCGACGTTCAGCGACGCGTCGTTCGCCGCGGCGATGTCGGCGACGATGCGCGGCAGCCTGACCGTCTCGAACGCGTGCCGGACGACGCACTGCGCGGCTTCGCTCGCGATCCCGCGCCCCCACGCGGTGCGCACGAGGCGCCAGCCGATTTCGACGTCACGGCCGCCGTCGACGTAATCGGGAATCAGCAGCGTCCACCCGACGAACCGGTTCGGGCGCACCTTCTCGAAAATCGACCAGTAGCCGAGCCCGGGCGGATACCCGCGCGTGATCCGGTGCTCGACGAAACGACGGTGCTCGACGGGATCGTCCCACGGACCGTCGATGTGACGCGTCACGTCCGGATCGCGATCCATCGCGATGCATGCGTCGAGATCGGCGAGCGCTCGCGGGCGCAGCCACAAGCGGTCGGTCTCGAGAATCGGCAGCGCCGGACGAGCTTGCGAATCCGAATCCATCTGTAAGCACGTGAAAAAAAGAAGACGGCGCCACATTAGCATCGCTCGCCGCATCGCGAAAACCGGTGCGAATCCCAGCGACTCGCACGACGCAACGCAACCTCGCGCGACATCGCGCAACGCAACGCAATGCGATGCGATGCGTCGAGGCAAACGTATCGATTGCTCGCCGCGCAACAATGTATTTCATAGGGATAAATCCGGATCGGATCGCTCGGAGCCTTCACGCGCGCAATGAGCGGCGTACACTCGCGTTACCGTCTGCGCACAGCGCCAGCCCGGACGGCGCAAGCGACCAAGGCGCTTCCCTCTCGAGGAGACCGCCGCCATGACCATAAGCTGGACGCGGGAACAACGCAACGTCACGATCGCCGCCTATCTCGGCTGGACGCTCGACGCATTCGATTTCTTCCTGATGGTTTTCGTGCTGAAGGACATCGCCGCTGAGTTCAACACGAAAATTCCCGCTGTCGCGTTCGCCATCACGCTGACGCTTGCCGCGCGCCCGATCGGCGCGCTGATCTTCGGCCGCCTCGCCGACCACTTCGGCCGCCGGCCGACGCTGATGATCAACATCGCGTGCTACTCGCTGCTCGAGCTCGCGTCCGGCTTCGCGCCGAGCCTGGCCGCGCTCCTCGTGCTGCGCACGCTGTTCGGCATCGCGATGGGCGGCGAATGGGGCGTCGGTTCCGCACTGACGATGGAGACGATTCCGACGCGCGCGCGCGGCGCCGTGTCGGGCCTGCTTCAGGCGGGCTACCCGAGCGGCTATCTGCTCGCATCGGTCGTCTTCGGCCTCTTCTACCAGTACATCGGCTGGCGCGGGATGTTCATGATCGGCGTGCTGCCTGCGCTTCTCGTGCTGTACGTGCGCGCGAAAGTGCCCGAGTCGCCCGCATGGAAGCAGATGGAAAAGCGCGCACGCCCGAGCCTCGTCGCAACGCTCAAGCAGAACTGGAAGCTGTCGATCTACGCCGTCATCCTGATGACCGCGTTCAACTTCTTCTCGCACGGCACGCAGGATCTCTATCCGACCTTCCTGCGCGAACAGCATCATTTCGATCCGCACACGGTGTCGTGGATCGCGATCGTGCTGAACATCGGCGCGATCGTCGGCGGCCTCACGTTCGGCTGGCTGTCCGAGCGGATCGGTCGCCGCCGCGCGATCTTCATCGCCGCGATCATCGCGCTGCCCGTGCTGCCGCTGTGGGCGTTCTCGACCGGCGCGCTCGCGCTCGCCGCGGGCGCGTTCCTGATGCAGATCTCGGTGCAAGGCGCATGGGGCGTGATCCCCGTGCATCTGAACGAGATCTCGCCGGACGAGATTCGCGCGACGTTCCCGGGCTTCGTCTACCAGCTCGGCAATCTGCTCGCATCGGGCAACGCGACGATGCAGGCGCAGCTCGCGGTCAATCACGGCAACGATTACAGCATGGCGCTCGCGACAGTCGCGGGCATCGTCGCCGTTGTCATCTGCGTTTTAATTGTGTTCAGCCGCGAGCGACGCGGGATCGACATGACGCAGGCGGCCGCGATGAGCCCGACGACGGGATAACCATGCACGCGGCGGCGCACCATCGCACAAGCACGCGTCGTACAGTGCGCAGCACGTCGCTCATGCTGCATCGCACCACACGCTCTAGAGGAGTTTGTCCACAAAGAACGCTTGCCGCCGCCCCGTGCCGCTTTTTATCTTAATGAAAACGGCTGTTTCAATTACACATTTGAATCGCTTGTTCGCGTACCGGGAAACCGGCAAGGGAGGCGGAACATGGCAGTTCGACAGGCCAGCCGGCAATCCGGCGGGACGAAGGCGCGCATCCTAGATGCGGCCGAAGATCTTTTCATCGAGCATGGCTTCGAAGCGATGTCGATGCGGCAAATCACATCGCGCGCAGCGGTGAATCTTGCCGCCGTCAACTATCACTTCGGCAGCAAGGAAGCGCTCATCCACGCGATGTTGTCGCGGCGCCTCGATCAACTGAACGAGGAGCGCCTGCGCATCCTCGATCGGTTTGATGCGCAACTCGGCGCGCACGTCACGTGCGAGCACGTGCTGGGCGCGATGTTCATTCCGGCGCTGCAGGCGTCGCGCGATCCGCAACGCGGCGGCCGCGCATTCCTCAGACTCATCGGCCGCGCGTACACCGATCCGTCGGCGTTCGTGCGCAATTTCCTGACCGCGCACTATGCGACCGTCGCCGGCCGCTTCTTCGACGCGTTCCAGCGCGCGCTGCCGAACCTGCCGCGCGCGGAACTCGGCTGGCGGCTGCACTACGCGATCGGCGCACTGTCGGGCGCGCTCGCGGGCGCGGAAACCGAAAGCCTCATCGACGAATTCACGCAAGGCCGCACGATGAACGACGTTCAGATGATCGCGCGGCTGTCGTCGCTGATCGTCGCCGCACTGAGGGCGCCGATGCCCGACGCGACGCAGCTCACGATCTTCGCGTCGGTGCTCGACGGCGCAGCGGCCGCAGCCGACGCGACGCAGCCGGCCGGGCCGCTCGCGGCAATCGCGCCGCCTGTCGTTTCCGCGCCTGTCGTTTCCGCGCCGTCGGCGCCCGCTGTCGCGCCCGCGATCGCACCGGTCTCCGTTTCGGCGCCCGCGGCGGACATCGCGCCGCCGACGTCCGTCGCCCCGGCGTCCGTTGCGCCGATGCCGACGACACCGCGCACCGAAGCGGTCGCGGCCGAGCCGGTCGTCGCGGCCGCGCACGAAACCCACGCAACCTGAGGTCGCGCGCAGCGAGTCACGGCCGCGCGGCGCGCGGCCGATCGCGGCGGCGCCAGGCCCGTCGCAATCCGATGCGCCGCTTCCGCCGCCCCCCCAGCCACGCGCCGCGCCGCAGACGCCCGCGCGCCGACCCATCACAACGAATCAGGAGACAAGCGATGACCGCCCCCGTTGCGCCCGCCCACGCCCACACCCAAGCGCCGAACACCGATGGCATCTGGTACGCGTCATATCCCGCCGGCGTGCCGCACGACATCGACGTCACGCAATACCGATCGCTTGCCCAGTACTTCGATGATTGCACGACGCGCTACGCGGACCGCGTCGCATTCATCAGCGCGGGCGCGCGCATGACCTACGCGACGCTCGCGCGCAAGGCGGCCGCGTTCGCATCGTATCTGCAGAGCCTTGGCGTGAAGCCCGGCGACCGCGTCGCGATCATGCTGCCGAACACGTTCCAGTATCCGGTCACGCTGTTCGGCGCGCTGAAGGCGGGCGCGATCGTCGTCAACGTGAATCCGCTCTACACGGTGCGCGAGCTCGCGCATCAGTTGAAGGACAGCAGCGCGCAGACGATCGTCGTGTTCGAGAACTTCGCGAAGACGCTGCAGGAAGCACTGCCCGAAACGCAGATCAAGCACGTCGTCGTGACCGCGCTCGGCGATCTGCTCGCCGACGGCCTCAATCCGAAAGGCCATCTGATCAACTTCGTGCTCAAGCACGTGAAGAAGCTCGTGCCTCCGTACCGGCTGCCGCAGGCCGTGCGCCTGCGCGCGGCGCTCGCGGCGGGCGCGCGCCGCGCGCCGACACCCGTCGCGCTCGAGCACGACGACCTCGCGTTCCTGCAGTACACGGGCGGCACGACGGGCGTCGCCAAAGGCGCGATGCTCACGCATGGCAATCTGATCGCGAACCTGCTGCAGGCGAAGGCGTGGATCGAGGATCAGCTGACGGGCGACGTCGAGACGGTGCTCACGCCGCTGCCGCTCTATCACATCTATTCGCTGACGGTGAACGCGTTCATCTTCCTCGGCCTCGGCGGACGCAACATCCTGATCGCGAACCCGCGCGACACGAAGATGATGATGAAGATCCTGCGCCGCGAGACCTTCACGGGCATCACCGGCATCAACACGCTCTACAACGCGTTCCTCGACAACGAGGAATTCCGCAAGCGCGACTTCTCCAAGCTCAAGCTCGCGATGGCGGGCGGCATGGCGATGCAGCGCGCGGTCGCCGAGCGCTTCGAGCAGGTGACCGGCTGCCCGATCGTCGAAGGCTACGGGCTCACCGAGTGCTCGCCGATCGTCACGATGAATCCGTACGACGCGAACGAGAAGCGATCGTTCAGCGGCTCGATCGGGCTGCCCGCGCCGTCGACGCTCGTGCGGTTTCGCAAGGAGGACGGCGAGTGGGCGAACGTCGGCGAGCCGGGCGAGCTGTGCGTGCACGGCCCGCAGGTGATGCGCGGCTACTGGCAGCGCGCGGACGAGACCGCGAAGGTGATCGACGCCGACGGCTGGCTCGCGACGGGCGACATCGGCGTCATGGACGAAAAAGGTTTCATCCGCCTGATCGACCGCAAGAAGGACATGATTCTCGTGTCGGGCTTCAACGTGTATCCGAACGAGATCGAAGACGTGCTCGTGTCGCATCCGGGCATCCGCGAGGCGGCGGCGATCGGCATTCCCGATCCCGTTCACGGTGAGCGCATCAAGGTGTTCGTCGTGCCGCGCGATCCGTCGCTGACGGTCGAAGCGGTGCTCGCGCACTGCCGCAAGAACCTGACGGGCTACAAGATGCCGAAGGCGGTCGAGTTCCGCGACGCGCTGCCCCAGACCAACGTCGGCAAGATCCTGCGCCGCGCGCTGCGCGACGAGGAACTCGCGAAGCTCGCGAACGCGCCGGCGAGTCCGTCGGCAAGGCACTGACGAAAAACGAAAACACCACTACAAGATTTCTGGACCGCTTCCTGGGAGGAATGCATGACATACGCATCACAGCAATATCGATACCGGTCTTCGTCTTCGCGAACACGGTTCGCGCGGCGCTGTCTCGCCATCGTCTCGGCCGTGGGGGCGCTCGCGCTCGGGCTCGCCAACAGCGCCGCAAACGCGCAGGCGCAGGCCAACGCCGAAACGCCCGCCGCCGTCGAATCCGGCGCGGCGGATGCGGCGCTTCCGCCCGAGCTCGCGAAGGTCTCGAAGCTGTCCGTCGACCAGCAGGTTCGCTGGCTGCGCACGGCCGCTCGCCAGGGCGCGCTCGAGAAGCTCGACGATGCGACGCTCGCCGCGCTCTTCAAGTCGCTCGATCCGCAGACGGTGCCCGATTACGTCGCGGCGGGGCCGATCGGCTATCCGTCGTATGAATTCACGATGCTGCGCCAGGAGCGCATCAGCGGCAAATGGTCGGATACGCCCG
This sequence comes from Burkholderia mayonis, assembly GCF_001523745.2. Taxonomy (NCBI): domain Bacteria; kingdom Pseudomonadati; phylum Pseudomonadota; class Betaproteobacteria; order Burkholderiales; family Burkholderiaceae; genus Burkholderia; species Burkholderia mayonis. The sequence goes on from NZ_CP013386.1 coordinate 2,135,695, forward strand.
ACCACATGTTCGTCAAGGTGACGCACGGGCCGCTGCGCGTCTACGCGAAGTGGCTGCCGGACGGCGCGCATTCGGGCCAGGAAGTGATCTACGACTCGACGAAGCGCACCGACGAGATGTACGGCCACCTGGGCGGCCTGCTCGGCAAGGTGCCGATGTGGACGTCGCTCGACGGCGCGCTCGCCCGCGCACAGTCGAACCATCAGGTACGCGATCTCGGCACCGAGTTCGTCGCGAACCTCTATCTGAGCGAAGCGAAGAAATACCGTGAAGCCGGCACGCTGAAGCCGACGCGCGTCGAGGCGAAGACGATCAAGGGCGTGCGCGTCGTCGCGTTCACCTACGAGACGCCCGGCGGCCGGCCGCAGTTCTATGCGAAGAAGGAGACGCTCGGGCTCGATCTGCGGCAGCCGTACTTCCGCACCGTCGAATCGTTCGACAACGACGGCCGCGTGTTCGAGCGGATCGTGTTCGAGAAGGTCGCGCCGAAGTCGTTCGACGAAACGGCGTTCGATCCGAAGAATCCCGATTACAAGTTCTGACCCGTCATCGTTTCGTCACGAACGGCGGCGAGCATTCGCCGCAACGAAACGCCGCGCGGCTCTCCGGCTCGCACGGCGTTTTGTTGCGGCGGCGCCTCGGCTAGCCGAGGCGGCCAACCGTCACGCGATCGACGCGATCAGTCGTCGTCGTGATGGCGGCGCCACCGGCGCTCGTGCCGCTGACGCTCCCAGCGGTCTTCATCGTCGTCGCCGCGCCATTCGTATCCGCCGTACGCGGGATACCCGACGACCGCTGGTTGGGGCGCGACGTAGACGGGCTGCGGCGCCACATAGACGGGCGCGACCGGCACGCCGAGCCCGATCGACAGATCGACGCCGCCCGCCGTCGCGGCGCCCGATGCGGCGAGCGCCGCGATGCCCAGCATCGTGATCGTCAGAATCTTTTTCATGTTCGTCACCTCGTTTCGCCGGCCTGGCCGACTTCGTGAACGCACTCTAGCGGACCTGCACGGCGCCAGGTGCAACGGCCATGCGAGAGCTGTAACCCGACGTAACGAAAGTGCGGCCAAACGCGCTTTATCCGATTGGACGGATCGCGCAAATGCACGGGACCGTCTATAGTGGGTAACGGTTGGACACAAACGCTCGCGCGCGCATCGGGTTCGAACAGGGTAAAATCCCGCCCAACGCTGTGTAAGTTCGCATGCGGCGAAACGCATAACTCTTAATTGACGCCGGCATCTGCCGCTTTTTAATGGCCAATCCTGCAGAATCCCATCCGCAAAACGACTTCATCAATGCCGCGCGCAAGGAACGCAAGCGCGTCGAAATCTATCTCGTCAACGGTATTCGCCTGACGGGGTGCATTGAGTCGTTCGACCAGTACCTGGTGATGCTGCGCACGCCCGTCGGCCTGCAAGGCATCTATAAACGCGCCATCTCGACGATCCAGCTCGACACGGGCGGCTCCCGTCCGGGCGGCCCGCGCGGGCCGCGTCCGGGCGGGCCGCACGGCGGCGGCGGCCGCTCCGGCGGGCGCGAAGGCGGCGGCCACGGTCCGTATGGTTCGCACGGCGGCGGCTCCCGCGAGCCGCGCGGCGACGGCGGCGGCTATGGTTCCCGCGAATCCCGCGGCGACGGCGGCTATGGTGCTCGCGAATCCCGCGACGGCGGCGGCTATGGTTCCCGCGAATCCCGCGGCGACGGCTACGGCGCGCGCGAGCCGCGTGAACCGCGCGAGCCCCGTGAATCATACGGCGCGCCGCGCGAGCCGCAAGACGGCGTGTCGACGCCGTCCGGCGCGCAAGAGCGCAACGGCCCCGTGATCGTCACGCGCCGCCGCCGCTCGCTCGGCCCGACTGACGGCCAATAAGCGCCTCCGTCCATACGAAAAAGGGCAAGCCGGTGAACGGCTTGCCCTTTTTCTCATTGAGCGTCGGGAGCGCACATCGCGGCGAAAGCCGGCGCTCGCCCGAAGCCGGGCCGTCCGGTTCCGCCCCGCCCCATTTGTGATTACCGTACTCTCGGCAATCCAGCGTCAGCCTGCCTCTGTAGCGAGCGCACCTGCTTCTGCAGCTTGCGCAGCTGATCCTGCAGCTCGTTCTTCTGCGCCTGCAGCGCGACCGCCTCGTCGAGCTTGTCCTTCTGCCGGCTCGCGACGGCCACCCGTTGCTCGCGTGCAATGTTCAGATCCGCCTGCAGCCGGTTCGCCCGCTCCTGCGCGGCGGCGATCTGCCGGTCCGTCTGCGCCTTCTGCGACTCGAGCTTCGCGGCCTGGAGCTCGCTCACCGCGAGATTCTCGGACTGTTTCGCGAAATCGCGGTAGACCGCTTCCGCACGCGCATCGTTCGCCGTCTTGATCACGCGCCAGAACGCCTTCTGCTGGAACAGCGCGATGAAGTATGTACCTTCCTCGACGTTGAACAGCAGGCTCGCGCCGTAGCTGCCGTTGTACGTCGTGCGCATTTCGGTCAGCTCGCGCGCCTGGATCTGCCGTTGCAACTCGTCGATCGTGCTCTGCCCGTTCGCGTCGACGCTCGCGGCCGTCGGCGCGCTCGGCGCCGACAGGTTGACGACGGCCGGCGCCGAAACGGCCGATGCCGCCGGCACGGCGGACGCCGTCAACACCGGCGACGCGCCGCCGTCGCCATCCAATGCCTGCGCATGCGCGCCGCAGAGGCCGCCCGCCGCCGCGATCGCGACGAAGACGCGCCCCATTCCCCGTATGTGGCTCATTGTGTTTTTCCTGCTTCGATGTTGTAGTTTTTCGAATGCATGTCTGCCGGCTGCCTCGCAGCCGCGCTTCACTCGCTTTCCCGTGCTTCAGGCTCCTCGTCGAAAATCTGGTATTTGCGCATCTTTTCCCACAGCACCTTGCGGCTGATCCCGAGATGCTGTGCGGTATCCTGCCGACGCCAACCGTTTGCGTCAAGCGCGGAAATCACGCGGCTGCGCTCGGTCATGTCCCACTTGCTGCGATCGACGAACACGTCGGGCGCGCTCTCGGCCGGCACCGGCTGCGCGGCGCTGCGCGCATGCGCGACGAGCCGCTGCAGCCGCGCCGCGTCCCAGCCGCCCGTCTGCCTGACCGTCACGCCGACCCGTTCGGCCAGATTGCGCAGCTCGCGCACGTTGCCGGGGAAGTACGAATCGGCGACCGCTTCGGCGAGCCAGTAAGGCAGCTCCGGCAGCGCCGCGAGGCGATCGTCGCCGACGACCGATGCGACGAACGACTTGAAGAGCGCGATCTTGTCGATGGGACCGCGCTCCTCGAGCGACGGGATGCTGAGCTCGATCACTGCGAGCCGGTAGTACAGGTCCGCGCGGAAGAGGCCGTCCTTCACGAGCTGCGGCAGTTTCTTGTTGCTCGCCGCGACGAGCCGGAAATCGACCTTGACGGACGCCGTCGCGCCGACACGCAGCACCGCGCCGTCCTCGAGCACGCGCAGCAGCTTGACCTGCTGATAGAGCGGCAGGTCGCCAACTTCGTCGAGAAAGAGCGTGCCGCCCGCGGCCTGCTCGAAATACCCCTTGTGCGTGCCGACCGCGCCCGTAAACGAGCCCTTCGCGTGCCCGAAGAACAGCGATTCGAACAGGCCGTCCGGAATCGCGCCGCAGTTGACGGGCACGAACTCGCCCATGCAGTAGCGCGAGTGTTTCTCGTGCAGCAGCTGCGCGATCCGCTCCTTGCCGACGCCCGTCTCGCCGTGCAGCAGCACGTTCGTGTCGCAGTCGGCGAACGTGTCGACTTCCTGCAAAAGCGCCTGCATGCACTCGGAATGCGCGACGAGCGCGCTCGGCTCGAGCGTTTTTGCCGCGTGCGCGCGCAGTTGCACCGCGAGCTTCGAGATCATCCCGCGCAGTTCCGCGCACGTGAAGTCGAGCGGCAGGACATGCGAATACTCGGGCGGGTACAGCGACGGATCGTGATCGCGCGCGGCGCCGACCCAGACGACCGGCATGCCGATGTCCGACTGCCAGCTACGAAGGAACGCCGCCCCGCTTTCGATCATCGTGACGCTGATGATCGCGAGCGACGGCCGCATCGCGGTCCGCTCCGGCGACAGCACCTCGTTGTCGGCGCGGATCACCTCGACTTCGAAGCTCGACATGCAGCGTGCGACCCGGTCGACGATGTCGGCCTTGCCCTCCCAGACGTACAGGTCGAGTCCCTCGATTGCGTTCGTGTTTCTCATCGTTATCGTGACTTCTTCAATAAACCGTTTGCGCGGTGCCGCAGGTCAGCGCCTCGTTGTGGACTGTCGCCGCGCCAACTTGCACGCCGAGCAGGTTCAGGAGCGGCACGACGACCTGATCGAGCGAGCTCAGCACGGGGCCGAGCTGGTTCAGGAGAACCGTCACCACCGGATTGAGCGTGCTGCCGACCGGCACCGGCACACCGAGCACATAGAGCGTCAGGCCATTCTGCCCCGTCAGCGATTGCGCGGCGCCCGACAGCGCGTTCGCGAGCACCGAGCCCACCGCGTTCGAATTCGCCGTCTGGTAGTCGTCGGCGTCACCCGTCACGCCGTTGAACGTCAGCGTCGCGGCGCTGGCCTTCGGCACGACCGCCGGCAGCGCGACGGCCGACTTGACCTGCAGGAGCGGTGCGTTCACCAGGCCGATCGATGCAATCGTCGCAGGCGCGTCGCAGGCGAACGTCTGCTGCGCGGAAAGATCCGTCGGCGGGTCGCCCACGCACAGGTTCGCGAGGCCCGGCTGCACGACGATCGTCGCGCGGCTCGCTGCGGCGGTTGCAGCGCAACTCGTCGATTGCAGCCACGCGGAGCCTGTCGCGACCTGCAGCGCGATCGGCAGGCTCAGATCGACCTGTATCAGGTTCTGCACGAGGCTCACGAGCAGCGCGAGCGGCAACAGCACGCCGGTGGGCGACAGCCCCGTGGTGCCGAGACTCACTTTCACATACAACCGGATCTGCGCATTGTTCGCCTGCGTGCGCCACGCCCCCGCCTTCGGGTCCGTTCCCGCCTCGCCGATCGCGATCGACGGCGGCTCGATGATCTGCAGCTTCAGCGTCGCGCCCTGGCCCGCGAGCTGCAACCCCGTCGCGACGTCGACGGCCGGCTTACCCGCCGCCGCCACCTCGGCCGCGACCATCAGTGCGTCGAACACGTTGATCTTCGCGTCGGCGGCCGCCTGCGTGTCGGACAAGCCGAGCGCGAACACTCCGGGCCCGCCCGACCGGCTGCCGATGCTGAACTTCCCGCCGCCCAGATTCGCGCCGACGATCGCCTGCAGCGCGGCGACGCTCGCCTGCAGGTTCGCGTTCACGACCCGGGTGCGCGACAGCGCGGTCAGCGTCAGCTGCGCGAACTGCCCCGCCGTCACCTGTGTCGACAGCAGTTCATTGACCGTCAGCACGTTCGCGGCCGCCATCAGGTCGCCGAGCTTGATCTGCGTCGACGCGAGCGCCTGATACGACAGCACGTTCAAGCTCAGATTCGCGCCGAGCAGCGCGTTCAGCACGTTGTTCACGAGGCCGCCCTGCAGGCTCGCGAGCGTCGTGCCGACCGTGAACTGATCGATGTTGGTCGCCTTCGCGGTCGACGTCGCGCTGACCGTGCGCGACGAGCCGAGGAAGAAGTACGGCACGCTCTGCGTCGCCGTCACCTGCACCGCGTTCAGCGGCGTCGACGTCGTATTGAAATAGCTCGGCCCCGCGTTGCTCTGCGTGTCCCAGCGCCCGCACGAAAGCGCGAGCGTGTTGCCGCTCTTCGTCGGGTCGAAGCCGTTCGAGCGCGCGTTCGCGTTCGCGGCGGCGGCAGGCTGAGTGCACTGGTCGTCCATCTTCTGCGCGGCGGCGAGCGCTGCCATGTCGGCGACCCGCTGCAAGTCGCGGCGCGCGAAGAACACGCTGCCGATGTCGACCGCGCCGAGCGCCGCGATCGCGGCGAGCATCCAGACCGCCGCGACGACGGCAAACGAGCCGCGTTCGCGCGCGATCGTCCGGCGTCCGCGAGCGGACGGCCGGCCATCGACGCAACGGCGAGCTAACGGCATGCGAACCTCACTGAGAAGGCGACGCCGGCGTGAGAGGGGAGCCCGTCCCGCCGCCACCGCCGCTCATGCTCGCCGCCGATCCGTAAAACGCCGGAATCTTGGTCTTGAACGAATCGAGATAGCGCTCGTACGCGATCGACGCCGCCTCCCCGATCATCGGCTGCGACGGCCCCGCGTCGCGGTTGCTCGCCTGCCATTCGAGCCACGTGTGCGTCACGTGGCCGATTTCCGATGCGGCAGGCGTCGCGCCTTGCGGCGATTGCGCGCGGGCGGCGCCCGCCGCGCCCGCGAGCGCACCCGCCAGCGCGAGCGTCGCGCAAAGCGCGCGGCTGCGTCCGGGGCGGGCCGCGGCGGTCTTGATGTGGTCATGCGTCGTCATGTCGGCTCCGTGTCACGTCTGTCATTGCGAGAATCGCTGCAAGAGCGGCACCGTCGGCTCGAAGCCCGACGAGGATGCCGACGCCACGGGCGCGGGCGCCCCCGCGACGGCCGTTGCGCCCTTGGCGCCGGCCGCGCCCATCGCGCCCATCGCGCCCATCGCGCCTGTGGCGCCTGTGGCGCCTATCACGCCCAACGCCCCGGCGCCGATGCCCGCCATATTGGCGCCGCCCGTCGTGCTCGCCGAGCCGGTCGCGTTCGGCGCGCCCGGACGCGCGAGCGCCCGCTGCCGCGCGCGCGACGCGGCCGCGATCTTCGTCGCGTCGTTGCGGATTTCCGTGCGCACCGCGGGCGCGAGCTTCAGCTGATTCATCAAGCCGAGCGCGTCGCGCGTCTGCCCCGTCGCTAGCAGGAAGAGCGCGACGTTGCTCAGGATCTTCGGATTGTTCTGGTCGAGCTCGGCCGCCTTCATCAGCGGCACGCGCGCGCCCGTGACGTCGCCGCCGCGCATCCGCGCATAGGCGAGATCGGACAGCGTCAGCGAATCGGTCGGCGCGAGCGTCGCCGCCTGCGCGAGCGCCTGCGACGCGGCGTCGAAATCGCCCGACGCGCCGGCCAAGAGGCCGAGCCCGCGATAGCCGCGCGCGGCAAGCGGCGTGTTCAGCAACTGCCTGTACGCGACCGTGCTCGCAGCCGGCTGATCGGTCGCGCGCAGCGCATCCGCACGCAGCAGGACCGTATCCGGCGACGCGCCGTACTGCTTCTCGTACGCGTCGATGTGCGCGAGCGACGCGTAATAGAGCCCTTGCGACTGCATCCGGCCGATCAGCCCGAGATACATGCCGGGCGTGTCGGGCGGCGCGTTCTTGTCGGCCGCGGCCTGCATCAGCGCCGCGCGCTCGGCCTGCGCGCCGATCCCGTATCCCGACTCCTTGAACGACCCGCACGCGGCAAGCGACAGCGCAAGCATCGCGAGCGCCGCCGTCGTCGTCGTCATCGGAGAAAAGCTGCTTCGTCTCATGTCGTTCCTTCCTTCGTTGCGCGCCGGCTAACGACGCGCGGCTGTGAGCGCATGCGTGACAGCGAGCATCCCCGGTCCCGCCGTCACGATGAAGAGCGCGGGCAGCAGCGTGACGATCATCACGCCCGTCATCTTCACAGTGAGGCGGCCGATCCGCTCGCGCAGCATCGCGCGGCGCACTTCGCGCAGCCGGTCGCCGAACTGCTTGAGCGGCTCCTGCACCGCGCCGCCGTGCTTGTCGACCTGGATCAGCAAGCGCACGATCGCGCGCAGATCCTCGTTGTCGAAGCTCGTCGCGAGGCGCTGCAGCGACTGCTCGCGGGTGCGGCCCGCGACGAACTGCCGCTGCGCGATCCCGAGTTCCGACGACAGCACGGGCAGCATCCCCTTGAAGTCGTTCGTGACGACCTGGATGCTCTGGTCGAGCGACAGCCCGACGCCCTGCAAGAGCCGCAGCATGTCGACGAGGAGCGGCATCTCGTCGACGACGGACTGGCGGCGCGCCGCCGCGCGGCGACGCACGTAGATCTTCGGCAGCATGAAGCCGATGATGACGGACAGCGCGACCCACGCGCTCAGATGCGTGCCGGCCGTCTCGCCGCCGACGATCGCGACGGCGGCCGGCAGCGCGATCCCGCTCGCGATCCGCGCGCTCAGGAAAATGCCGCGCGTGTGCGCGTCGACGTACCCGCACTGCTCGAGCAGCATCCGGTCCTCGTCGGCGACGATCTGCTTGCCGAGCCGCGTGTCGAGCAATCGCATCCCGAACTTGCCCGCGCGGTCGAGCAGCGTCGCGAAACGCGGCTGGCGCTCGGCGGGCGCCGCATCCGCGGCGGGCGGACGCGGCACGCCGGTCGCGGCCGCGGCGCCTGCCGTCGTCCGCGCGGCGGCCGCTTCCAGCGCGGCCGCGCGCTGGTCGAGCGCGTCGGCGAGCGCGCGGCCGGTGCGCTGCGTGAGCACGATCCGCATGATCGCGAGCACGGCGAGCATCAGCACGCCGAGTGCACCGAGTGCGAGCGCAATCGCGCCGAGACGGCTGGAATCCATCGTCGTCACCTCAATCTGGCGAGCCGGTACAGCCAGTAGCCGCCGCCGACTTGCAGGATGAACGCGAGATACACGAGCTGGCGCCCCGTCGGGTCGAGCCACATCGCGCTGAAGTACTTCGGATTCGTCGCGATCACGAAGCTGCCGATTCCGACGGGCAGCGCGCCGAGCACCCAAGCTGACAGCCGCGTCTCCGCCGACATCGCGACGAGCTCGCGCTCCGCCTGCTCGAGGTCGCGCATGAAGACGGCCATCCGGTCGAGCATCACGTCCGCACGGCCGCCGTACTTGACCGACAGCCGCAGCACCGAGCCGACGAGCTCGAATTCCTTGATCCGATAGAGCGCCGCGATATAGACCATCGCGCGATCGATCTCGACGCCCGATCGCAGCATCCGCGACACGTGATCGAGGCAGCCTCGCAGCGGCGCCTCGGTCGTCTGCAGCGTCGCCTGGAACGCGGCGGGCACGCTGTTGCCGAGCGTGACGAGCCGCACGATGCCGTCGAGGAACGACGGCAGTTGCCGGACGATCTGCAGGCGCCGCTTCTGCATCCGCGACACGAGCCAGAACAGGACGAGCGTCGCCCCCGCGACGAGCGTCGCGACGGCGGCGAGCAAGCCGCCGCGCAGCCCCGTCCACAGCGTCGCGACGAGCGTCGCCGCGACGAGCAGGATCAGCGGCGTGCGAATCTCGGGCACGCCCGCGCGGTTCGATACGTTGAGCCACGCGTCGGCCGCGCGCTCGCGCCATCGCGCGAAACCGAAACCGTCGGCAGGCTTCGCGCCCGGCGCGCCGCCCGCCGCGCCCGCGGCGGACGCAGACGCGGCCGCACGCGTCGACTCGCCCGCGAGCGGCGCCTTCGGCTGCGCGCCCGGGCGCGCGCCGGGCTCGAGCCGGCTGTCGATGTAGCGCGCCGCATGCGCGCGCTCCTTGGTCGCCTCGCCGCGCCGCCACAGCGCGAGCGCCGCCGCCGCGCACAAGAGCGCGAGGGCGAGCGCGAAGAGCGCCGCGCTAGACATTGAAGCCCCCGCCGCGGCCGAACGGCTCGCCGCCGCGGCCGCCGCCCGCGAGCATCTGCCTGAAGCGCGCGAGCTTCGGCGAATGCGGATGGATGCCGAGCGATTCCCACGCGTCGATCTCGTCGCCGTCCGCGTTCACGCGCGGCTCGTAGCGATAGAGCTCCTGCGTCGCGATGATGTTGTCCGACAGTCCCGTCACTTCGGTGACCGACAGGATCCGCCGCCGCCCGTTCGACAGCCGCCCGATCTGCACGATGAAGTCGACTGCGTTGGAGATCTGCCGGCGCAGGCTCGATTCGGTGCCCTGGAAGCCTGCGAAGCCGGCGAGCATTTCGAGGCGGTACAGGCATTCGCGCGGCGAGCTCGCATGGATCGTGCCCATCGAGCCGTCGTGGCCGGTATTCATCGCCTGCATCATCTCGAGCACTTCGCCGCCGCGCACTTCGCCGACGATGATCCGGTCCGGCCGCATCCGCAGCGTGTTGCGCAGAAGGTCGCGGATCGACACGACGCCCGTGCCGTCGAAGCCGCCCGGCCGGCTCTCGAGCCGCACGACGTGCGGATGGTTGAGCGACAGCTCGGCCGTATCCTCGATCGTGACGACGCGCTCGGCTTCGGGAATGTGGAACGCGAGCGCGTTCAGAAGCGACGTCTTGCCGGAGCTCGTGCCGCCCGACACGAGGATGTTGCAGCGCGCGGCGACCGCGGCCTCGAGCAGCGTGGCGATCTCGTCGTCGAACGTGCCGTTCGCGAGCAGATCGGCGGGCTTGAGCGGATCCTTGCGGAACTTGCGGATCGACACGACCGGGCCGTCGATCGACAGCGGCTCGATCACGACGTTCACGCGCCCGCCGTCCGGCAGCCGCGCGTCGACCATCGGGTTCGATTCATCGAGACGGCGGCCGATCGGCGCGAGGATGCGCCGCACGATCCGCAGCAGATGTGCGTTGTCGGTGAAGCGCACCGGCAGCTTCGTCAGGATCCCGTGCTTCGACACGTACACGTCGCTGTAGCCGTTGATCAGGATGTCTTCGACGTGCGGATCGGCAAGCAGGTCCTCGATCGGCCCGAAGCCCGCGAGCTCCTTCGTCAGCGCCTCCGCGATCGCCCGCACTTCGTTTTCGTTGAGCGGAATGCGGCGCAGCCGCACGAAGCTGTCGATCTCGAGATCGACGAACTGGTTGATCGCCTGCCGCGACCAGCGTCCGAACTCCGCGCCCAGCTCCTCGATGCGCGTCAGCAGATGCTCGTGCGCAGCGTTCTTGATGTCGTGAAACTGCTGCGTTTGCGAGAACGGCGTCGCCCCGTCGGCAAATTGAATGTCGTGTGCCATCTCTTACGACCGCTTGGAGGTGGGTTGAATGAAGCGCTTGAGCGCGGAAAGACCGCTCGCCGTGCGCGACGCGGCGGCCCCCGTGCCACCCGTCACGCGTTCGACGAGCGGCTCGAGCGCGCGCACGTACGGGTCGCGCTCGGCAACGTCGACGATCAGCTTGCCCTGATTGGCCGCATGCCCGATCGGCACGCGCCGCGACGGCAAGGTCACGGCGAGCGAGAGGCCGAGGCGCTCGGCGATCTGCGCGGGCGACAGGCCGAGCGCCGGATCGTACTGGTTGACGACGAGACGCACGTTGCCCGTGTCGACGCCCGCGTCGCGCAGCGAATCGAGCAGCTCGACCGCCGACACGACGGATGCGACGCCCTGGTCGCACAGGAGCCACGATTCGTCGACCGCGCACGCGGTCTGCGCGACGAAGTCGCGGTTCGAGAAGCCGCCCAGGTCGATGATCTGATAGTCGAAGAACGCGCGCAGACGGTTCAGCAGTCCGACGCAAGACGCGTACGACACGTCGCGCAGCCCGGCGAGATTCGGCGGCAGCGACGTCAGCGCGACGCCGCTCGAATGGCGCGCGAGCGCAGTGTTGACGAAGGTCCGGTCGAAGCGGCGCAGGTTGCGCACCGCCTCGACGAAGTCGAATTCACAGCGCGTGTTCAGGTACAGCGCGCCGTCGCCTGCCGGCAGCCCGAGATCGACGAGCGCCGTCTGCCGTCCCTGCGCGGCCGAGCGCTTCTGCAGCAGCACCGACAGGTTCGCGGCGAGCGTGCTTGCCCCCATCCCGGCGCGCGCGCCGAGAAGCGCGATCAGCTTGCCGTGGCGGCTCGGCTGTTCGCCGACGTGATCGAGGAGCCCGCGCGTGATCCGCAGCGCGTCCTCGGCGGGTGCGGAGAAGTCGACGAAGTCGTGCACGCCCGCGCGCAGCGCAGCGAGCGCGCTCTCCGGCTCCGCGATCGACCCGAGCGCGACGATCGGCAGTCCAGGATGCGACAGGCGCACCGCGGCCGCGGCGGCGCTCGCCGCCTGCGCATGGCCGCCCGAGAAGTCGACGAAGACGAGCACCGGATTGAGCCCGGCGATCCGCTGCGCGAGCGCCGTCGGTTCGAGCGGCGCAGCCTCGACGGCGCCCGCCGAGACGAGCGTCTGCGCGAGCCAGTCCACGTGTTCGCCAAGCGGCGACGCGCAGACGAAGTAGTCGGTGACGGCAGGCTCAGCCAAAGATTGTGCTCTCGCGTTCATGTTGAAGCGTTCCGGTTGCGCGCCGTGTCGCGGCGCTCGCGCTGTCGATGCGGCACGCGCTCATTTCGAGAACCCCGGTCCTGCGTCCGGCGACAGCGCGCCGCCGAGATACGACCGCCATACGGGCCCGTCGCGCTGCTCGGACAGCTCGCCGGGCGTCGCGGGCAGCGACGCGTTCTTCGCGATCGGCGCGACGAGATGCGGCGTCGCGATGATCACGAGTTCCTTGTCGTTCTGCTGATAACTGAGGTGCTTGAAGAACGTGCCGATGACCGGCAGATCGCCGAGGAACGGCACCTTGTCGACGTTCGACGTCGTCTCGCGATCGATCAGGCCGCCGATCACGAAGCTCTCGCCGTCGCCGAGCTCGACCGTCGTGTCCGCGCGGCGCGTCGTGAGCGCGGGCACCGTCACGCCGTTGATCGTGATCGAATGGACGAAGTCGAGCTGACTCGATTCCGGCGCGACCTTGAGCGCGATCCGGCGCGGGCTCAGCACGGTCGGCGTCAGCGTGAGGCCGACGCCGTACGGCTTCCAATCGATCGAGATCGTGCCGAGCGACTGCGGCACCGGCACCGGAATCTCGCCGCCCGCGAGAAAGCTCGCGCTTTGCCCGGACAGCGCGACGAGCGTCGGCTGCGCGAGCACGCGCGCGAGGTTGTTCGCCTCGAGGATCGACAGGTCGGCGAAAAGGCCGCGCGTCGCCGAGCCGACGACGAGATTGAACGCGGACGCGATCGGAATGTTCGCGGACACCGACATCGACGGCGTCCCGCCGCCCGTCACCGACGCAAGGCCGCTCGGCGCGAACGAGCCGAACGTGAAGCCGTTGTTCTGCTTGAAGAAGTTGAGGCCCGCCTGCTTGAGCACCGAGCGGCTGAATTCGACGACGCGCACGTCGACCTGCACGACGTTCTTGCCGCCGACCGTCGACGCGTCGACGACGCCGCCGTCCTTGCCCGCCATCCCCTTGCCGAGCGCGAGCGCGCGCGCATGCGCGTCGAGCGTCGCGGCCGAGCCGGACATGACCGCCGTGCCGCCGTACGCCTTCACGCTCGGCGAGCCGCCGTCGAGCAGCGCACGCGCGGCGCCGCTCACGACGTTGACCGTGTAGACGGCCGGCTCGTCGCGGCCTCGCTCCCACACCATCAGGCTCGTCGAGCCGGCCGCCTTCGCGACGAGCAGCACGCTTCCTCGCCCGCCCTTCGCGACGAGCACGTCGGCGACGCTCGGATCGCCGACCGCGACCCGCTGCACGTTGCGGCCGACGGAAATCTGCCGCTGCGCGCCCGTCGCGAGCTCGATCGCCCCCATCTCCGCCGCCCGCGCGGCGAACGACAGCAACACGCCGAACGCCATCGCCAATGCAATCAGTCTATTTTTCATCGTGTCGGAAACCGGCGCGAGCCGGCTCTCTCCCTGCCGTCACTGTTCGAATCAATTTGTCGATCAATAGGCGACCGTTTCGGCTCGCCCGCCCCGGATCACTTCGATGCTGCCTCCTGCGCGCGGCGCGGCCGCCACCTGCGCGCCCCGCGGTGCGGCCGCACGCGGCGCCGGCGCATGCGCGCCGCCGCTGCCCGACAGCTCGCTCAACACGAGCCCCGCCGCCGCCTGGTTCGACGGCCCCGCGCCGCCTAACGCGCGCACGGCGACCGTCTGCGCAGCGACGTCTTCGTCGCGTGGGCTGCGCAGCGCGAGCACGAGCCGTCCGCTCGCTTCGGCGAGCGTCAGCGCGTCGACCTGCGCGGTCGGCACCGCGAGCACCGCGGTGCGCGCGCCCGCGCCCGTCGGGCCCGGCGTGCCGTCACGATCGGCCGTCGCGTCGCCGAACGACAGCACACGCACCCGCGACAACAGCAGCCGCGCCTGCGATTGCGAGATTTCCGAGCCAGTCGTACCGAAGCTGCCTTCGCGCTTCATATTCACGAACACGTCGACGAAGTTGCCGGGACGCAGCCGGTTGCCGACCGCGTTCGTGTCGTCGACCTTGACCGCGACCGCGCGCTCGCCCGGCGCGATCTGGTCGGCGAGCCCCGACATCAGCTCGCTTTCGAGCACGGGCGCCTGCGCGACAATGTCGCTCGCCGGGATGCGGCCCGTGACGAGCGTCGGATTCGGAAACGCGCCGGCGATCGGCGCAGGCATCTGCTGCACCTTGAGCGCGTCGGCGGGAATCGGCTGCCCCGCCGGCAGCGCACGCGTCGCGACGACGACGGGCACCACCGCCGTCGCGACGGCGGTCGCGGCGCTCGGCGCGGCGGGCGCCGGCTTGCGCCCGAGCAGCCACGCGTAAATGCCGAGCAGGATCGCGATCCCGATCAGCAACCCCGCGATGATCTTGGTCAGATGATTGGCCATGGTTGTTATCAGTGCAGCGGCGAAAGAAGTCGTTGGAGAAAACCGCACCGGCTGGCGGCGCGGCGGCCCGGCCTAGTCGATCACGTTCATATGATGTTCGTCGGGTTGATCTGCACCGTCGCCTGGCTCGTCAGCGTCGTCGGCAGCACCGCGTCGAAGAGCGCGACTGTCGGCACGAGCGGATTGGCCGCATACGGATACGTAACCGTCACCTGGATGCAGTACATCGTCGCGTCGTACGAGCAGGTGAAATTCTGCGAGGTCGAGCACGTCGCGCCCGTCAGCCAGCCCGTCAGATTGCTCGCGGCCGTGCACGCGGCCGCTGCACGCAGGCCGAGCGCCGCCGACTGCGTTTGCGCGACCTGGTAGTTGAGCGCCGCGCGCGCGCCCTCCGTCGCGGCGAGCGTCAGGCTCTGCTGCGCGGCGAAGATCATGCCGTACGTGACGATCCCGTAGAGGACCATGAAGAAGACGGGGAACAGGATCGCGAATTCGATCGCGGTCGCGCCGCGCTGGAAGCGCCGCGGCCGGAACTGTCCGAGCGCGTGCTTCATCGCGTGCCTCCGGTATGAACCAGATAGGCGAGCCATGCCGCGGCGGGCGCGGCGAGAAACGCCGCATAAGGCGCGGAGCGGCGCGCGCCGAGCGCGAACACAGGCGCGCCGTGACGCCCGAGCGTGCCGAACGACGTGCGGCTCAGCAGCATGAGGCCGAGCGAGTGAATGCCCGCTGCGATGCTCGCGACGATCCACAGCCACGGCAGCACCGACAGGCCGCACCAAGCGCCGAGCACCGCGAATACTTTGACGTCGGCAGCACCCATCACGCGCAGTGCGAAAAACGGAAAAAGGGAAACGAGACCGACCACCCCGCCGATCAATGCGCCGGCCAATGTCGTCTCGAACGGATTTTGTCGGCAGACTGTAAAAATGATAACGGCAGCAAGACCAACGAACACCAATTCGTTGGGAATACGGCGATCGCGACAATCAGCAATTGCAACAGCCGCAGTCCAGGCGAAAAAGAACCCAATACTGAATAAATGAACCATTTCAGCCCCAGCCGCCCAGCGACGTGTTGCGGATTGCCGAAGCAATCCGCAATTCGTGGTAACGCGCAATTGGAAGTAAACGTTAAGCCGCCGGCAATTTGCTGGCGATCGTGCTGAACAGGTTGCTCAGGTCGGTACCGAGCGTGCCGACCGTCGTCGCGATGGCCACCGCGATGAGACCCGCGATCAATCCGTATTCGATCGCGGTTACCCCTGCCTCCTCCGTGAGGAAGCGATTCATCAGTTGTTTCATGTTGATCCTCGTGCCTTGAGTCCTCATTGGCCTTGCTTTTCGCTATCGGCCGACCTTGCCCCGCCATTCGACTTTAATGTCGGATCGGGCGGTTTCGTTATAACTCCTTTTTCAAGAGTTTCTAACAATTTGATACAAGTTAACATTCATGTCGGCGGCGTCCTCCTCGTATTCCCTGATGTACCAGGCCGTACAATTAGTGCACGAGCGAATCTTATATCTGAACCTTTTTTTGTTCCACATTTTTGTCAATTTTGATCAGACAACATGACTGCGCGCACGCTTATTTTTATGACTTGTCGGTACTCCTTACACATAAGGACTTACGATAGGTTAGATCTATATACCTAATTCATTGGCAAAAAGATCGATTCAAATATCGATGACCCATCCCGTGCATGGGGCGCACGTTACGCCGCACGCGTAACGCAAAGCGCGTGGCGTTACGTTACGAACGCATAAAAACTCGGCCGCCGCGCGCACCTCCCGCTCCTTTTCAAGCAACGTCCCGCCTCGCTCAAATCCTTTACCGACAAGGGTTTGCGGGAAGTCATTGCACGCACCGAAAAGTTCGTCCAGCGAAATGGCACGCCAGTTGCAGAGCAATCACTCGCAAGTGCAGCACACCAATGATCAGACAACACACCAATGCGAGGACGATATGAACACCCAGACGATTTCCCATGGCACGCTCCGGACGACTTTGATCGCGGCCACCGTGGCAGCCATGCTCTCCCTCTCCGCTTGCGGCGGCTCCGGCTCGATCAGCAAGGGGCTCGACGGCTCGGGCTCCAGTAGCGGCAACGCAATTTCCACGACGGGCGACGGTTCGGGTTCGGGCGGCACGAGCGGCTCGGGTTCGAGCGGCGGCTCGACTTCCGGCGGCGGCTCGACTTCCGGCGGCGGCTCGACTTCCGGCGGCGGCTCGACTTCCGGCGGCGGCTCGACTTCCGGCGGCGGCACGTCGACCTCGTCGAGCGTCAATGCGCTCGGTACGATCGCCGGCAACACGGGCGGCATCATCGGCGGCGTCGGCTCGACCGTGTCGGGTGTCGGTACCGTCGTCGGCAGCCAGACGCTGCCCGGCGCGAACCCGCAGACGACGCAAGCGCTCGGCGGCATCGTCCAGAACCTCGGCGGCGCCGTCAGCGCGCTTGGCACGGGCGTGACGAGCGGCATCGGCCAGCTCGGCTCGTCGACGAACCCGATCGGCACGACCGTCGCAAGCACGGGCGGCGTGGTCAGCCAGCTGGGCGGCGCCGTCACGCAAACGGGCAACCTCGTCACGAGCCTCGGCACGGGCCCGCTCGCGCCGCTGTCGCCCCTCACGTCGCCGCTCGGCGGTGCGGTCAGCACGCTCGGCAACGCAATCACCGCAGGCGGCACGACGCTCACCACCGCACTGTCGACGGGCCCCGTCCAGCAACTGACGCAAACGGTCAGCTCGGCGATCACGCCGATCACGTCGATGGTCACGGGCACGACGCAAACGGTCGGCAACGTGACGGGCCTCGGCGCGCCCGTCAACACGCTGCTCGGCACGATCGGCGGCGGCCTGAACCAGGCCGGCGCGCTGATCACGAAGACGGGCAGCAATCCGGTCACGACGAGCCTCGGCCAGACGGTGTCGGCAACCGGCAACACGATCACGTCGGTCGGCGGCCTGCTGACGGGCGGCACCGGCTCGACGAATCCGCTCGCGCCGATCACAGCCGCGGTCGGCAGCCTGACGGGCACGCTGAGCGGCGTCGGCGGAGCGACCTCGGGCACTCCGCTCGCTCCGCTGACGAACGTCGTGTCGACGGTGACGGGCGCGCTCACGGGCGCAGCAGGCGGCACGTCGACGAGCAATCCGCTCGCCCCCGTCACCGGCCTCGTGTCGACCGTCACGGGCGCGCTCACGGGTGCCACCGGCGGCACGACGTCGAGCAACCCGCTCGCCCCCGTCACCGGCCTCGTGTCGACCGTCACGGGCGCGCTCGCGGGCGCCACCGGCGGCACGACGTCGACGAGCCCGCTCGCCCCGGTCACGAACCTCGTGTCGACCGCGACGGGCGCACTCGGCGGCGCGACGACCGCGCCGACGACGAGCTCGACGACCGCCGCGACGAACCCTGTCGCGAGCCTCACCGCGCCACTGACCGGCACGAGCAGCGGCACGAGCGGGTCGACCAACCTGCTGTCGCCCGTCACGTCGCTCGTCGGCGGCCTGCTCGGCGGCATCAAGAAGTAAACCGGGCCGGCGCCCACCCAGCATCAAAAAAGACAGCGAGGAGCAGCATCATGAATCAGCAACGTTTCGTTCCGTCGTCCGCGCTTGCGGCCTGGCGCGTTCCGCTCACCGCGCTCGCGACCGCGTGCGTACTCGCCGCGTGCGGCGGCAGCGACATCGCCGCGCCACCGTCCGCGGGCGACAGCGGCAGCGGCGGCAAGACGACGCCGACCAACCCGAATAACCCGACGCCGACCGCGACCGGCACGTCCGGCGTCGTCAACACGCTCGGCAAGACCGCGACCGATCTCGGCAACACGATCGGCTCGACGAGCGTGCCGGGCCTCGGCAGCGGCGTCACGCAAGGCGTCGGCGCGACGGTCGGCAGCACGGGCGGCATCCTCAACGCCGCGGCGGACGCGGTGAGCAACGGCCTCGGCCAGATAGGCTCGACGCAGAATCCGGTCGGCACGACGGTCGCCGGCCTCGGCAACGTCGTGAGCGCGGCGAGCAACACCGTGCAAGGTCTCAGCCAGACCGTGCAGGCTGTCGGCACGGGCCCGCTCGCACCGCTTTCGCCCGTCACGACGCCCGTCGCAGGCGCGCTCGCGACGGCGGCGAACGGCGTGAACGCGGCCGGCACGATGCTCGGCAACGCGCTGTCGACAGGTCCCGTCCAGCAGATCACGCAGCCGATCAGCTCGGCCGTGACGCCGCTCGTCATCACGGCGGGCCAGGTCACTCAGACGGTCGGCACGACGACGGGCGTCGGCCAGCCGGTGTCGGGCCTGCTGCAGCAAGTCGGCGGCGCGATCAGCTCGGCCGGCCATCAGATCGCGGGTACGTCGTCGCAGCCGCTCGTCGGCGACGTCGGCCAGCTCGTGTCGTCGGTCGGCAACACCGTGACGAACACGGGCGGCCTCGTCAATCCCGCCGCACCGAACGGAGCGGCGCCGATCCCGGGTCTCATCACGAGTCTCGTCGGCGGCTCGACGGCAACGGTCGCCACCGGTTCGGGCTCGGGCTCCACGCTTAGCAACCCGCTGAGCGGCGTGTTGTCGAGCCTCGGCGGAGGCGCACTCGGCGGGAGCGCCACGTCCGGCGGCGCGAGCAATCCGCTCGCACCGGTCACGAGCCTCGTGAGCGGCGGCACGGGTGGTAGTACAAACCCGCTCGCGCCCGTTACCGGTTTGCTGAATACTGTCACGGGCGCGCTCACGGGCGCGACGGGATCGAGCGGCGGCACGAATCCGCTCGCCCCCATCACGTCGCTCACGGGCAGCGCGACCTCGTCGACGGGCAGCTCGACCGGGCTCCTCGCACCGGTGACGAACACCCTCGGGACGCTGGGCAGCATTAGTAAGTGATACGAAGCACTGCGCGCCCCCTCCGGCGGGGAGCGCGCAATCGGATTGGAACAACGGAAGACCACGATGCGCGGCGCGCGATATGCCGCGCATCTGCATTAGAAGATCACAAGCACAAAGAGGCCCACGAGGAATCACAATGAAATCCAGACACGAATCTTGGATGCTGTTGCTCGCGCTCGTTGCGGCCGCCGGCGCCGCGCACGCGCAAAGCCGGTCGGGCGGCAACCCGCTCGAATCGCTGCCGCAAATCAACACGCCGCAGCGGCCGAGCGTGACCGTGCAGGTCGCGCCGCAGGAAGTCCAGGTGCAGGCGCTGCTCGCCCGCCATCTGACGCCGACTTCGTTCCAGGTCGAAGGCGTCAAGTCGATTCCGTTCGAAGAGATCTCGCAGCGCTTCACACCGCTCGTCGGCAAGGACATCACGATCGGCCAGTTGATCGAAATGGCGAACGGCGTGACGAAGCTGTATCAGGCGCGCGGCTACGCACTGTCGTTCGCGTTCATCCCCGCGCAGACGTTCGAAGGCGGCGTCGTGCGCGTGACGGTCGTCGAAGGCTACGTCGCGAACGTGAAGATCACCGGCCGGCCCGGCGCGATGGAGCCGAAGGTCCGCGCGATCGCCGCGCACATCATGGACGACCGGCCGCTGCGCCGCGCGACGTTCGAGCGCTATGTGAACACGTTCGGCCTCTTGCCCGGCGTCACGGTGAAGGCGAACGTGCCGCCGCCGCAGAACACCGACGGCGCGACGACGCTCGAGCTCAACGTCGATCGCAAGCCGTTCAACGTAAGCGCGGGGCTCAACACGAACAACCCCGGCTTGCAGGGGCTCTTTACGGTGACCGAGAACGGCCTCACCTCGCTCGGCGAGCAGATGAGCATCTCCGCCCTCTTCCCGAAAGGCCCGAACAACCAGACGTACGTGTCGTTCAACGGCGCCGTGCCGATCGGCAGCAACGGCCTCGTCACACGTCTCGACGCGAGTCACTACCGTGGCAATCCGTCGGTCGACCAGACGGTGCTGCCGAACGTCCAGCGCACCGTCATCAACGACAAGCTCGGCCTGTCCGCATCCTATCCGCTGATGCTGAGCAACCAGCGCAGCCTGCTCGGCACGGTGTCGGGCTACGCGTCGCACAGCGAAGATCGCTACCAGAACCAGATCACGGGTGCGATGATCGGCACGCGCTCGCAAGTGCGCGTGCTGCAGATGCAGCTCGACTACACGAGCGTGCAGCCGAAGCAGGTCCAGAAGCTGAGCTTCAACGTCGCGAAGGCGTTCGACATTCTCGGCGCGTCGAAATCGGGCATCACGAACATTCCCGGCGTCACCGCGACGAATCCAGCATCGACGACGTTCGTGCGCACGGGCGCGACGTTCGTGCAGACGAATGAGTGGCCGTTCAAGATCGGCTCGACCGTGCAGCTCACCGGCCAGTACAGCCCCGATTCGTTGCCGACCACCGAGCAGATCTCGTTCGGCGCGCAGCGCTTCGCGCTCGGCTATCAGCCGGGCGAGACGTCTGGGGATTCCGGCTGGGGCGCGTCGCTCGAGCTCAATCGCGCATTCGCGCCGGGCTTCACGTATCTGAAGAACATCACGCCATACGTCGTATACGACATGGCGCGCGTGTATCTGCATTCGGGCACGCCGGTGCCGCGCAGGCTGTCGTCGGTCGGGCTCGGCGTGCGCTTGACCGACAGCCGCTTCTACAACCTCGACGTGTCGATCGCGAAGCCCGTCGGCGACTCGCCGATCGAGAGCGCATCGCGCAGCCCGCGCGTGAATGCGTCGTTCTCCTATCAGCTCTACTGACGCGCTCGCGCCCTTCCCGCTTCGCTTCGCGCACGCGGCCCGTCATGCGACGGGCCGCTTCCGTTTTCACTTCACATCTTCACGTCGATTAGAAGCACTTGTATCAAACGCGGCGCGCGGATTCACGTATTCTGCGCGAAGCTCGCACGCATCGCCGTTCGACGCAAACGGCCCGCGAGCCCGATGAAAATGACATTGTGCGATCCAAGGAGGAAGACATGTTTCAAATGACCCGTTCACTGCGCTCGATCACCGTTGCAGGCGCGCTCCTCGCATGCGCTGCGAGCGCATTCGCTCAAGCGGACAGCCCGATCGGCACGTGGCAGACGATCGACGACCACACGGGCAAGCCGAAGGCGCTCGTGCAAATCAGCGAAGACTCGAGCGGCGAGCTGTCGGGCAAGGTTCTCAAGGGCCTCGGCGAGAACGACACGCCGGATCGCCGCTGCACCGCGTGCACCGACGAACGCAAGGATCAGCTGATCAAGGGCATGACGATCATCAAGGCGATGAAGAAGGAAGGCGACGGCTGGGACGGCGGCAACATCCTCGACCCGGAAAACGGCAAGGTCTACAAATGCAAGATGAAGCTCGAAGAAGGCGGCCAGAAGCTCGTCGTGCGCGGCTACATCGGCGTGTCGCTGCTCGGTCGCTCGCAGACCTGGATGCGCGCTGCGCAATAAGCCCGTTTGACGTCGACAAGCGCGGCTTGTCGACGCTCGCGTTCTGCGTTTCGCGAACGCTGGCGGCAAAACAAAACCGGCCTGTGCATTTCCGCCAGGCCGGTTTTTTCATGCGCGCGTCGCGTCAGATCATGTGCTCGAGCGCGCGATCGCGGCGAGGCGCGGTCGATGTCGTCGACGCTCCGCCGCTGCGCGCTTCCGCCGCTTTCGAGCGCGTATGCGTCCGCATGCGCATCGCCATCAGCTCGCTCAGATCGTCGCTTTCTGCGCCGAACAGCTCGACCAGCACGCGCTTCAACGCGCCTGAGTCGTGCCACGCCTTGAAGCGGCGATGACACGTCTGATACGCGGGAAAACGGCGCGGCATCGCCGACCAGTTCGCGCCGCTGTAAATCACCCACAGCACGCCGTTCAGCACCGCGCGCGTATCCGCGAGCGGCCTGCCGCGCAACTCCTTGCGCGGACGCAGCTCGGGCAGCAACGGAGCGACGCGCTGCCACTCCTCATCATTGATATCGCGATACGGCGTCATGTGTCTCTCCGTTCGTGAAGAACATGACGCAACGATATCGAGACGAATCGGCATTGGATACGACGCGCATGCCGATTTAAGAATAGTTAATACCGAATTAACCGAAGTTAACCGTCTGGCGTGCTTTTTCGAATTCGGGTCGGGTCGTTCGGGGTTCGCGCCGTGCAATATGCAACCGTCGGCCAGTCGGGTCGGATCAGGTCAGCGACGTATCGATCAGGCGTCGCGGCGTCTCGAGATACTCCTTCGACTGCATTTCGACGATGCGCGAGACCGTCCGGCTGAATTCGTTCGCCATCGGTCCTTCGATGTACAGATCCTCTGCGGGCACCGCGGCCGACATCAGCAGCTTGACCTTGTGGTCGTACAGCACGTCGATGAGCCACGTGAAGCGGCGCGCCTCGGACGCCATCCGCGGCGACATCTGCGGCACCTCGGACAGCACGATCGCATGGAAGCGGCTCGCGAGCTCGAGATAGTCGTTCTGCGAGCGCGGGCCGCCGCAGAGCGTCGCGAAATCGAACCAGACGACGCCGTCCGCGCGGCGCAGCGCCTTGATCTCGCGCTTTTCGATGTGCAGGATCGGGCTCTCGTCGGGCACCGCGGCGAGCTGCGCGAACGCATGGCGCAGCGCGCGATCGGCTTCCGCGCCGAGCGGCGTGTGATACATCCGCACCTGCGTGAGCGTGCGCTGCCGGTAGTCGATGCCTGCGTCGACGTTCAGCACGTCGAGCTTGTCCTTCAAGAGCGCGATCGCCGGCAGCATGCGGTCGCGATGCAATCCGTCGGGGTACAGATCGTCCGGATCGTAATTGGACGTCATCACGAACTGCACGCCATTCAAAAACAGCCGGTCGAGCAGCCGGTACAGGATCATCGCATCGGCGATGTCCGACACGTGAAATTCGTCGAAGCAGATGAGCCGATAGCGCTTCGCGATGCGGCGCGCGAGCTCGTCGAGCGGATCGGCCTGCCCTTTGAGCTCCTCGAGCTCGCGATGCACTTCGCGCATGAATTCGTGGAAATGCAGCCGCGTCTTGCGCTGCACCGGCACGACCGCATAGAAGCTGTCCATCAGGAAGCTCTTGCCGCGCCCGACGCCGCCCCACATGTAGACGCCGCGCGGCAGATCCGGGCGAATGACGAGTTTCTTGAACGCATTCGAGCGACGCGCCTTGTAGGCGACCCATTCGCCATAACAGCGCTGCAGGCGTTCGACCGCGGCGCGCTGCGCGGCATCGGACTGATAGCCGCGCGTCTTCAGCTCGTGCTCGTAGTATTCGGTGACGTTCATCATGCAAACCGGCAAAAACGAAGGCGAGCGGGAAACCCCGCCCGCCTTCGCCGAGAAACTGCGACGCCGGCCGCGACGGCCGGCGCGCGGTGCTGCGTTTTCGCGCTTAGCTGTTGAGCGAGCGCTTGTCGACGGCGAGCGCCGCTTCGCGCATCACTTCGGACAACGACGGGTGCGGATGGCAGATCCGGGCGATGTCTTCCGACGCCGCCTTGAATTCCATCGCGACCACGGCTTCGGCGATCAAGTCCGACGCGTTCGGCGAGATCACGTGCACGCCGAGCAGTTCGTCCGTCTTCGCGTCGGCGATCATCTTCACGAAACCGTCCGAACGGCCCATGCCGAGCGCGCGGCCGTTGATCGAGAACGGGAACTTGCCCGACTTGATCTCGCGGCCTTCCGCCTTCAGTTGCTGCTCGGTCTTGCCGACCCACGCGATTTCCGGCTCGGTGTAGATCACCCACGGAATGCAGTTGTAGTCGATGTGCGGCTTTTGGCCGTCGATCACTTCCGCGACGAGCACGCCTTCGTCTTCTGCCTTGTGCGCGAGCATCGGGCCGCGCACGACGTCGCCGATCGCGTAGACGTTCGGCACCGCGGTGCGGCAGTGGTCGTCGACGTCGATGAAGCCGCGCTCGTTCGCCTTCAGGCCGATCGCTTCGAGGCCGAGGTTGTCGGTGTTCGGCACGCGGCCGATCGACACGATCAGGCGATCCGCTTCGAGCGTCTTCGCGCTGCCGTCCTTGTCCGTGTACGCGATCGACACGCCGCTCGCGCCCGCCTTCACTTCGTCGATCTTCACGCCGAGGTTGATGTCGAGGCCCTGCTTCTTGAACAGCTTCGCCGCTTCCTTGGCGAGCGCTTCGTCGGCCGCGCCGAGGAATGCCGGCAGCGCTTCGAGCACCGTCACTTCGGCGCCGAGGCGACGCCACACCGAGCCGAGCTCGAGGCCGATCACGCCCGCGCCGATCACGGCGAGCTTCTTCGGCACCGCATCGAACGTCAGCGCGCCTTCGTTGTCCGCGACGATCTTGTTGTCGACCGGCACGTTCGGCAGATGGCGTGCCTTCGAGCCCGTCGCGATGATCACGTTCTTCGCGGTGACGATTTCGGTTTCGCCTTCGCCGCTCACTTCGATCTGCACGCCGGCGTCGGTCTTGCCGGTGAACTTGCCGTGGCCCTTCAGCCACGTGATCTTGTTCTTCTTGAACAGGAACTCGATTCCGCCCGTCATCTTCTCGACGATCGCATCCTTGCGGCCGATCATCTTCGCGACGTCCATCTTCACGTCGCCGACGCTGATGCCGTGGTCGGCGAGGTGATGCGACGCCTTCTCGAACTCTTCCGACGAGGCGAGGAGCGCCTTCGACGGGATGCAGCCAACGTTCAGGCACGTGCCGCCCAACTTCAGCGCGCCCGCCGGGTTCTTCCATTTTTCGATGCAGGCAACCGTTTTGCCCAACTGCGCGGCGCGGATCGCCGCGATGTAGCCGCCAGGGCCGGCGCCGATCACGACGACGTCAAATTCCTTCGACATGACAATCCTTTGATTTGGCTGCGGCGCGCCGAACGGGCGCCCGGGAAGGGGCGCCCGCGCGGCTCGCCGCAGCGGTTCGATGCGGTAAAAGCGTGCTTACAGGTCGAGCAGCAGGCGCGCCGGATCTTCGAGCGCGTCCTTCATCGCGACGAGCGACAGCACCGCTTCGCGGCCGTCGATGATCCGGTGGTCGTACGACAGCGCGAGGTAGTTGATCGGACGGATCACGATCTGGCCGTTCTCGACGACCGGGCGCTCCTTCGTCGCATGCACGCCGAGGATTGCCGACTGCGGCGGGTTGATGATCGGGGTCGACAGCATCGAGCCGAACACGCCGCCGTTCGAGATCGAGAACGTACCGCCCGTCATTTCGTCGATCGACAGCTTGCCGTCCTTCGCCTTCTGGCCGAATTCGGCGATCTTCTTCTCGATCTCGGCGAGGCTCAGCTGATCCGCGTTGCGCAGGATCGGCACGACGAGGCCGCGCGGCGAACCGACCGCGATGCCGATGTCGAAGTAGCCGTGGTAGACGATGTCGTTACCGTCGATCGACGCATTCACGAGCGGGAACTTCTTCAGCGCGTGGACCGCGGCCTTCACGAAGAACGACATGAAGCCGAGCTTCACGCCGTGTTCCTTCTCGAACTTGTCCTTGTACTTCGCACGCAGGTCCATGACAGGCTGCATGTTCACTTCGTTGAACGTCGTCAGGATCGCGTTCGTCTGCTGCGACTCGAGCAGACGCTCGGCGATGCGCGCGCGCAGACGCGACATCGGCACGCGCTGTTCCGGACGGTCGTTGAGCCACGTCGTCGCCGACGCCGGCACCTTCACTTCCGGCAGCGCCGGCTTCGCGGCGGCCAACGCCCGCGCGGCGGCCGGAGCGGCCTTCGGCGCGCTGCCCGCGGACAGCACGTCGCCCTTCGTGATGCGGCCGTCGCGGCCCGAGCCGGCGACGTCGCCTGCGGCGAGACCCTTCTCGGCCATCAGCTTCGCGGCGGACGGTGCTGCGGCAGCCGTGCTCGACGCAGCGGCGGCAGCCGGTTGCGCGGCCGGTGCGGCAGCGGGCGCGGCTGCCGGCTGGACTTCGGCGGCGCCTGCCGCAGCCGCGGCGGCGCCCGCCTTCGCTTCGGTGTCGATCGTCGCGATCAGCTGGTCGGCGACGACCGTGTCACCATCGTTCTGCAGCACTTGCGCGAGCACGCCCGCGGCGGGCGCCGGCACTTCGAGGACGACCTTGTCGGTCTCGAGCTCGATCAGGATTTCGTCTTGCGCGACGGCTTCGCCGGGCTTCTTCTTCCACTGCAGCATGGTCGCTTCCGAAACCGATTCGGAGAGCTGGGGGACTTTGACTTCTACGATAGCCATTTGAATTTCCTGGATGCTTAATCTGGGTAATGACGAGACGTCTGCGCGCGCTGTCGGGAGTCGCGGCGCACGGCGCCTGCGATCGAAAGCGTGCGGGAAAGCGCACCGCGCCTTCCCGCTTCGCTACGTCTCTTTATTTCGCGATCGATGCGCTCTTCAAGCGGCCGAATGCGCCTTCGATGAGGGCCTTCTGCTGCTCGTAGTGCTTCGCGTAATAGCCGACGGCCGGCGAGGCGGAAGCCGGGCGGCCGCTGTACGCGAGCTTCTGCCCTTCCTTCATACCTTCCTTCAGGTGGTGTTCGACGTAGAACCACGGCCCCTGATTTTGCGGCTCGTCCTGCACCCAGACCACTTCCGTCGCATTCTCGAACTTCTTCATCTCCGCTTCAAACTGCTTGTGCGCGAACGGATAGAGCTGCTCGATCCGGACGATCGCGACGTCGTTCGCCTTCGCTTCGCGGCGATGCGCGACGAGGTCGTAGTACACGCGGCCCGAACAGATCAGCACGCGCTTGACCTTCTTCGCGTCGATGCCGCCGTCGATTTCGCCCAGCACCGGCTGGAACGAGCCCTTCGCCAGCTCCGACAGGTCCGACACCGCTTCCTTGTGGCGCAGCAGCGACTTCGGCGTCGCCACGACGAGCGGCTTGCGGAACAGGCGGATCATCTGACGGCGCAGCAGATGGAAAATCTGCGCCGGCGTCGTCGGCTGCACCACTTGCATGTTGTGATCCGCGCAGAGCTGCAGGAAACGCTCGATGCGAGTCGACGAGTGCTCCGGACCCTGGCCTTCGTAGCCGTGCGGCAGCAGCATCGTCAGACCCGACACGCGGCCCCACTTCACTTCGCCCGACGAGATGAACTGGTCGATCACGACCTGCGCGCCGTTGACGAAGTCGCCGAACTGCGCTTCCCACGCGACGAGCGTGTTCGGCTCGGCGGTCGAGTAGCCGTATTCGAAGCCCAGCACCGCCTCTTCCGACAGCACCGAGTCGATCACCGTGAACTTCGCCTGGCCTTCGGCGATGTTCTGCAGCGGCACGTAGGTGCCGTCGTTCCAGCGCTCGCGGTTCTGGTCGTGCAGCACCGCGTGACGGTGGGTGAACGTGCCGCGGCCCGAGTCCTGGCCGGTCAGTCGCACGGCGTAGCCCGACGCGACGAGCGATGCGAACGCGAGGTGCTCGCCCATGCCCCAGTCGAGCGGCTGCTCGCCGCGCGCCATCGCGCGACGGTCGTTGATCACGCGCTCGACGAGCGGGTGGACCTTGAAGTTCTCGGGCACCGTCGTGATGCGTTCGCCGAGGCGCTTCAGCTCGGCGAGCGGCACCGCGGTGTCGGCCGCGTCAGTCCACTTGCGGTTCAGGAACGGCATCCAGTCGACCGCGTACTTGCTCTTGTAGTTCGACAGCACCGGATCGACCGTGTGATGGCCGTCGTCCATCGCCTTGCGGTACGCCTTCACGAAGCCGTCGCCTTCTTCAGCCGTGATCACGCCCTGCTGGACGAGCTTCTCTGCGTACAGCGCACGGGTGCCCGGGTGCTGCGCGATCTTCTTGTACATCAGCGGCTGCGTGACGGCAGGCGTGTCCTGCTCGTTGTGGCCGAGCTTGCGGAAGCAGACGATGTCGATCACGACATCCTTGTGGAACTGCATCCGGTAGTCGATCGCGATCCGCGTCGCGAGCACGACCGCTTCCGGATCGTCGCCGTTCACGTGCAGCACCGGCGCCTCGATCATCTTGACGACGTCGGTACAGTACAGCGTCGAGCGCGAATCGCGCGGGTCCGACGTCGTGAAGCCGATCTGGTTGTTGATGACGATGTGCAGCGTGCCGTGCGTGCCGTAGCCGCGCGTCTGCGCGAGGTTCAGCGTTTCCATCACGACGCCCTGGCCCGCGAACGCCGCGTCGCCGTGGATCTGCACGGGCAGCACTTGCAGACCGTCGGCGTCGCCGCGGCGGTCCATCCGCGCCTTCGCGGAACCTTCGACCACCGGGTTGACGATTTCGAGGTGCGACGGGTTGAACGCGAGCGACAGGTGAACCGGGCCGCCTTCCGTCGAGACGTCCGACGAGAAGCCCTTGTGATACTTCACGTCGCCTGCAGGCAGATCGTCGACGTGCTTGCCTTCGAATTCGGCGAAGAGATCGGCCGGCATCTTGCCGAGCGTGTTCACGAGCACGTTCAGACGGCCGCGGTGCGCCATGCCGATGACGATTTCCTGTACGCCCTTCGAGCCCGCGTGCTGAACGACTTCGTCCATCGACGCGATGAAGCTCTCGCCGCCTTCGAGCGAGAAGCGCTTCTGGCCGACGTACTTCGTGTGCAGGTAGCGCTCGAGGCCTTCGGCGGCCGTCAGGCGGTTCAGGATGTGCTTCTTCTTGTCAGCCGAGAAGTTCGGCGTCGCGCGGATCGTCTCGAGGCGATCCTGCCACCAGCGCTTCTGCTCAGGGTCGCCGATGTACATGAACTCCGCGCCGATCGTGCCGCAGTACGTGTCGCGCAGACCCTTGACGATGTCGCGCAGCGATGCCTGCTCGAAACCGAAATACAGGTTGCTCGCGCTGAACGTCTGGTCGAGGTCGGCTTCGGAGAAATCGTAGAACGCGGGTTCCAGCTCGGGAATCGCGGGACGCTCGCGGCGCTTCAGGGGATCGAGATTGGCCCATTGCGAGCCGAGGAAGCGATAAGCGCTGATGAGCGACTGAACGTGAACTTGCTTGCGAGCGGTAGCGAGGTTGCCGCCGCTTTCGCGCGGGATGAAAGCATTGGCCTTCGCGCGCTGCGCGAACGATTCGACGATCGGATTGTGGGCCACGTCGCTCGCGTTGGAACCGTCGGTCGCGGGAACATTTTGCAGTGCGTCGAAATATTCGCGCCAGTTTTCCGGCACCGACGCCGGATTATCCAAATAGGCTTCGTACAGTTCTTCAACATACGAAGCGTTGCCGCCGAACAAATACGAGTTCAGCTGGAACTGCTTCATTACATCTGACATTTGACGCTCACCTTTCTTCGAGCTTCTCGAGAAATAGCGGGTTACTCAACCTTCCGCGACACGGCCTGACCGTTTAGCGGATTGCGCGAATCAAGTCTTGCTTGGAAGGACCTAAAACTTGCGTGCGCGCAGCATATCACAGAAAACCCTGCGGCGAGCACGGCGATAGCACCCTGAAAGCCCGTCCCGACGGGCTTTCGCGCGGTTCGCGATCATTCCGGCGACGGCATGCAACACTGTTTTTCAAACGGCGCGCCCACCCTCTTTCCGCGCATGCGAAAAAGCCGCCCGAAGGCGTAATGCCGTTCAGTTAAGCGCGGTTCGCAGCGGCCTAGCCTTGCAGAACCAAGGAAAAAGGCCGCTCCGGTATTAATCGGAGCAGCCTTTTTGATCTTAACTGAACGGCATTACGCCCGAAGGCGGCTCTTTCGATGCGTCGCGGAGGAGGCGGTGCGACGCGCGGACAACGCCCGGCGAACGTTCAGCCGGCTTCGGCCTCGCGGCTCGCGCGGCGACGCTCGTGCTCCTTCAGGTGACGCTTGCGCAGGCGGATCGATTGCGGCGTCACCTCGACGAGCTCGTCGTCGTCGATGAACTCGACCGCGTATTCGAGCGACATCTGGATCGGCGGCACGAGGCGCACCGCTTCGTCGGTGCCCGACGCGCGCACGTTGGTCAGCTGCTTGCCCTTGATCGGGTTCACGACCAGGTCGTTGTCGCGGCTGTGGATGCCGATGATCATGCCCTCATAGAGCGCGTCGCCCGGCTTCACGAACATGCGGCCGCGATCCTGCAGCTTCCACAGCGCATAGGCAACCGCCGCGCCGTCGTCCTGCGAGATCAGCACGCCGTTGCGGCGCTCGCCGACCGAACCTTCCCTGACCGGCGCGTACGCATCGAAGATGTGGCTCATCAGGCCCGTGCCGCGCGTGAGCGTGAGGAATTCGCCCTGGAAGCCGATCAGGCCGCGCGCCGGAATCCGGTATTCGAGACGCGTGCGGCCGCGCCCGTCCGACACCATGTCGAGCATCTCGCCCTTGCGGCGGCCGAGTTCCTCCATCACGCCGCCCTGATGCTCGTCTTCGAGGTCGACCGTCAGGAGTTCGTACGGTTCGTGCTTGACGCCGTCGACTTCCTGCATCACGACGCGCGGACGCGACACCGCGAGCTCGTAGCCTTCGCGGCGCATGTTCTCGACCAGGATCGTCAGGTGCAGCTCGCCGCGGCCCGACACTTCGAACACCGTTTCGTCGCCCGTGTCCTTCACGCGCAGCGCGACGTTGTGGTTCAGTTCCTTCATCAGGCGGTCGCGGATCTGGCGGCTCGTCACGAACTTGCCTTCGCGGCCCGCGAGCGGCGACGAATTGACGAGGAAGTTCATCGTCAGCGTCGGCTCGTCGACGGTGATCATCGGCAGCGCCTCAGGCGTGTCGACCGCGCAGATCGTCGCGCCGATGCCGACGTCCTCGATGCCGTTGATGAGCACGATGTCGCCCGCCTCGGCCGACTCGACCTGCACGCGCTCGAGCCCCTCGAACGACAGCACCTGGTTGATCTTGCGGCTCAGCACGTCGCCTTCCGGGCCGAAGCGCATCACGACCGGCATGCCGGGCTTGATGCGCCCGCGCGTGATGCGGCCGACGCCGATCCGGCCGACGTACGTCGAATAGTCGAGCGACGTGATCTGCAACTGCAGCGGTGCGTCCGGATCGGCCGGACGCACCGGCACGTGCTCGAGGATCGCCTCGAACAGCGGACGCATGTCGCCGTCGCGCGCGGCCGGATCGAGCGATGCGTAGCCGTTCAGGCCCGACGCGTAGACGATCGGAAAATCGAGCTGCTCTTCGGTCGCGCCGAGCTTGTCGAACAAGTCGAACGTCTGGTTGATCACCCAGTCGATCCGCGCGCCCGGACGGTCGATCTTGTTGACGACGACGATCGGCTTGAGACCGAGCGCGAGCGCCTTCTTCGTCACGAAGCGGGTCTGCGGCATCGGGCCTTCGACCGCGTCGACGAGGAGGAGCACCGAGTCGACCATCGACAGCACGCGCTCCACTTCACCGCCGAAGTCCGCGTGTCCCGGCGTGTCGACGATGTTGATGTGCGTGCCGTCGTACTCGACCGCGCAGTTCTTCGCGAGAATCGTGATCCCGCGCTCCTTTTCGATGTCGTTCGAATCCATCACCCGCTCGGCGACCTGCTGGTTCTCGCGAAAGGTGCCGGACTGGCGAAGCAGTTGGTCGACGAGCGTCGTCTTGCCGTGGTCGACGTGGGCGATGATGGCGATGTTGCGAAGGGCGCGGGTCATAGAAACCTGAAAACGGATGGAACGCGCAAATGCGCGCGCACCGTTGCCCGATGCGCGCGCGGTTTGCAGCTTGGAAAGCCTGAAATTATAGCACGTCAAGATGTCGCAAGCTGAGCCGCCCGTTGCGATGAGGCATCGGCGCCACCATGCGCCCGGTCGCCGAAGGGCCCACTCGCGTCAGGGCCATTTTTGCAG
Organism: Burkholderia mayonis; assembly: GCF_001523745.2. NCBI lineage: Bacteria > Pseudomonadati > Pseudomonadota > Betaproteobacteria > Burkholderiales > Burkholderiaceae > Burkholderia > Burkholderia mayonis. The sequence continues at coordinate 2,167,739 of NZ_CP013386.1, forward strand.
TTCTGCATCCAAATCGAGCTTCAATTAACATTTGCCGCAGCAACTAATCGCGCCTATACTGCTGCCTAGTCAACTATTGCAGCCTCAGAGAATTTATGTCGGATCCCTCTTCTTCACAGCATGATCTGGATCTGTCCCTGTACCAGATCAACGACAGCGTCGGCTATCTGATGTCGCGCGTGAAATCGCTGATGACGAACATGGTCACGCAGCGCACGCAGACGGAGCTCGGCATCACTGGCACGCAGGCGACCATGCTGTTCATGCTCGCCGTCGGCAAATGCTCGACGGCGGCCGAGCTCGCGCGCGAGTACGGCATCGACGCCAGCGCGATCACGCGCCTGCTCGACCGCGTCGAGAAGCGCGGCCTGCTGCAACGGGTGCGCAGCAGCGAGGACCGGCGCGTCGTGCGGCTCGAACTGACCGACGAGGGACGCGAACTCACGAGGCGCATGCCGGCAATCTTCCGCAGCGTGCTCGATCAGGTGCTCGACGGCTTCACGCCCGAGGAAGTCGGCTTCCTCAAAAGCATGCTGCGTCGCATTCTCGTCAATTCGGGCGAATGTCCGGGTACGGGCGGAAGCCCGTCGTAAATATTGCCACAACAAGTAATTCAGACAGATAAATGTAAGGAAATCCTTGCAGTGTCCACTATTCATTCCGAGTCAGATTCCGAGTCAGGATACCCAGCGATGAAAACCTTCCCGTTGTCCGCCTGCCGGACCGCCACGGCCGTCGCGGTCGCCGCGCTCGCGCTCGCGGGATGCGCGAACTATTTCGGCATCAAGAGCGACAAGGCAATGGCCCCCGCGACGCAGTTCGAAAGCGCGCAGAGCCTGCCGGCGCAAGGCGGCCGGTGGCCGTCGCTCGACTGGGCGAACCAGTTCGACGACCCGCAGTTGCCGAAGCTGATCGACGAAGCGCTCGAAGGCAATCCGACGATCGCGCAAGCGCAGGCGCGAATCGCGAAGGCGTCGTCGTACATCGAGACGTCGCGCTCGACGCTCCTGCCGCAGGCGGACGCGAAGTATTCGTGGACTCGCGAGCTGTACTCGGGCAACGCCCTCTTCCCGCCGCCGTACGGCGGCCAGTGGTACAGCGAGAACAACGCGCTCGCGAGCGCGTCCTGGGAGCTCGACCTGTGGGGCAAGAACCGCGCGCGCCTGCATTCGGCCGTGTCGCAGGAAAAGGCCGCCGAAGCCGACATGCAGCAGGCGCGCGTGACGCTCGCGACGTCGGTCGCGCGCACCTACAACCAGCTCGCGCAGCTCTACGCGCTGCGCGACATCGCCGAGCACGAGATCTCGAACCGGCAGACAGTCGGCAAGATCACCGACGGCCGCGTCGGCGCGGGCCTCGACACCAACGTCGAGCGCCAGACCGCGCGCGGCAACATCGCGACGAGCCAGTCGACGCTGTCCGATCTCGACGGCCAGATCACGAACGTGCGCTATCAGCTCGCCGCGCTGCTCGGCAAGGGCCCCGACCGCGGGCTGAAAATCGCGGCGCCCGTGCTGAGCCCGGGCAGCGTGGTCGCGCTGCCGGACAACCTGCCCGCCGATCTCGTGTCGCGCCGCCCGGACATCGTCGCCGCGCGCTGGCAGGTCGAGGCTGCAATGCACGACGTGAAGGAAGCGAAAGCCGAGTTCTTCCCGGACATCAACCTCGCGGCGGGCTTCGGCTTCGATGCGTTCGGCTGGGGCAAATTCCTGAACTTCGCGAGCCGCCAGGCGCAATTCGGTCCGGCGATCCATCTGCCGATCTTCGACGGCGGCGCGTTGCGCGCGCAGCTGAAGGGCCGCTACGCCGACTTCGATCTGTCCGTCGCGAACTACAACCAGGCGCTGATCAATGCACTGAACGACGTCGCGACGCAAGTCGCGTCGATCCGCTCGATCGACACGCAGATGGGCGACGCGCAGCGCGCGCTCGACGCGTCGACGCGTGCATACGAGCTCGCGGTGATCCGCTACAAGGCGGGCCTGTCGCCGCAACTGCAGGTATTGAATGCGGACAGCAACCGGCTCGCCGCCGAGCAGATGGTGACGAACCTGAAGATGCGCCGCCGCGACCTGCAGATCGGCCTCGTGAAAGCGCTCGGCGGCGGCTTCGACGCGACCGGCACGCGGCTCGCCGCGCCCGCCCCCGCGTCGACGCCGGACGCCTCCGCGCAGCACGCGTCGAACTGAATTCCCGGACCCATCCGGACCCTCGCTTTAATCGCCTTAGATAGAAGACGGAGAAACTCGCCATGAGCGACCCTCAACAAAACGCAGCGACCGCGCAGCCGCAGAGCAACGGCAAGCGCAAGCGGATGATGACGCTGCTCGTCGCGGTGATCGCGATCGCCGCGATCGCCTACGGCCTCTATTACCTGCTCGTCGCGCGCTTCCACGAATCCACCGACGACGCCTATGTGAACGGCAATGTCGTGCAGATCACGCCGCAGGTGACGGGCACCGTGATCGCGGTGAAGGCGGACGACACGCAGACCGTGAAGGCAGGCGACCCGCTCGTCGTGCTCGACCCGGCCGATTCGCAAGTCGCGCTGCAACAGGCCGAGGCAAACCTCGCGCAGACGGTGCGCCAGGTGCGCGGCCTCTATGTCAACGACGACCAGTACCGCGCGCAGGTCGCACTGCGCCAGTCGGACCTGTCGAAGGCACAGGACGACCTGCGCCGCCGGCTCGCCGTCGCGCAGACGGGCGCCGTGTCGCAGGAAGAAATCTCGCACGCGCGCGATGCGGTGAAGGCCGCACAGGCATCGCTCGACGCCGCCGAACAGCAGCTCGCGTCGAATCGCGCGCTCACCGCGAACACGACGATCGCCGATCATCCGAACGTGCTCGCCTCCGCCGCGAAGGTCCGCGACGCGTACCTGAGCAACGCGCGCAACACGCTGCCCGCGCCCGTCACCGGCTATGTCGCGAAGCGCTCGGTGCAGGTCGGACAGCGCGTGTCGCCGGGCACGCCGCTGATGTCGGTCGTACCGCTCTCCGCCGTGTGGGTCGACGCGAACTTCAAGGAAGTGCAGTTGAAGCACATGCGGATCGGCCAGCCCGTCGAGCTGACGGCCGACATCTACGGCTCGTCGGTCAAGTACCACGGCAAGGTGATCGGCTTCTCGGCCGGCACGGGCGCCGCGTTCTCGCTGCTGCCGGCGCAGAACGCGACGGGCAACTGGATCAAGGTCGTCCAGCGTCTGCCCGTGCGCGTCGAGCTCGATCCGAAGGATCTGAAGGATCATCCGCTGCGGATCGGCCTGTCGATGCAAGTCGACGTCGACATCAAGGACGAAAGCGGCAACCAGCTCGGCAACGTGCAGAACACCGTGTACGAGACCGACGTGTTCGCGAAGTACGGCGACGAAGCGAATGCGGAGATCGCGCGCATCATCGCGGCGAACTCGGGCGGCTCGGGCGGGCCGACGCCGGCCTCGAAGGTCGCCGGCCGCACGTCGAACCTGATGTAAGCGCCTTTCGGCCGGACCACGAAGCATGGCACAGCCACAAGCTCCCCTTCCTCCGCTCACCGGCGGACAGCTCATACTCGGCACGATCGCGGTATCGCTCGCCGTGTTCATGAACGTGCTCGACACGTCGATTGCCAACGTCGCGATCCCGACGATCTCGGGCGACCTCGGCGTGTCGTCCGACCAGGGCACTTGGGTCATCACGTCGTTCGCGGTCGCGAACGCGATCTCGGTGCCGCTCACGGGCTGGCTCACCGAGCGCTTCGGCCAGGTGCGCCTCTTCCTCGCGTCGATCATCCTGTTCGTGATCTCGTCGTGGATGTGCGGCCTTGCGCCGACGCTGCCGTTCCTGCTTGCGTCGCGCGTGCTGCAAGGCGCGGTCGCCGGGCCGATGATCCCGCTGTCGCAAGCGCTGCTGCTGTCGAGCTATCCGCGCGCGAAAGCGCCGATGGCGCTCGCGCTGTGGTCAATGACGACGCTGATTGCGCCCGTGGCCGGCCCGATTCTCGGCGGCTGGATCTCGGACAATTACTCGTGGCCATGGATCTTCTACGTGAACATTCCGGTCGGCTTCGCCGCCGCGGCCGTCACGTGGATGATCTATCGCAGCCGCGAGTCTGCCGTCCGCCGCGCGCCGATCGATGGCGTCGGGCTCGCGCTCCTCGTGATCTGGGTCGGCTCGCTGCAGATCATGCTCGACAAGGGCAAGGATCTCGACTGGTTTTCGTCGACGACGATCGTCGTGCTCGCGCTCACCGCACTGATCGCGTTTGCGTTCTTCGTCGTCTGGGAATTGACGGCCGAGCATCCGGTCGTCGATCTGTCGCTGTTCCGGATGCGCAACTTCACGGGCGGCACGATCGCGCTGTCGGTCGGCTACGGGCTCTACTTCGGCAATCTCGTGCTGCTGCCACTATGGCTGCAAACGCAGATCGGCTACACGGCGACCGACGCGGGGCTCGTGATGGCGCCCGTCGGCTTTTTCGCGATCCTGCTGTCGCCGCTCACGGGCAAGTTTCTGTCGCGCACCGATCCGCGCTACATCGCGACGGCCGCGTTCCTGACGTTCGCACTGTGCTTCTGGATGCGCTCACGCTACACGACGGGCGTCGACGAATGGTCGCTGATGGCGCCGACCTTCGTGCAAGGCATCGCGATGGCGGGCTTCTTCATTCCGCTCGTATCGATTACGCTGTCCGGCCTGCCCGGCCACCGGATTCCGGCGGCGTCGGGTCTGTCCAACTTCGTGCGGATCATGTGCGGCGGCATCGGGACGTCGATCTTCCAGACCGCGTGGGACCACCGGAACAACTTCCACCACGCGCAGCTCGTCGAACAAGCGAATCCGTACAACCCGACGTTCAATCAAGCGGTCACGCAGATGGGCCAGCTCGGCCTCACGCGGGAGCAGGCGCACGGGCTCATCAACAACCTCGCGACGCAGCAGGCCGCGCAGTTGGGCGTGAACGACCTGTTTTACATCTCGGCCGCGATCTTCGTGCTGCTGATCGCGCTCATCTGGATCACGAAGCCCGAGCGTGCGGGAAGCGGCGATTCGGGCGCGGCGGCGTCGGCCGCGCACTGAGCGACGCCTCGCACCGCTTGCGCCGCACCAAGCAAAACGCCCGGCCTTCGAGCCGAGCGTTTTGCTTAGCTGACAATGACGAATCGATCACGCCGACATCGCGCGCGCTGCGTCCCTGCATGCCGCGTGGCGCGACGGCGTATCCATCATCGGCCCACGGCATCGCACATCGACTTGCATGTGTGCGGGGCGATGCTGGCCTCCCCAACCACTACCCGCCTCAACGACTACTCGCCCGTTACGACGAGCCGTTCCGGCGCGAGCACCCCTTCTACCGCACGCGCGACGCCAAGCAGCCGATCGTCGCCGTCGTAAACGCGCACGCGCGCGCCTTCGTCCGTATCGGGCCGCGCGGCCAGTTCGGCGAGCTTCAGGCGCTGGCCGTGCAGGAAACGCTTCGTGAGCGCCGCGTCGAGCTTCACGAGCGGGAAGGTCGACAGCAGCGCGTCGACCGGCGCGAGCCGCGCGTCGCGCTCGTCTTGCGTCGCGGCGTCGAGCGCATCGAGCGTCACCGCATGCTCGAGCGAGAGCGACCCGACACCGGTACGGCGCAGCATCGTCAGATGCGCGCCGCAGCCGAGTGCTTCGCCGATGTCCTCGGCGAGCGTGCGCACATAGGTGCCCTTGCTGCACGTGACGCGAAACGTCACGTCGGGCAGCGCACACGACAGGAGCTCGAGCGAGCGAATCGTCACCGTGCGCCCTTCGCGCTCGACCGTCTGACCGGCACGCGCATATTCGTATAGCGGCTTGCCATCGCGCTTCAACGCCGAGTACATCGGCGGCACTTGCACGATATCGCCGATGAAACGCGCGAGCGTCGCAGCAACCGCGGCCTCGTCGCACGCCACGTCGCGCGTGTCGAGCACATCGCCTTCTGCGTCGCCTGTCGTCGTGCGGACGCCGAGGCGCATCGTCGCTTCATAGGTCTTGTCGGCGTCGAGCAGATCCTGCGAGAACTTCGTCGCTTCGCCGAAGCAAAGCGGCAGCAGTCCCGATGCCAGCGGATCGAGCGTGCCCGTGTGGCCCGCTTTCTTCGCAAGATACAGGCGCTTGGCGCGCATCAGCGCATCGTTGCTCGAAAGCCCAACCGGCTTGTCGAGCAGCAGCACGCCGTCGAGCGCGCGGCGCGGAATCCGGGGGCGAGGCGAAACAGTCGTCATGTGGTCTACGCGCAAGGGCTCGTGCGATGCTCAGTCGTCCTTCGCACGCGTCGCGTTTGCCTCTTCGATGAGGCGCGACATCGCGACGGCCTTCTCGATCGTCTGGTCGTAATGGAAATGGAGCGTCGGCACCGTATGAATGTGCAGGCGCTTGAAGAGCAGATTGTGCAGATGGCCGGCCGCGTGATTGAGCGCGTCCTGCGTGTCCGCGGGATTGCCCGTGAGCGCGGTGAAATAGATCTTCGCGTGCGCGTAGTCGGGCGTGAGCTCGACCGACTGGATCGTGACGATCCCGATGCGCGGGTCCTTGACTTCGCGCATGATGAGCTCCGACAGATCACGCTGGATCTGATCGGCGATCTGCACGTTGCGATTGGGAGAACTGCGTTTTTTAGACATGATAAATCCGTCATCCGGTTGATCGGCGCTGCGCGCGACACCATTCATGAAAATGGGCGGGACGGGCCCAAGCCCGACCCGCCCATTCAAGCCGTCACGCCGATGTTACAGCGTACGCGCGACTTCCGTGACCTCGAACACTTCGAACTGATCGCCTTCGACGATATCGTTGAAGTTCTTGATCGACATACCGCATTCGAAGCCCTGCTTCACTTCCTTCACGTCGTCCTTGAAGCGCTTCAGCGAATCGAGCTCGCCCGTGAAGATCACGACGTTGTTGCGCAGCACGCGCACCGACGACGTGCGCTTGACGACGCCGTCCGTGACCATACAGCCCGCGACCGCGCCGACCTTCGGCACCTTGAATACCTGGCGCACCTCGACCATGCCCGTCACGACTTCGCGCTTCTCCGGCGCGAGCATGCCCGACATCGCCGCCTTCACCTCATCCACTGCGTCGTAGATGATGTTGTAGTAGCGGATGTCGATGCCGTTCGATTCGGCGAGCTTGCGAGCCTGAGCATCCGCACGCGTGTTGAAGCCGATGATGACGGCCTTCGATGCGGTTGCGAGGTTGACGTCGCTTTCGCTGATGCCGCCCACCGCGCTGTGCACGATCTGCACGCGCACTTCGTCGGTCGACAGCTTGAGCAGCGACTGCACGAGCGCTTCCTGCGAACCCTGCACGTCCGCCTTGATGATGAGCGGCAGGTTCTGCACTTCGCCCTCGCCCATCTGCTCGAGCATGCTTTCGAGCTTCGCTGCCTGCTGCTTCGCGAGCTTGACATCGCGGAACTTGCCTTGACGGAACAGCGCAATTTCGCGCGCCTTGCGCTCGTCCGGCAGCACGATGACTTCCTCGCCCGCGCCCGGCACTTCGGACAGGCCCTGGATCTCGACCGGGATCGACGGGCCGGCTTCCTTCGTCGGCTTCCCGTTCTCGTCGAGCATCGCGCGCACGCGGCCGTAGGCGGAGCCTGCGAGCACCACGTCGCCGCGATTCAGCGTACCGGACTGCACGAGCACCGTCGCAACCGGACCCTTGCCCTTGTCGAGCTTCGCTTCGATCACGATGCCCTTCGCGGGCGCGTCGACGGGGGCCTTCAGCTCCAGCACTTCCGCCTGCAGCAGCACGTTCTCGAGCAGGTCGTCGATGCCGACGCCCGTCTTCGCCGACACCGGCACGAACGGCGAATCACCGCCGTACTCTTCCGGCACGACGCCTTCCGCGACGAGTTCCTGCTTGACGCGATCCGGATTCGCTTCCGGCTTGTCGATCTTGTTGATCGCGACGACGATCGGCACGCCGCCCGCCTTCGCGTGCGAGATCGCTTCCTTCGTCTGCGGCATTACGCCGTCGTCGGCCGCCACCACCAGAATGACGATGTCGGTCGCCTTCGCGCCGCGCGCACGCATGGCCGTGAACGCCTCGTGACCCGGGGTATCGAGGAACGTGACGACGCCGCGCGGCGTTTCGACGTGGTATGCGCCGATATGCTGCGTAATGCCGCCCGCTTCGCCCGCTGCAACCTTCGCACGACGGATATAGTCGAGGAGCGACGTCTTGCCGTGGTCGACGTGCCCCATGACGGTGACGACGGGCGGACGCGGCAGTTGCTCCGCATCGCTGCCGGTCTCGCCTTCGACGAGCAGCGCTTCCGGATCGTCGAGCTTCGCGGCGACCGCACGGTGACCGAGCTCCTCGACGACGATCATCGCGGTTTCCTGGTCGAGCACCTGGTTGATCGTGACCATCTGGCCGAGCTTCATCATCACCTTGATGACTTCCGAAGCCTTCACCGCCATCTTGTGCGCAAGATCCGCGACGGAGATGGTCTCCGGCACGTGCACTTCACGCACGATCGGCTCGGTCGGCGCCTGGAACGACGATGCACTATCCTGATGCTTGCCGCGCCCCTTCGGGCCGCCGCGCCAGCCGCGATCGACGCCGCCGCTCGAATCGCCGCGCGTCTTGATCCCGCGGCGCTTCGCCGCGTCGTCCTGCCAGCCGCTCTTGCCGGTGCCCGGCTTCTTGGCGCGATCGCCGGCGGGCGCAGCGGCGGGCGCCGGTGCAGCGCCCGCCGGCTTCTTCGACGCGGGACGGGCCGCGGCCGCCTCGCCGGCGGGCTTCGCCGGCTTGTGCAGCGTGCCCTTCGCCTCGGCCGCCTTCGCAGCCGGTTGCTCGGCGGGCTTCGGCGGCTCGACCGCCTTCACCTGCGCCCGGCGCGGCGTGTTCATCATTTCGCGAATCGCGCGCGCTTCCGCCTCGGCGGCTTCGCGGCGCTTGCGGATCTCTTCCTGCTCGGCGCGCGCCTTGTCGGCGGCTTCGCGCGCGGCATCCTCGGCCTTCTTCGCCGCTTCGCGCTGCGCGGCACGCTCGGCGGCCGCGCGTGCTTCTTCCTGAGCCGACTGCTCGGTCTGGGTCTGGGCACGCTGCGCTTCCTCACGGGCGGCCGCAGCCTGCTGCACGGCCTCGGCCTGTGCGGCAGCCGTCGCGCGCTTCGCCGCGGCGTCCTCTTCCGCGCGGCGACGCTCGGCTTCGGCAGCCTCCTCGCGCGCACGGCGCTCGGCTTCCTCGCGCTCGAGGCGCTCCTGACGCTCGCGCAGTTCCTGAGCCTGCTTCTCGAGCAGCTCAGCCTCGCGGCGCGCTTCTTCCTCGCGTCGCTTCAGCTCCGCATCGGCTTGCTCGTCGGCCTGCGCCTGTGCTTGGTCGGCGCCCGTCTCGCTCACGTCGTCACGCTTGACGAACGTGCGCTTCTTGCGCACCTCGACCTGAATGGTGCGAGCCTTACCCGTCGCGTCGGCCTGCTTGATCTCCGACGTGTGCCGGCGAGTCAGCGTGATCTTGCGCTTGTCGCCATCGGCCGCGCCGTGCGACTTGCGCAAATGATCGAGCAGACGCGCCTTGTCCGTCTCCGACAGCGCATCGTCCTCGCTCGCTTTCTGGACGCCCGCCGCCTGCAGCTGTTCGAGCAGCACACCAGCAGGCATTTTCAGTTCCGCGGCAAATTGGGCTACGTTGTTACTCGCCATTCATTCCTCTTAGTGCAAGGACCAATTCCTTGCGGTTAGCATCGGGTCAGGCCTTCCGGCCGCCAGCAAATCATTGCGCCATGGTCATTTCTCACTGGAACCAGTGTTCGCGCGCCTTCATGATCAGCGCCTTCGCGGATTCCTCGTCCATGCCGGTCATGTCGACCAGTTCGTCCACGGCAAGCTCCGCGAGATCGTCGCGCGTCTGCACGCCCTGCTCCGCGAGCTTCGCGAGCAGTTCGGACGTGACGCCGTCGAGGCTCTTCAGATCGAGTGCGGCCGTCTCGACCTTCTCCTCGTTCGCGATCGCCATCGTGAGCAGCGCGTCGCGCGAGCGGTTGCGCAGTTCATGGACGGTGTCTTCGTCGAACGCCTCGATCTCGAGCATTTCGTTCAGCGGCACGTAGGCAATCTCTTCGAGGCTCGTGAAGCCCTCGTCGATCAGGATGTCCGCGACTTCCTCGTCGACGTCGAGGCGCGCAATGAAGAGACCGCGCAGCGCATCGCGCTCTTCGTTCTGCTTCAGGGCGGATTCGTCCGGCGTCATGATGTTGATCTGCCAGCCGGTCAGTTCGCTGGCCAAACGAACGTTCTGGCCACTGCGGCCGATCGCGACAGCCAGCTCGTTCTCATCGACGACGACGTCCATTGAATGCTTTTCTTCATCGACGACGATCGACTGAACGGCCGCCGGCGCGAGCGCGCCGATCACGAACTGGGCGGGATCCTCCGACCATAGCACGATGTCGATGTTTTCGCCACCGAGCTCGTTGCGCACGGCCTGCACGCGCGAACCGCGGATGCCGACGCAGGTGCCGATCGGATCGATCCGCTTGTCGTAAGCGACGACGCCGATCTTCGCGCGCACGCCGGGATCGCGCGCCGCCGCCTTGATCTCGAGGAGGCCCTGCTCGATCTCCGGCACTTCCATCTCGAAGAGCTTCATCAGGAACTCGGGCGCGGTGCGCGACAGCTCGATCTGCGGGCCGCGCGCCGTGCGGTCGACCTTCGCGATGTACGCGCGCACACGGTCGCCGACGCGCAGGTTTTCTTTCGGAATCAGCTGGTCGCGGCGCAGCAGCGCCTCGACGCGACCCGATTCGACGATGAAGTTGCCCTTGTCGAGGCGCTTCACCGTGCCCGTCATGATCTTCTCGCCGCGCTCGAGGTAGTCGTTGAGGATCTGCTCGCGCTCCGCGTCGCGAACCTTCTGCAGGATCACCTGCTTCGCCGCCTGTGCGCCGATCCGGCCGAACTCGATCGACGGCACCGGCTCCTCGATATAGTCGCCGACCTCGACGTCCGGCTTCTGCTCGCGCGCCTCGAACAGCAGGATCTCGCGATCCGGCTCCTGCAGGCCGGCTTCGTCGGGCACGACGAGCCAGCGACGGAACGTCTCGTGTTCGCCGCTCTCGCGATCGATATGTACGCGGATCTCGGCGCCTTCGTCGAACAGCTTCTTGGATGCCGACGCGAGGGCTGCTTCGAGCGCGCCCAGCACGACGTCCTTGTCGACGTTCTTCTCGCGCGCCAGCGCATCCACCAACATCAACACTTCGCGACTCATTGTTTGCGGCTCCTAAAGTCAACGTGCGGAATCAGGCGGGCCTTGTCGATGTCAGCCAGCGTGAAATCCAGCATGGCCGCCTCGCCCTTCTTCCTCTCAAATTCCAAACCGATCGTCTCGCCGTTCGGCGCGTGCAGAATGCCCCGGTACGTCTTGCGCCCGTCCAGCGGCTTTTTCAGGGTGATGACGGCCTCGCTGCCCGCGAAACGCGTGAAGTCAGCCAGCTTCTTCAACGGCCGGTCGAGCCCCGGTGACGAAACCTCGAGCCGTTCGTAATCGATGTTTTCGACCGTCAATACGTGCTGGAGCTGACGCGTGACCTTCTCGCAATCGTCGATCGTAATGCCGGCGGGCTGATCGATATAGACGCAGACCATGCCGCGCCCGGTGCGCTCGAGATCGACGAGCTCGTATCCGAGCCCAGTGACCGTAGTTTCTATCAGTTCCGTCAGTTGCACAGTGTCCTCTCAGGTGTCCGCGCCCGCCCCTCGCGATTCACCCGCAGACGCGCGCCTTAGCCGGCGCAGGAAGCGCTACCCGAGATGCCCAACCGTTTCGGCAAAAAAAAATGGGCGCAACGCCCATCTTGTTACCGGTGGTCGCACCTGAGCTACACATCGAATCCGTACGCCCAGCGACTTCGCGATTATAGCGATTTTTGGCCCGAACGCAAAGCTTCACCCCGCGAAATCGGCCCGAAACGGCAATTTCGCGAGGCATTCGCAACATACGAGCGCAGTTGCGAATGCCGTTTCGCGTCGCTCAGCGGCCCCGCGAACGATTGCGCTGCGGCGGCGTGCGCTGGCCGCCGCGTGCGCCGCCCGCGTTGCCTTCGGCACGATTGCCGTTGCCATTGCCGCTGCGGCCGCCCTTGCCGGCGCCGCGCTTGTTGCCGCCCGCGCCGTAGGATGCGCGATTGCCGTCGACGTCGCGGCCGCCCTGGCGCGCGCCGCCACCACCGTAGCCCGGCAGACCGGCGTAGCCGCCCGCACCGGCGCCAAAGCCACCGCCCGCCGGACCGCGACGGCCGCGTCGCGGCTGGTCGAGCTGGCCGTGGGTCGTCAGCACCGGCTCGCGGTTGATGAAGCCCATCGACGTCTGCATCGGATCAGGCTGGCGGCGCTCGGCCGCACCGCCGCGCTTGCCTTTCTCCTCGGTCGGCGCCTTCAGGCCGACGGCCGCCATCAGGCGACGCACCTGCGCTTCGTCGAGCTCCTCCCAGCGGCCGCGCTTCAGGCCGCGCGGCAGTGGGATCGGACCGTGGCGCGTGCGGATCAGGCGGCTCACCATCAGGCCGACCGCCTCGAACATCCGCCGCACTTCACGGTTGCGCCCTTCGGCGAGCGCAACGTGATACCAGTGATTCGTGCCTTCGCCCCCGCCGTCGCGGATGCGCAGGAAGTTCGCCGGACCGTCGTCGAGCTCGACGCCGTGCAGCAGCTTCTGACGCGACGCCTCGGGGAGCTCGCCGACGACGCGCACTGCGTACTCGCGCTCGACGCTATAGCGCGGATGCATGAAGCGGTTCGCGAGGTCGCCCGACGTCGTCAGCATCAGCAGGCCCTCGGTATTGAAGTCGAGCCGGCCGACCGCGAGCCACTTCGCGGTCTTCATCGTCGGCAGCCGGTCGAACACCGACGGGCGGCCCTCCGGATCCGCGTGGCTCACGATCTCGCCCGTCGGCTTGTGATACAGCAGCACGCGCGGCGGCTTGTTCGGCAGCTTGCGCTTGACCGGCTTGCCGTTGATCCGGACCTGATCGGTCGGCATGATCCGCTGGCCGATGTGCGCCGGCTCGCCGTTCACCGACACACGCCCGGCGATGATCAGTTCCTCCATCTCGCGCCGCGAGCCCATCCCGGCTTCGGCGAGCACCTTGTGCAGCTTCGGCGCATCGTCGTCTGGCGACAGCACGCGCTTCGGCTGGCTCTGACGGCCACGGCGCAGCATCGGCGCGCGCACGCCGCCGCCCGGCGCATTGTTGTCGGCATCGAACGCCGGAGAAATCACATAAGCGAACAGATCGTCCTGACCGGTCTCGGCGGGCGCAGCGGCTTCGGCCGTCGGCGCTGCCGCGCCGCGCTTTGCCTGGCCTTGCCGCGCCGCGCCTTCGCGCTTGCCGGCCGCCGGCTTGCGCGGCGTCTTCGCCGCGGCGTCCTTGCCGCGCGGCGCGCGCGTCGGCGCCTTCGCGGCACCGGCGCCTGCATCGGCGTCGCCGGTCGCGACCGCCTCGGCGCTCTCCGCGTTGTCGGCGTTGTCAGCGTTCTTCGACTTCGCCGCTGCGCGGCGGCGTGCGATCAAGCTGCGCGGGCCGCGTCGCAAGCCGCGGCGCGGGCGGTCTTCGCCGCCCGCATCCTGAGCGGACTGCTCGGGTGCGCCGTCGGCGCGCGCCGTCGCAACGGCATGCGCGGATTCGGACGAATCGATGTCGTGGGTATCAGTCAAAACAACCTCAAAATGTCAGGTCTCGCGCCCGTCGCGGGCACGGCTAGGGTTCGGTCGCCCGTCTCAGGCGCGACGCTTCGCTGGCGCTTCGTCGTCCGGCAGTTCGCGCTCGGGGACCGCCTCGCTTGCACTGCGCACGGCGTCGGCGAGACTGTCGCACGTGTCGTCCAACGTCTCCTCCGCCTGCGCTGGGACCGGCTCGGCATCGTGCGGGATGCCGCCGATCGCGCGTTGGTCTTCCTTCGTCGCTCGGGCCGCCGCCGGATCGGCGGCCGCCTCGCGGTTTGCTACATTTGCCGCGTCGGCCGGAGCTGCGTCCGTGCGCGCGACAGGGTGTGCGTATTCGTTCGCCGGCACGGGCGATTCGGCGCGTTCGCCGGCGGCGTGGCCGGCCGACTCGGCATGCGGCGCCGTGGCGGCGTCCGCTGCATCCTGCACATTGCCGTGCGCCGCCGCATGCTCGTGCGACGCGGGTGCGTCTTCCGCAGGTGCGCCTTTGTCAGCGGTCGATGTCAAATCGACGGCTTCGTCGGCTTCGATTCGGCCGGCAGCATGCTCGGATGCGTCGCAACCGCCGCCGACCCGCTGCGACGCATCGACTTCGTCGGAAGCTTGCGCCGCACCGACGCTCGCATCGGCATCGACTCGTTCGCCATTATCAGTCGGATCGGCAATCCGTGCAGTCGAGCCGTCAGCGCCTTCGGACGGCGCATCGGCCGCATCAGCATCCGCATCGGATGCATCCGCCGCCGCTCCGCCGTCGCCCCGCGCATCTTCGGGGAAGTCGATCGCCTGCTGCGCGAGAAGGCTTGCCTCCAGATGCGCGGCCGGCTCCTCGAGCGCCGGCAGATCGTCGAGCGCCTTCAGGGCGAGATCGTCGAGGAACGGCTTCGTCGTTGCGTAGAGCGCCGGACGGCCCGGCACGTCGCGATGGCCGATCACCTCGATCCAGCCGCGGTCCTCGAGCTGCTTGACGACTTGCGTGTTCACCGTGACGCCGCGGATTTCCTCGATGTCGCCACGCGTCACCGGCTGCCGGTACGCGATGATCGCGAGCGTCTCCAGCACGGCCCGCGAATACTTCGGCGGCTTCTCCGGATGCAGCCGGTCGAGGTACGTGCGCATCGCCGGCTTGCTCTGGAAGCGCCAGCCCGACGCGAGCGCGACGAGTTCGACGCCGCGCCCGGTCCATTCCTGTTTCAGATCTTCGAGCAGTGTTCGGACTGTGTCCGCCGACATGCCGTCGGCAAAGAGCTTGCGCAAATCGCCGAGTTTCAGCGGTTCCTGCGCGCAGATCAATGCAGTCTCGAGGACGATCTTCGCCTCTTGGGTATTCATGCAGCTAGGTCAGACCCTGTGGTCAAGCGAACCGGATCAATCGAACAGACGAAAGGAACGGAAGACGCGCTCGCCCGATTCTGATCGGTCATATTGATGGGAGCACGAACCGGGGGCGGCGAACCTACTCTCAAGCCCAACCCAAACCGGACGGAACAGCGCGGAACCAAGTCGGAACCGCGTGACTGAGCGCCATCTTACGCAAAATTGCCCTGTGCGTAAAGACAAAGAACGTACGGTAAAAGACATATCTCCGGCGCGTCGGCGGCGACGAAAACGGTCACCGAAGCCACTTCCGCCATGGTCGCCGATGGAGCGCCCGCTCATGCGAACGGCGATCCGCCCCCAATCCAGACTCAGCGGCGAACGTTGCGGCGACCAGCCCCCGCGTCACATGCCGAGTTGGCTGCGCGGCGCGTTGTCAGCTCAGATCCTCGACGCGCGCCGGCATCTCCTTCACGAGCCCCCAGACCGCGTCCGCCGCCGGCGACAGCGAGCGGTCGCGCCGCCGCACGAGCTCGACGGTGCGCTCCGCGCGCGGCGCCAGCGGCCGCGCGACAAGCGACGAGCCGGCCGGCAACGGCAACGACAGCCACGGCAGCACGCTCACGCCGACGCCCGCCTCGATAAGGCCGAACACCGTCGCCGAATGGCCGAGCTCCTGCACGACGCTCGCCGCGACCCGATGCGTCGCGAGCGCCGCATCGATCAGCGGCCGGCTGCCCGACGCGTAGTCGAGCAGCACGAGCCGCTCGCCCGCGAGCGCCGTCCACGGCACGCGATCGCGCGCGGCAAGCGGATGATCGGCGCGCGCGACGAGACAAAACGAATCGGTCATCAACGGTTCGTTGATCAAATCGTTCGTCGCGAGCGGCCCGATCACGACGCCGAAATCGACCTCACCCGACTTCACCTTGCGCAGCACGTCGCTCTGCACGTCGTCGCGCAGGCCGAGCGTGACGAACGGAAAGCGCTGCTCGCACGCGGCGACGACGCGCGGCATCAACCGACACGCGATCGTCGGGCTCGCCGCGACGACCACACGCCCGCGACGCTGCTCGCCGATCTCGCGGATCTCGCGTAGCGTGTCGTCGAGGTCGCCGAGCAGGCGCGACACGCTCGCGATCAAATTCGTGCCGACGTCAGTCAGCTGCACGTCGCGCGTCGTGCGGTCGATCAGCTTGAGCCCGATCTCGCCCTCCAGCTCGCGCACGGACCGACTCACGGCCGACTGCGTGAGACCGATCTCGTCGCCAGCACGGCTGAAGCTCTTGAGCCGCGCGACCTCGATGAACACGCGCAACTGCCTCAGCGTGATATTCATGGGATTTCCTCATCAATCGGACGCATCGATGCGCGATTGTATTGCGTCCTCGCGATGCCGTGCCGTGTGTCGGTGCGGTGCAGCACGCGTTGAAACGCACGTCTCACGGGCCAGACTGCACAAGATTGGTGATTGTCCTTATTTGCTCGACGGTCTTTTTGGCGTCTTATACGCCCCTAGCTGACGCGGCTGTCAGCTCGCTGCCAGGCGGCTTTGGGGTGGTCGTCGCCAACGTGGCACGCTTCGTGCATTAGCAGGCGCACAGGGCTGCGGGCTTTCGGGCTTCTCGCGGCGGATCGCGCAACATCCGCTGCTGCATGGAGCCGATGCCTCCCCCGGCACTCGTTGCATCGAGTGCCCGACGAGTGCGCCGCGCAGGGCGGCGCACCGGAGTTAGCTTCGCTGAGGTGAGGACATGATGCTGTTCGACGATTTGAGAGACAACGAATGGGCGCTGCTCGAGGGACTCTTCTGCTCCGAGCCTGCACGCAGTGAGCGCCGCGGTCGTCCCCGCGTGGAAGCGCGCTCGGTGGTGAACGCCGTTCTTTGGGTGCTGTCGACGGGCGAAGGCTGGTCGAAGCTGCCCGGCCGCTATCCGTCGCCGCCGACCTGCCGTCGACGCTTCGACGAATGGCAGGCCGACGGCACGCTCGCCGAAGTGGTGAAACGCCTCGGTTCGAGCGGCCGCCAGATCTCGCTGCGCGGGCGCATCGGCGCGAGCGCGGTGAAACCGCCCGCGCCGCCGAGCCGCGATCGTCTGCGCGGCGCGTTCTGGACCAATCCGGAATCCTGGCGCGCTCCCGTCAAGATGGCATGAATTCAATTTCTGGGCGGCACCGACCGCCCAGAATCGTTTTCGGCGCCCGCTGCTGCGGCGCGCTGCCGCCTTTTCGCACGGACTCCTGACAATGCGATCAAGCGATACATCTATTTACTAATATTTACAACGCGCCTTCGCTCCCCCGCTTACCTTAGCGGTATATATCAATGAGCCGTCCGACGGCTTGAAAAGGGGGCTCCCAACGATGAAACCCATGTCACTTCTCAAGGCATGCGGCATTGTCGTTTCGCTGGCGCTCGTTGCTCCTTCGCACGCCGACCAATTTCCTCCGAAGCAGCATGGACAGCGGGAACGAGTCGCCCGTTCGCAAGCGGATGCAGCCGCACCCGGCGCACGGCCGAACGCGCCGCGTGGCGATCTGCGCGGCGACATCGCCAGCAATGCACGCGCGCGCAATGACGCGCAACGTCCGCCGAGCTCCTCGAACCATCATTGAAGCAGCAAAGGGAAAAAACCGCATGCTCGGGAACTGCTCGGCACTCGCCGAGTCTCAACCTTGCCATGAGCACAGCGTGGCAGCAGCTATGTACCCGGTACCGCCCGTATCCTCGCGATACGGGCTTTTTTTCGTGCGGATGATGCGGCGCCGTGCGCGGCGCTACAAGCGACTTTCGAGAATCGACACGGCGCTCGCTTCGCTGAGCGCGTAATCTTCGGTCCGGCGCGCATCCCAATCGGGCTGCCTTTCGTCTCGCTCGAGCCGTGCGAATTCAACCCGGCCGTTGTCCGTCAAAACGGCGATATCGACGGGCGCGTGGAAACCGGGCGCAGGCGCGACAGTCTTCTGCCGAACCGTATCCATCAAGCCGAGCGCACGCAGGTATTCGAACACACCCGGACGCCTCGCCCAAGGAACCTGACGGTACTGGACACGCCTCAGCGCGTCGAGCACTGCTTCGTTGGAATACGTGGCCATCTCGATTCTTTCTTAAAGTGCAGCGACATTGCAAAGCGGCCCCGCCGGCCCGGGTCTCCGCCCGCCGGCGCCGCCACGCAGCTCAAGAGGGATCCTTATAATCCCCTCACTTCTTCCGACCCGCTCCCCGACGCTTCGTTCGCGCAACGCGGGGACAGATCACCAACCGTGCCTAAAAAACTACCTTACCCCAATCAAATTGATTCTGTTTACCACATTTGGACTTCTCTTCGTCGTTTTTCTGCTCTGCCGCAAACACCCCGGCGCGATCGCGATACTCGTCGCGGGCATCGCGCTCTTGTGGCTGCTCGCGTCCGGCTGGCTCGCCGCGCCGCTCATCGCGCTCGCGGAATCGGGCGTACAGCCGGTCGCCCGTCCGACGATGACGGGCGACACCGCGATCGTGATGCTCGGCGCGGGTATCAAGCGCCCCAACGGCATCGCGGCGCCGCCACGCGACGCGCTCGCCCGCATCGACAAGACCGCCGAACTCTATTCGGCATGCCAACGAACGGCGACGCGCTGCAGGGTCATCGTGTCGGGCGGCGATCCGCAGTTCCGTGGCATCACCGAAGCAGACACGTATGCGCCCTATCTGCTCGCGCGCGGCGTCGCAAACGGCGACCTGATCCGCGAGCAGCGCAGCCACACGACTTACGAAAACGCGCGCTTCACGGCTGCCATATTACGCGCCCAACATTACGATGATCTGATTCTCGTCACTTCGTCTTACCAGATGCGGCGCGCGCTCCTCGATTTCGAGCGGTTCGGGATCGCACCGCAGCCCGTCTACGCGAACCACCGGGACGCGCAGCTCGGCTGGCTGCCGCGCACCGGCAACCTCGTCAACGCCGAGCGAGCGCTGCACGAAATCCTCGGCATCGCGCAATTCCATGTATATCGCCGTCTCGGCTGGTACTAGCGGCGCACGCAGGTTTCCACGCGCCCGATCGTCGCGGCCTCTCCGCCGCCGATACCGATTCCGTGTGAGTGGATTGCGCAGGGATGACGGATTGCCTCACTGTTGCGCTCGATCCACGCAGTCAACCGCCATGACGCAATCGAATGCACTGATCCGTCACTTTTGATAAACTCGGCTCACTCGATTGCAGACGCCAGACAAATCGGCAACACTCGGGTCTATCACCACTTAGCGGAGGTAAGCAATGAAGAAGATGACCATGGCTATCCTGGTTTCGGTGTCGGCTCTGGCTGGCGCAGCCCATGCGCAAGAAAGCACGGAAATCAAGACGATCACCGATCCGGCGAAGATCGCCGAAATCGAGCAACGCGCACAAGCGCTGCAGCAGCAACAGGCTGCCGAGCCAGCCGCCGAAGCGAAGCCGATGCACGAACACAAGCATCACCCGAAGAAGGCCGCTCACAAGGGCGCGAAGAAGGCGGCCAAGGCAGCTTCGGCAAGCGCTGCCAGCGAATAAGCACAGTACGCCCCTTTTGCGCAAAAGCCGAATCCGGATCTGCCGGGTTCGGCTTTTTCATTGGCGCGCCGGAATGAGCGCGCCGCGCATTATGCTAAAGTCGCGCACCGAACTTTTCCAACCGTGCGCACTCCGGTGCGGAGGACTGAATGAGCAACATACAACTGGACATCGAATGGACTGAGGCCGCGACCCGCAAGATCAAGCAATTGATGCCGCGCGGCTCCGATGATGCGTTCCTCGCGCTGCCGCCGATCGAATGCCTGCCGATGGAGGGCGACGTGCTTTTCCTCGGTCCGCAAGGCAAGCAGCAGCCGTTCATCGTCGCAGAGCGGCAGTACCACCACGACGGCGACGCCGACTGGACGATCGTCCTGATCCTCGACGTCCCGAACCCATCGCACTGATCGCCGATGCTTGTCACTGTGCCGCGCGCCGCGCGGCCCGTTCTCTTCGCTACGCGATCTTCGATGCGACGCGGATCTCCGCACTCTCGATCCAATCCGACGCAGCACGCTTGTACGCGTCGATATGCGCGGATCGCGCATGGGCCGCGAGCGCAGCTTCGCTCGCCCAGCGCTCGATGAAGATGAAACGGCGCGGCTCCTGAAGATCGCGGTGCAGATCGTACTGCAACGCGCCCTCTTCTTTGCGCGTCGGCCCGACGATTCCCTCGAGTTGTTCCAACAGCTTCGCTTCCGCACCCGGCTTTGCGACGATGAGCGCGACGACGGCGACTTCGGACATGCAGATCTCCTTTGCTGTGTGACAAAGGACTCAGCATACGCGAATCGGCGCAGGCGGACTTCTGCGGAACCACGCTCGGCCGCTCCCCCAAAAAAATAGCCCGCGCTTCACAAGAAGCGCGGGCAAAACCGTCGCCCTACGAGGATAGGCGACGGGGCCACCGAGACCCGCGCGAATACGCGGGTCATCGTCCAATACGGCAGTTCACCAGTAACGGCGACTGCCCGAAACGTCGACATCCGCACTAGGTGGGAGGCACGCGTAGTCGAACCGGGCCGTTTTCTGGCGTCCTCCCTGATTGCTTGGTTGACGATAGAAGGAGCAGCTTCCGTGCCAACCGAGAACGAATTCGCAATCGTTTGATTTTTAACGATTAATTCTCAAACGTTCAGCGAAAATGCGCATTCCTTCTGTTCGTTACGGGGTGACGTTACGTAACACGCCGGGCGTGCGGCAGGTTCGCACACGTATGCTCGAATCCGCAGCAACTGCCAGCGCGGACGATCGGGATAGGGGCGGTCAGGTGGTCTGACCGATCGCGGACAAAGCCGTGTTGCGGCGGGTCCGACATTACCTTGTGGTCGGCATCATGGATGGCGGTGTGGTCAGTGGGCGGTACGAAGGTACGCCGCAAGGCGGGCCGCTATCGCCGCTACTGGCCAATGTGCTGCTGAACGAGGTGGATCGCCAATAGGTTGCGCAAGTTGATGTACGTGTGATGGCAAAACAGGTCGGACCGTGGGGAAGCAAGCCTGAATGGGCGTAGGTCCTTCGAGGACTTCCCGGAGTTGAGGCCTTCCCCAGCAAATTCCATCAGGGTCAGCGGACCGACATCCGCACCGTAGGCCGGATATAAGTCTGCAGCCTGATCCTGTCCGCCGAACATGAATATCACCTGGCAAACCGGGAGGCGTCCATATAAGTGCGCCCATGCTGGGCGCACCAAAAAAAGCCCGCCGAAAGGCGGGCTTCGCAGGCTTCGCGGCGAATGCCGCAGGCAGCAGCGTCAGCGCAGCTGATTGACGAGGAGCGACATGATCTGCCGCGCGGGCGCTGACGCGTCGACGTCGCCCTTGTCGTCGACGATCGCGACGCGCGTCTGATCCTCGGTCACCGCCTTTACGTTGACGAGGTACTGCTTCGCCTTCTTTTCCTTCTTGCCGTGGAACAACTGGCTCCAGAAACCCTGCTCCTCAACGCTCAGATCCTTCGGATCGACGTAGCGGACGTAGTACAGGCCTTTCGTGCGATCGCGGTCGTCGACCGTGAAGTTCGCGCGATCGAGCGCGAGGCCGACGTGCAGCCACGAACGGTCGTACGGCTCGGCGAGCGTCACTTCGGGCGGCACGTCCGGCACCGCCGCTTCGCTCAGACCGCGCGACGTCGACGCGCTCGCGACGTTCTGCGCGGCGATCGCCGCCGCAGCGTCCTTGCTCTTGCTGCTCGACGTCTTCGTGCCGCTTGCTGGCGCCGCATCGTCCGTGATCGGCACGCCGCCCGCCTTCACGCGCGCATCGTTCTGCGCAAGCACGGCCATCAGGCGCTTCAGGTATTCGGTTTCGAGACCGGGATCGTTCGGCTTCGGCTCCCACTTGCTCGAATCGTTGTTCGAGCCCGTCAGCGCCTCGCGCATTCCCTTCTGGCTGATGAAGATGTACGTACCGCCATTCGGCGCCGCGTCGAGGCGCGTGCGATACTTGTTGCGCTCTGCCGTCACGTACGAGTTGCCCATCGCCTTCGAAATCACGTCGCGGATCAGGCCGTCGTTGATCTGCGGATGCGTTTCGTTCCAGTCGGTTTCCATCACCCCCTTGTCGCGCTGCTCGACGACGAGCAGAAAGCCCTGCTCCTGCCAGAAACGACGCACCTGGGGCCAGACTTGCGCAGGCACCTTGTCGTCGATCACGAGCCAGCTTTCGGTGCCGTCGCGCTGGATGCGCATGCCGGGCACGGCGGGCGCGACCGCCTCGGCGGGCGGCGCGGCCTGCTGGACCTGCTGCAGGCTGGAAAGCGAGGTCGCCCCGCCCTGCGGCGGCAGCGAACGCTGATCCGGCGTCTCGTCGAGCATGTTGGGCGGCACCGCGAGCGACACCTCCTTCGATTTCGAATCGCTTTTGTAGTCGATTTTCGTAGGCGACGGCGAACTGCAGCCGGCAACGAGCACGCCGGTTGCAAGCAGTGCTGCGAACCGCTTGGTAAGACGAAGATCAGTCATGTTCAGGAAATCCTTCCACTAGGTCACGGCGACTTTTCCGTGAGTTAATTTTCTATTTTACCGATCCGGCGGCGAACCGTGCAAAAAGCGCACAATCTTACACAGTCTTATTCACACGACTGCGTTCTTTCTTGGCTCGCGCGCGCCCTGGCGGGCATGCCGACATCGAATCGATGTGCAACGATTCACGTTGCCGCCTAGGGATAACGAGCATCCGATTTCCGAAAATCGAGCCGATGCGCGCGCCGGGACTCACTATCATTGATGGGACAGTGACCCCAACCGTATCCACTTGCGGAGGGTAGTCGCATGAACAACAAAAGGTCGTTGCCCCCAACGCGCCGCCGCCCAGCGAGCGTCCTTCTCGTTGCCGCCGCCATAGCACTCGCGCCCGCCGCAGCGCAATCGCAACTCGGCAGCACTGCCCCGAACCCGTCCGCCCGCACGTTCGCGCAAACTTCGACCCCGCTGTTCGGCGGCGCCGTCACGATGCGCAGCTACGTCGACACAGGTGGCACGACGATTCGCGAGTACGCGACGCGCGCCGGACTGGTCTTCGCGTACACGTGGGACGGCCCGACGTCGCCTAACCTGCGGCAGCTTCTCGGCGACCGCTTCGCGACTTACCAAAGCCACGCTGTCTCGACGGACGCGCGCGCCCGCACGGGGCTCCATGCCGGGCGAATCGCGCAATCGGATTTCGTCGTCGAAGCCGGCGGTCGCATGCGCGCGTACGTCGGCCGTGCGTGGCTGCCCGGCGCGGTGCCGTCCGGCATATCGATCGACGATCTGCAGTAAGGAGGCGGCCATGACCATCAAAATCGCGTGGTGCATCGCCGCACTCGCGACAATGCTCGCCGGATGCGGTGGCGGCGGCTCGACGGCGTCGAACACGAACGGAACCAGTGTCGCGCCGTCCACCGCGGCGAACGTGCAGCCCGTCACCGTGTCGGCGGGCGTCACGGGCGCCGCGAACATACTGATGACGACCGTCACCATCTGCGTGCCGAACACGAGCCAATGCCAAACGATCGACAACGTGCAGGTCGACACCGGTTCGGATGGCTTGCGCATCCTCGCGTCTGCGCTGCCGTCGAGCGTCGCGCTGCCGATCATGCCGACCGCTGGCACGCCGATCACGGGCGCATGCGCGGTGTTCGGCACGGGCTTTACGTGGGGCGCCGTGCGCCGCGCCGACGTGAAGATCGCAGGCGAAGTCGCGTCGAACGTTCCGATCCAGGTGATCGCCGATCCAAGCACGCCGAACACGCCTGCAGACTGCACGCAAAGCGCCGGGCCGATGCAAACGCAAGGAACGCTGCGCGCGAACGGCATTCTCGGCATCGGCCTTTTCGTCACCGACTGCGGCGCCGCGTGTGCGAGTACCGCGTTGTCCGGCTGGTATTACGCGTGCACGGCGAGCGGCGCATGCGCGAGCGCGGCGCAGCCGATTGCGCAGCAGATCGCGAATCCGGTCGGCGCGTTCGCAAGCGACAACAACGGCTCGGTGATCGTGCTGCCGGCGATTCCGGCAACGGGCTCAGCGACGGTCAACGGCTCGCTGATCTTCGGCATCGGCACGCAAGCGGACAACGGACTCGGCTCGGCGACGCCGCTCGCGACGACCTCGTCGGGCGCCTACGTGACGAGCGTACTGAACGGCAACACCAACATGCGCACGTTCTTCGACAGCGGCTCGAACGGAATCTTCTTCGCGGATGCGTCGCTGCCGCAATGCGGATCGTGGTTTTGTCCGGGCAGCACGCAGACTTTCGGCATCGCGCTCGGCAGCGGAAACGGCACGACGGCGAAAGCGACGACATTCCAGGTCGCCAGCTCGCAAGTGCTATTCTCGACGGTCAACTTAGCGTTCGACGATCTTGCCGGTCCGATCGGCAACGTCGTCGACCTGGGACTGCCGTTCTTCTATGGACGCAGCGTCTATACCGCGATCGAAACACGGCCGACGCCTGCGGGGCCCGGGCCATACTATGCGTTCTAGCGCGGGCGCTCGCGCATGAGCATTTCCCGTCACGCTGCTCGTCGCGCCGGGCTTGCGCTCACATCGCGCAGGGCCGGAAACTGAAAAATCGCATGAAAGTTCTGAACGACGGCGCTCGATTGGAACGACGCGCCCCCTCCGATTCATGACATTCCGCCCGGCTTTTACAAGACACGTTGCGCCGCATTCGACGAGCTGCATTTGAATCACGTCGTCACGCGATATCGCGACATCGACGACACCCAGCTTGCTCTAAAACTCACGTGCAAAAGAAAAACCCGCACAGCCTTACGCTGTGCGGGTTTTGATCTGGTCGGGGCGAGAGGATTTGAACCTCCGACCACCTGCACCCCATGCAGGTACGCTACCAGGCTGCGCTACGCCCCGAAAGCGTGAAAGTATAACAGACACTTTGATCAAATAGAACTGTCGAGATGCAAATTCCATTCGATGCAATGTCGCCACGAATCATGCACCGATGCATTCGTATTCGCTCATTGCTCACGCCTGCTTCATCGCCAGCATCACCAGCTTGTCGAAGATGCGATCGCCGAGCCACTTGCGCGCAAACATCGTCGGCCTCGCGAACCTGCCGGCGACGTAGCGCGTCCTCGGTCGACGGGCGCGCACCGCGCGAACGATCAGATCGACGATCACTTGCGGATCGGAACCGCGACCGTCCTGATAGAGCATCTTCGTCGCAGCGGCAACCGCTGCTGCCATCTTCGCGTACGGACCATTGCCCGAACGCTCGAGCATCGGCGCAAGCATCACGTCGCCGAACTCGGTGACGATCGCGCCCGGCTCGACGATCACGACGTCGATGCCGAACGGCTGCAGTTCGAGCCGCAGACAATCGGACCAGCCCTCGACCGCGTGCTTCGTCGCGTGATACCAGCTACCGAGCGGCGAATAAATCTTGCCGCCCATCGACGAGATATTGATGATGCGCCCCGCGCGCTTCGCACGCATCGACGGCAGCACGAGCTGCGTCAGCCGCGCCATGCCGAACAGGTTGACTTCGAACTGGTAGCGCGCGTCGTCGATCCTCGTCTCTTCCATCGCGCCGAACATTCCGAATCCGGCGTTGTTGATCAACACGTCGGCGCCGTCCGTCTCTCGCTCGATTCGCTCGACGGCCGCCCGCAAGTCCGCTTCGCGCGTGACGTCCATCTTCAGTACGGTTGCGCCGAGCGCGACCAGATCGGCCATCTGCTCAACCCGGCGAGCCGCCGCATAGACAGTCATCCCCTCGGCGAGCAACGCCTTTGCGAACGCCTTGCCCATCCCCGACGACGCGCCCGTCACGAGCGCGACCCTTTTGCCAGATGCGTGCGTTGTCATGCGAACTCTCCGATCCGATCGAGACGAGCAACAGGACGATCGTAGCGCCTCGCCGATCGATCCGCGCAAGTCAAGTGCGCCATTGTAGAAACTGATCACGCGGACTACGCAGTTGCCGACGACGGAGCCGGCAGGTGTCTCGCCCGGCCCGCGCCGCGACGGGTCGCCGAGTGCGCATCGCCCGTTTCCGCCGCGATCCGAGTGCTCGAACGTCGATCGCATCGCGTGCCCGCCCAGTGAACGGCACGCGATCCGGACGTCGCAGACAGCGGCGCCGTTCCGCCCCAATCCCGCGCCTGCCGAGCGTTTGCCGCTGCGCACACGATCCGCCAGATAGCCGGGTACCCCTAAAACGACCGCTTCTCGGCGAACTCGCGCGTCGCTTCTCGCCAACCGCACCGTCATGCGCGCATCATGCGAACGTCATACGAGCGTTTGATTCATATCATCGTCATTGCGCCCTTCCCGCTGCAACGCGCCTCCTTGCAGCGCAGCACGACGCGCCGATGTTTGGTGCGGCCCCTCTAGCGAGGCTATGCCACACTGCGCCAAACCATCGGCGCCAGCCAACGCGCACGCTCGCGCGCCAGTCACGACAAAGATAGGGAGACATCAACGATGCGGACACCGGTCCAGCGCGTCCATCGCACGCCATTTCACCGCGCGCCTGGCGCATGGCGCGCCCTACGCACCGCCGTTTCGGCTTCGCGCTGGTTCCTGCGCTCGTGTGCAGGAACGGCGGTCACGCTCGCCATCCTGAGTGCGGGATGCGCGGAATCGACGCCGAAGACCGGCAGCGACGCCGCCGCCTCGACGACGATCGAACGCACGAAGGCCGACCGCCTCGCGCGCGAGCAGCAGATTGCGCGGACCGTGCCGGCGCTCGCGTCGATCAAGCTCACGCAGCGGCGCCCGCTTACGCTGCGCGACTCGGGGCAGAACGGCACGCTCGCGTTCCTGCGCGAAGTCGACTTCCGTATCGTCGGCGACCTCGGCTTCCTCGTTCATGAGCTATCAGCGACGCTCGTGCCGACGCATCCCGGCGCGCCCGCCGTCTTCGACGACCCGACGAGCTTCGACATCGCCGTGCACCACGGCACCGTGACGCTCGACGACACGAAACTCAACGCGCTCTTCGGCGGCTACATCTTCGGCTACCACAACGCGCCGCTGCGGCACGTGCGCGTGACGGCGGGCGACGGCGTCCTCGACATCCACGGCGATATGCAGCGCGACGGCTGGGTGCCCTTCTCGCTGAAGGGCAAGCTGGAGGTTCGCGACGGCTCGACGCTCGTCTTCCGTCCAGTCGACGTGCACGTATCGGGCATCGATGCGGGCCCCGTGATGCGGGCCGCGAAAGTGCAGGTGTCGGATCTGCTGAAGATCGACACGCCGATCGTGCGGCTGAACGGCAACGATCTCGTGCTGAATGTCGACAAGCTGCTGCCGCCCCCTCATCTGAAGATCAACATCGTCGCACTGAAGTTGACGTCCGCCGGTCTCGACCTCGTGCTCGACGACGGCACGAAGGCGGGCTTCACGATGCCCGAGAACGCGCCGAAGCACGCGATGTATCTGCGCGGCGGCGACGTGAAGTTCATGCGCACGATGCCGATGAACGCGGACATCGTGATCCATCCGCCGCGCGAGTCCGCGCCGGACGACGCGTTCGTGTTCGACATGTATCACTATCGCGACCAGCTCGTCGCCGGCTATTTCAACTTCGAGCCGAGCGGCGCGCTGTCGATTCTGATGCCGTCATATTCGCAGGTCGCGCGCCCCGCCGCGCCGGGCGTCGGCAGCGCGTCCGCGCGAATGAACAACAGCCTGATTGCGGCGCAGCAGTCGAGCCTGAACGAAGCACGCCGCGAGTGGGAGGCGTTTGCGATCGCGCCGAACGACGGCGCGCCGCAGTCCGACTTCCGCAAGGTGGCCATGAAGCACGGCGGCGACGTGACGGCGTTCGGCCCGCGCCACATATCGAACGGCACGACGACGATCCACCTGCACAACGCGGACTTCTACATCGCCGGCAACATCGGCTTTCGCGTCGACGATCTCGTCGTTCAGCTCGTCGCGAAGCACGCGGGCGAGCCCATCGACCTCGACGATCCGAATCAGTACGACATCCGCATCCTGAGCGGCTCGGTGCTCGCGCCGTGGGACGCGATGTCTGATCTCTTCAACCGGCATCTGCTCGACTATTCGCCGCGCTCGCTGAACGACCTGAAGCTGAGCGCCGACGGCAACCAGCTGCATGTGCAGGGCGGCCTCAAACTGTGGAACCAGGTGCCGCCCGGCGTCTGGCTGCCGGCCGACATGAAAGGCACACTGACGCTGCTCGACGAACGCCATCTCGCGTTCACGCCGACGAAGGTGTCGGTGCTCGGCGTGCCGCAGGCAAAGCTGCTTCGCGCGCTCGGCATCGAGCTGTCGTCGCTCGCACCGCTCAAGCGCCGCGGCGCCGAGCTGCGCGGCAATGCGCTCGTGCTCGACCAGTACACGGTGTTCCCGCCGCCCATGCTGATCGGCCGCATGTCGCAAGCGACGGTCGAGCCGGACGGTCTGCGCCTGACGTTCCGCTCGGCATCGAACGCGCCCGTGTCGCGGCCGCCCGCAAACGTGCCGAAGAGCTACCTGTGGCTCGAAAGCGGCGACACGAAGATGTTCAACGTGCTCGTGCTGAACATGCGCATTCTTGTTCAAGACACGACGAAGCAGCGGGTGCGTTTCGATCTCTACGACTACCGCGACGTGGTCGCGCGCGGCTCGGTGCGGATGGTGCACGACGGCACGCTGTACGTCGACGTCGGCAAGAAGGACCCGCTCGCGCCGTGATCCGCGCCGTGCGCGCAGCACGGCCGCCGCGGCGGAAGGCACAACCCGAAAAAAAACCCGTGCGAACCAGCGTTCGCACGGGCTTTTTTCGTTTTTCGACCGTGTGCCCTCGGAAAGCGCGCGGCTCGGCGCGGCCCGGAGCTCTGCGTTCAGCGACGCTTGAGGCCGTCGATCACGTCGAGAAGCGCCCCGCGCAACTGCGCGACATCCACCGTCTCGCTCGACACCGCCTCCTCTGCGCGCGGTTCGAGCTCATCGGCCGTCGGAGGCGCGCCCCGCTCGCTGCCGACCGCGTCGAGCCGGTTGCGAGCGCCGTTGATCGTGAACCCCTGCTCGTACAGCAGCTCGCGAATCCGCCGGATCAGCAGCACCTCGTGGTGCTGGTAGTAACGGCGGTTCCCTCGCCGTTTCACCGGGCGCAGCTGCGTGAACTCCTGTTCCCAATACCGCAGCACATGAGGCTTCACACCGCACAATTCGCTCACTTCCCCGATCGTGAAGTAGCGCTTCGCGGGGATCGGGGGCAACACGACTTTCTCAACCGTCGACGTCATCGTCAGTTAACCGTCGGTAAGGGGCGCGGGCGCCGCGCGCAGGGGCGAAGCGCCGGTTTAACGCACGAGATCCGATTCGGCGCCGTTTTCGACGAGCGCCTTCAGCTTCTGGCTCGCGTGGAATGTCACGACACGGCGCGCGGCGATCGGAATCGCCTCGCCCGTCTTCGGATTGCGCCCCGGCCGCTGCGGCTTGTCGCGCAGCTGGAAATTGCCGAAGCCCGACAACTTCACGCTCTCGCCGTTTTCGAGGGCATCGCGAATCACCTCGAAAAACGCCTCGACCATGTCCTTCGCCTCGCGCTTGTTGAGGCCGACGCTGTCGAACAGCAGCTCGGCCAACTCGGCCTTCGTCAGCGTCGGCGTATCGCCGACGGACGGCGACGCCGGAACGTCGCGGGACATGGCGCTGCGTTGCGCCGTCAGGAGGGCTTCAAATTCACTCGAGTTCATGTCGTTCATATCTGCAAAACTAGCGCGTCAACCTTGGACAAAAACACTGACGAAAGCGGCGGTTTCCGCCACTTTCGCGCCCTATCCGCGCAAACGCGCGCCATAGACTCGAGCCATGCGGTCCACGAGGGTCTGAATCGCTTGCTCGACCATCTCATCCTGCAGGGTTCCGGCCGGGTCCTGCAGCGTGACGCGGAACGCAAGGCTTTTCTCGTAGGCTGACAGCCCACTGGAAGTATTTGATTTTGCACGAAATTCGTCGAAGAGCGCAACTTTCTGGACGAACTTGCATGCGTCTTCCGCGAGCGCCTTCTTCATTTCGTCGAAAAGCGCCTGCACTTCGACCTTCTGATCGACGACGACCGCGATGTCGCGACGCACCGGCGGGAACTTCGACACCTCTGACGGCGTCGGCAGCGCTCGCGCGACGAGCGCGTCCGCGTCGATCTCGAACATCACGGGCGCATGCGGCAGTTCGTACTTCTGCATCAGGCGAGGATGCAACTCACCGATCCAGCCGACCGCGCGGCCGTCGACTTCGATCTGCGCGCTGCGGCCCGGATGCAGCGCCGGATGCTCGGCCTTCACGAAACGCGCGACGATGGGCGCGAGCAGCGCCTCGAGATCGCCCTTCACGTCGAAGTAGTCGACCTGGCGCGTCGCCGCGCCCCATTGCTCTTCGACGACCGGGCCGTACGCGAGCGCGCCGACGCGCTTCGGCTGCGCATAGCCCTCGACCGCGAGCTCGCCCGCCTTCACCGACGGATCGGCGATGAACACGCGGCCCGTCTCGAACACGCGCACGCGATCGGCGCGGCGGTTCAGGTTGTGGCGCAGCACGCCGGCGAGGCTGCCGAACAGCGTCGTGCGCATCACCGACAACTGGCTCGCGATCGGGTTCAGCAGACGCACCGGATTGTCGTTGCCGGCGAAGTCGCGCTCCCACTCGGCATCGACGAAGCTGAAGTTGACCGTTTCCGCGTAGTCGCGCGCGGCGAGCGCGTGACGAATCGCGTGGATCGAGCGGCGCGTCTCGTCGGTCGCGCGCATCTCGCTCGTCGCGACGGGCGGACGGGCGGGAATCTTCTCGAAGCCATAGATCCGGGCGACTTCCTCGATCAGGTCCTCTTCGATCTCGATGTCGAATCGGTGCGGCGGCGGCGTCACGCTGAACACGTCGCCGTCGCGCTCGAATGCGAGGCCGAGACGCGTGAAGATCCGTGCGACTTCGTCCTCGCCGATCTCGACGCCGATGATCCGGTTTGCGCGCGACGCGCGCATCGCCACCGGCGCGCGCTGCGGCAGGTTTGCGATCTGGTCGTCGACGGGGCCCGCCTGGCCGCCGCAGATGTCGAGGATCAGTTGCGTGATCCGCTCGACGTGCTCGACGGTCGTCGAGTAATCGACGCCGCGCTCGAAGCGGTGCGCCGCATCGGTCGAGAAGTTGTACTTGCGCGCGCGGCCGCGGATGCTGTCCGGCCACCAGAACGCCGCTTCGAGGTAGATGTTCGTCGTGTCGAGCGTCACGGCCGTGCTGTCGCCGCCCATGATGCCCGCGAGACTCTCGACTTGGGCGTCGTCGGCGATCACGCCGACCGTCTCGTCGAGCTCGACCGTGCCGCCGTTCAGGAGCTTCAGCGATTCGCCGCGCCGGCCCCAGCGGACGTCGATGCCGCCGTGGATCTTGTCGAGATCGAACACGTGCGACGGACGGCCCAGTTCGAACATCACGTAGTTCGAGATGTCGACGAGCGCCGACACGCTGCGCTGGCCCGCGCGCTCGAGGCGCTCGACCATCCATTGCGGCGTCTTCGCGCGCGCGCTCACCCCGCGAATCACGCGGCCGGAGAAGCGGCCGCACAGATCCGGCGCGGAGATCTTGACGGGCAGCGTCTCGGCCAGTTCGGTGAGGACCGGGCGGATGTCGGGCACCGTGAGCGGCGCCCCCGTGATCGCGGCCGTCTCGCGCGCGATGCCGAACACGGACAGGCAGTCCGCCTTGTTCGGCGTCAGCTTGATTTCGAAGACCGTGTCGTCGAGGCTCAGCGTATCCCGGATGTCCTGCCCGACGAGCGTGTCCTCGGGCAGGATCATGAGGCCGCTGTGGTCGTCGGACAGCTTCAGCTCGCGCGCCGAGCAGAGCATCCCCTGACTCTCGACGCCGCGCAGCTTCGACAGCTTGATCGCAAACGGCGCGGCGCCTTCTTCGACCGGCGGCAGCTTCGCGCCGACGAGCGCGACCGGCACCTTGATGCCCGGCGCGACGTTCGGCGCGCCGCAGACGATCTGGAGCGTCGCGCCCGTGCCGGCGTCGACCTGGCAGACGTTGAGCTTGTCGGCATCCGGATGCTTGACCACATCGAGCACGCGGCCCACGACGATCTTCTCGGTCGGCGGCGCAGCCGGGCGCAGCGACTCGACCTCGAGCCCCGCCATCGTCAGCGCATGCGACAGCTCGTCCGTCGTCAGTTGCGGATCGACAAAGGTTCTCAACCAGGATTCAGGGAATTGCATGGATATCCACGTTCGAAACAGTTAGATCGAGGCCCGGCGCGCCGCCTCGGTAGGCCGGCCGGGCGCGGAGCGAGACGGTCGCGCCGTTACGCGAACTGCCGCAGGAAGCGCAGGTCGTTCTCGAAGAAGAGACGCAGATCCTGCACGCCGTAGCGCAGCATCGTCAGCCGCTCGAGGCCGCTGCCAAACGCGAAGCCGATATAGCGCTCGGGGTCGAGGCCCATGTTGCGGATCACCGTCGGATGCACCTGGCCGGAGCCGGAGATCTCGAGCCATTTGCCCGCGTTCTTGCCGTGCTCGAACATCATGTCGATCTCGGCCGACGGCTCGGTAAACGGGAAGTACGACGGACGGAAGCGCACGAGGATGTCGTCGCGCTCGAAGAATTTCTTCAGGAAATCGGTGTAGACGCCCTTCAGGTCGGCAAAGCTGACGTTCTCGTCGATCCACAGGCCTTCGACCTGGTTGAACATCGGCGAGTGCGTCGCGTCGCTGTCGACGCGGTACGTGCGGCCGGGGGCGATCACCTTGACGGGCGGCCGGTTCATCCGCGCGTAGCGGACCTGCATCGGGCTCGTGTGCGTGCGCAACAGCAGCGGACGACCGTCGGCATCCTTGCCGTCGACGTAGAACGTGTCCTGCATCGAGCGCGCCGGATGGTTCTCCGGGCTGTTCAATGCGGTGAAGTTGTACCAATCGGTTTCGATCTCGGGGCCGTCGGCCACGTCGAAACCGATCGACCGGAAAATCTGTTCGACGCGCTCCCACGTGCGCATCACCGGATGCAGGCTGCCCGTGCCCGTGCCGCGGCCCGGCAGCGTGACGTCGATCGCCTCGGCGGCGAGGCGCTGGTTCAGGAGCGCGTCGGCGAGCGCCTGGCGGCGCGCATTGAGCGCGGCTTCGACCTGCTGCTTCGCGACATTGATGCGCGCGCCTTCCGTCTTGCGCGTTTCGGGATCGAGCTTGCCGAGGCCCTTCAGCAGCTCGGTCAGCGCGCCCGACTTACCGAGAAACCGCGCCTTCTCGTTCTCGAGCGTGGTGATATCCGCAGCCCCTTCGAACGACTGCTGCGCGTCGGCGACAATCTGGTCCAGATCCATTGATCCCATCACTTCCAACGTCAGTTGTGCTCGTCGAGCGAAACGCCCGACCCAACAAAAAAGGGGCTCGGAAGAGCCCCGTTTTCGCTGCAGCGGCCGCGACTACCGGAACATCGCTGCAACTCACCACGCAGTGCTAATTTCGCAATTAGGCTGCAACGGCGGCCTTCACCTGCTTCACGATCGCGGCAAAAGCAGCCTTGTCGAACACCGCCATGTCGGCCAGCACCTTGCGGTCGAGTTCGATCGACGCCTTCTTCAGGCCGTTGATGAACACGCTGTAGGTCATGTCGTGCTGACGCACTGCCGCGTTGATACGCGTGATCCACAGTGCGCGGAACACACGCTTCTTGTTACGGCGGTCGCGGTACGCATACTGGCCTGCGCGCATCACCGCCTGCTTGGCGATGCGGTAGACGTTGTTGCGGCGGCCGCGATAACCCTTGGCCAGGTTGATGATCTTCTTGTGACGGGCCCGTGCGGTTACCCCACGTTTGACTCGAGGCATGATTCTCTCCTGTGAGTATCGGTTGAGGGGTTACGCGAACGGAAGCATCGCGCGGACGGAGTTCAGATCGGAATCGTGAACTGCCGTGGCGCCGCGCAGGTGACGCTTGTTCTTCGTGGTTTTCTTGGTCAGGATGTGGCGCTTGAAGGCTTGACCGCGCTTGACGGTACCGCCCGGACGCACCACGAAGCGCTTTGCAGCGCTCTTCTTGGTCTTCATCTTAGGCATGACGAACAACTCCAGTTTATTTGATGGAGGTGGGTGTGCGGTTGGCTCGCGCCCTCAACCCGCCCTTCGGAACCCAGTCCACTTGTGTACGGCGCGACGCTTGCGCGACCACCGTTGTTTCAGGCGCGCCGCCCTGACCGGGCGACGCGCCGAACTACTTCACCGAACCGCCGCGCGCCTGCGCGGCATGCTCGTTACTTCTTCTTTTTCGGCGAGAGCACCATGATCATCTGGCGCCCTTCCATCTTCGGCATCTGCTCGACCTGGCCGACTTCGTCGAGGTCGGTACGCAAACGCTCGAGCATTCGCATGCCGATTTCCTGGTGAGCCATTTCCCGGCCGCGGAAACGCAACGTGATCTTCGTCTTGTCGCCTTCCTCGAGGAAGCGCACCAGGTTGCGCAGCTTGACGTTGTAATCGCCGTCATCGGTCCCCGGGCGGAACTTCACTTCCTTGACCTGGATGACCTTTTGCTTGAGCTTCGCCTCGTGCTGCTTCTTGGCTTCCTGGTACTTGAACTTGCCGTAATCCATCAGACGGCAAACCGGCGGAGCCGCTTGCGGCGCGATCTCCACCAGGTCAACATCCAGTTCTTCCGATTTACGGAAAGCCTCGACGAGTTTCACGATGCCGATGGGCTCGCCATCGACCCCGACCAGACGCACTTCCGGTGCAGTAATTTCACCGTTGATGCGATGCGACGACTTATCAGTAGCGATGTTACGTTTCCTCTAAAAATTAAAAAAACGAGCCGCGCTGCCAGGGCGGTTACTTGAACGCCTGGATGTCCTCACGCAGACGCTCAACGAAGGCTTCGACGGGCATGACACCCAGATCGACGCCGCCACGGGCACGCACGGCTACCGTTTGTGCTTCACGCTCTTTATCGCCCACGACGAGCAAGTAGGGAACTTTTTCGAGCGTGTGCTCGCGTATTTTATAGCTAATTTTCTCGTTGCGCAAATCGGCTGACACCCTAAGCCCTTGTTTTTGCAACGATTGAGCAACAGTCTGCGCATATTCCACCTGACTTTCGGCGATATTCAGCACAACTGCGTGGACGGGCGCGAGCCAGGCGGGCATCGCACCGGCGTGGTGCTCGATCAGAATCCCGAGGAAGCGCTCCATCGAGCCGACGATCGCCCTGTGCAGCATTACCGGCCGGCGGCGGCTATTGTCCTCGGCGACGTACTCGGCGCCGAGCCGCTCCGGCAGCATCATGTCGAGCTGCAGCGTGCCGCACTGCCACGAGCGGCCGAGCGCATCCTTGATGTGGTACTCGATCTTCGGGCCGTAGAACGCGCCCTCGCCCGGCAACTCCTCCCACTCCACGCCGCACGCCTTCAGCGCCTTGCGCAGGCCATCCTCGGCGTGATCCCACGTCTCATCCGAACCCATCCGCTGCTCCGGGCGCAGCGACAGCTTGATGTCGATGCGGTCGAAGCCGAAATCCTCGTAGACGCTCATCGCGAGCTTGTTGAACGCGATCGCCTCGGAGTTGATCTGCTCTTCCGTGCAGAAGATGTGCGCGTCGTCTTGCACGAAGCCGCGCACACGCATCAGGCCGTGCAACGCGCCCGACGCCTCGTTGCGGTGGCACGAGCCGAATTCCGCGTAGCGCAGCGGCAGATCGCGATACGAGCGCAAGCCGTGCTTGAATACCTGCACGTGGCCCGGGCAGTTCATCGGCTTGACCGCGTAGTCGCGCTTCTCCGACTCGGTCGTGAACATGTTCTCGCGATAGTTCTGCCAGTGGCCGGACGCCTCCCACAACGAGCGGTCCATGATCATCGGCGTCTTGATCTCGAGGTAGCCGGCCGCGTCGAGACGGCGGCGCATGTACTGCTCGACCTGCTGCCATAGCGTCCAGCCCTTCGGGTGCCAGAACACCATGCCGGGCGACTCTTCCTGGATGTGGAACAGATCGAGCTGCTTGCCGAGCTTGCGGTGGTCGCGCTTTTCCGCTTCTTCGAGCATGTGCAGGTACGCGTCCTGGTCTTCCTTCTTCGTCCAGGCAGTGCCGTAGATGCGCTGAAGCTGCTCGTTCTTCGAGTCGCCGCGCCAGTACGCGCCCGCGACCTTCATCAGCTTGAAGACCTTCAGCTTGCCCGTCGACGGCACGTGCGGGCCGCGGCACAGGTCGGTGAAGCCGCCGTGCGCGTACAGCTTGATCTCGTCGCTCGCGGGAATCGATTCGATGATCTCGGCCTTGTACTTCTCGCCGATGCTGCGGAAGTACGAAACCGCCTCATCGCGCGACACGACGCGGCGCGTGACGGGCTCGTCTTTCTTCGCGAGCTCCTGCATGCGCTTTTCGATCTTCTCGAGATCTTCGGGCGTGAAGGGACGGTGGTACGAAAAGTCGTAATAGAAGCCGTTGTCGATCACGGGCCCGATCGTCACCTGCGCGTCCGGATACAGCTCCTTCACAGCGTACGCGAGCAAATGGGCAGTCGAGTGACGGATGATGTCGAGGCCGTCGGCATCCTTGTCCGTGACGATCGCGAGCGACACGTCGCGATCGATCAGCGTGGACGTATCGACGAGCTCGCCGTCGAGCTTGCCGCCGAGCGCGGCCTTCGCAAGACCAGGGCCGATCGACGCCGCCACTTCGGCGACCGTCACCGGATGCTCGTATTGGCGAACCGAGCCGTCGGGCAAGCGTATCGAAACCATATAGCAATCTCCGTGATGCCGTCAGTGAGCGGCAGACTAACAGCGCGCGAACCGGCAGCAAAAGCGCGCGACAAAAAAAATGCGGCCCCGCTTTCGAGGGGCCGCATTCCGATGCTTCAAAACCACAAGGCGAAAACGTTCCTCGACTAGCGTCGCTCCGAATAGGTTTCGGTCAACGTTCGCGGTGTCATAACCGTATTCGCCTTTTGCGTAGAATTTCCTACTGCCGCCGAAGCCCGGCGAACCGAGCTCCAGCCGATGTCGTTGGTAGGCTCGATTGGATTCGAACCAACGACCCCCACCATGTCAAGGTGGTGCTCTAACCAACTGAGCTACGAGCCTGAAGAAGCTGAAATTATATGGAGCTCTTTTCGTCTTGACAAGTGTTTTCGTGCATTTTGTTCGACAAAGTTCGCACCCGTTGCCGAGCGGCACAGGTCGCCTTCAGGAGGCGGGCGGCGCTCACGCCTTGCGGGCCGCCCGAACGACGCCGTGGACCTCACCGAGCAGCGTGCACGCGCGCTGCACCTGCGACGCGCTCGACACCTCGACCGTGAACTGCATGAACGCCGCATCGCGGCGGCTCTGTGTCTTCACGCCGATCACGTTCATCTTCTCGCGCGCGAACACTTCGGAGATGTCGCGCAACAACCCCTGCCGGTCGGTCGCCTCGATCAACAGGTCGACCGGATAGACGGACGCGCCGCGCCCACCCAGCACGTCGGCGGACCAGGTCGTCTGCAGCACGCGCTCGGGTGCGCGCTCGGCCATCCGGCGAAACGTCGGGCAATCGCTGCGGTGGATCGACATTCCCTTGCCACGCGTGACGAAGCCGCTGATCGGATCGGGCGGCGCCGGGCGGCAGCAGCGCGCGAGCTGCGTGAGAAGCGCGTCGACGCCGACGACGAGCACGCCCGTCGACGCGCCGTGCGCGACGTTCGCCCCGCTCGCGCGCTTCTCGAAGTTCGCGGGCGCTTCCGGCTCGGGTTCCGGCGCGGGCGCGTCGGAAAGCGCCTGCTCGACGTTGCGCAGGCTGAATTCTTCCTTGCCGACGGCCGCGAACAGCTCGTCGGGCGACTTGAAGCCGAGCTTCGCCGCGAGGTGCTCGAGATTGACCGACGTCCTGCCTTCCCGCTGCAGCGTCTTCTCGACGAGCGCGCGGCCGTGCGCGACAGTCTCCTGCTGATCGACCACGTTGAACCATGCGCGCACCTTCTGGCGCGCACGCGAACTATGCAGATAGCCGAGCTGCGGATTGAGCCAGTCGCGCGACGGGCCGCCCTCCTTCACCGCGACGATCTCGACCGTCTGGCCGTTCGCAAGCGGCGTGTTGAGCGGCACCATCGCGCCGTCGACGCGCGCGCCGCGGCACCGATGGCCGAGCTCGCTGTGCAGGTGGTACGCAAAATCGACTGGCGTCGCGCCCTGCGGCAACGCAATCACGCGCGCCTGTGGCGTCAGCACGTAGATGTGGTCGTCGTCGAGCGTCGTCTCGCGCAACTGCGCCCATGCTTCGCGGCCGCTCGCGCCGTCGCCGCCGCCGCTGTCCGCGACCTCGTCCTTCCACGCGAGGAGCTGGCGCAGCCAAGCGATCTTCTCGTCGTACTTCTCGCTTGCCGAGAACTGGCCGCCGTAGCCGCGCGCGCCCGCTTCCTTGTAGCGCCAGTGCGCGGCGACGCCGTATTCGGCGAAGCGGTGCATTTCCTGCGTGCGGATCTGCACTTCGAACGCGCGGCCATCGTCGCCGATCACGACCGTGTGCAGCGATTTGTAGCCGTTCGGCTTCGGCCGCGAGATGTAGTCGTCGAATTCCTTCGGCACCGGCTGCCACAGGTGGTGAACGATGCCGAGCACCGTGTAGCAATCCTTGATGTCCGGAACGATCACGCGAAACGCGCGCACGTCGTAGAGCTCGGAGAAGTCGAGCTCCTTGCCGCGCATCTTGCGCCAGATGCTGTATATGTGCTTCGGACGGCCGCTCACCTCGGCCTGGATGTGCGCGGCCGCGAGCTCGTGCTGCAGCCGCTCGATCGCCTCCGCCACGTACGCCTCGCGCTCGACGCGTTTCTCGTCGAGCAGCTTCGCGATACGCTTGTACGTGACGGGATCCTCGAAGCGGAACGCGAGATCCTCGAGCTCCCACTTCAGCTGCCAGATGCCGAGCCGGTTCGCGAGCGGCGCGTAGATCTCGAGCGTCTCGCGTGCGGCATCGGGCGTCGGCTCGATTTTCGCGGCCGCGTAGTAGCGCAGCGACTGCAGCCGCGACGCGAGCCTGATCAGCACGACACGGATGTCCTGCGCGAAGGCGAGCAGCATCTTGCGCAGCGCCTCGATCTGCGCGCGCCGCTCGGCCTGCGCATCGCGGCCCGCTTCGACGGGCGCGCTCTGAGCGGCGCGCAGGCTCATGGTACCGAGACGCAGCAGTTTGCGCACGTCGGTGACGAGACGCGCAACCTCGTCGCCAAAGCGCTCGGCGATCTGCTTTTCGGGATCGCTCAGATACGGCGCGAGCGCGAAGAGCGCGGCTGCCTGCACTGCGGGCGGATCGACGTTCAGCCGCTGCATGATCGTCGACGTGCCGGCTGCGTGATCCGAGAGCAGTTCGCCCGACGACAGGCGCGCGTCGCCTGCATGCTCGCGCACGAACGCGAGCACGTCGTCGATCGACGGCGCCGCAGCGGTGGCGGTGGAAGCAGAATCAGCTGTCATCGTCGGGTATTGCGTGTGGCTGGAAAAAACGTGTCGCGCTCCGGCTCAGCTGCGCTGCGCGGCGACGATCACCACTTCGACGAGGCAAGCGGGGTTTGCTAGCTTCGCCTCGACGGTCGCGCGCGGCGGCGTCGCGCCCGGTGCGACCCATGCGTCCCACACTTCGTTCATGCCCGGGAAGTTCGCCATGTCGGAGATGAAGATCTGCACCGACAGCAGATTCGATTTGTCGCTATTCGCCTCGCCGAGCAGGCGGTCGATGTGGCCGAGCACTTCGCGCGTCTGGCCCTTGATGTCCTGCGCCGTGTCCTCGGCGATCTGGCCCGCGAGGTAGACGGTGCCGTTGTGGATCGCGATTTCGGAAAGACGGGGGCCGACGTGGTGACGAGTAACTGCCATGAGAATTCCCGGTTGAATGGTTGATCGGTGGACGTCGCGGCAAACCCGCGGGCGGGCAACGCCGAACCGCATATTATGACGCGTGCGGCGTGTCCCCGACGAAAAATTGGCGAGCGATCGTGATCTGATCGGCGCTCACGAACGCGGGCGCGTGGCCGGCTTCCGCAATCTCGACGCTCGACACCGCGCGGCCGCGCGCCTTCATCGCATCGACCGTGTCGCGCGACAGCAGATCCGACTGCGCGCCGCGCACGACGAGAAGCGGCCCCGCGAACGCCTCGAGCGAATGCCATAGCCATGCCTCGCCCTGCGCATTCGCTTCCGGCGTCGCCGCCTTGAACGGCACCGCGATGCGCGGGTCGTAGCGCGCGCGCCATGAGCCGTCCGGATCCTGCACGAGAAGCGGCCGGTTCAGCGCGCGCCACTCGTCGGGCGTGAGCGGGCCGAAAGGCAGCGACAGCGACGCCAGGTAATCGACGCCCTCCTGCTCGGTCGCGAAGCGCTTGTCGAGCCCCGTGTATTCGCCGATGCGCTCGAGCGCGGCGGGCTCGATGTGCGGACCGATGTCGTTGACGATCATCTTGCCGATCGGCGCACCCGGCAATCCGCCGAGCGCAAGGCCGATCAGGCCGCCCATCGACGTGCCGAACCAATCGACGCGCTCGACATCGAGACGCGCGATCAGCGTCACGATGTCGGCGACGTATTGCGGCACGCCGTAGAGCCTCGGATCCGCGAGCCAGTCCGACCGGCCGCGCCCGGCCACGTCGGGACAGACGACGCGATAGACATCGGACAGCGCCGCCGCGAGGCGATCGAAATCGCGCCCCGAGCGCGTGAGGCCGTGCACGCAGACGAGCACGCGCGGATTCGCGGGATCGCCCCACTCGGTGTACGCGACGTGGTGCAGGCCCGTGGGATGCGCGCATTGCACGCGACGCTCGCGCGGTGAGACGGAAGTGACAAGGTTCGATGACATCGGCGCATCCTGATGAACGATCGGCACGGTCGAACGCTCGGCGCCCTGATGGCGACGGGCCGCCGAACACATGGGCCGATTGTAAACCGCTTCGCCGCGCGCGGCCGGTCGGCCGAACGGCTCGTGACGCGACGCGCCGCGACTCGCGCGCCGCATGCCCGAGAAGAAATATCCCGTCGCTTCATTTCAAGAATCTGTCCCAAGAATCGAATTTCAGGAAAGTCGAACTGAATGATCAAATTGATCAAATCGATCGCCGACGCCTTATCGACGAATCGATGCCTCGCATGGAGGAACCGGCAACTGCTGCAACGTGTCGCACGCCCCCCACGAACCGCTGCGGCGCGGCCCGCGGCAGGCCCGGCCATCGCCGCCCGCTCGCGCTTCACGCGCGAAAACGCCGTCGTGTCATCGACTTCGCCCGATTCATTTCATGCGCTCTGCCCCCAAAAAAACAATATCGCCCATTCACGCACTCGCGATTCGTTTCAGCCGGCTGTCGCGCCGATGTCCAGCGACGCATCATCCGTCCGACAGAAGGAGGCGCACGATGTCCACGCAGATTCTGATCGCCGGTTGCGGGCTCGGCGGCACGATGCTCGCCAATCAGCCCGCGTCGATACTGTTCGACGAAGTCATCCGCAACGAAGTGCGGATCACGCTGCTGTCCGATTCGCCGGACCACGACTACAAGCCGGCGTTCATGTATGTCGCGTTGGGCGCATGCTTTCGCAACGAGCTGACGCCGACGCGCGCCGAGCGCGTGCTGCTGCGTCCCGAGATCACGTTCGCCGTCGATCGCGCGACGCATTTCGACTCGCGACGCAGCACGTGCACACGAAGAGCGGCAAGCGCTAAGGCTACGACCATCTCGTGATCGCGACGGGCTGCGTGCCGTCTCCCGAGCGCATCGAAGGCACGCCGAAGCGGGCGACCGATCCGAGACGCTCCGCACCGCGCATCGACACGCACCGCTCGATGCGCAGCCGAGCGCCCACCGCCGCCAATCGAAACGCGAAAACAAAAGCGCCCCGTGTCTTCCCGACACGGGGCGCTTTCATCCCGCCGTTGCAGCCGCACCGCCGGGCGACGGCGCGGCGCACGCAAGCACCGCGCCGCGCCGAAACCGCAACGTCACGCAACCGCGCTCACATCGAGCGGCGCGCCTGTCTTCGCCATGATCTCGTCGACGCTCACGCCGTCGGCAAGCTCGAGCACCTTGAGCCCGCCCGGCGTCACTTCGATCACGCCGAGATCCGTGATGATCAGGTCGACGACCCCGACGCCCGTCAGCGGCAGCGTGCATTCCTCGAGGATCTTGTGCTGGTCGCCCTTCGCGACGTGCTCCATTAGCACGACGACGCGCTTCACGCCAGCGACGAGGTCCATCGCGCCGCCCATCCCCTTGATCATCTTGCCGGGAATCATCCAGTTCGCGAGGTCGCCGTTCTTGCTGACCTGCATCGCGCCGAGGATCGCAAGGTTGATGTGGCCGCCCCGGATCATCGCGAACGAATCGGCCGACGAGAAGATCGACGAGCCCGGCAGCGTCGTCACGGTCTGCTTGCCGGCGTTGATGAGATCGGCATCGACTTCGTCCTCGGTCGGCGACGGGCCGATCCCGAGCAGGCCGTTCTCCGACTGCAGCCACACTTCGACGCTCGCCGGCACGTGGTTCGCGACGAGCGTCGGCAGCCCGATGCCGAGGTTCACGTAGAAGCCGTCCTGCAATTCCTTCGCCGCGCGCGCGGCCATCTGGTCACGATTCCAAGCCATCTCAGTCTCCTTTCGCGCGCACGACGCGTTGTTCGATGCGTTTTTCCGGCGTCGCGTTGAGCACGAGCCGCTGCACGAAAATGCCGGGCGTGTGGACCTGATCCGGATCGAGCTCGCCGTTCTCGACGATCTCCTCGACTTCGGCGACCGTGATCCGGCCCGCCATCGCACACATCGGATTGAAGTTGCGCGCGGTGCGGCGGTAGATCAGATTACCGGACTTGTCGGCCTTCCACGCCTTCACGAGCGCGACGTCGGCCGTGAGCGAAGGCTCGAGCACGTAACGCTTGCCGTCGAACTCGCGCGTCTCCTTGCCTTGCGCGATCACAGTGCCGTAGCCCGTCTGCGTGAAGAACGCCGGGATGCCCGCGCCGCCCGCGCGCAGCTTCTCGGCGAGCGTGCCTTGCGGCGTGAACTCGAGTTCGAGTTCGCCCGACAGATACTGGCGCTCGAATTCCTTGTTCTCGCCGACGTACGACGAAATCATCTTCTTGATTTGCCGGGTGTCGAGCAGAAGTCCGAGGCCGAAGCCGTCGACGCCCGCATTGTTGCTGATGCAGGTGATGCCTTTCACGCCCGAGTCGCGCAGCGCGGCGATGAGCGCTTCCGGGATGCCGCACAGGCCGAAGCCGCCGACCGCGAAGGTCTGTCCGTCATGGACGACGCCCTCGAGCGCGGCAGCCGCGCTTGGGTAGACTTTGTTCATCTGTATGTCCCTTCCTCTATGGAAACCAGCTCGACGGTCCGCGCGGCTCGCGCGCGCGACGGACCCGTCGCACCATTCTAAGCACGCGCGGCGAATGCTGCCGCGACGATGCGTTTTCTTCTTTTATCCGGTCGCGGCATGGGCCGCGACATGTGTGAAAGGGTACGATGCGCACCGGATGCGGCACAATACGCAAAATTACATAAGCATTCGCCGCCACGCGCGCGGCGCCCGATCACTGTCCGTCAGCGTACATGCCCGCCATCGACTACCAGACCGCCTTCCATCTCGCGCCGATCGGCCTCGTGCTGTCGCGCGACCGCGTCATCGAGGATTGCAACGACGAGCTCGCCGCGATCTTCCGCTGCGCGCGCGCCGACCTGATCGGCCGGTCGTTCGAGGTGCTCTACCCGTCGTCCGACGAATTCGAGCGGATCGGTGAGCGGATCTCGCCCGTGATGATCGCGCACGGCAGCTACGCGGACGACCGCATCATGAAGCGCGCGAGCGGCGAGCTGTTCTGGTGCCACGTGACGGGCCGCGCGCTCGACCGCACGGCGCCGCTCGCCGCGGGCGTGTGGACGTTCGAGGACTTGAGCGCGACGCGGC
This sequence comes from Burkholderia mayonis, assembly GCF_001523745.2. Classification (NCBI taxonomy): domain Bacteria; kingdom Pseudomonadati; phylum Pseudomonadota; class Betaproteobacteria; order Burkholderiales; family Burkholderiaceae; genus Burkholderia; species Burkholderia mayonis. Next base: position 2,211,618 of record NZ_CP013386.1, read on the forward strand.
GCGTCGCGGTCGAATTGACGCCGCGCGAGCGCGAGATCGCCGCGCAGCTCGCGACCGGCAAGACGAGCAAGCAGATCGGCCGCGTGCTCGACATCAGCTCGCGCACGGTCGACATCTACCGCGCGCGGCTGATGCGCAAATACGGGACGGGAAATACGGCCGAGCTGGTGCAACGCCTGCTCGGGCAGTGAAGACTCGGGGCTCGGGCAGTGAAGACTCGGGAAGCCGCCCGCCCGGGCAGGCGGACGAGCGCGCACGAATGACCGCGTCCAGCCCATGCCGGCTGCCGGGGAATCAAGAACGTCGAGGAACCGAGTTCTTGCCGCGGCCTGAGCCGATCCATTGCCGCCCAAAACTCAATAATTTCATTCCCCGATACCGATTAGATCGAATTTCGACTCTACACTTTTTCGAAAAAATTATTTAACCTTGTGAAACACATTCCGGATTAGATCAAGCAATCTGAAATATCACACGGGAAGCAACGTATTCGCATTTACCAATTCAATAAAGCTTATATAGATAGCGAAAATGTCGGCCTCTCGGCTGGACGCTTCATATCGTCTTGGTCGAATTGGATCCTCGGTCGATCCTGCTTCGCAGCACCTTCGATCGACACCAGGACGCGACAATTTCATGCTGCCGACTGCAGAGTCGCCAGCGCACTACGACGGATGCCGCAGGGAGCTGAATAATCGAGCGGCCGGGCGATCTCCCGAGGGGGCTGCCTTGCCTCAGCAAAACGCCGCGACGGACTCTCGCATCGATCGGATCATCCAAATCTCAAATTAACTACGCCAACCCAAAGGGCCAGGTGAATTTATGATTATCGCGAGAGCAAGATATTTGTTCGTCATTTTTATGATGAATATGATCGGATGCCATTCCGCATTTTCTCAAACCAATACCCCGGTAACGGGCATCGACCTGGGCGGCGAAATCCTCGACATTATCAATCAGAATCCCAAAAATCCGGCGCAAGCGATCAATAACTATATGGCGGGTGTTGCCGCAATGAACGTGCGCTGGGTGCGCATTCATCTCGATTGGTCGCAGATCCAGCCAGCGTCGACATGGATCTTCACCAGCGATCCCAATCCCGGCATCAGCAGCGGCCTGACCTGGGGCACGACGGACCTCATCGTTCGGGCAGCCAGAAATTATGGAATGCGAATTCTCGGCGTGATCATATTGACGCCGCGATGGGCAGTCAGTTCGCAATGTCCGAGCAGCTACCGGCAGTCGAATAACGGCGCCTACGCGCTATGCGCGCCGAACCTCACGTCGTACACCAACTTTGCCCGGGCAGCCGCCAAACATTACAGCAGCGATAGTTATGGCGGAAAAATCGATGCGTGGGAAATCTGGAACGAACCGAATTGCGGCCCCAATTTCATCCCTCATGATCCGGTGCTCTACACCCGGATCCTGAAGAACGCGTATCCGGCGATCAAACAGGGCAATCCATCAGCATACGTCTATGCGGGCGGCAGTTCGGGATGCATCACGTCTCCGAACAATGGAACCGGTGCGCTTCCGTCGACCGGCGTAGCCGGTCTCGCGAATTCGGTGGATTCCCGATACCCCGTTCCGTCGCAATGGGAGCCCCGCGACTGGCTAGCCGTGATGTACGCGAACGGCGCACAGGGGTATTTCGACGGGCTCGCTCACCATCCTCATTGTCATAGCGACGACTGGCAGTCGCCGGGCGATCAGTGCCCGAGCACGACCCTCAACTCCGTGTACCCAGATTACTCAAATCCGTTCAACATCATGTGGCATACCTTCTCGTCGCCTTCCTACGGCTGGCCATCCCCCACCGGCAAGACCTTTGCCAGTTACACGGGAACGAGCCTGCGCGACCTGATGAGCGCAAACGGCGATGGAGGGAAACCCATCGTGATCACGGAATTCGGCGTTGCGACAACCGCATCGGACGGCGCCACCAATTTCACCGGCCAACTGGGCGGCAGTTCACAGCAATACACGAACGCAGATTTTCAGACGATGGCGCCTTCCTACCTGACGCAGGCGAATCAGGCCCGCGAGTACAAGGCGCTGATGGCGTGGATAGCCAATCAGCCATACGGCCAATACGGACCGGTCTACGCGTATTGCTACTCCGACATGGTGCTGTCGTCGGCATACAGCGCAAACATCTACGAGCCGTATTTCGGCCTGGTGACGATCACCCCCTCGACAGGATCGACCGGAACGGCAGGAGCACCCAAGATCGCAGGGACTTACCAGGCCGTGTCAGGACAGTACTATCCGGCCTGGCCCAATTTCGGCGCTGCCGCTACGGCGGCAGCCAATCAAACCCCGGGCTACGCGCCGGTCGGCCCCGGCTGGTGAAGCCTCGAGAAAGCAAGCGGGAAAACGAGTGACAGCGCGCCGCCGCGCTCAAGCAACCTTCGCCTGCAGCGCGCTTTCGATCGTGTTGCGCAGCAGATCGGGCAGCGGCGCCGACTTGCCGAGCGCGTAGTCGACCCACACGCAGCGCGCGGCGCCGCGCGCGTACACGTGCTCGGGGTCGTCCGAGCGGGTCAGCTCGAACGCCGTGTCGAAGCTGCTGCGGCCTGGCTTCGCGGCCGACAGCCGCGCGATCACATCACCCGGATAATGAAGCTGCCTCAGGAACTCCATCGACGCGTTGACGACGACGGGTCCCTGCCCCTCGCCGTTGCCGCCCGCGATGCCGAGCTTGCCGAACCATGTGACGCGCGCCTCTTCCATGTAGCGGAAGTAGACCGTGTTGTTCACGTGACCGAACGCGTCCATGTCGCCCCAGCGGATCGGCATCGAGATTTCGAAAACAGGGGTGTAATTGCTCATCGCACTCTTCTTTTCTGCAAGGTGAAACCGATCGGCGCGGCCGCTCACGCGAGGCCCAGACCGTCGTCGGCCGATACGATCGAGCCGTTGATGAACTGCGATTCGTCGGCGGCGAGGAGGAGCAGCAGTCCGTCGAGATCCTGCGGCTTGCCGACTCGCCGGCGCGGCAGCGTCGACTGCAGCTTCTGGCCCTGCTCGGTATCCCACAGATAGTGATTGATCTCAGTGTCGATGTAACCGGGGCAGATCGCGTTGACGTTGATTCCGTGGCGGCCCCATTCGAGCGCCATCGCGCGCGTCATATGGACGACGGCCGCCTTGCTCATCGCGTACAGGCCGATCTGCGAGAACGGCCGCAGGCCCGCGACCGACGCGATGTTGATGATCCGGTACGCCGGCTTTGCATTGCCATTGCCCGCGCGCATCATCATCCGCTTCGCGACTTCCTGCGCGACGAAGAACGCGCCGCGCGTGTTCGTATCGAACACGTACTCGAAATCGGCGGGCGTCACGTCGACGAGTTTCTGCATCGTCGACACGCCCGAATTGTTGACGAGGATGTCGATCGTGCCCGCCTCCGTTTCCGCGTGCGCGACAGCCGCCTTGATGCTCTGGTAATCGGTGACGTCGAGCGACACGACGTGCGCGGCGCCGCCCGCCGCCTCGATTTCCGCGCGCAGCTCCTTCAGGCGCTCGACGCGCCGGCTCGCGAGCACGACCTTCGCGCCCGCCTGCGACAGCACCTGCGCGAAGCGCTGCCCGAGACCGCTCGACGCGCCCGTGATGAACGCGACCTTGCCTTCCAGATTGATCGAACGGCCCATGCCGACTCCTCTTTATCCCGATGACATCATGCCGCACCAGTATGAAGTGTTCCCGCGTGCGACCCAACCCCAAAAATAGAACGATCGTGCTAATCTAGGATCTCGCTGTTGCGGCAAGCGTTTTATTTCGCCGACAATACGGTCCCGAATAAAAGCATTCTAATGGTTAGAGGAGCGATCATGACCCCCGCAAGCCTCATCGAGCAATACGGCCCTCGCGAATCGATGGAATATGACGTCGTGATCGTCGGCGGCGGCCCTGCGGGCCTGTCGGCGGCCATCCGGCTCAAGCAGCTCGCCGCCGGAAAAGGCATGGAAATCGGCGTCTGCGTGCTCGAAAAGGGCTCGGAGATCGGTGCGCACATCCTGTCGGGCGCGGTGATGGACCCGCGCGCGATCACCGAGCTGTTCCCCGACTGGAAGGCGCAAGGCGCGCCGCTTTCCGTCGAAGTCACCGAAGACCGCTTCCTGTTCCTGACCGAGAAAGGTTCGATGCAAGTGCCGAACTGGGCGCTGCCGGACAACTTCAAGAACCACGGCAACTACGTGATCAGCCTCGGCAACGTCACGCGCTGGCTCGGCCAGCAGGCCGAGGCGCTCGGCGTCGAGATCTTCCCGGGCTTTCCGGCGGCCGAGATCCTCTACAACGACGACGGCTCGGTCAAGGGCGTCGCGACGGGCAACATGGGGATCGGCAAGGACGGCGAGCCGACCGAGAACTTCCAGCTCGGCATGGAACTGCACGCGAAGTACACGCTCTTCTGCGAAGGCGCGCGCGGCCACCTCGGCCGCCAGCTGATGGACAAGTTCAAGCTGAACGCGAACAGCGATCCGCAGGCGTACGGCATCGGCATCAAGGAGCTGTGGGAGATCGATCCGGTCAAGCACAAGCCGGGCCTCGTGATCCACACGGCCGGCTGGCCGCTGTCGTCCGACACGTACGGCGGCTCGTTCCTGTATCACATGGACAACAACCAGGTCGTCGTCGGCTTCGTCGTCGGCCTCGCGTACACGAACCCGTACCTGTCGCCGTTCGAGGAGTTCCAGCGCTACAAGACGCACCCGGCGATCCGCCCGTTCCTCGAAGGCGGCAAGCGCGTGTCGTACGGCGCGCGCGCGATCACGGCCGGTGGCCTGCTTTCGCTGCCGAAGACCGTGTTCCCCGGCGGCGCGCTCGTCGGCGACGATGCGGGCTTCCTGAATGCGTCGCGAATCAAGGGCAGCCACGCGGCGATCAAGACCGGCATGCTCGCCGCCGAAGCCGCGTTCGACGCGGTGCAGGCAGGCCGCCAGGCCGACGAGCTGACCGCGTACCCGGACGCGTTCAAGACATCGTGGCTCTACACCGAGCTCTATCGCGCGCGCAACTTCAAGCAATGGATGGGCAAGGGCCTGTACCTCGGCACGCTGATGGTCGGCATCGAGCAGAAGCTGATGAACGGCAATGTGCCGTGGACGCTGCATCACCAGCACGCGGACCACGAGATGCTGAAGCCCGCGTCGCAGTGCCAGCCGATCGATTATCCGAAGCCGGACGGCAAGCTGACGTTCGACCGGCTGTCCTCGGTATTCGTCTCGAACACCAATCACGAGGAGAACCAGCCGGCGCACCTGACGCTGAAAGACGCGACGGTGCCGGTAAACGTGAACCTGCGCACGTACGCGGGGCCGGAAGCGCGCTTCTGCCCGGCCGCCGTCTACGAGTTCGTGAAGAGCGACGACGGCACCGATCGTCTCGTGATCAACGCGCAGAACTGCGTGCATTGCAAGACCTGCGACATCAAGGACCCGACGCAGAACATCGTGTGGGTCACGCCGGAAGGCGGCGGCGGGCCGAACTATCCGAACATGTGACCGTGCGCCCGCGCGACGCGCGGGCATGGCGGCCGCATCGTCTCGGATGCGACAAAACGAAACGGGCGCCGAGGCGCCCGTTTTTTTCGACTTCGTCTTTTGCCGACTTCGTCGATACGCGGCGATTTCCACGCGCCGCACGCAAGCGGCGCGGGATACGCCCCGCATTCAAATCGGGCTCACTCCGCCCCCGGCGCGCGCGCCGCGATCTTCGGCGTCGCGGTCGACACGTCGCCGCACTGTGCGCGATGCCGCAGCGCGTGATCGATCAGGACGAGCGCGAGCATCGATTCGGCGATCGGCGTCGCGCGAATCCCGACGCACGGATCGTGACGGCCGAACGTCTCGACGACGGCCGGCTCGCCCGCTTTCGTGATCGAGCGGCGCGGCGTGCGGATGCTCGACGTCGGCTTGATCGCGATCGACACCGTGACGTCCTGCCCCGTCGAGATGCCGCCGAGCACGCCGCCCGCGTGATTGCCGACGAAGCCCTCCGGCGTCAGCTCGTCGCCGTGCACCGAGCCGCGCTGCGCGACGCTCGCGAACCCCGCGCCGATCTCGACGCCCTTCACCGCGTTGATCCCCATCATCGCGTGAGCGATGTCCGCATCGAGGCGGTCGAAGAGCGGCTCGCCCCAGCCGGCCGGCACGCCTGACGCGACGACGCTGATCCGCGCGCCGATCGAATCGCCGTCCTTGCGCAGCGCGTCCATGTAGTCCTCAAGCTGCGGGACGACATCCGCGTTCGGCGCGAAGAACGGATTCTCGCGCACGTGCGACCAGTCGACGAACGGAATCTCGATCTCGCCCAGCGCGCTCATGTAGCCGCGCACCTCGACGCCGAAACGCTCGCGCAGCCACTTCTTCGCGATCGCGCCCGCGCCGACGACGGGCGCCGTCAGCCGCGCCGACGACCGGCCGCCGCCGCGATAGTCGCGCACGCCGTACTTCTGCCAGTATGTGTAATCGGCGTGGCCGGGGCGGAACGTGTCGGCGATGTTGCCGTAGTCCTTGCTGCGCTGGTCGGTGTTGCGGATGAGGAGCGCGATCGGCGCGCCCGTCGTCACGCCTTCGAACACGCCGGACAGGATCTCGACCTGATCGGGCTCCTGACGCTGCGTGACGTGGCGCGACGTGCCGGGCTTGCGGCGGTCGAGCTCGAGCTGGACGTCGGCTTCCGTGAGCGCCATGCCCGGCGGGCAACCGTCGATCACGCAGCCGATCGCGGGGCCGTGCGACTCGCCGAAGGTCGTGACAGTGAAAAGCGTGCCGAGGGTGTTGCCGGACATAGGGCCGTCCAAAAAGAGTCAATCGGGGAAGCCGGTATTATGCCAGCCCGTTTCGGGCGATGCGGCGATATGGCGCGCCCGGCCGATGTCGCGCGCCGCCTTGCCGCATCGCACGATCGGCCATGGCGCCCATTGCAGCGGTTCGCTTCGGAGCAAAACGGGGAAGCGGCCGGCGCGCGATGCAACGGGCTTTCTCGATCGGACAGCGGGGCGACCGTGCGGGCACCGCGAGCACCGGAACGCACCGCCCGGCCCGAGCCGCGTTCGAACACGGACGGCCGCCACGACAAGGCCGCCCGCCGCGCGCGCCGCTTACTTCCGCGCGCCGCGCAACTCGGCCACGGCGGACTGCAGCGCCTCGGGCGTCGCCGCTGCGGCCGGGATCGGCTCGCCGACCGCGAGCGTGAGACGGCTCATCACGCCGCGCTTCACGGGACGCGGCCAGCGCGCGTCCTCGTGCCTCGAGAACACGCTGCCCCACAGCCCGCGCAACGCCACCGGCACGACAGGCACGCTCACACGCGCCAGGATCTCTGTGGCGCCGTGGCGGAACGCGTTGATGTCGCCCGTCTTCGTCAGCTTGCCTTCCGGAAAGATGCAGACGAGCTCGCCTTCGCGCAGCGCGGCCTCGCATGCGTCGTACGCGCGCGCGAGCATCGCGGGGTCCTCGTGGCGCGGCGCGATCGGGATTGCCTTCGCGTGGCGGAACGCCCAGTTCGCGAAGCGCGTCTTGAAGATCCGGTGATCCATCACGAAGCGGATCGGTCGCGGGCTCGCCGCCGCGAGCACGAGCGCATCGACATAGCTCACGTGATTGCAGACGAGGAGCGCGGCGCCGTCGTCCGGAATCCGCTCCGCGTGCACGAGTCGGATCCGGTAGAACGTGTGCACGAGCGCCCACGCGATGAAGCGCAGCAGGAACTCCGGCACGAGCGAATAGATGTACGACGCGACGACGACGTTCAGGAGCCCGGTCACGAGGAAGATCCCCGGAATGCTGACGCCCGCCTTCGTGAGCAGCATCGCCATCAGCGCCGACACGATCATGAAGAGCGCATTCAGGATGTTGTTCGCGGCGATGATCCGCGCGCGGTGCGTCGGCGCGCTGCGGCTCTGGATCAGCGCATAGAGCGGCACGCTGTAGAAGCCGCCGAACATCGCGAGCAGGAACAGGTCCGCCAGAATCCGCCAGTGCGCCGCATGGCCGAGGAACTCGCCGACCGTCAGCAGATGCGTCTGCGCGGGCAGCGCGTGGCTCGCGAAATAAAGCTCGATCGCGAACGCGCTGATGCCGAGCGAGCCGAGCGGCACGAGCCCGATCTCGACGCGCCGCCGCGACAGCCGCTCGCACAGCAGCGAGCCCAGGCCGATGCCGAACGAGAACGTCGCGAGCAGCACGGTAACGACGTCCGGGTTCGCCGACAGCACGTCCTTCGCGAAGCCGAAGAACGACGTGAGGAACGTCGCGCCGACGAACCACAGCCACGAAATGCCGAGGAGGCTCAGGAACACCGTGCGATTCTCGCGCGCGAGCTTCAGGTTGCGCCACGTTTCCGAAAAAGGGTTCCAGTTGATCGAGAGGTTCGGCTGCGGCGCGGGCGTCACCGGCACGCCCGCCGCGGCGAGCCTCCCGACGAGCGCGACGCCGACGCAGCAGACGGCGAGCAGCACCTCGCCGCGCCCCGAGATGCCCGCCGCTGCGCCGCCGGCGATTGTGCCGATCAGGATCGCGACGAACGTGCCCATCTCGACGAGTCCGTTGCCGCCGACGAGCTCGTGATCGTTCAAATGCTGCGGCAGGTACGAATACTTGACGGGCCCGAACAGCGTCGAGTGCATGCCCATCATGAACGTGCACAGATAGAGCAGCGGCGCGCTGTGCGTGACGAAGCCGGCTGCGCCGACCGCCATCAGCGCGATCTCGAAGGTCTTCACGAAGCGCGTGAGACGCGCCTTGTCGTACTTGTCGGCGATCTGCCCCGCCGTCGCCGAAAACAGCACGAACGGCAAAATGAAGATCGCCGAGATCACGAATGCGGCCGTTTTCGGATCGATGCCGCTGAATTTCGCCGTTTGATAGGTGACGAGCGACGTGAAGCCGATCTTGAAGACGTTGTCGTTCAGCGCGCCCATGAACTGCGTCGCGAAAAACGGCGCGAAGCGGCGCTCGCGCAGCAGATCGAACTGCGACGGGTGGGCGTGGTGCTTCCCGCGCCGCGCGGTCGAAAGAATGGAGGGATCACTCATGCGTGGGTGCGCCCGCGCATCGCGTCGGCACGATCGCACACGCAGGCGGACAAAGAAATGAGGGGGATCGCCGGGGCGGATGCGCCGCCCGGCGGCCTGCACGCGCGGCCGCGCGCGGGCTCAGCTTGCAAGCGGCTTGCGCTCTTCGCTGTCGGGTTCCGGCCAGTCGCGGATGTACGCCTTCAGCATGCGGTTCTCGAAGCTCTGCGCCTCGACGACCGTCTTCGCGACGTCGTAGAACGAGATCACGCCCATCAGCACACGCTTGTCGAGCACCGGCATGTAGCGGGCGTGCCGCTCGAGCATCATTCGGCGCACTTCGTCGATGTCGGTCTCCGGCGTGCACGTGAGCGGCTCGTCCATCACGGTGCGCACGAGCACCTCGCCGATGCTGCCGCCGTTCGCCTTCAGGCGCAGGATGATCTCGCGGAACGTCAGGATCCCGACGAGATCGCCATACTCCATCACGACGAGCGAGCCGATGTCGTGTTCCGCCATCGTGTCGACCGCATTGCGCAGCGGCATATCGGGCGTCACGGTAAACAGCGTATTGCCCTTGACTTTCAGAATATCGCTGACGCGCATCGTTGTCCCCTATTGCAACTTGTGCATAATCGGCTTTCGATCCTAACGGAAAGCCCCGCAAAAGGAAAGCGCGCGGCGGTGGGCAGCGCACCGGTTGCGGCGGGCGACGCCCCGCCGCACAATGAAACCCGTGACGCGCCGCGCGGCTGCCGCCGGCGCCCGAGGAGACTGTCATGGCACATTCCGCGCATACCGAGCATTTCTCGAGTTTCGCCGAGTTCTATCCGTTCTATCTCGACGAGCACCGCAATATCGTCTCGCGGCGGCTGCACTTCATCGGCTCGCTCGGCGTGATCGGCTGCGTCGCGATGGCGCTCGCGACGGGCCTCTGGTGGTGGCTGCCCGCCGCCGTCGTTTGCGGCTACGGATTCGCGTGGATCGGGCACTTCTTCTTCGAGAAGAACCGCCCCGCGACGTTCCGGCACCCGATCTACAGCCTGATGGGCGACTGGGTGATGTTCAAGGACATCTGCACCGGCAAGCTTTCGATCTGACCCGCTTGGGCGGGCGGCGGGCGAATGATGCGCCGCACGCCGATGCGGCGCCCCGGCGTCGCGCGGCCGCCGTCCGAGCGGGCCCGCGCTCTGTGCGCTGTCGCACGAGCGTCTCGTCGACGCCCCTTCCAAAAGTGACGCCGTGATGACAATGGCTTCGTCCGCTTCGTCCGCTTCGTCCGCTTCGTCCGCTTCGTCCGCTTCGTCCGCTTCGTCCGCTTCGTCCGCTTCGTCCGCTTCGTCCGCTTCGTCCGCTTCGTCCGCTTCGTCCGCTTCGTCCGCTTCGTCCGCTTCGTCCGCTTCGTCCGCTTCGTCCGCTTCGTCCGCTTCGTCCGCTTCGTCCGCTTCGTCCGCTTCGTCCGCTTCGTCCGCTTCGTCCGCTTCGTCCGCTTCGTCCGCGCGTCAGGCGGTGCGCGGCGGCCGCGGCGACGTCGGCCGCGCCGCCCCCTGCGCGCCCCGCGCCGCACCCGCCTTGCGGCGCGCGATCAGCTCCGCGAGCGACAGATCGAGCTTCTCGCTCGCGAACGCATCGAGAAGCGCCGCGCAGTCGACCTCCGTCTTGCCGCGCTGCGCCTGGTAGACGAGCTCCGACCGGTCGATCACGAGCACGTCGAACAGATTCGCGACCGTCAGGCGCTCCGGGTTCGCGAGCATCACGTAGTGCGGCGCGGCGTCGCTGCCGCTTTGCAGCCGCGCGACCCACTCGCGCTCCTCGAGCGTCGACAGGAGCCGCTGCGCGGTTTCCATGTCGCAGCGCGCCATCAGCGCGAGCCGCACGGCCGTATAGCCTGGCCTGCCCGCCTCCTGCGCCTCGGCGAGCCGCGCGAGTAATTCCAGCGAATCGAGCAGGTCGCTGCCCGGATAGTGGATTCTGTGAAACTGGCCGACCCGGATCGCCGGCAGCGCCGACGCGATCATCGCGCCCGCGAGCGTAACGAACCAGCTCAGATACATCCACAACAGGAACATCGGCACGGTCGCGAACGCGCCATACACCGCGGTATAGGTCGGGATGCGCCGCACGTAGTAGCCGAAGCCGCGCTTCGCGAGCTCGAACGCAACCGCCGCGCAGACGCCGCCCACCGCCGCGTCGCGCCACGCGACCGTGCAGTTCGGCAGATACACGTAGAGCAGCGTGAACGCGAGCACCGTGAGCGGCAGCGACGCGGCCGTCAGCAGCCATTCGAAGATGGGCGGCGTGCTCGTCGACCCGGCGAACGCGAGCGATTTCGTGAACAGATACGACGACATCGACAGGCTCACGCCGAACAGGAGCGGCCCGAGCGTGATGAGCGCCCAGTACGCGAGCACGCGCTGCGCGAATGGCCGCGGCTTGCGCACGCGCCAGATCAGGTTGAACGCGGATTCGACCGTCATCATCGTCATCACGGCCGTGACGACGAGCACGATGAGGCCCGCCGTCGTCAACCCCTTCGCCTTCGACGCGAACTGGTTCAGGTACTTGAAGATCTGGCTGTTGAACTGCGCGGGCATCAGGTGATCGGCGAGGAACCCCTGCAGCGAGTTCTGGAACGACGCGAACATCGGAAACGCGGTAAAGAGCGCGAAGGCGACCGTCACGAGCGGCACGAGCGCGAGCATCGTCGTGAACGTGAGACTGCCCGCGACCTGCGGGATGCGGTCTTCCGCGCTGCGCTTCGCAGCGAAGCGCGCGAGACGCTTGATGGTGTCGAGGTCGACGCTCAACTTCGGCAACGGCTTTCTCCTTTTGCTGCACGTGCCGCGCGCGTTGCGCGGAGGTCGAGCCGCGCCCCTTCGCAGCGGCTTCAGCCCCTATAATAGCCGCTCGTTCAAGGGGCCTATGAAAGACATCCTCGTCCTCTATTACAGCCGCCACGGCGCGACACGCGAACTCGCGCTCGCGATCGCGGCGGGCATCGACAGCGTTCCGGGCATGCAGGCGCGCATCCGTACCGTGCCGCCCGTGTCGGCCGTCTGCGAGGCGACGCAGCCCGACATCCCCGACGACGGCCCGCCGTACGCGGAGCCGCGCGACCTCGACGAATGCGCGGGTCTCGCGCTCGGCTCGCCCACTCGCTTCGGCAACATGGCCGCGCCGCTCAAGTACTTCCTCGACGGCACGACGCCGCAATGGCTGTCGGGCGCGCTCGCGGGCAAGCCGGCCTGCGTGTTCACGTCGACGGGCAGCCTGCACGGCGGCCAGGAATCGACGCTGCTGTCGATGATGCTGCCGCTCCTGCACCACGGCATGATGATCGTCGGAATTCCTTACACCGAATCCGCGCTGTCCGTCACGCAGACGGGCGGCACGCCGTACGGCGCGTCCCATTTCGCGCGCGCGGCCGACGCCGCGCACGAGCGCATTTCCGCCGACGAAAAGGCGCTCGCGCACGCGCTCGGCGCGCGGCTCGCACGCACCGCGTCGCTGCTCGGCGCCGCGTCCGCATGAACGCGCCCGCCTCGGCGAAGCCGCTCGCCGCGCGCGCGGCCGTGCTTTGCCTCGTCGCGCTGATCGCGCTTTGCGTCGCGTGGGAAACCTGGCTCGCGCCGTTGCGGCCGGGCGGCTCCGCGCTGATCCTGAAGGCCGTGCCGCTCGCGCTCGCGCTGCCCGGCGTGTGGCGGCGCAGCGTCTACACGCTGCAGTGGGCGTCGATGCTGATTTTGATTTATCTTGCAGAAGGCATCGTACGCGGCATGACGGACGGCGGCCTGTCCGCACGGCTCGGCTGGCTCGAGGCCGCGCTCGCGCTCGGCTGCTTCGGCGCGGCGCTCGCCTACGTCGCGCCGTACAAACGCGCCGCGAAACAAGCCACACAGCGGGCCACAAAGCGGGCGGTGAAGCACGCGCAAGACCGTCCGTCCGTGCCAGGCCGCCCCCGTTCCTGATTTTTTCGATTGCCAGACCTCCGAACGAACGCCATGACTTCCTCTTCCGCTTTCGTCGACGCGTGCCGCCAGGCGATCGGCGCCGACTACGTGCTGACCGATCCTCACGACACCGCCTCGTTCCTGACCGACTGGCGCCGCCGCTATCAGGGCGCCGCGTGCGCGGTGCTCAAGCCCGCGAACACCGAAGAGGTCGCGGCGCTCGTGAAGCTCGCGGTCAAGCACCGCGTCGCGCTCGTGCCGCAAGGCGGCAACACGGGCCTCGCGGGCGGCGCGACGCCCGATGCGAGCGGCGCACAGGCGGTGCTGAGCCTCTCGCGCCTGAACCGCGTGCGCGCGCTCGACCCGCACAACAACACGATCACCGTCGAGGCGGGCGTGATCCTCGCCGACGTGCAGGCGCGCGCGCAGGAGGCGGACCGGCTCTTTGCGCTGAGCCTCGCCGCCGAAGGCAGTTGCACGATCGGCGGCAATCTCGCGACGAACGCGGGCGGCACCGCAGTGCTGCGCTACGGCAACGCGCGCGAGCTGTGCCTCGGTCTCGAGGTCGTCACACCGCAAGGCGAGATCTGGGACGGCCTGCGCGGGCTGCGCAAGGACAACACCGGCTACGATCTGCGCGATCTCTTCATTGGCGCCGAAGGCACGCTCGGCATCATCACGGCCGCGGTGATGAAGCTGCATCCGCGCCCCGCCGCGAAGGTCACCGCGCTCGCCGCGCTCGAATCGCCGCGCGCGGCGCTCGATTTCCTCGCGCTCGCGCAACGCGCCGCCGGCCCGTTGCTGACGGGCTTCGAGCTGATGTCCGACTTCTGCATGAAGCTCGTCGGCAAGTACTATCCGCAGTTGCGCTACCCGTTCGACGCGACGCATCCGCAGACCGTGCTGCTCGAATTGTCCGACAACGAAAGCGAGACGCACGCGCGCGCGCTTTTCGAGAAGATGATGGAAGCAGCATTCGAGGCGGGGCTCGTCGTGGACGCGGTCGTCGCCGAGAACCTCGCGCAGTCGCGCGCGTTCTGGGATCTGCGTGAGCACATCCCGCTCGCGCAGGCGGACGAAGGGCTCAACATCAAGCACGACATCGCGGTGCCGATCTCGTCGATCGCGCGTTTCATCGACGAGACCGACGCGGCGATCCAGGCGGCCGCGCCCGGCGCGCGGATGGTCACGTTCGGCCACCTCGGCGACGGCAACCTGCACTACAACGTGCAGATGCCCGAGGGCGGCGATCCGAAGGCGTTCCTCGCCGCGCACCAGGCGCACATCAACCGGATCGTCTACGACAACGTCCACAAGCATCGCGGGACGATCAGCGCCGAGCACGGCATCGGCCAACTGAAGATCGACGACGCGCAGCGCTACAAGCCGGCCGTCGAGATCGGGCTGATGCGCGCGCTGAAGACGGCGCTCGATCCGCTCAACCTGATGAACCCCGGCAAAGTGCTGCACTGACGCCGCCAGCCGTGATACGAAGGAGCCGTCCGTGAAGATCCGCGTGCTGTCCGACCTGCATCTCGAATGCAACGAGCCCGACGCGATCCCATACGCGCACGCGGATCTCGTCGTGCTCGCGGGCGATATCCACAATCACGCGGAAGGCTTGCGCTGGGCGGCGGAGACGTTCGATCCGGACGTGCCCGTCGTCTACGTGCCCGGCAACCACGAGTATTACGACGGCGAGTTCGGCGCACTCGAAGCGGCGATGCGCGATGCCGCCGCGACGCTCGACCACGTCCACTACCTGAACAACGCCGCTTACGTCGATCCGGCCGGACGCTTTCGCGTACTCGGCACGACGCTCTGGAGCGATTTCGAGCTGTTCGGCAGCGACGCGGAAGCGCGCGCGCAGTCGATCGCCGCGTGCGAGCGCGTGATGCTCGATTTCAAGGGCTTGATTCAGGTGGATTGGCCGAGCGAAGCCGGCGACGGGGAGACGGCCCGCGCGCATGGCGCCGCAGGGAAGGCGCCGGCCCGAGCCATCGAGGCCGAGCCGGGTCCGCGCAGCTTCGCGCCGCGCGACGCGCTCGCGTTGCATCGCACCGCCCGCGCGTGGCTCGAGCGCGAGCTCGCAAAGCCGTGGGCGGGCGCGACGATCGTCGTCACGCATCACGCGCCGCACCGCGCGAGCCTCGCCGCGCGCTACGCCGGCGATCTCGCGTCGGCCGGCTTCATCAGCGATCTGAGCGCGCTCGTGCGGCCGCCCGTCGCGCTATGGATTCACGGCCACACGCATACGTCGTTCGACTACACGACCGCGGAAGGCACGCGGGTCGTCTGCAATCCGCGCGGCTACATCCGCCGGCGCACCGGCGAGCGGGAAAATCCGTCATTCGAATGGGGCAAGATCGTCACGCTCGCGTGACGCGAGCGCGCGGCGAAACGGAACGCCACGCCGCGCAGGCGTTCAGAGCACGGTGCGGCGGCCGTCCCGATGCGGACGGCGCGTACGCGCACGCACCGGCACCGGCACGCGGCGCTGTTGCGCTTCGAGCGCGCGCAGCATCTCGCGCGACGCCGCGATCCCGATTGCGCCGAACAGCGCGAGCGCGCCGCAACCCAGCAGCAAAGGCGTATTCATCGATTTCTCCCCGATCCGTCGATTGCGTTAAACGAATACATGGAACGACAGTAACAAACCCGACGCGGCGGGAGCGTAAAAAAATGTTGCGACAGCGTCAAAATGCGTCAATTCCGCAGAGCGCCGCCTCAGGTCTGCACGGTGAAGCGCTCGAGCGCCGCTTCGTCGGCCTCGAGAATCGAAGGCAGCTCGTCGCGCAGGAAGTCGACCCACGTGCGGATCTTTGCGTCGAGATATTGGCGCGACGCGTAAAGCGCATAGATGTTCATCACGTGCGACCGGTACTCGGGCATCACGCGGACGAAGTCGCCGTTGCGCAGCCCGGCGATCGCCGAATAGAGCGGCAGCACGCCGATCCCCATCCCTTCGCGAATGCCGGCCGCGAGCGCCTCCGCGACGTTCACGCGAAACGGCGGCGGCGCGAGCGTCACGCTCTCTTCGCCGTGCGGCCCCATCAGCTTCCATTCGTCCCAGTAGAGGCCCGGCGCGACCATCCCGAGGCACACGTGACTCGCGAGATCCTGCGGCCGCTGCGGCGCGCCGTGACTCTCGATGTAGCCGCGCGACGCGCAGACGACGCTGAACGTTACGCCGAGCCGCTGCGACACGAGCCCCGAATCGGGCAGCTCGCGCCCGACGACGAGCGACACGTCGAATCCTTCGTCGAGCAGGTCCGGCAGCCGCTGCGCGAGCGTCAGATCGATGTGGACCTCCGGATAGCGCTGCTGATAGCGTGATACCGCGGGCACCGTGTAGTGCTGGCCGAGGCTCGTCATGCAGTGCACCTTCAGCTTGCCGGACGGGCGCGCGTGCGCATCGCTCGCCTCCGCCTCGGCCTGCTCGACGTACGCGAGGATCTGCTCGCAGCGCTGCAGGTAGCGCTCGCCCGCCTCGGTGAGCGCGATGCGGCGCGTCGTCCGGTTCAGGAGACGCGTGCGCAGGTGCGCTTCGAGATCGGAAACCGCTCTCGAAGCGTATGCCGTCGTCGAATTGAGCTGCTGCGCCGCCGCCGTGAAGCTGCCCGCATCGACCACGCGGACGAACACACGCATGTTTTGGAGCGTATCCATGCTATTTCCCTATTGAATCCGGAAGGATTGTTGCATAAATATTCAACAATATTGTCTCAATTTCCGTAAAAATGCGTTGCACCATTGTCGGTTTATTTGGCAATCCGCAAAAAAATATAATCGCATCCGACTCATCTTTATCCGAAAGGGAGAAAATCGTGCAATCTCCGGCAACAAAAGGGACGTTTGCACTCGCGGTTCTTGCAATCTCATTAATAATGGCCGGATGCGCGAGCATGGGCGATGTTGCGCCGCAAGCAAAGCAGATCGATCCGGCGTCGCTCGACGCGGGCGCAGCGATCGCGGCGGCCGACCGCGACGCGGGCTGGCCCGCGTCCGACTGGTGGCGCGCATATCGCGATCCGCAACTCGACGCATGGATTGCCGCGTCGCTTGCCGGCAATCCGTCGCTCGCGGCCGCTCAGGCGCGCGTGCGCGAGGCGCAGTCGCTCGCGCGCATCGCGCACGCCGACGAACTGCCGCAGATCAACGGCAACCTGTCGCTGATGCGGCAGCACTGGCCGGACAACGTCTATTACGGCCCCGGCCCGCTCGCCGACGCCGACACCTGGAACAACACGGGCACGCTGAGCCTGTCGTACCGCCTCGATCTGTGGGGCAGGGACAAGAACAACGCGGAGCGCGCGCTCGACACGGCGCGCGCCCGCGCGGCCGACGCCCGTGCCGCGCAGCTCGAGCTCGAAGCGAACGTCGTGCGCGCGTATATCGACTTCGCGAAGAACTACGCGCTCCTCGACATCGCGCACACGACCTACGAGCGTCAGCGCGCGCTCGCCGGACTCGCGCACAAGCGCCTTCGCGCGGGCATCGGCACGCAGCTCGAAGTGAGTCAGGCCGAGGCGCCGCTCCCCGACTATTCGCGCCAGATCGATTCGTACGAAGAAGCCATTCAGCTCGGCCGCCACCAGCTCGCCGCGCTCGCGGGCAAGGGACCGGGCGCGGGTGCGTCGCTCGCGCGGCCCATGCTCGCGCTCGACGCGAACGCCGGCCTGCCGTCCGCGCTGCCCGCCGAGCTGATCGGCCGCCGGCCGGACGTCGTCGCCGCGCGCTGGACGGTCGGCGCGCAAGCGCGCGGGATCGACGTCGCGAAGGCCGCGTTCTATCCGAACGTCGACCTGATCGCGTCGCTCGGCGGTTTCGCGGTCAGCGCCCCGTTCGCGACGTTCCTGCGCGCGATGAACGGCGGCTGGTCCGCAGGCCCCGCGCTCACGCTGCCGATCTTCGAAGGCGGCCGGCTGCGCGCGCAGTTGGGCGTCGCGTCGGCCGGCTACGACGAGGCGGTCGAGCAATACAACCAGACGATCGTCGGCGCGCTGAAGGACATCGCCGACAACGTCGTGCGGCTGCACTCGCTCGACTCTCAGCAAAAGGACGCCGCGCGCGCAGTCGCGCTCACGCAGCGCTCGTACGATCTGTCGCATGCGGGCTTCAGCCGCGGGCTGACCGACTACGTGAACGTGCTGCTCGCGCAGAGTCAGTTGCTGACTGCGCAGGAGAACCAGACGCGCATCGAAGCCGCTCGGCTCGCCGCGCAGGCATCGCTGATGGTCGCGCTCGGCGGCGGGCTCGAAACCGAGAGCGCCGCGCCGCATGACGCGCCGGCAGGCAACGCGCGGCGCGCGGGCGCGGCTGCTTCGGCTGCTTCGGCTGCTTCGGCTGCTTCGGGTACTTCTGGTACTTCGGGTACTTCGGGTACTTCGACCGGCGCCCGTGCTCCGGCGGGCGCGGCTGCATCGACTGCGTCCGCCGGCAACCGCGCCGCCATCGCGGCGCGCGCGTCGGCGAAGACCCCCGTCGCGACCGCGACCGACATCGTTGCGCCCGCCGCGGACGCATCCTTGCCGACGTCCGCCGCGGCGAACGCCGCAACGTCGTCCGCCACGCGCGCCGCCCGCTAACCGAGGAGCCGATCATGCCAGCCGCCTCCCCCGCTTCCACCCCGCCGCCGCAATCGGCCGGCGCCGCGTTCGTCGCGTCGATGAGCGACTGGGCGCACACCGACGGCGCCGCATGGCTCTATCTCGCGAAGGCGCTCGTCGCCGCGTTCCTCGCGCTCGGCGTGTCGATGGTCCTCGACCTGCCCGCGCCGAAGACCGCGATGACGACCGTGTTCATCGTGATGCAGCCGCAAAGCGGTGCGGTGTTCGCGAAGAGCTTCTACCGGCTCATCGGCACGTTCGTCGGCCTGACCGCGACGCTCACGCTCATCGGCCTGTTCCCGCAGCAGCCGGTGCTGTTCCTCCTCGCGGTCGCGCTGTGGGTCGCCGTGTGCACGGCGGGCGCCGCGCGCAATCGCAACTTCCGCAGCTACGGATTCCTGCTCGCCGGCTACACGGCCGCGCTGATCGGCCTGCCCGCGTCGCAGCATCCCGACGGCGCGTTCATGACCGCGATGACGCGGGTGTCCGAGATCTCGGTCGGCATCCTGTCGGCGGGCATCGTGAGCGCGCTGATCTTCCCGCAGTACACGGGCGAACAGATGCGCACGACGGTGCGCCAGCGCTTCGGCGCGTTCGTCGATTACGTCGCGGCCGCGCTCGCGGGCGCGCTCGACCGTTCGAAGATCGAGAGCGTCCATACGCGCTTCGTCGCGGACGTCGTCGGCTTCGAGTCCGCGCGCAGCATGGCCGTGTTCGAGAACCCGGACACGCGGATGCGCAGCGGCCGGCTGTCGCGCCTCAACAGCGAGTTCATGACCGCGTCGAGCCGCTTCCACGCGCTGCATCAGCTGATGAACCGGCTGCACGCGACGAGCGCGCAGGCGGTCGACGCGCTCGAGCCGTACTTCCGCGAGATCGCGCCGCTCCTGTCGAAGGACGGCGAGCACGTGCGCACGTCCGCCGACGCCGCGGGCGCGGCCGAGCAACTGCTCGCGTATCGCGACGCGCTGCCGCGCCGCGTCCGCGCGACGCGCGCCGAGCACGAGACGCAGCCCGGCTTTCCGCTCCTCGACTTCGACACCGCGTCCGAGCTGCTGTACCGCTTCATCACCGATCTGCACGCGTACGCGGCGACCTATGCGTCGCTCGCCGCGAGCACGCACGAGCGCGAGCGCTGGATCGAGCGCTACGAGCCGCGCACGAACGCGACGGCCGCGCTGATCGCGGGCATCCGCACCGCGAGCGTGATGCTGCTCCTGAGCGTGTTCTGGATCGAGAGCGCGTGGCCGAGCGGCGTGATGCTCGTGCTGAACGCGGCGGCCGTGTGCGCGCTCGCGTCGTCGTCGCCGCAGCCGACCAAGATGGCCGCGCAGATGGCGATCGGCACCGCGTTCGGGGTCGTCATGGGCTTCGTGCTGATGTTCGGCGTCTATCCGCACATCGACGGCTTCGTGCTGCTGTGCGCGGCGCTCGCGCCGTTCCTCGCGCCCGGCGTGTTTCTGTCGCTCAAGCCGAAGTACGCGGGCTGCGGCGCGGGCTACCTGATCTTCTTCTGCACGCTCGCCGGCCCGGAGAACGTCACGCATTACGATCCGGTCGGCTTCATGAACGACGCGCTCGCGCTCGTGCTGTCGATGATCGTTGCGGCGATCGCGTTCGCGGTGCTGTTCCCGCCGAGCGCGCCGTGGCTCAAGAAGCGCCTGTTCGCCGATCTGCGCCATCAGGCGATCGCTGCGTGCCATGCTCGCCTCGCGGGGCTGCGCACGCGCTTCGAGAGCGGCGCGCGCGATCTGATGTTCCAGGCGCACGGACTGTCGGCCGACCAGCCCGACGCGCAGCGCGACGCGTTGCGCTGGATGTTCGCGGTGCTCGAGACCGGCAACGCGGTGATCGATTTGCGCCACGAGCTCGCGACGCTGCCGCGCGATCCGCGCTACGCGGCGACGATGCCGTGGCGGCGCGCGATCGAGTCGGCGCGCGACGCGCTCGCCGCGCTGTTCGGCAAGCCGACGCCCGCGCGCTTCGACGCGGCGCTCGCGGCCGCCGTCGAAGCGATCGCCGCGACCCAGCAGGCGCTCGTCACGTTCGCGCCGCCGCGCGAAGAGCGTCATCAGATGCAGCGGATCCTATCGCAACTGCATTTCGTGCGCACCGCGCTGCTCGATCCCGAATCGCCGTTCGCCGCGCTCAACGGCGGGCGTGTGCCGCCCGCCCAACAAGGAGCTCCATCATGATGCCGCGCGACCTCGCCATCCTCGACGCGTACGTGCCGACCGTCGTGCTGATGTTCGTCATCGGCGCGTTCGCGACCTGGCTGATCGACCGCCTGCTCGCTTATACGGGCCTCTACCGCGTCGTCTGGCACCCGTCGCTGTTCCGGGCGAGTCTCCTCGTCTGCATTTGCGGCGGACTCAGTCTCGCCGTCTACCGTTGATATGAATCGAATCATGCTCTTGCGAAAACTCTTCGGCTTCGTCGCGACAGCCGCCATCCTGATCGTCGCGATCCTGATCGGGCGCACGCTGTGGATCCATTACATGGACGAGCCCTGGACCCGCGACGGCCGCGTGCGCGCGGAGATCGTCAACGTCGCGCCGGACGTGTCGGGCGCGGTCGTCGAGCTGCCGGTGCGCGACAACCAGCCCGTGAAGAAAGGCGACCTCGTGATGCAGATCGACCCGTCGCACTACCAGATCGCGGTCGAGCAGGCGCAGGCGGCCGTCGCCGCCCGCCGCGCCGAGCTGCAGATGCGCCGCGCCGACGCCGCGCGCCGCGCGGACCTCGACGCGCTCGTCGTGTCGAAGGAAAACCGCGAGAACTCGGTGCAAACCGCGTCGAGCGCCGAGGCGCAGTATCAGCAGGCGATCGCCGCGCTCGACGCCGCGAAGCTCAATCTCGAGCGCACGCGCGTCGTCGCGCCGGTCGACGGCTACATCACGAACCTGAGCGTGTTCAAGGGCGACTACGCGACGGCCGGCCAGGCGAAGCTCGCGATCGTCGACAGCCACTCGTTCTGGGTCTACGGCTACTTCGAGGAAACCAAGCTGCCGCGCGTGAAGATCGGCGCGAAGGCGCAGATGCGGCTCATGAGCGGCGGCGTGCTGAAAGGCCACGTCGAGAGCATCTCGCGCGGCATCTACGACCGCGACAATCCGCAGAGCCGCGATCTCGTCGCCGACGTGAACCCGACGTTCAACTGGGTGCGGCTCGCGCAGCGCGTGCCGGTGCGCATCCATATCGACGAAGTGCCGAAGGATCTCGTGCTGTCGGCCGGCACGACGTGCACGGTGATCGTCGAGCCGGACGACGGTGGCAAGCGCAAGTCGTAGGTCGTGGGTCGCGATTCGAATGCGGGCATGTCCGCGAAACGGCGCGCGGCATGAGAAAACGGCCAGGCGGGATTGCGCGCCGGCCGTCTTGCGTCAGGAGCGCTTGCTAGCAAGCCACGGCGGAAAGATTCGACGGCGAGCAGCAACATGCCTCGTCACTGGAGAGCACGACACGGCGCAATCGAGCGAGCGGAGGCGGCGACTTGCTCCGGCGCCGCCGCTTCGCAGCGCGCCGCGACGTCGAGCGCCGCGTTCGCGCCGGAGCCGTCAGGGCATCTCGGCCTGTCCGCCGCCGCGCGATGCGATGCACGCGCGACAGCGAGCGAGCCGAGGCGCACCCGCTCAACCCGCCGCGTGCGCGGGCAAATGAAAGCGCCCGACCATCGCCTTCAGCATCTGCGCCTGCTCGTCGAGCGCGCGCGCGGCCGCGGCCGCCTCCTCGACGAGCGCCGCGTTCTGCTGCGTCCCCGCATCCATCTGCGTGACCGCGCGCTCGATCGCGTCGATACCCGAGCTCTGCTCGTTCGACGCAGCCGAGATCTCGCCCATGATGTCGGTCACGCGCTTCACCGCGCGCACGACTTCGTCCATCGTGCGCCCCGCGTCCTGCGCGAGCACCGCGCCGTTCGCGACCCGCTCGACCGACGCGCCGATCAGCGCCTTGATCTCCTTCGCGGCCGTCGCCGAGCGCTGCGCGAGCGAGCGCACCTCGCTCGCGACGACCGAGAAACCCCGCCCTTCCTCGCCCGCGCGCGCCGCCTCGACGGCCGCGTTCAGCGCGAGGATGTTGGTCTGGAACGCGATGCTCTCGATCACGCCGATGATGTCGCGGATGCTCTTCGCGCTCTCGTCGATCTCGTTCATCGTCGTGACCACGCGGCCGACGACCGCGCCGCCCGCCTCGGCGACCGACGACGCATTCGCCGCGAGCGCGCTCGCCTGGCGAGCGTTTTCCGCATTCTGGTGGACGGTCGAGGTCAGCTCCCCTACGCTCGTCGCGGTCCGTTCGAGTGCGACCGCCTGCTGCTCGGTGCGCTGCGACAGATCGAGATTGCCCATCGCGATCTGGCCCGCGGCGGACGCGATCGCCTCCGCGCTCGCCGAAATCTCGCGCACGGTGCCGGCCAGGCCCTCCTGCATGTCGCGCAGCGCGTGCAGCATGCTGCCGTGGTCGCGGCGGTCGAGCCGGATCGCGTTCGACAGATCGCCGCGCGAGATGCTGACCGCGATCTCCTTCGCATACGCGGGCTCGCCGCCCAGCTGCGCGCCGAGCCGCCGCACGACCCACGCGGCGATCACGAACGCGAGCACGACGAGCGCGGCCGTCATTGCGGCGAGCATCGCGAACGATTCGCGGTAGATCGCGCCCGATGCGTCGAGCGTCGCCTTCGACGCGTCGCCGCGCGCGTCGACGAGCCCGTCGACGCGCTTCTCGAGCTTGCCCGTCTCGACGAGCAGCGACACGTCCTGCGAGCCGACCTGCCAGCTCATCTGAGACAGATCGAGCGGCTGTTCGCGCACGAGCTTCACGAAATCGCGCAGATGCCCGCTCCACGCGGCGACGGCCGCGCTGAACGCCTTGAGCCGCGCGGCGTCGTCGGCCGCGCCGTCCGCATGCCGCTGCAGCGTCGCGAGCTCGGCGCCGATCGCCGCGAGCCCTTTGTCGATGTCCGCGCCGAGGTCGTCGCGCTCCTTCGCGGTCGTCGCGGTGATCAACATCTTCTGCGCCCGGCTCGCGCGCAGCACCGACGCGCGCACTTCCTCGGCCGCGCGGCTCGCGACGTGCCCCTGATCGTAGACCGACTTGATCGAGCTGTTGAGCCGGCTGATCTGCACGAGCGAGAACAGGCCGACGGCGAGCGTGCCCACGAGCAGCACGGCGAACGCGGCGCGCAGCGTCGTCTTCACCGACCATGCGCGGCGTCTTCGGCGCGACTTGCCGGGCTTGGGCGCGCGCCCCTGGCTCCCCGTCGAGTCGTCGGGCAGGAAGTGCTTGCCGTGCAGCGATACTCCTTTCATCGATAGATCCCCGTTCTTGTGCTGCGGCCAAAAAGGCGGTTTCGGCGTGACCGTCGGCGCTCGCGCGAGACGTCTCGCCTGACTCTACGGCAGACGCTTTTTTTTCTTGAGTGGGGTGAAACCCGTTTTGCCGCACGCGGCGCCCGGCCGGCAACGGCGCAAACGCTAAACACGTCGGGCACGCGGGCCGGCACACAAAAGCGTGCAACAGTCGCGTGCAGAGTTGTCCGATTTGCGATAAAAATTGGCCGGACATTGCCGATGAGCCACACTACACTTCGTTGACGCATCAAAGAAAAACACGCGCCGTGCCCTTTCGAGCACGCAGCGCCCCTTCCGAGACACTCGCATTCCTATGGAAACCAGCCTCGACAACCGTCCGTCCGTTGCCCGCTCCGCCGCGCCGTCCGCGCCGGCTGCCGCCGTCTCGCGCACCGTCTATCCAGTGCTCGGCGCGATCAGCTTCTCGCATCTGCTCAACGACATGATCCAGTCGTTGATTCTCGCGATCTATCCGATGCTGAAATCGGCGTTCGCGCTGTCGTTCGCGCAGATCGGCCTCATCACGCTGACCTACCAGATCACCGCGTCGCTGCTGCAGCCCGTGATCGGCCTCTACACGGACAAGCGTCCGCAGCCGTACTCGCTGCCCATCGGCATGGGCTTCACGCTCGCGGGCCTGCTGCTGATGTCGTTCGCGCCGACATTCCCGCTCCTGCTCGTCGCGGCGGCGCTCGTCGGCTGCGGCTCATCGGTGTTCCATCCGGAATCGTCGCGTGTCGCGCGGATGGCGTCGGGCGGCCAGCACGGACTCGCACAGTCGCTGTTCCAGGTCGGCGGCAACGCCGGCTCGTCGCTCGGGCCGCTGCTCGCCGCGCTCATCGTGATCCCGCACGGCCAGCGCAGCATCGCGTGGTTCTCGGTCGCGGCGCTCGTCGCGATCTTCGTGCTCGTGCAGATCGGCCGCTGGTACCAGCGCCATCCGGCCGCGAAGAAGAAGGCCGTGCATACGGCGCACCCGACGCTGTCGCGGCGCCAGGTCATGCTCGCCGTCGGCGTGCTCGTGATGCTCGTGTTCTCGAAGTACTTTTATCTCGCCAGCATCAACAGCTATTTCACGTTCTATCTGATCGACAAATTCCATCTGTCGGTACAGGCCGCGCAGATCCACCTGTTCGTGTTCCTCGCGGCCGTCGCGGCGGGCACGATCATCGGCGGGCCGGTCGGCGACCGGATCGGGCGCAAGTACGTGATCTGGACGTCGATCCTGGGCGTCGCGCCGTTCACGCTGATGCTGCCGTACGCCAACCTGTTCTGGACCACGGTGCTGACCGTCGTGATCGGCGTCGTGCTCGCGTCGGCGTTCGCGGCGATCATCGTCTATGGACAGGAGCTGATTCCGGGCAAGGTCGGGACGGTCGCGGGCCTCTTTTTCGGCCTCTCGTTCGGCCTCGGCGGCGTCGGCGCGGCGGTGCTCGGCCAGCTCGCCGACGCGACGAGCATCGCGTTCGTCTACAAGGTCTGTTCGTTCCTGCCGCTGATCGGCGTGCTGACGGTGTTTCTGCCGAACGTCGAGAGCAAGAAGACGCCCGGCAAGCGGGCTGCTTGAGGGAGCGGCGCAATCCGGGGGCCGCCTGAGACAGACGCGATCGGCGACGGATGGAAAGGCGGAGCCGGATTCGGGGCCGCTGCCTGCGCGTCGCCCGCGTCGACTGTCGATAAATCGATGTGGATCTGCGCGTAGCGCTGCGCGCTGCGTACGGTGCGAGCGCCGCAGGCCGCAATCGCCGCAAACACCGCGTCGCGGCGGTAGCAGATACCGCCTGATTCCGGTCAAAAGAAATGGCGCGCGGTGGCGGCGGCCTCGACGAGCGGCTCCGCTGCCGAACCGATCGCCCAGCCCACGCCGCGCGTCGAACCGCCGTTACCCGGCGCGGTCCGCAGCAGCGCGCCGCTCAACCCGCCATCGAATCAAGCCGCCTTCGCATGCGCGGCGAGAAAGCGCTTCAGAATGCCCGACGAATACGTGCCGGCGATGTCGGTCAGGAAGGTCGTGAACGACGCGCTCGCGTGATCGTCGGCGGTATCGGAAATCGTCCGGACGATCGCGCACGGCACGTCGTATTCGTGGCACACCTGCGCGAGCGCCGCGCCTTCCATCTCGACCGCGAGCGCATCCGGCAGCGCGTCGCGCAGCGCGGTCACTTCGCGCTCGCTCGACACGAAGCGATCGCCGCTGACGATGAGCCCTGCGCGCACGCGCGCGCCGCGCAGCCGGAAGCGCAGGTTCAGCGCATCGCCCTCGTCCTCGACGAAGCGCGCGCAGGCGGCCTTCAACTGCGCGGCGAGCGCGGCGTCGGCGGCGAAGCGCGTGACGCCGAGGAGCGGCACCTCGAAGCGCGGAAAGAGCGGCGACGCGTCGAGATCGTGCTGCAGCAGCGTGTCGGCGACGACGACGTCGCCGACGCTCACGTCGCTCGCGACGCCGCCCGCGACGCCCGTGAACACGACCGCGCGCACGTCGAAGCGATGGATGAGCGCGCTCGCCGTCGCGGCGGCCGCGACCTTGCCGATTCGCGCGAGCGTGACGACGCACGGCACGCCGTACGCAACGCCGGCGTGGTAATCGCGCTGGCCGAGCGTGACTGTGTCGACCGGGCCGTCGTCGCGCATCGCGGCGACGAGGTCGCCCAACTCCTCCGGCAGCGCGGCGAGGATGCCGAGCGGCCGGTTCGAAAACGTCTGCTGAATCATTCGACCGCCTGCAGTTTCGCGACCGCGAGCGCGAGCCACTTCTCGCCGTGCCGCTTGAATTTGACTTGCGCCTTCGCGTCGGCGCCGCTGCCTTCGAGCGCGGTCACCGTGCCTTCGCCGAACTTCGTGTGGAACACCTGCTGGCCGATCCGGAAGCCGTTTTCGGCCTCGCGCTGCTGGTTCGCAAACGCGGGCAGCGGCGCGGACACCGCCGCGTCGACGACGCTGTCGCGCGCGCCGCCCGGCCGCGCGAACCAGTCGCGGCCCCAGCCTGCGTTGTCCGATCGACCGCCCCAGCGGGCGCCCGCTTCGACCTTCGGCGTCAGCCACTTGAGCACGTGCTGCGGCAGCTCGTCGAAGAAGCGCGAGCGGATGTTGTAGCGGGTCTGGCCGTGCAGCATCCGGCTCTGCGCGAACGACAGGTAGAGCCGCTCCTTCGCCCGCGTGATCGCGACGTACATCAGCCGGCGCTCTTCCTCCAGGCCGTCGGATTCGACCGCGCTGTTCTCGTGCGGGAACAGGCCTTCCTCGAGCCCGGTGATGAACACCGCGGTGAACTCGAGCCCCTTCGCTGCGTGGACGGTCATCAGTTGCACCGCATCCTGGCCCGCCTGCGCCTGGTTGTCGCCCGCCTCGAGCGACGCATGCGACAAAAAGCCCGCGAGCGGCGTCATCGCATCGGGGTTCTGCGCGGGATCGGCGAGGTTCGCGGGCGCGAGCACCGCATCGGCCGGATCGGCGTCGCCCGCGGCGAGCTCGGGCGCCGCGCTCGCGCGCGCATGCAGCGGAATCGACCGCGCGGGCGTGTCGAGCCCGTAGCCTTCCTCGGAGACGAACGCGGTGGCCGCGTTCACCAGTTCCTGCAAGTTCTCGAGGCGATCCTGCCCTTCGCGCTCGCCCTGATAGAAGTCCGCGAGGCCGCTCGCGCGCACGACGTACTCGACCGTCTCGGGCAAGCTCATCTGCGCCGTTTCCGCGCGCATCTTCGCGATCAGGTTCGCGAACGCGCCGAGGCTCGTGCCCGCCTTGCCCGTCACGTACGGAATCGCGGCCGCCATCGAGCAGTCGTATAGGCGCGCGGCGTCGGCCAGCTGCTCGATCGAGCGCGCGCCGATCCCGCGCGTCGGGAAGTTGACGACGCGCGCGAACGCGGTGTCGTCGCTCGGATTGTCGATGAGGCGCAGGTACGCGAGCGCGTGCTTCACTTCCTGCCGCTCGAAGAAGCGCAGGCCGCCGTACACGCGATACGGGATGCCCGCCGTCATCAGCGTGTGCTCGATCGAGCGCGACTGTGCGTTGCTCCGGTACAGCACCGCGACCTCGCTGCGCGCGAGGCCCGTATTCACGAGCGAGCGGATCTCCTCGACGATCCACGCCGCTTCCTGCGCGTCGGTCGCCGCCTCGTAGACGCGCACCGGCTCGCCGTGGCCCGCGTCGGTGCGCAGGTTCTTGCCGAGCCGGTGCGCGTTGTTCGCGATCAGATGATTCGCCGCGTCGAGAATGTTGCCGTGCGACCGGTAGTTCTGCTCGAGCTTGATCAGGTTGCGCACGCGGAATTCGTTCTCGAAATCGCGCATGTTGCCGACGTTCGCGCCGCGAAACGCATAGATTGACTGGTCGTCGTCGCCGACCGCGAAGATCGCGTTGTGGCCGCCCGCGAGGAGCTTCAGCCACGCGTACTGCAGCTTGTTCGTATCCTGGAACTCATCGACGAGGATGTGCTTGAAGCGCGCCTGGTAGTGCGCGCGCAGCGGCGGGTTGTGCGCGAGCAGCTCGTGGCAGCGCAGCAGCAGCTCGGGGAAATCGACGACGCCCTCGCGCTGGCACTGCTGCTCGTACGCCTGGTACAGCTCGACGAACTTGCGGTTGAAGCTGTCGGTCGCGTCGACCCGGTCGGGACGCAGCCCCTGCTCCTTCGCGTTGTTGATGAAGTACTGGACGTTCTTCGGCGGATATTTCTCGTCGTCGACGTTCGCCGCCTTCATCAGCCGCTTGATCGCGGAGAGCTGGTCGGCCGTGTCGAGGATCTGGAACGTCTGCGGCAGCCCCGCGTCGCGGTAGTGCGCGCGCAGCATCCGGTTGCAGAGGCCGTGGAACGTGCCGATCCACATGCCGCGCGTGTCGATCGGCATCATCGCGGACAGGCGCGCCATCATTTCGCGCGCGGCCTTGTTCGTGAACGTGACGGCAAGCACCGTCGCGGGCGACGCGTAGCCATGCCGGATCAGCCACGCGATCCGCGTGATGAGCACGCGGGTCTTGCCGCTGCCCGCCCCGGCGAGGATCAGCGCCGGCTCGTTCGGCAACGTGACGGCGGCGAGTTGTTCGGGGTTCAGGTTTGCGAGCAGATCGGGCATGGAGAGAAGGCGGTCGAACGGATGGACGCAGACCGGACATTATAAATCGCGCGCGGCCTGCGCCGCCCGGCGGATGCGCATCCATTTATAATCGAGGGTTTCCGCAACAATCACCCCACCTTTCGGCGAATTTCCTACCATGAGCGACACCACGCTTGCGAAGAGTTTCGAGCCCCAGACCATCGAATCCCAATGGGGGCCGGAATGGGAAAAGCGCGGCTATGCCACTCCCGCGCTCGACCCGAGCCGGCCGGACTTCTCGATCCAGTTGCCGCCCCCGAACGTGACGGGCACGCTGCACATGGGCCACGCGTTCAATCAGACGATCATGGACGGGCTCGTGCGCTACCACCGGATGCTCGGCCACAACACGCTGTGGCTGCCCGGCACCGACCACGCGGGCATCGCGACGCAGATCGTCGTCGAGCGCCAGCTCGATGCGCAAGGCGTGTCGCGGCACGACCTCGGCCGCGAGAAATTCGTCGAGCGCGTATGGGAATGGAAGGAAAAATCCGGCTCGACGATCACCGGCCAGATCCGCCGGCTCGGCGCATCGCCCGACTGGTCGCGCGAGTACTTCACGATGAACGACAAGATGTCGGACGTCGTGCGCGAAGTGTTCGTGCGCCTCTATGAACAGGGCCTCATCTATCGCGGCAAGCGCCTCGTCAACTGGGACCCCGTGCTGCTTACCGCCGTGTCCGACCTCGAAGTCGCGAGCGAAGAGGAAAACGGCCATCTGTGGCACATCAGGTATCCGCTCGCCGACGGCTCGGGCCACCTGACCGTCGCGACGACGCGCCCCGAGACGATGCTCGGCGACGTCGCGGTGATGGTCCATCCGGAAGACGAGCGCTACAGGCAACTGATCGGCCGGCACGTGAAGCTGCCGCTTTGCGATCGCGAGATTCCGGTGATCGCCGACGACTACGTCGACCGCGAATTCGGCACGGGCGTCGTGAAGGTCACGCCCGCGCACGACTTCAACGACTACCAGGTCGGCCTGCGCCACAAGCTCGAGCCGATCGAGATCCTGACGCTCGACGCGAAGATCAACGACAACGCGCCCGGGCAATACCGGGGCCTCGACCGCTTCGACGCGCGCCGCGCGATCGTCGACGAACTCGACGCGCAAGGCTTCCTCGAATCCGTGAAGCCGCACAAGCTGATGGTGCCGCGCGGCGACCGCACGGGCGTCGTGATCGAGCCGATGCTCACCGATCAGTGGTTCGTCGCGATGACGAAGCCCGCGCCGGAAGGCACGTTCCATCCGGGCAAGTCGATCACGGAAGTGTCGCTCGACGTCGTGCGCGGCGGCCGGATCAAGTTCGTGCCGGAAAACTGGACGAGCACCTACTACCAGTGGCTCGAGAACATTCAGGACTGGTGCATCTCGCGCCAGCTGTGGTGGGGCCATCAAATTCCCGCGTGGTACGGCGAGAACGGCGAGATCTTCGTCGCGCGCAGCGAGGACGACGCGCGCGCGCAGGCCGCCGCGAAGGGCTACGCGGGCCCGCTCAAGCGCGACGACGACGTGCTCGACACGTGGTTCTCGTCGGCGCTCGTGCCGTTCTCGTCGCTCGGCTGGCCGAACGACACGCCGGAACTAAAGCACTTCCTGCCGTCGTCGGTGCTCGTGACGGGCTTCGACATCATCTTCTTCTGGGTCGCCCGGATGGTGATGATGACGACGCACTTCACGAACAAGGTGCCGTTCGAGACGGTCTACGTGCACGGCCTCGTGCGCGACGCCGAAGGCCAGAAGATGTCGAAGAGCAAGGGCAACACGCTCGACCCGATCGACATCATCGACGGCATCGGTCTCGACGCGCTCGTCGCGAAGCGCACGACGGGCCTGATGAATCCGAAGCAGGCCGCGACGATCGAGAAGAAGACGCGCAAGGAGTTCCCCGACGGCATCCCGGCGTTCGGCACCGACGCGCTGCGCTTCACGATGGCGTCGATGGCGACGCTCGGCCGCAACGTGAACTTCGACCTCGCGCGCTGCGAAGGCTACCGCAACTTCTGCAACAAGCTGTGGAACGCAACCCGCTTCGTGCTGATGAACTGCGAAGGCCACGACTGCGGCTTCGACAAGCCGGAAGTGTGCGGCGCGGGCGACTGCGGCCCGGGCGGGTATCTCGACTTCTCGGCGGCGGACCGCTGGATCGTGTCGCTCCTGCAGCGCGTCGAGGCGGACATCGCGAAGGGCTTCACCGACTACCGCTTCGACAACATCGCGAACGCGATCTACAAGTTCGTCTGGGACGAGTACTGCGACTGGTACCTCGAGCTCGCGAAGGTGCAGATCCAGAACGGCGCGCCCGAGCAGCAGCGCGCGACGCGCCGCACGCTGCTGCGCGTGCTCGAGACGGTGTTGCGTCTCGCGCATCCGATCGTCCCGTTCATCACCGAGGCGCTGTGGCAGAAAGTCGCGCCGCTCGCCGGCCGCTATCCGGCGTGCACGGCGGAAGGCGAAGCGTCGCTGATGACGCAGGCGTATCCGATCGCCGATCCGAAGAAGCTCGACGAGGCCTCCGAACAGTGGGCGGCCGAACTGAAGACCGTAGTCGATGCATGTCGTAATCTTCGTGGCGAGATGAATCTGTCTCCCGCGACCAAGGTGCCGCTCCTCGCAGCCGGCGACGCCGCGAAGCTGCAGGCGTTCGCGCCGTACGTCCAGGCGCTCGCGCGCCTGTCCGAAGTGCGCGTCCTCGCGAACGAAGCGGCGCTCGACGCAGAAGCGCACGGCGCGCCGATCGCGATCGTCGGCGACAACAAGCTGGTGCTGAAGGTCGAGATCGACGTCGCGGCGGAGCGCGAGCGTCTGTCGAAGGAGATCGCGCGTCTCGAAGGCGAGGTCGTGAAGTGCAACGCGAAGCTCGGCAACGAGGCGTTCGTCGCAAAAGCGCCGCCCGCCGTGGTTGAACAAGAGCAAAAGCGGCTCGCGGAGTTTCGGAATACATTGACGAAACTGAGCGCGCAGCTTGCCCGCCTGCCGTCGTAACAGTCCGTAAGGAATCTTGCGTTCACTATAATGCTGCAATCACCATTTGATTCGACCGAATCAATACGAGGAACAAGGGTTCAATCATGCTGAAAGTCACCAAGGCGGTTTTCCCGGTCGCGGGCTTGGGCACGCGGTTCCTGCCCGCCACGAAGGCGAGCCCGAAGGAAATGCTGCCGGTCGTCGACAAACCGTTGATCCAGTATGCGGTGGAAGAAGCGATTGCAGCGGGCATCACCGAAATGATCTTCGTGACGGGCCGCAGCAAGCGCGCAATCGAGGACCACTTCGACAAGTCGTATGAAGTCGAGGCGGAGCTCGAAGCGCGCGGCAAGGAAAAGCTGCTCGAGCTCGTGCGCAGCATCAAGCCGAGCCATGTCGATTGCTTCTACGTGCGTCAGCCGGAAGCACTCGGCCTCGGTCACGCGGTGCTGTGCGCGGAGAAGCTCGTCGCCGACAACCCGTTCGCCGTGATCCTCGCGGACGACCTGCTCGACGGCGACCCGCCCGTGATGAAGCAGATGGTCGACGTGTTCGACCACTATCACAGCTCGGTGATCGGCGTCGAAGAGATTCCGCCTGAGGACACGAAGTCCTACGGGATCGTCGACGGCAAGGAGTGGGAAGACTCGATCATCAAGATGTCGGCGATCGTCGAGAAGCCCGCGCCCGAAGTCGCGCCGTCGAACCTCGGCGTCGTCGGCCGCTACGTGCTGAAGCCGCGGATCTTCGATCACCTGCGCGCGTTGAAACCCGGCGCGGGCGGCGAGCTGCAATTGACGGACGCGATCGAGGCGCTCCTCGCCGACGAGCAGGTGCTCGCGTACAAGTACCGCGGCACCCGCTTCGACTGCGGCAGCAAGCTCGGCTATCTGAAGGCGACGGTCGAGTTCGCGCTGCGCCATCCCGAAGTGAAGACCGAGTTCGAAGCGTATCTGCGCTCGCGCAGCGAAACGCAGCAACCGTAACCCCGGTCAAGCGCGGCGGGCGGCCATGCCCGCCTGCCGCGCCACCGCCCGCCCCCGCTTAGTTCGAGCGGGCGGGCTTCACCGATATGATGCCCGGCATCGCATCCGCGTCGCGCTTCTTCGTTTCGACCAGCCAGCCATTCCCGTCCGTATACGGCACGCGCGCAAGCGCGCTGCGCACGAGCGCGGGCGCCGCCCGCAGCGCGTCGGGACGCCGGTCCTGCACGGCCGCCGAGACACGATACGCCTCGGCGCCGCTGCTGCGCTCGACGAAACGCAACGTCAGCACGTGCCGGTAGATCGTGCCCGCGAACGGCAGTCCGAACGGCGCTGGTCCGTCGACCGCGACGCACGCCGGTTGCTGCGCGCCGCCGCAACCCGGCATCGTCAGCACGACGGATGCCGGCTGCGTCGCATAGGCGATCGTCACGCGATAGCGGGCCTGCGCGTCGGCCGCTTCGTCGAAGCCGCGCTGCGCAAGCTCGCGGCGCACGAGCGTTTCTACTTGCCGGTAGTCCGCGTTGTCGGCCTGCACGGCCGTCCGCGCGAAATCGTAGGTCCGCGTGCCCGCGAGCGCGCCCGGCGCCGCCGAAGCGCTGACGCCTGTCGTCACCGACGCGCATCCTGACAACCATGCGACCGCCAGCGCCGCCCCCGCCCACAAGATCTTCATAGCTTCTCCCATATCGCTTCGCCCCGTACTCATTCGCCCATGCACGGGCCCCACCCGCGCCGAGCGTCGAATCCTGCCGACGTCACGCCGGCGGCTCGTCGAACGTCGGCAGCGACACGGTAATCGCCGTGCCGACGCCCGGCGTGCTGTCGACGCCGATGCCGCCGCCATGCCGCACGACCACGGTCTTGACGAACGCCATCCCGAGCCCGGACCCGGCGACTTCCGGCCGCTCGCTCGTGTGAAACCGCTTGAAGCGCTCGAACAGGTGCCGCTGATCCTCGAGCGAAATGCCGTAGCCCTGGTCACGGATCGTGCAGTGCAGGCGCCTCGTGTCCGGCTCGACCGATAGCGTACACGTGATCACCGTATCCGTCGGACTGTATTTGACCGCGTTGTTCAACAGGTTCACGAGCGCGCGGGTCATCAGCGAGCGGTCGGCGCCGACCCAGCACGGCTCGTCGCCGAGCGACGTGTCGATGCGAATCCGCTTCGCCTGCGCTTGCGGCCAGACCTCGTCGCTCGCGTCGATCAGCAGGTCGGTGAAGCTCACCGCTTCGAGCTGGTACGTCTGCGACTCGGCGCGCGCGAGCTGCACGAACTCGTCGGCGAGCATCAGCGCGCGCTGCGCATAGCGCTCGATCCGCGCGAGCAGCCCGCGCGCGTGATCGGATTCGGCCCGCTGCCGCTCGATCTCGACGAGCGCGAGGATCGATGACTGCGGCGAGCGCATGTCGTGCGACAACAGATGCAGCGCCTCCTCGCGCTGCCGCTCGGCCGCGTGCAGCGCGGTCACGTCGACGAGGCTCGCGATCCAGCCCGTCACGTTGCCCTGCGCGTTCGTGCACGGCGCGTAGCGTAGCAGATGATCGAGCCCGCTCAGGTCGCGAACTTCGATGCCGCGCTCCATCACGTCGTTCTCGTAGTCGCGTGTCGGGTCGAGCGCGGCGGGCCAGTGCGTGCGGATCTCGAGGTCATGCTCGGCGTTGCCGTCGACCGTCTTCGTAAACGACAGCTCGCCGAACGCGACGCGCAGCGGCCGCCCTTCCGGCGCCGGCGCGTTGAGCCGCGCGCAATAGCGCTTCGCCGCGTGGTTCGCGATCAGCACGGTACCCGCGAGATCGGTGACGACGACGGGTTCCGGCATGCTGTCGAGGCTGTCCCAAACGAAGCGCTTCATGTCCTGCACGCGCTGCGCGGCCTGCGCCATCAGCGCCATCTGCCGCTCGAGCACGTCGCCGCCGAATTCGCTGCGCTCGCGCGGCGCCTCGGGCAGCAGATGCGGCTCGTCGGCAAGACGCTGCAGCTCGTGGCGCAGGTACGACATCGTCATCTCGAGGCGCCGCCAGTTCCAGATCGGGTAGACCGCGATCAGCCCGAAGATCGCCGGCGCGGGCGACAGCCACAGCCTCGCCTCGTAGAGGAGCGCCGTGCTCGACGCGACCGCGAGCGCCGCGAGGCTCAGCGTGAGGAGCAGCGAGCGCCACGGCGACAGCATCAGGAAGCCGGCGAGCAGCACGACGAGCGGCAGCAGCGACGCGCTGAACACGAGCCAGCCGGACACGGGCGAGATCGCGCGCCCCGTCATCAGCGTATCGAGCACGCTCGCATGGATATAGACGCCCGGCAGCGGGCCGAACTCGCCCGAGATCGGCGTCGCGAAGCGATCGTAGAGTCCCGACGCGGTCGCGCCGACGATCACGATCTTCCCGCGGAGTTGCCCGGGATCCACGCGGCCCGCGAGCACGTCGACGAACGAGATCGCCGGGTAGTTCTGCGACGCGCGGCTGAACGGAATGAAATAGCGGGATTCGCCGTTGTCGTCCCGCGCGATGTCGTGCGCGCGCCGC
Source organism: Burkholderia mayonis (assembly GCF_001523745.2). Taxonomy (NCBI): domain Bacteria; kingdom Pseudomonadati; phylum Pseudomonadota; class Betaproteobacteria; order Burkholderiales; family Burkholderiaceae; genus Burkholderia; species Burkholderia mayonis. The sequence continues at coordinate 2,247,123 of NZ_CP013386.1, forward strand.
GCGACGGGCGCCGGCTGCGCGAGCTTCAGCTGGCCGTTCTCGAGCGCGTGGAACACGGGCACCATCAGTTGCGGCCAGCGGTGCCGGCCGTCGCTCTCGAAGAGCGCGACGCTGCGCACGATTCCGTCCGGGTCGACTTCCAGATTGATGTGGCCCGCGCCCGCGACGTGCTGCGCGAGCACCGGCACGGGCGGATTGACGGTGCGCGTGCCATCGCCCTCCTCGGGGCTCAGCAGCACGGGCAGGAACGTCGGCACGAGATCGAGCGACTTCGCCAACGCCTTGTCGTCGGCGGACGGCTCGGTGAACAGCACGTCATAGACGACGGCGGCCGGCTGCGTCTTCGCGAGCGCGTCGAGGAATTCCGCATGGACGCTGCGCTGCCACGGCCAGCGGCCGAGCGTGTCGAGACTGCGGTTGTCGATCTCGACGATCACGATGTTCGGCTCGATCGGCAGCTTGCGCAGCGTCAGCAAGCGGTCGTAGATGATCCGATCGACGCTCGCCGTCATCCGGCCCGCGACGCCCCCGAGGATCACCGCGATCCCGAGACAGCCGATCGCGATCCATTCGACGAGAAAGCGGCGGCCGAGCAGCCGCCGCCGTTGCGTGCGGTCGAATCTCATCCGCCGCCCATCAACGCGCGATCGTGAACGCGTTGACCGCGCTGGCCTTCTCGTAGAAACGGCCGCCTTCGAAGCGCTCCGCGATCACGGACCAGTAGTAGTCGCCGGGCTTCAGGTTCGATACGGCGATGCGCCCGCCCTGCGCGTCGACCTGGTCTACGATCGGGTTGCTCAGATCCTTCGCCCCCGACAGCACGAAGCGAAAGCGCGTCGCGCCGCCCGCGGAGCCGCCGTCCGTCGTCGACCAGCGGAACGTGTACCCGCCGTCGGCGGGCGCCGCGGACGCGTTGATTCCGAAGCGTCGGCGCTCGAACGCGTAGATGCGCGGCTGGCCTTCGAGGCCGTGCGAATCGACAGCAGAGAGACGGACGAAATAGGTGCCGTCTGGCACGTCCGTAAACGCGGCGTGCGGCGCATTCACGCGTACTTCCTGGAAGAGATCGTACAGGCCCGCGTCGCGCGCGATCTGCACGTGGTAGTTCTGCGCGCCGCCCAGCGGCACGAGATCGAACGCCACCTGCGGCTCGTCCTGCACCTTCGCCGGATCGGTGAGCTGCGGCGCGCCAAGGAGCGCGATCGGGTTGCCGACCACGCCGTTCGCGCTCGACACGTTGCCGAAGTTCGCATGAACGAGCGTGTCGGTCGTGCGCTTCGCGCTCGGCGCAACGCCGACCGTGCCGTCCAGCACTTCGACCGTCGTCGACGCGCGACCGTCCTTGTCGTAATTCACGCGAAAGCGCGTGCCGCGCACGCCGGCGACGACCGACGGCGAACGGATCTGGAAGCGATCGTCTTTCTTCTTCAGGTGGGTGACTTCGCTGTCGACGGAGCCGCGCCGCAGGTCGATCACGCGCTCGAGCGTGCCCGTCAGCACCGTACGGCGCAGCGTCGCGAGATCGATCTGGCTGTCGGGCGGCATGCTCAGGTGCGTGCCGTCCGTGAGCTCGAGCGTGACGAACGCGTTCGCGCCCGTGCGCAGGCGGTCGCCTTCCGTCAGCGTCGCATCGACGGCCACGGGCGTGAACCGCGCGGAGCCGCGCCCCGCGCTCTCGACCGCGCCGTGCGCGGCGATCACGCGCGCCGACAGCCGCTCCTTGCGCAGCCGCGCCGCGGGCAGCTTCAGCACGGCGCCCGGCTGCAGGTGCTTCGGCACCGGCACGTCGTTCAGCTGCGCAACGAGCGACCAGTCGTCCGATCCTTGCAGGTAGCGGGCCGCGACGTCGTACAGGGTGTCGCCGCTGCGCGTCGTGTAGTCGACGGTCTGCGCGGCCGGGCGCTTCGCCTGCTGCGCGGCGGCGTGCTGCGCCGCCAGAGCCACTGCCGCGGCGCAGCACGCCGTCAGCACGTACTTCGTCACGATGCCGCTTGCGCTCACTCGGCGTCTCCCTGCGTCACGCGCTCGAGCCGGTAGCCGTAGCCGTAGATCGGCGCGAGACGGTAACCGTTCTCCGGACGCAGGCCGAGCTTCGTGCGCAGCATCGAGATGTGCGTGTCCATCGTCCGCGACGGAATGTCGGTGGCCTGCTTCCAGACGAGATCGAGGATGTGCGCGCGCGACAGCGGCCGGTCGAGGTGCTGGAACAGCAGCAGCGCGAGCTCGAACTCCTTCTGCGTGAGGCTCACCGGCTTGTCGCCGACGTACGCCTGCTTCAGGTTCGCGTCGAACTTGTAGTTGTCGAACTCGCGGATCGACGACTCCGCGTTGACGGGATACGCGCGGCGCAGCAGCGAGCCGATCCTCGCGCGCAGGATCGGACCGGACACGGGCTTCACGACGTAGTCGTCGGCGCCCGCGTTCAGGATCTGCGTGATGCCCGCTTCGTCGTCGCGGCTCGTCATGAAGATGATCGGCAAACGATGTTCGACCTGGTTCGCCCGCACCCACTTCAGGACTTCCTCGCCGGACATGTCCGGCACGTTCCAGTCGAGCACCAGCAGATCGAACGTCTCGCGCTGCAGGCGCTTCTTCAGCGCCTTGCCTTCCTTGAACGCATAGCACGTATGGCCTGCGGCCGTCAGCGTCTGACTGACAAAATCCGTTTGGGCCTGATCGTCATCCAGTACAGCAATTCTCATAGCACCCCGCAAAACGAAATCCATTCGGGCCGCGTTCGCCGAGCGGCCATGGGCAAGCCCGCACGAGCCCCGATTCGTAATAACCCGCCATTATCGGCTGAATGGTGATGATTGTCCGGCGCGCTACGCGCGAACCGGTATTCTAAGTGATCGATGCCCCCATATCTCAAAAACGGGGCACGCCTGAGCGTGCGTTTTCATGATGGTAGTATGAAAACGTCCTGAGAAATGTGCGTATCGCCGCGTAATTATGTCAACGGTGATCGAGTCGCTCGCCGCGCTGCCGGCTGATTGCCCGACGAGCGCACCGGGAGCGCTCCGCTAGGCCGGATCGGTTTCGAATACGTCGCGTGCGATCGGGCGCGACGCGTGTTGCAATGCGTCATGCAGACGGCCGCGCACGTGTTCCCAAGCGGCGCGCGCATAGTCCGGCTGATCGGCCGCCCATGCGTGCGCGAGATCGAACACGCGCTCGACGGTCGCCGCGCAGCGCGTCAAGTCCGGCTGCGGACTGCCGAGCGCTTCGCGCATCCATTCGGCGAGCCAAGGCATCTCGACTGCGCTCGCATCCGCATATGCCTCCAACGCGGCACGCGCATGGCGATCATGCTCGGGATCGAGCTCGACGCGCTGCATCGGCCGCATCCGCTCGCGCGCCTTGCCGTTCGGCTCGAACGGTATCCGAATCGTTCCCGATTTGAACAGCATGACACTCCCCTGTTTGCCGCAACGACACGCACGGGGCATGTCCTTCGCGATACGTCCCGTCCGCAGCCGCGGCACCGCGCGGTGTGTTTCTGCAGACGAGATCCGACAGCGCAGTATAGGCAGTGCGCGGCGACAGGTGGTTTAAGGATTGTCAGATGCGACGAGCCGCCTTCGGCCCGGCGACGGCGGCTTGCGGCGTTCGCTCGCGGCATTCGCTGCGGCGTTCGCGCGGGGAGCGCGCAATGAAAAATGCCGCGTCGGGCGCGCCCGCGCGGCATCGGAACGATGCGGCGCCGCCGCCTTGCGCGTCAGCGGCGGCGCATCAGGAAAACGAACGTCTTGTCCTGCGTCGTCGACGACTCGACGATCTCGTTGCCCGTCTGCTTCGCGAACGCGGCGAAATCGCGCTGCGAGCCGGGATCGGTGGCGAGCACCTTGAGAATCTGGCCGCTTACCATGTCGGCCAGCGCTTTCTTCGCGCGCAGGATCGGCAGCGGGCAATTGAGCCCGCGCGCGTCCACTTCCTTGTGAATGAGCATCGGCTTTCGACCTTCGAATGGCGCGCCGTCGCGGCGCTTGTCGGAACGCACGATTCTACCGCATGCGCCCCCAACCGCACCCGCGCGCGAGCAAGCGCCGACGCGCGCGCAGCCGGCTGCCCGGCGCGCGTCAGAGGGCTACAGTTCCACCGCGCGCCCGGTCCGCAGCGACTCGCGCAGCGCATGGCCGATCCGCGTCGCCTCGAGCGCGTCCGCGAGCGTCGCGCCGCCCAAGCCGCTCTCGCCCCGCACCGCCGCGACGAACGCCTGCGCCTCGATCAGGAACGCCTCCTCGAAGCGATCGAAGAACGTCGGCGTGCAGGCGTTGCGGATGCCTGTCGCGTCGTGGATCTCGACGCGGTTCGCGCGCGGGTTGCGGCCGATCGTGAGCGCCCCGGCGGCGCCGATCACCTCCGAGTGCGTGTCGTTGCCGTGCGCCATCGTGCGCGACGCGTAGAACATCGCGAGCCGGCCGCCCTCGAACTCGCAGATCGCGACGCCATTGTCGACGTCGCCGCACGCGCGCAGGCCCTCGTGCAGCGCGATCGCGCCCGCCGCGTACACGCGCTTCGCGCGCGGCGCGCCGAGCAGCCACCGCGCGACGTCGATGTCGTGCACCGTGCAGTCGAGGAAGATGCCGCCCGAGCTCGGCGCGAAGCGCACGAAGAAGCCCTCCGGATCGTTCCGGTCGCAGGTCTGCGAGCGCACGAGGAACGGCCGGCCGATCGCGCCCGCCGCGACGCGCTCGTATGCGTCGCGGTAGCTCGGATCGAAGCGGCGCATGAAGCCGATCGTCGCGACGAGATGCGGCCGCGCGCGCGCCTCGGCCAGCACCCGCTCGCACTCGGCGAGATCGAGCGACAGCGGCTTCTCGCAGAACACGTGCTTGCCGGCGGCGAGCGCCGCGACGATCTGGTCCGCGTGCAGCGCCGACGGCGTGACGAGCCACAACGCATCGAGCTCGGGATCGGCGACGAGCGCGTCGAAATCCTCGTAGACACGCGGCACCTTCAGCGCGTCGCGCGCCCACGCGCATTCGTCCGCGACCGGGCTGCACGCGGCGGCAAGCGCCGCGCCCGCGACGCGGCGCGCGAGGTTTTCCGCATGTCGCCGGCCGAGCCGGCCGAGCCCCGCGATGCCGATCCGCACGGGGGCTGCGCTATGGCTGACTGTCATCGCATCGCTCCTTCAGGCCGGCGCTTCGCCGAGCTTCACCGCGCGCCCTTCGCGCCACGACCGCGTCGCGGCCTCGGCGAGCTCGAGCGCCTTCACGCCGTCCGCGACCGTCGTGCGCACCGGCTCGCCGTGCGTCACCGCGGCAAAGAAATGCTCGATCTCGCGCGCGTACGCGGCGCGGTAGCGCTCGAGGAAGAACGCTTCGGGCAGGTCGGTCGACACCGCGTGCGCCGAATAGCCCGTCACCTCGGTCGGCCGCACGTTGCCCGCCTGCAGCATCCCGGCGCTGCCGAGCACTTCGAAGCGCTGGTCGTAGCCATACGCGGCGCGGCGCGTCGTGTTGATCTGGCAGAGCCGGCCGCGCTTCGTGCGGATCGTGACCGCGGTCGAATCGACGTCGCCCGCGTCCGCGATCGCCGGATCGGTGAGGCAACTGCCCGTCGCGTGCAGCGTGTCGGCATCGTCGTCCAGGATCCAGCGGAAGATGTCGAAGTCGTGGATCAGCATGTCCTTGAAGATCCCGCCCGAGTGCCTGATGTAGTCGACGGGCGGCGCGCCCGGATCGCGGCTCGTCACGACGAGCATCTCCGGCGCGCCGATCTCGCCCGCGTCGATGCGGCGCTTCACCGCCTCGAAGGTCGGATCGAAACGGCGCTGGAAGCCGATCATGCAGACGACGCCCGCTTGCGCGACGGCCGCCTCGCACGCGCGCGCCCGCGCGACCGTCAGGTCGACGGGCTTCTCGCAGAACACGTGCTTGCCCGTGCGCGCGGCGCCGGCGATCAGGTCGGCGTGCGTGTCGGTGCTCGAGCAGATCACCGATGCGCCGATCGACGCGTCGCCGAGCGCACCGTCGACGTCGGCGACCTGCGCGCCGTGCTGCGCGGCGAGCGCGGCCGCCGCATCGCGGTTCACGTCGACCACGTACTTGAGCCGCACGCCGGGCCGGCGCGCGAGATTGCCCGCATGGATGCGGCCGATCCGCCCGGCGCCGAACACGGCGACGTTGATCGTCGGTACTGCGTCAGTCATCGTATCCTCCAGTGTCCTTGACTTCTTCGACGTTCAATTCCAGCCGGTACGCGAGCGCGATGAAGAGCGCCTGGCACAGGCAGATCGTGCTCGTCAGCGAACGGAACGCGAACGCGCTCCCCTCCTTCACGAGCAAATGGGCGCTCGCGTCGCGCGCGAGCGGCGACAGGCGGCCGTCGGTGATGACGAGCGTCTGCGCATGGTTGTGGCGCGCGGCGCGCAGGCAGTACTGCGTCTCCTTGCCGTACGGCGCGAAGCTGATCGCGATCACGACGTCGCCCTTCTTCACGCTGCGGATCTGCTCGCGGTACATGCCGCCGAGCCCCGACACGAGGTGCACGCGCTTCGCCGTATGCTGCAGCGCGTACACGATGTAGCTCGCGACCGGAAACGAGCGGCGCACGCCGACCACATAAATGTTCTCGGCCTTCTCGAGCATCGTGACGGCCGCGTCGAACTGGTCGTCGTCGAGGCCCGCCGCGAGCTCGTCGAGGCCCGCGCGCGACGCGTCGATGAACTGCCGCGCCACCGCGCCGCCCGTCATCGGGCCCGATTTGCCGTCGATCAGGTTGCGAATCCGCTGCTGGTAGCTCTGCACGGTCGGGTTCTGGCCCGTGTACGCGTCCTTGAACACCGCCTGCAGATCGGAAAACCCGGAAAAGCCGAAACGCTGCGCAAAACGCACGACGGCGGACGGATGCACGCCGCAGCGCTCGGCGATGTCGCTCGTGCGGTCCATCATCACGCTCGAGCGGTGCGCGTCGATGTACGACGCGATGTGCTTCAGTTGGCGCGGCAGCGCGTCGTAGGCGTCGGCGATCCGTTGCAGCAGGTCGTCGACGGCGGGCGTCTCCGGTGGTGTCGTGTCGTCCATGTCCGTTGCGGCCGGCGGGCGCCGCGTCGCGCATCGCGCGCGCCGCGGACAGCATCCGGCTCGTTGTCTTGTCGTGCACCGAGTATAGGCATTCCGGATTCAAAATGGAATAAATTTTCCATTGCATGATTAAATAAAATTTTCTTTGCAATCCAAGGCGGATTGACCTAACCTTGCTCGTGAACGCGGCCCGGCCTGCGTTCGCCCGAAAACGACAGACAGAGAAAGGTGGAGACATGAGACTTTGCACTGGCAAGGCCGTCCTGCGCGCGTGCGTCGCCGCGATCGCCGTCGCGGCGGGCGTGGGCGCCGCGGTCCCGGCGGCCCAGGCGGCGGACGCCCGGTTCGCGCTGATCAGCCACGCGCCCGATTCCGATTCGTGGTGGAACACGATCAAGAACGCGATCAAGCAGGCGGACGAGGATTTCAACGTCACGACCGACTATCGCAACCCGCCGAACGGCGACATTGCCGACATGGCGCGCTTGATCGAGCAATCGGCCGCCCGCGACTACGACGGCGTGATCACGACGATCGCCGACTACGACGTACTGAAGAACGCGCTCAAGAAAGTCACCGCAAAGAAGATCCCGCTCGTGACGATCAACTCCGGCACCGAGGAACAGAGCGCGCAGCTCGGCGCGATCATGCACGTCGGCCAGCCTGAGTACGTCGCGGGCCACGCGGCGGGTGAGAAGGCGAAGGCGGCGGGCGTGAAGACCTTCGTCTGCGTGAACCACATCGCGACCAACAGCGTGTCGTTCGACCGCTGCCGCGGCTTCGCCGACGCGATCGGCGCCGACTACAAGCGCTCGACGATCGACTCCGGCCAGGACCCGACCGAGATCCAGTCGAAGGTCAGCGCGTACCTGCGCAACCATCCGGACACGCAGGCGATCCTGACGCTCGGCCCGGTGCCCGCCGCGGCGACGCTGAAGGCGGTCCAGCAGATGGGCCTCGCGAACAAGCTGTTCTTCGCGACGTTCGATTTCTCGGACGACATCGCGAAGGCGATCCAGAGCGGCGCGATCAAGTTCGCGATCGACCAGCAGCCGTACCTGCAGGGCTACATCCCGGTCGCCGTGCTCGCGATCGCGAAGCAGAACAAGACCGCCGATCCCGCAAAGATCCGCCAGATCCTCGAGGCGAATCCGAAGTTCCAGGCGCGGCTTTCGACTTACGGGCTGCAACCGTCGTACGGGCCGAAGAATATCCGGTCCGGCCCTGGCTTCATCACGAAAGAGAACATCGACAAAGTGCTCAAGTACGCGGGCCAGTACCGCTAACGTCCATCGCATCGATTCGCACGACGCGCGGGCGCTCGCCCGCGCGCTTTACCGGCGACGCGGAGCCGAACGCGCCGAGCGCCGGGCATCAAGGAGACATCATGGGTGTAGTCGGCAAGCACATGTCAGCGCATGCGCACGAGAAGCCGCAGCCGGGCGCCGCGTCCGACGAACGGCTGCGCGGCGAAGCGTGGTTCCAGCGCTTTCTCAATCGTCCCGAGTTCGCCGCGATTTCCGGCGCCGTGCTCGTGTTCGCGGTGTTCGCGTTCGGCGCGGGCGGCTCCGGCATGTTCAATCTCGACGGGATCATGAACTGGTCGCAGGTCGCGGCCTATCTCGGCATCCTCGCGGTCGGCGCGTGCCTCTTGATGGTCGCGGGCGAGTTCGACCTGTCGATCGGCTCGATGATCGGCTTCGCCGGGATGATGGTCGCGATCCCGACCGTCTACTTCCACTGGCCGATCTGGCTCGCTATCCTGTTCGCGTTCGCCGGCTCGATGGCGCTCGGCGCGCTGAACGGCTATCTCGTGATGCGCACGAAGCTGCCGTCGTTCATCGTCACGCTCGCCTTCCTGTTCATCCTGCGCGGGCTCACGCTCGCGCTGTCGATCATGTTCGCCGACCGCACGATCGTGTCGGGCCTCGGCGACTACGCGCACGCCGATCCGATCACGCATGTCCTGTTCCAGGGCGTCGCGTTCCACGACCTGTTCCGCTGGCTCGCGCACGTCGGCGTCGGCCAGGTGCTCGACAACGGCGAGCCGCTCGTGCCCGGCGTGCCGAAGGTGCTGCTGTGGTGGTTCGCCGTCACCGCGATCGGCGCGTTCGTGCTCGCGAAGACGCGCTACGGCAACTGGATCCTCGCGTCGGGCGGCGACGCGCACGCGGCGAAGAACGTCGGCGTCCCGGTGCGCCGCGTGAAGATCTCGCTCTTCGTGCTGACCGCGTTCTGCGCATGCCTGTTCGCGGTGCTGCAAGTGGCCGACATCGGCTCGGCCGCGGCCGACCGCGGGCTGCAGAAAGAATTCGAGGCGATCATCGCCGCGGTGATCGGCGGCACGCTGCTCACGGGCGGCTACGGATCTGTGATCGGCGCGGCGTTCGGCGCGCTCATCTTCGGCGTCGTGCAGATCGGCATCACCTACACGAACATCAGCTCGGATTGGTTCCGCGTGTTCCTCGGCGTGATGCTGCTCGTCGCCGTGCTGTTCAACCACTATGTCCGCCGCCGCGTGTCGCAATCGTAACGGAGTTCAAGCATGTCCACGCCAGCATCCAACGAGACGATTCTCTCGCTCGAGAACGTCAGCAAGTATTTCGGCAAGGTGATCGCGCTGTCGGGCGTCACGCTGCGCCTGAAGCGCGGCGAAGTGCACTGCCTCCTCGGCGACAACGGCGCCGGCAAGTCGACGCTCATCAAGACGCTCGCGGGCGTTCACCCGCCGTCCGACGGGCAGTACCTGGTCGACGGCAAGCCCGTGCTGTTCGAATCGCCGAAGGACGCGCTCGACCTCGGCATCGCGACCGTCTACCAGGATCTCGCGCTCGTGCCGCTCCTCTCCGTCGCGCGCAACTTCTTCATGGGCCGCGAGCCGCAGAAGAAGCTGTTCGGCCTCTTCAACGTGATGGATCTCGATGCGAGCGCGCAGATCGCCCGCGCGAAGCTCGCCGAGATGGGCATCAACGTGCGCGACGCGCACCAGCCGATCGGCACGATGTCGGGCGGCGAGCGGCAGTGCCTCGCGATCGCGCGCGCGATCCACTTCGGCGCGCGCGTGCTGATCCTCGACGAACCGACCGCCGCGCTCGGCGTCAAGCAGAGCTTCAACGTGCTGAAGCTGATCCACGCCGCGCGCGCAAAGGGGATCTCGGTGATCTTCATCACGCACAACGTGCATCACGCGTACCCGATCGGCGATTCGTTCACGCTGCTCAACCGCGGCCGCTCGCTCGGCACCTTCACGAAGGAGACGATCGGCAAGAACGAAGTGCTCGACATGATGGCGGGCGGCGCCGAAATGCAGAAGATGATCGCCGAACTCGACGGCGCGACCATTTGATCCAGGACTCGCGATGACTTCCCCTACTCTCTCCTTTGCGCAGCATCGCCCGCTCGACGTGATCTGCATCGGCCGCGTCGCGGTCGATCTCTACGCGCAGCAGATCGGCGCGCGGCTCGAGGACGCGTCGAGCTTCGCGAAGTATCTCGGCGGCTCGTCGGGCAACATCGCGTTCGGCTGCGCGCGGCTCGGCCTCAAATCGGCGATGCTCTCGCGCGTCGGCCACGACCACATGGGCCGCTTCGTGTCCGAGACGCTCGCGCGCGAAGGCTGCGACACGAGCCGCCTGCGCACCGATCCCGAGCGCCTGACCGCGCTCGTGCTGCTCGGCCTGAAAGACCGCGACACGTTCCCGCTCGTCTTCCATCGCGAGAACTGCGCGGACATGGCGCTCGACGAGAACGACTTCGATGAGGCGTTCATCGCGTCGTCGAAGGCGCTCCTCATCACCGGCACGCACTTCTCGACCGAGCAGGTGATGCGCGCGAGCCGGCGCGCGCTCGACTACGCGCGCCGCAACCAGGTGCGCACGGTGCTCGACATCGACTATCGCCCGGTGCTGTGGGGCCTGACCGGCAAGGCCGACGGCGAGACGCGCTTCATCGCGAACGAAGGCGTGACCGCGCACCTGCAGCGGATCCTGCCGCGCTTCGACGTCGTGATCGGCACCGAGGAGGAATTCCGCATCGCGGGCGGCAAGGACGCGCTCCTCGACGCGCTCGCGATGGTGCGCGCGGTGACGAGCGCTGCGCTCGTCGTCAAGCGCGGGCCGCTCGGCTGCTCGATCGTCGACGGCGACGTGCCCGCGACGCTCGACGCGCTGCCGCTCATCGGCGGCGTCGAAGTCGACGTGATGAATGTGCTCGGCGCGGGCGACGCGTTCGCGTCGGGCTTCCTGTCGCAATGGCTGCGCGGCCGCCCGTTCGACGAAGCGGCGCGCGCGGCGAACGCGTGCGGCGCGCTCGTCGTGTCGCGGCACGGCTGCTCGCCCGCGATGCCGACGCCCGCCGAGCTCGCGTATTTCCTCGGCGAGGCGAAACGCGACCCCGCGCGGATGCGCCGCCCCGATCTCGATCCGACGCTCGCGCGGCTGCACCGCGTGACGCCCGCGCGCGCGCCGCGCGACGAAGTGCTCGGCTTCGCGTTCGATCATCGCAACCCGTTCTTCGAGCTCGCGCGGCTGACGGGCGCGAGCGTTGCGCGCGTCGAGCAGCTCAAGCGCCTGTTCGTCGAGGCGGTCGCGCAGACGGAAGCGCAGCTCGGGCTCGCCGGCCGGATCGGCGTGCTGATCGACGACCGTTACGGGCAGGACGCGCTCAACGACGCGACCGGTCGCGGCTGGTGGATCGGCCGGCCGGTCGAGCTGCCCGGCTCGCTGCCGCTCGAATTCGATCACGGCCGCTCGATCGGCACGACGCTCGTGTCGTGGCCGCAAGAGCACATCGCGAAGTGCCTCGTCCAATACCATCCGGACGAGCCCGCCGAGCAGCGGATCGAACAGGAGACGCAGTTGCGCGCGCTGTACGACGCCGTGCAGGCGAGCGGCCACGCGCTGTTGCTCGAAGTGATCCCGCCGCGCCGCGCGGACCTGCCGCAGGCCGCCGACACTGTGTACCGCGCGCTCAAGCGCCTGTACAACATCGGCATCCATCCGGAATGGTGGAAGCTCGCGCCGCTCGACGCCGCGCAATGGAAGGCGATTGACGCACTGATCGCCGAGCGCGATCCGTACTGCCGCGGCGTCGTGCTGCTCGGCCTCTCGGCGCCCGTCGACGAGCTCGTCGACGGCTTCAAGGCGGCGGCCGCGTCCGCGACGTGCCGCGGCTTCACGGTCGGCCGCACGATCTTCCACGAGCCGAGCCGCGCGTGGCTCGCGGGCGAGATCGGCGACGCCGAGGTGATCGCCCGCGTGCGGCAAACGTTCGAGACGCTGATCGGCGCATGGCGCGCGGCCCGCGCAAGCGATGGCGCGCACGGCCGGCACGCGGCCGCGCGGCGCGTGGCCGCCTAGGAGCCCATGCATGAATCGCAGCGCAATGGACAATGAAACCCTACGAGACCCGAGCGTGAACGACATCATCGACGATCCGGCCGCGAACGCCTCCGGCACGATCCGGCTGACCGCCGCGCAGGCGCTCGTGCGCTATCTGGCCGCGCAGCGCGTCGCGGCCGGCGACGGTGGCAATGGCGGCAACGGCCATGCCGGCGGCGCCGAGCTCCTCTTCGGCGGCGTGTTCGCGATCTTCGGACACGGCAACGTCGCGGGCCTCGGCGAAGCGCTCTATCAGCACCGCGACACGCTGCCGACCTATCGCGCGCACAACGAGCAGGCGATGGCGCACGCCGCGATCGCGTACGCGAAGGCGCACTTCCGCCGCCGGATGATGGCCGTGACGACGTCGATCGGCCCCGGCGCGACGAACCTCGTCACCGCAGCCGCGCTCGCGCACGTAAACCGGCTGCCGGTGCTGCTCCTGCCGGGCGACGTCTTCGTGTCGCGCGCGCCGGACCCGGTGCTGCAGCAGATCGAGGATTTCCACGACGGCGGGATTTCGGCGAACGACGCGTTCAAGGCCGTGTCGCGCTACTTCGACCGGATCGTGCATCCGGCGCAGCTCCTCACCGCGCTGCCGCGCGCGCTGCGCGTGCTGACCGACGCGGCCCTCTGCGGCCCCGTCACGCTCGCGCTGCCGCAGGACGTGCAGGCGATGGCGTACGACTACCCGGCCGAATTCTTCGCGCCGCGCGTCGTCACGTTCCATGCGCCCGCCCCCGTCGAGGCCGAACTCGAAGCGGCGCTCGCGCAACTGCGCGCGGCGAAGCGGCCGTTCATCGTCGCGGGCGGCGGCGCGCTCTACAGCGAAGGCGGCGCGGCCGCGCTCGCCGCGTTCGCCGAGCGACACGGGATTCCGGTCGGCGAGACGCAAGCGGGCAAGAGCGCGCTGCCGTGGGATCATCCGCTCAACGCGGGCGCCGTCGGCGTCACGGGCTCGCCCGCCGCGAACGCGCTCGCGAACGACGCCGACTGCGTGATCGCGGTCGGCACGCGGCTGCAGGACTTCACGACGGGCTCGAACACGCTGTTCGCGCAGGCGCGCGTCGTCGGCATCAACGCGAACGCATTCGATGCGCTGAAGCACCGCGCGTCGATCGTCGAGGCCGATGCGCGGCTCGCGCTCGACGCGCTCGGCGCGCGCCTCGAAGGCTGGCGCGCTCACACCGCGTGGACCGCGCGCGCGCACGCGCTCGCGGGCGATTGGCGCGACGCCGTGACGGCCGTCACGCACGCGCCGCAGCGCGCGGGCGTGCTGCCGTACGACGCCGACGTGATCGGCGCCGTCCAGCGCTCGGCGCCCGGCTCGGCCGCGCGCGACATCGCGGTCTGCGCGGCGGGCACGCTGCCCGCCGAGCTGCACAAGCTGTGGCGCTCGGCGGCGCCGGGCGGCTATCACGTCGAATACGGCTATTCGTGCATGGGCTACGAGATCGCGGGCGGCCTGGGCGCGAAGCTCGCGAAGCCCGATCGCGAAGTGATCGTGATGGTCGGCGACGGCAGCTATCTGATGATGAACAGCGAGATCGCGACGTCGGTGATGCTCGGCGCGAAGCTCATCGTCGTCGTGCTCGACAACCGCGGCTACGGCTGCATCAACCGGCTGCAGCAGGCATGCGGCGGCGCGCCGTTCAACAACCTGTTCGACGACTGCGTGCAAGGCCCGCCCGGCGCGCCGCCGATCGACTTCGCCGCGCACGCGCGCGCGCTCGGCGCGCACGCGGAGCACGTCGCCGACGTCGCGGCGCTCGAAGCGGCGATGGCGCGCGCCCGCGCATCCGATCGCACGTACGTGATCTGCATCGACACCGATCCCGCCCGCACGACGGCCGACGGCGGCTGGTGGTGGGAAGTCGCGGTGCCCGAAGTGTCGCCGCGCGACGCGGTGCGCGACGCACGCGCGAACTACGAGCGGCAGGTCGCCGCCCGCACGAGCGCCGGCTCCGCCTCATCTTCCGCAACCTCTACCCCGGAATCATCGACATGAGCGCATCCGACATCCGTATCGGCGTCAATCCGCTGTCGTGGATGAACGACGACCTGCCGTCGCTCGGCGGCGAGACGCCGCTGTCCGTCGCGCTGGCCGAAGGCCGCGAGATCGGCTATGAAGGCTTCGAGCTCGGCAACAAGTTTCCGCGCGAACCGCAGGCGCTGAAGGCCCTCCTCGCGCAGTACAACCTGTCGCTCGTGTCCGGCTGGTACTCGGGGCGGCTCGCCGAGCGCGGCGTGCAGGAAGAGATCGACGCGGTCGGCCCGCATCTCGAGCTGCTCGCGAAGAACGGCGCGACCGTGATGGTGTACGGCGAAGTGGCCGGCACGATCCAGGGCTCGCCCGCGCCGCTCTACCAGCGCCCGCGCTTCGTCGACGACGCGCAATGGGACGCGTACGCCGAGCGCATCGACGCATTCGCGCGCTACACGCTCTCGCAGGGCGTGCGGCTCGGCTATCACCATCACATGGGCGCGTACGTCGAATCCCCCGCCGACGTCGACCGCCTGATGGCGAGCACCAGCGACGCGGTGGGCCTGCTGTTCGACGCCGGGCACATGACGTTCGGCGGCGGCGATCCGGCGGCCGAGCTCGCGAAGCACATCGGCCGCGTGTGCCACGTCCATTGCAAGGACGTGCGCCCGGCCGTGATCCGGCTCGCGCGCAACCGCAACTGGAGCTTTCTCGACGCCGTGATCGCCGGCGCGTTCACGGTGCCGGGCGACGGCTCGATCGATTTCCCGACGATCATCGACATGCTCAAGCGCCACGGCTATCACGGCTGGCTCGTCGTCGAGGCCGAGCAGGATCCGGCCGTCGCGCCGAGCTACGCGTATGCGCAACAGGGCTACCGGACGCTGCGCGCGCTCGTCGACGCGCCGCTCTCGCCCGCCGATCACCAGGAGGCGGCTTAAATGAGTTTGCTCGTCAAGGGCGCGGGCGACGGCGCGTCGATCGCGCGCGTCACGCCGGAATCGGCGCATTGGAAGCACGTCGGCTTCGCCGCGTATCGGCTGAAGGCGGGCGAGGCGCTCGAGCTCGTCGAGGCCGCGCGAGAGATGTGCATCGTCGTGCTGACGGGCACCGTCGACGTCGAAGCGGGCGACGGCGCGCGCTGGACCGAGCTCGGCTCGCGCGACAGCGTGTTCGACGGCGTCGCGCCGTATGCGCTCTATCTGCCGCCGCAGCGGCGCGTGACCGTGCGCGCGTCGCGCGACGCGGAGCTCGGCGTCGCGAGCGCGCCTGCGGCCGGGCGCTATCCGGCGCGGCTCATCCAGCCGTCGCAGATGCAGCGCTCGGTGCGCGGCAGCGGCGCGAACACGCGCTACGTCTGCGACATCCTGCCGCAAACCGAGCCGGCCGAATCGCTGCTCGTCGTCGAGGTGCGCACGCCGTCCGGGCACTCGTCGAGCTATCCGCCGCACAAGCACGATACCGACAACGCGCCCGTCGAAAGCGCGCTCGAGGAGACGTACTACCACCGCGTGCATCCGCCGCAGGGCTTCGTGTTCCAGCGCGTGTACACCGATTCGCGCGACATCGACGAATCGATGGCCGTGTGCGACCACGACGTCGTGCTCGTGCCGCGCGGCTATCACCCGGTCGTCGTGCCCTACGGGTACGAGTCGTACTACCTGAACGTGATGGCCGGGCCGACTCGTGCGTGGCACTTCAAGAACGATCCCGCGCACGAGTGGATGCTGAGCGGCGGACGGTGACGACGGGGCGGTGCGGGCCGGCGTATGCGAAGCCGGGCCGCGCGCGGGCGATCGACGTTCGGGTCGATCGCCCGCGCTTCCCTCGTGTCGGGGTGCGGGCGTCGAACGCCCGGCGCCCGGCTGCCGGTTCGTCGGAAACACCGCTTGCTCAGCGCTGGCCCGGCCGCGAGCGGATCGTCGCACGGTAAGTGTTCGGCGAGCTTTTTCGCCCACCACGCAGGTCGCGCTTTTCGATTGCGGCGCTCGACGCTGCGTGCGGTCCGCGTTGCCCTCATGGCCTCGGCCTACATCGGCTATCGCCCTCGCAGCCGATGCGCCGGCCCGTTCCCGGCATCGGCCGCCCGACGCTCGCACGAAGCACCGCCGAGTCGCCCGGCCGACGACCAGCCGCCGCTCCGGTCAGAAAATCGACGGACCATCCAAGCGACGGCGGCGGAACCCGCTCGCCCGGCCGACGCTCAACCGACGCTGAGCCAACGCGCGACCGTTTCCGCATCGAGCGCATCGGGCGCGCCGTCATGGACGATTCTTCCCCGCCCCATCACCGCGACGCGCGACGCGAGCGCCGGCGCAAGCTGCATCCGCTGCTCGATCACGAGCAGCGCGACGCCTTGCGCCTTTGCGTCGGCAAGACACGCGCGAACCTGCTCGACCGCGAGCGGCGCGAGCCCTTCGGCCGGCTCGTCGACGATCAGCACGCGCGGCGCGCCGATCAACGCGCGCGCGAGCGCGAGCATCTGCTGCTCGCCGCCCGACAGCACACCCGCCTTCGTCCGCCAGCGCTCGGCGAGCATCGGATAGCGCTCGCGCGCGTCGGCGAGCGCCGCGCGCGCGGCCGAGCGACACGCGCCGCGCAGTCCGAGCCGCAAATTGTCCTCGACGCTCAGCAGCGCAAACACGTCGCGGATCTCGGCGACGTAGCCGACGCGATGCCGCGCGATCGCGAACGGCGGCTCGCCCGCGACGTCGACGCCGTCGATGCGCACCGCACCGGCGACCCGCACCATGCCCATGATCGCCTTCGCGAGCGTCGAGCGGCCCGAGCCGTTACGGCCGATCAGCGCGACTGCTTCGCCCGCCGCGATCCGCAGGTCGACGCCGTCGAGCACCGGCAGCGCGCCGTATCCGGCGCGCACGCCGCGCAGTTCGAGCAGCGCGCTCATCGCTCGAACGCCTCGCCGAGATACGCGGCGCGCACCGCCGCGTTCGCGCGGATCGCCGCGGGCGTGCCGGTCGCGACGAGTTCGCCGCGCACGAGGACCGACACGCGATCGGCGAAACCGAACACCGCGTCCATGTCGTGCTCGATCATCAGCACCGTCTTGCCCGCCGTCGCGCGCCGAATCAGTTCGATCGTCCGCCGCGCCTGGTCGCGGCTCATGCCCGCCGTCGGCTCGTCGAACAGAAACACCGACGCGCCGCTCGCGAGCGCGAGGCCGACGTCGAGCGCGCGCTGCTCCGCATAGCTGAGGCTGCCCGCAAGCACGTCGCGGCGCGCGGCGAGGCCGATCGACGCGAGCGCGGCGTCGGCCGCGCGATCGATCGCGGCGGCGCCGGCGAGCCAGTTGCGCCAGCGGCGACGCTGCCCAGGCGCGTGAAGCGCCGCGCAACGCAGGTTGTCATGGACGGTCATCCGCGCGAACACGCTCGTCTGCTGGAAGCTGCGCGCGAGCCCGAGACGCGCGACCGCATGCGGGCCGCGCCGCCCGAGCTCGACGCCGTTCAGCGCGATGCGTCCGCGCGTCGGCGCGCGCGCGCCCGCGATCAGGTCGAAGAGCGTCGATTTGCCCGCGCCGTTCGGGCCGATCAGCGCGTGGCGCTCGCCGTGCCGGATCGTCAGATCGACGCCGGCGAGCACCGGCGTCGCGCCGAACGATTTGCCGACGTTCGTCACGCGCAGCGCGGGCGGCGAGGTCGCGGCCCGCACGCTCGCGCGGTCGAGGCTTCCCGCGGTGGCGCCAGGCTCCATCTGCATAGCGAACGACGTGGCGTCGTCGGACACGCTCGCGCGATCACGCGCGCTCGCCGGGCCAACCACGTCGCTCGCGTCACGCACATCGGATGCGTCGGCGACATCGACATCCGCCTCATTCGATCGATGCACGCCGCCCCGCCGCCGCGCCGCCTGCGCGAGTCCCGCGCCGATTGCCGCGGCGGCCGCCGCGATGCCCCAACCGAACGGCGCGCCGGCATCGAACCGCCAAAGTCCGATGACCGCGCGCCGCCCTTCGTCCTGCGCGAACCGCAGCGCATACGCGAGCTCGACGACGAACACGATCGCGACGCCCAGCGCGATCGCCGCGCCCGCGCCGAGCAGTTCGCGCCGCCAGTCGACGCGCGCGCCGCCCTGCCGCCGCGCATCGCGCCGCGCGCGCCACCCGCCGCTCACGCCGCCCGGCGCCGCCAGCACGACGGCGACGAACAACACGCCCAGATACAGCAGCCACGCCCGCGATACGCTCGCGACGAACACGCTGAAGAACGTCAGCAGCGCCGCGCCGACGACGGGCCCGAAGAACCCCGTCGCGCCGCCGATCACGGTCGCGAACAGCACGGCGCCCGAGCGCAGCATCCCGACGCTCTCCGACGTTGCGACCTCGACATCGATCAGCGTGAGCGCACCCGATACGCCTGCAAAAAACGCCGCCGCGACCGCCATCGCGTAGCGCACGCGACGCGGATCGGTGCCGAGCGTGGCGACGCGCGCCGGGTTGTCGCGGACCGCGTTCGCGAGCCGCGCGAACGGCGTGCGCGCGAGCGCGCGCATCGTGGCCGCCGCGCCGATGCACCAGAGCGCGATCAGCGCATACGCGTGCATCGGCCGCGCGAAATGCCACGCGCCGAGCGCGGGGCCGCTCGCCCGGTCGATCGACACGCCTCCCGCGCCGCCGAACCAGTCGGGCACGCTCCACGCGGCCGCGGCGACGAGTTCGCCAAGCCCGAGCGTGATCATCGCGAACGCGGTGCCCGCGCGCCGCGTCGCGATGAAGCCGAACAGCGCGCCGAAGCCCGCGCCCGCGACGCCGCCCGCGAGCGGCACGAGCGGCAGCGGCAAGCCATAGCGGTTGAACACGTGCGCGGCGGCGAACGCGCCGAGCCCCGCGAACGCTGCGTGCCCGAACGACAGCAGCCCGGTCGTGCCGAGCAGCAGGTTGTACGACAGCGCGAGCACGATCAGCGCGGCCGTCTGCGCTAGATAGCCGAGCATCCAGCCGCGCGGCCACGCGAGCGCGGGCACGGCGAGGAGCACGATCAGCGCGAACCACGGCCACGCATGCGACAGGCGGCTTCGCACGGTCGCGCTAGACATCGGCGCGCTCGCCGAACAGGCCGCGCGCGCGGCAAGCGAGCACCGCGACGAGCAGCAGATACGGAATCAGCGGCGCGAGCTGCGCGACCGTCAGCGCGCGCCACGCGTCGGGCAGCGCGATGCCGGCCCACTCGGCGGCCGCGCCGAGCGACGCGCTGCTCGCCGTCGCGAACGTCTGCGCGCAGCCGACGACGAGCGATGCGGCGAGCGCGCCCGCGAGCGAGCCGAGCCCGCCGATCACGATCACCGCGAACACGACCGAGCCGAGCGTCTCCGCCATCGCAGGCTCGATCACCGTGAGCGGCGCGCCGATCACGCCAGCCAGCGCGGCGAGCGCAGTGCCCGCGGCGAACACGAGCGTCATCACGCGCGGCACGTCGTGGCCGAGCGCCTCGACGGCCGCGCGATGCGTGAGCGCCGCGCGCACGACGAGCCCCGTTTGCGACACGCGCAGCCCCGCCCACGACACGCCGAGCATCGCGACCGACACGGCCATCATGAACACGCGATACCGCGAAAACGCGGCGCCGTAGACGGTGAACGCGGCGCCGTCGAGCGCGGCCGGCACGGGCGCGGCGAGCGGCGCGAGCCCCCACGCGAGCTTCACGCCTTCGGCGATCAGATACGCGAGCCCGAACGTCAGCAGCAATTCGTCGAGATGGCCGCTCGCCCTCACGCGCCGCAGCAGCGTGCGCTCGCACAGCGCGCCGAACGCGCCGACGACGAGCGGCGCGACGGCGAGCGCGAACCAGAAATTCGTGTGCGCGGCGATCGCCAAGCCGACGTAGGCGCCCAGCATGTAAAAGCTCGCATGCGCGAAATTCAGCACGCCCAGCATGCTGAAGATCAGCGTGAGCCCCGCGCACAGCATGAACAGCAACAGCCCGTAGCTCAGGCCGTTCAGCAGATTGATGACGATCGACTGCACCGCGTCAGGCCGCCTCCACGGCGAGCGACTCGAGCGCGGCGCGCAGCGGTTCGGGCAGCGGCACCGGACGGCGCGTCGCGCGATCGACGTACACGTGCACGAAATGGCCTTGCGCGGCGGCCGACGTCCCGCCGTCCGCGAAGAGGCCGATCCCGTAGCGCACGCTCGACGCGCCGAGCCGCGCGACCCGCAGCCCCGCTTCGACGCGCTGCGGAAACACGAGCGGCGCGAAGTAGTTGCACTGCGTCTCGACGACGAGGCCGATCGTCTCGCCGTGCTCGACGTCGAGCACGCCGCGGCGGATCAGGTATTCGTTGACGACCGTGTCGAAGTAGCTGTAGTAGACGACGTTGTTGACGTGCCCATAGACATCGTTGTCCATCCAGCGCGTCGTGATCGGCAGGAAGTGGCGATAGGCGCTGCGCGGCAGCGGAACGGGTTTGGCGGCGGACATGTCGGCGCGAGGCGAAAAGGCGGTTGCTGGATGCTTGTTGGATGCTTTCTGGATGTGGGCTGCATGGTCGAATGCCGGCGATGCGTTGCGCGACGAACCGCGCCGCGCCGTCAGAGCGATTCGACGAGCATGCGCCGGTAATCGTCGGCCGACGCGACGCGCGGATTCGTCTTGTGGCAGTGATCGACGAGCGCGCCCTCGATCACGTGATCGAACGCGCTTTCGTCGACGCCCATCTGCCTCAGCCCCGTCGGCAGGCCGAGGCGCTCGGTCATGTCGTGCAGCGCCTGCGGCAGGTCCGCGCCGTCGGGCAGGTTCATCACGCGGCGCATCCGCGCATAGCGGCGCTCGGCGACGACGGTCGGCGCGCGCTCGTTGAAGCGCAGCACGGCGGGCAGCACGACCGCGTTCAGCGTACCGTGATGCAGCGACGTCCTGCCGTTCACCTTCACGCCGCCCAGCGGATGCGACAGCGAATGCACGCAGCCGAGCCCCTTCTGGAACGCCAGCGCGCCTTGCATCGACGCGCTCATCATCGCGAGACGCGCGGCGCGGTCGCCGCCGTCGTGCGTCGCGCGCGCGATGTGCGCCCATGCGCGTTCGAGGCCGTCGAGCGCGATGCCGTCGGCGGGCGGATTGAACGCCGGCGCGAGGAACGTCTCGATGCAGTGCGCAATCGCGTCCATGCCGGTCGCGGCCGTGAGCCCGGGCGGCAGGCCGAGTGTCAGCGACGGATCGCAGATCGCCGCCTTCGGCAACAGATGCCACGAGTGAAAGCCGAGCTTGCGGCCGTCGTTCAGGATCAGGATCGCGCCGCGCGCGACCTCGCTGCCCGTGCCCGACGTCGTCGGCACCGCGACGAGCGGCGCGACGGCCGCGGTGATCCTGTCGCTGCCGCCTTCGATCGTCGCGTATTGCGTGAGCGGCAGCGGATGCGTCGCCGCGATCGCGACGCCCTTCGCGAGATCGATCGCCGAACCGCCGCCGACCGCGACGAGCCCGTCGCAACCGTCGTCGCGATAGCGCTGCGCGGCGGCGAGCACGGCCGCCTCGGTCGGATTCGACGGCGTGTCGTCGAATACCGGCAGCGCGCCGAACCCGAGCGCGTCGAGCGTGCGATCGACGAGCCCCGCCGCCGCGACGCCCTTGTCGGTCACGACGAGCGGGCGCGTGATGCCGCTCCGTGCGCATTCGGCCGAGAGCATCGCGAGCGCGTCGTCGCCGAGATGGATGTGCGTCAGGTAATAGATGTAGGCCACGGGAAGTCTCCTCCGATCGTGCTCGTTCGAATCGTCAGGCGGCGCGCGAACGCGGGGCCGACACGCCGCCCGACGCTGGACAAGCGGCCGCCGTCCGGGCGAACATGCGACGCCGGGCGCGGCGCAGCGGGCGTGCCGCACAGAAAAGCACAGATTGCGGCAAATTCCAAGCGGCGCGGCGCACGGGTATTTTCACATTGACGAGGAAACATCATGGCAGATCCGCAGCTCATCACGACCGCGTTCGACATTCCGGGCTACCGGATCGAACGCTCGCTCGGCGTCGCGCGCGGCGTCGTCGTGCGTTCGCGGTCGATCGTCGGCACGTTCGGCGCATCGATTCAAACGCTGTTCGGCGGCAACATCTCGCTCTACACGTCGCTGTGCGAGCGGGCGCGGCAGGATGCTTACGAGCGGATGGTCGAACAGGCGAGGCAGATGGGCGGCAATGCGATCATCGGCATGCGCTACGACGCGACCGAGATCGCATCGGGCGTGACCGAAGTGCTGTGCTACGGCACCGCGGTGCAGGCGGCGCGCGCCGGCTAACGCCGCCGCCGGCGGGCCGCGCCCGCGCGGCCCGCTGCTTCGTTCCCTACTGACCGGGGAAGTCGACGAATTCGAAGTCGAGGCTGCGCGCGCGCATCCAGTCGGCGAGCGCCTGGCCCGTGCCGGCGCGCCACGGGCGCAGCTTCGGCGGTTCGACGAGCCGGTATTCGAGCAGTTCCGGCGAGAGGCGAATGGTCCCGTTCGCGCGGACGTGATACGCGATGATCAATTCGTTCTTGCGGATGAATTCGTAGACGCCGACGAGCTTCACCGATTCGGCGTCGAGCGCCGTCTCCTCGCGCACTTCGCGGGCGATCCCCGCCTCGGGCGTTTCGCCATGCTCGAGAAAGCCGGTGATGAGCGCGAACACGCCTTCGGGCCACGCGGCGTTGCGCGCGAGGAGGATCTTGCCTTCGTACTCGACGATCGCGGCGACGACGGGGATCGGGTTGTTCCAATGGACATAGCCGCAGGTTGCGTCGGGACACGCGCGGCGCACGCGGCCGCCCTCCTCGACGGAATCGGCGCGCTCGGCGAGCGCGCGCGCGCAGCGTGGACAGAATTGGTAGTCTGCGATGGTCATCGTCGGGGAGAGATGCGGGAACTGGCTCGATTCTTGGAGCGACCGAGCCTGGCAAGCCGCTCGGGTCTGGAAGGTTTCATTCTAGCGAATTTGGCCGAGAGGGACGTGGCCGGCGGGGTTCTCACCGTTCGCGTCGGCGCTACCATTCAAAATACTTTCGCCTGATTACCAAAGGCCGTCGGGCGCTATTTCGACGGGGCAGCGTGCATTTCGGCATCTTCCCAAGCAACCACGCGAAGCGCCCGATTCGGTTTCGAAAAAAACGCCGGCGCCGCGAATCCAAATGGCCGGCCGGGTGCTCTTCTCTTTTGAGAATCGATAATCTTGTCGCTCCGATGATCCCCAGATGAAAACGCCGATATCCGATCGCCCTACCCTCATGGAAGCCGCCAGATCCGGCGACGCCAGCGCATTGGCGCAGCTGCTGGCCGTCTGCCGAACGGACGTCAAACGCTACGCCAGGGCCCATTGCCGCTTCAGTGACCTGGAGGACGCGGTCCAGGCGGCGCTGCTCGCATTCGTCCAGCACCTTCGCCTGATCAGATCCCCGGATGCCCTGCCCGCGTGGCTGTCGACGACGGTCAAGCGGGAATGCCATCGACTGCATCATGCGCAGTCCCGGTTCGTCGGCGAATCGGACGGCGGCCTCGAGGAACGCGGCACCGACGTCGACAGCGCCGCCATGCGAGTGGATCTGCTCGGGGCATTCGAATCGCTCCCGCCGCATTACCTCGAAATCATTCTCCTGCGCGATTTCGAGGAGAAGAGCATCAAGGAAATAGCCGACGATCTAGGAGAACGCCCTTCTTCGATCAAGAGTCGTTTGCATCGGGCGCGAGCCTTGATGCGCGAATATCTTTCCACCCACTAGGAGCGATTCATGCGAAAACTCGTTTTTGTCTACAACGGCGACAGCGGCTTCATCAACAGCGTCATGCATCTGATGCATAAAACGTTTTCGCCCGGCACCTATGAATGCCGCTTGTGCGCGCTGATCTACGACGGGATGAAACTGAACGAAGACTGGAAGGATTTCGCGGAACGACTCGGCATGGCAGTCGAATACCATCATCGCGATACGTTCTTCAAGACCTATGCGCAAGCTTTCTCGGCCTACCCGCTCGCGCTTCTGTTGGAGAACGGCCGATTCGAGGTGCTGCTGGCGGCCGCCGACTTCGCCGACATCGGGGATTTGCACGATTTGATGAGCCGCATCGTGGCAGCCGTCTCCCGGGCCGACGGTCAGGACGCGCCAATGCGCGAAGCGCCCGCGACGCAAGCTCATCCGGCGTAACGACGAAAATCGCGAGCCATGGGGCCGTTGCACGGCACCGGGGCCTGGAAACGCTTCGCCGCGCCTCCGCGGGTCCCCGCACCTCGAGCCGTCCGCGCACGGCGGCTCATCTCAGCTTGACCGACACGAACTTGCGCTCTCCGCCCCGCTGAATCAGCACCGCCACCACCTTCCCGGCCTTCGCCTCCAACGCCGGCACCATGTCCGGCGTCTCGATCAGCGTGTCGTTGAACTCCAGCACGACATCGCCCGGCTGGATGCCTGCGTTCGCCGCCGGCCCGCGCACCGCGTCGACCACCATGCCGACCGGCAGCCCGGTCGAACGACGCTCGTCGTCCGTCAGCGGATGCATCGTCAGACCCAGGCGGTCCGCGCCGCCGACTCCGCTCCGACCGACGCTCGCACTCCCCGACGACATCCCGGCCGACGTTCCTGCGGCTGCGGCCGCGCCCGGCCCGAGCATCAGCGTCATCGGCGCCCGGTTGCGAAGCAGCGTGAGCGCCGTGTTCGTCCCGGGCGGCAGCGCAGCTACATCGCTGGCGAGCTCGGCCGAGCGGCCGATCGGCTTGTCGCCGATCCGCACGATCACGTCGCCCGGCTTCAGGCCGATCGCGGCGGCGGGCGATCCCGGCTCGACCGCGTTGACGAGCGCGCCCGCCGACCGCGGCAAACCGAACGCGGCCGCAAGCCCCGGTCCGACGTCCTGCACGTCGACGCCCAGCCCGCCCGGCGGCGCCGTGCGCTGCACCTGCTGCGCCTGTTGCTGCGCTTGCTGCCGCGTTTGCTGTTGCGCCTCCAGCACCTGCGTGCGCACCTTCGCCGCCAGATTGATCGGGATTGCAAAAGTCACGCTCGGATAACGGTCGCCGCCCGCATAGATCTGCACGTCGATGCCGATCACCTCGCCCGCGCGGTTGAATACCGGGCCGCCCGAGTTGTCGAGATTGCCGGTCACGTCGGTCTGGAAGAACGGGAAGCTGCCGCCGTCCGGCAGCGTGCGCGACATCGCGCTGACGATGCCCGTCGTCACCGTGTTCGCCGAGCCGTCGGGCGTGCCGATCGTCAGCACCGGCTCGCCGACGCGCACCCGCGACGAGTCGCCGAGCCTCACCGTCGGCAGCCTCGTCGCATCGACCTGAAGGACGGCGACGTCGCTCTGATCGTCGACCGCCAACACCCGCGCCTTGAACTCGCGTCGATCGATCAGCCGGACCGTCACCTCGGAAGCCTGGCCGACCACGTAGGCGGTCGTCAGGATGAGACCGTCGGCGCTGACGATGAAACCGGATCCGGCGCCCGCCATCGCGCGCGGCGGGTTGTCCTGCGACGTCGGCGGCTGCGGCACGCCCAGCTTGAAGTACGCGGAGAACGGATCGTCGGGATCAAGGGCCTCGAGACCGGATGCCGACATTTGCGGCTCCGGCGCGGCCACGCTGACGTTCACGACGGCGGGCCCGTATCGCTCGACGAGCGTGGGGAAATCGACCGGCCCTACCGGACCGGTCTGTGCGATTCGCTTCGCCTTCACAGGCTGCGGCAGGGTGCCTGCTGCGGTCGCCGTCGGCTGCAGGCAAGCATAGCCAGCAAGCACCACCCCGATCGCTGCAGCGTGAACCAAGGTGCGGCCAAGCGTTTGACGATACACAGTGCACCTCCAAGGCAATCGTTACGCCAGGGGCCCGTTGCGCGGCGCGCAAAGGACTAGCAAGCACTGATAGATCGATTATTGCATAGCGGCCGACGGCCGTGAGTCCGTGCTTCCATAAAATCTGCAACGGGCCGCTACTCGCGGCGAACGCTCGTCAGACGCTCGCCGAGCATGCGTGGATGCTCGGCGAGCGCCGTGCGAACATTCGAAAGGAGCCGCGAGTCTGTGCACGCCGGATGACGTGAATCGCGGCGGCGATTCGGCTCGGTCGGCGCTCGCCCGATCGATGCGGAACGCGCGCCGAACGGCAACGTGGATTCGCCGTGAATTGGATCCGAACAAGAAAGGGGGAAAGCGGCGGCAAGAGTCGGCGACCTCGCACCCGATGCGAAAAAGAAAATCGACAGCAGCGCGAACGAAGCATCGTCGCGCCGGG
Source organism: Burkholderia mayonis (assembly GCF_001523745.2). Classification (NCBI taxonomy): domain Bacteria; kingdom Pseudomonadati; phylum Pseudomonadota; class Betaproteobacteria; order Burkholderiales; family Burkholderiaceae; genus Burkholderia; species Burkholderia mayonis. The sequence goes on from NZ_CP013386.1 coordinate 2,273,722, forward strand.
CGCGGAGCACGACGCGTGCCGGCGGCATCGGTTCGACATACACGCTCGAAACGCACGCAACCGCTTCGCCCGGCGGCTACCGGTCGAGCGCTCAAGCAACGCCGCTGCCGTGTTTCGCCGCACGTGTGGCGTGCAACGCGACGGCCGCAAACCCCGCCGCCCCGACGGCCAACACGGCCGACGCGAGCCACAGCGCCGGCGAAAACGAGCCGGCATGCGCGGCGAGCGGCGCGGCCGCCAGCGGCCCGACGATCTGGCCGACGCCGTACGACGCGGTCGCATAGCCCATCAGGCCCGCCGCGCGTTCGCCGCGCAGGCGGCGCGCTTCGCGCATCGCGAACAGCGTGATCGCGGTGAACGGCAAGCCGACGAGCGCGCTGCCGAGCGCAAATCCGGGCGCCGTCGGCCAGACGATGCCGAGCGCGACACCGATCGCCTGCACCGCGCAGCAGACCGCGAGCAACAGCCGGTTGTCCCAGCGGCTCGGCAGCCTCGCGCCGAGCAGCGCGCCGACGATCAGCGCCGCGCCGAACATCGGCCAGAACAGATCGGGCCACGGCGAGCGCGCGGGCAGCGCGGCGCGGGCGATCACGGGCAGGAACGTCGCCGTGACGATGTAGCCGAAGCCGGGCAGCCCGTAAAGGAGCACGAGCCAGAACGCGTCGCGTCGGGCGTCGGCCGGCGATGCGTTCGGCGCGCTCCCGGTCGATGCCGCAACCGCCTCACGCGGGCGGGCGACGTTCGCGGACGTGAAATTTTTCGCGGATATGGCTGTCGCTGCGTTGGTCGCGTTGGTCGCGTTGGTCGCGTTGGTCGCGTTGGTCGCGTTGGTCGCGTTGGTCGCGTTGGTCGCGTTGGTCGCGTTGGTCGCGTTGGTCGCGTTGGTCGCGTTGGTCGCGTTGGTCGCGTTGGTCGCTCCGGCCAACCCGATCGCACGCCTCGCCTCGGCGCGGCCGCTCGCATCTGCCGCGCCGGCTGCGTCGCCGCCATTCTCCGCGCCGTTGCGAGAACGCTCGCCGCCCGCGTCGCGCACCGGCTCGCGCGCCGTCGTCCCGAACGCGCGCCACACCACCGCCGACAGCACCGCCGACGCCGCCGCGAACCCGATCCATCCGAGCGCCGCGCGCTGCCCCGCCAACACGGAGCCGATCAGCCCGGTCACGACGATCCCGACCCCCGGCCCGGTGAAGATCACGCCGCCCCACGCAAGCGCGCCTCGCTCGGCGACACGCCGCAGCCCCCACTGCGACGCGAACACGAACGTCCATGCGCTGACCGCGCCGCCGACGAAGCGCACGAGCGCCCATACCCAGAACGGGCTCGCGATGCCCATCGCGAGCGTCAGCGCGACCGTCGCCACGAGCCCGTAGCGCACCATCCGCACAGGATCGACAGCGATGCGCGCGCAGGTCATTGCACCGACGAAGTAGCCGGCGTAGTTCGCGGACGCGAGCCAGCCGCCATGCCGGATGTCGAGCTCGCCGCCCGCGAGCATCAGCGGCAGCAGCGGCGTGAATGCGAAGCGCCCGACACCGAGCGCGACAGCGAGCGCCGCCGCGCACGCGAGCGCCGCATCGCGCGCCGCGCGCTCGCCGGACGACACATAAGGCGGCGCGCCGGCTTCGCCACGGGAAGAAGAAAGTGAGCTCATCGGATTCAGGGGCGATCGAATTCAGGGGCGAAGCGGCCCACTCGAAGGGTCGGAAGCGTCGCGGCAAGGCCAAAGTCGACTCGATGCTAGCTTGACCAATCGTTCTCGAAAAATGAATAATTCAGATTCAATCCATCCCATGGAGAGAATCATGGATCTGGCGGCGCTGGCGATCTTTCGCGCGGTCGTGCGCGAGAACGGTGTGACGCGTGCGGCCGCGAAGCTCAATCGCGTGCAATCGAACGTCACGACCCGCATCAAGCAACTGGAGGAACAGCTCGGCGCGCCGCTTTTCGTGCGCGACGGCCGCCGGCTCGTGCTGACGCCCGCCGGCGAGACGCTGTTGCCGTACGCGGAGCGCCTGTTCGCGCTCGCCGACGAGGCGCGCCATGCGGTCCGCGAGAACCGGCCGCGCGGCCGATTGCGGCTCGGCGCGATGGAGAGCACTGCGGCGAGCCGGCTGCCCGCGCTTCTCGCCCGCTATCACCAGGCGTGGCCCGAAGTCACGCTCGAGCTCGTCATCGGCACGACCGGCAAACTGATCCACCAGGTGCGCGAATTCGAGCTCGATGCCGCGCTGGTCGCGACGCCGGCCGGCTCCGAGGCGCTCGGCGAGCCGTTCGAGACCGCGCCCGCATTCACCGAAGAACTCGTGCTGCTGACGCCGCGCGGCCATCCGCGTGTGCGCACGCCGCGCGATGTGCTACTGCCGACGCTCGTCGCGTTCGAGCGCGGCTGCGCGTATCGCGGCTGCGTCGAGCGCTGGTACGCCGCATACGGACTGAAGCCCGGGCGCGTGCTCGAACTCGGCTCGTATCACGCGATCGTCGCGTGCGTCGCGGCGGGCGCGGGCGTCGCGGTCGCGCCGCGCTCGGTGCTCACGGTCCAGCGCGAGCCGGACAGCCTCGGCGTGCACGCGCTCGCGGACTTCACGCCGATCGACACGATGCTGGTCTGGCGCCAGGGACATTTGTCGGCGGCGCTCGCTGCACTGCGCGATGCGTTGCGAGACGCCGCCGCCGCGGCGAGCCCGACCGACGTCGCGACAGACGAAGCCGCGAAAGCCTCGCGCCGGCGCACGCGCCGCGGCACGGCGGACGAGACGCTGCCGGCCTGACGAGGTCGACGCGCGGACGCGGCGTGGACGTGGCGTGACGGGCGTGCCATGGCAAGACATGACGATGCAAAACACTGCCGCGAACATCGTCGCCCCAAAAGAAAACGGTCCAACCGGCGCAAGCCGATTGGACCGTCTCGGTCATTCGATCATCTGGTCTTTGCCGTGGTGATCACGGACGGTACAGGCGACCGCCCCGGCGACCACCGCAAGCGAGCCGAACATACCGGCCTTCGGCCGCCCGGCCGCCGCCGCCCACGACACCGTGCGCCGGCCGCGTCACGCGCCTCCGCTGCGAAGGCGGCGCGCCGAGCCTCGACGCGCCACCCGGCCGCGCGTTACGGCCGCGTTACAGCCGCGCTTCGACCCAGCCCTTCACGCCCGCCAGAGCCGCCGGCAGATTCGCCGGCTCGGTGCCTCCCGCCTGCGCCATGTCCGGCCGGCCGCCGCCCTTGCCGCCCACCTGCTGCGCGACGAAGTTGACGAGCTCGCCCGCCTTCACCTTCTTGCTCGCGTCGGCGGTCACGCCGGCGATCAGGCTCACCTTGCCGCCGTCGACCGCCGCGAGCACGATCGCCGCACTCTTCAGCTTGTCCTTCAGCTTGTCGACGGTCTCGCGCAGCGTCTTCGCGTCCGCGCCGTCGAGCGTCGCGGCAAGCACGTGCACGCCGCCCACTTCGACCGCCTGCAGCGCGAGCTCGTCGCCCTGGCTCGACGCGAGCTTCGATTTCAACGCGGCGAGCTCCTTCTCGAGCGACTTCACCTGGTCCTGCACCTGGCCGATCCGCTGGATCAACTCGGACGGCTGCGCCTTCAGCGCGGCCGCCGCGGCGTTCACGCACGCATCGAGCGCCTGCACGTAGCGCACCGCGTTGTCGCCCGTGATCGCCTCGACGCGGCGGATGCCCGCCGCGACGCCGCCTTCCGCGACGATCTTGAAGAAGCCGATGTCGCCCGTGCGATGCACGTGCGTGCCGCCGCACAGCTCGCGCGAAAAGCCGAGATCGAGCACGCGCACTTCGTCGCCATACTTCTCGCCGAAGAGCGCCATCGCACCGCCCTTCACCGCGTCGTCGTACGGCATCACGCGCACGACGCCGGGCGCGTTCGCGAGCACCTGCTCGTTGACGATGGCTTCGACGCGGCGGATTTCGTCGTCCGTCAGCGGCGCGTTGTGCGCGAAGTCGAAGCGGGTCTTGTCCGCGTCGACGAGCGAACCCTTTTGCTGCACGTGCGAGCCGAGCACGTCGCGCAGCGCCTTGTGCATCAGGTGCGTCGCCGAGTGGTTGCGAGCGGTGCGCGCGCGGCGCTCGGCATCGATTTCCGCGCGGACTACGTCGCCGACCTTGAGCGCGCCCTGCTCGAGTTCGCCGTGGTGGCCGATCACGTCGGCCTGGACCTTCAGCGTGTCGGCGACCGCAAAGCGCGTGACCGCGTTCGCGAGCACGCCCTGGTCGCCGACCTGGCCGCCCGATTCCGCATAGAACGGCGTGTGGTCGAGCACGACGACCGCGCTCTGGCCCGCCTTCGCTTCGTTGACCGACGAACCGTCGACGTACAGCGCGACGACCTTCGCGTCGTCGAATGCGATTGCCTCGTAGCCGTGGAACGTCGTCTTCGCGCCCGTGTAATCGAGGCCCTGCGTCGCCCTGAACTTGCCGGCCGCGCGCGCCTGCTCGCGCTGGCGCGCCATCGCGTCGTCGAACGCCGGCTCGTCGACCGTCACGCCGCGCTCGCGGCACACGTCGGCCGTCAGGTCGAGCGGGAAGCCGTAGGTATCGTGCAGCTTGAACGCGAGCTCGCCGTCGAGCGTCTTGCCGCCGGTTTTGTCACCTGCCGCGGCGTCGAGGTCGCCGAGCGCGGCCTCGAGGATCGACATCCCGTGCTCGATCGTCTCGAAGAAGCGCTCTTCTTCCTGGCGCAGCACGTCGGTCACGCGCTGCTCGGCCTCCTTCAGCTCCGGATACGCTTCGCCCATTTCCGCGACGAGATCGGCCACCAGCTTGTGGAAAAACGATTCCTTGCGGCCGAGCTTGTAGCCGTGGCGGATCGCGCGGCGCACGATCCGGCGCAGCACGTAGCCGCGGCCTTCGTTGCCGGGGATCACGCCGTCGACGATCAGGAACGAGCACGCGCGGATGTGATCGGCGATCACCTTCAGCGAGTTGTTCGTCAGGTCGCTGATGCCGGTCTCGCGCGCGGCGGCCTTGATGAGATTCTGGAACAGATCGATCTCGTAGTTGCTGTGCACGTGCTGCAGCACGGCCGCGATCCGCTCGAGGCCCATGCCGGTGTCGACGCAAGGCTTCGGCAGACGCGTCATGTTGCCTTGCGCATCGCGGTTGAACTGCATGAACACGAGGTTCCAGATCTCGATGTAGCGGTCGCCGTCTTCTTCGGGCGATCCCGGCGGGCCGCCCCAGACGTCCGGGCCGTGGTCGTAGAAGATTTCCGAGCACGGGCCGCACGGCCCCGTGTCGCCCATCTGCCAGAAGTTGTCCGACGCGTAGCGCGCGCCCTTGTTGTCGCCGATCCGGATGATCCGCTCGGCCGGCACGCCGACTTCCTTCGCCCAGATGTCGTACGCCTCGTCGTCGTCGTGATAGACGGTCACCCAGAGCTTGTCGGCGGGCAGCCGGTAGACGGCCGTCAGCAGCTCCCATGCATAGTGGATCGCGTCGTGCTTGAAGTAGTCGCCGAACGAGAAGTTGCCGAGCATCTCGAAGAACGTGTGGTGGCGCGCGGTGTAGCCGACGTTCTCGAGGTCGTTGTGCTTGCCGCCCGCGCGCACGCTGCGCTGCGACGTGGTCGCGCGGGAGTACGGGCGCGTCTCGGCGCCGAGGAACACGTCCTTGAACTGCACCATCCCCGAATTGGTGAAGAGCAGCGTGGGGTCGTTTCCGGGCACGAGGCTCGACGAGCGGACGATCGTGTGGCCCTTCGATTCGAAGAACTTGAGGAATTTCTCGCGGATTTCGGCGGCTTTCATAGCGTGCGGGGACGGTCAGGCCAAAACTGGGGGTTGAGCGCCGGCCGTTCCGGCGGGCGGGCGGCGGCGCGTTTCTAAAACGATCAATTATACGGGATAGATCCCGGCTCGCGGCCGGCGAGCGCTCCGGGCGGACGCGGCGCGGTTTTGGGGGAGCGTTCGGGAGTGCATTCGGGGGATCGTTCGGTGGAAGCGTCCGATGAATACGCGGGGAACGTCGGGGCGACAGGCTTGACCATGACGCGGCGAACACGTGAGGATTGCGGCGAACGGCCGCTCGCGATGCGCCCATGCGCCAGCCGATTCACGCAGGAACGCGCCAAAGACACGCGGAGACTACGCCCGAGCCGTTCCGGAACTACGCCGGAGCTTCGTTGGAGCTTCGTTGGAGCTTCGCTGGAGCTTCGTTGGAGCTTCGTTGGAGCTTCGCTGGAGCTTCGCTGGAGCTTCGTTGGAGCTTCGTTGATGCTTCGTTGATGCTTCGCCGGAGTCTCGTAAGTGGCACGATGAAGCCTCGCCGGAACCGCACTCGCCCCGCCGCCGAATCGACCGCAATCGCCGCATTCAGGCGCGACCGGGCCGCCCGCGCTGCCCCGCTATCGCGACAGCCGCGCACGAATCGCTTTAAGATGCGGCGGGAGACGACCGACCGGCCGCGCACCCGCGCGGCCGCGCCACGACCGGCGCGACCGGCGCGACGCCGCCCGGCGCACGCCGGCCAACCGAGCAGCCAACAGAGGAGACTGATCGAAGATGGGAGCCCTCAGCCATATCCGCGTCCTGGACCTGAGCCGCGTGCTCGCGGGCCCGTGGTGCGCTCAGACACTCGCCGATCTCGGCGCCGACGTGATCAAGGTCGAGCGCCCGGACGTCGGCGACGACACCCGGCACTGGGGCCCGCCGTACCTGAAGACGCCGGACGGCGCCGACACCCGCGAAGCCGCGTACTACCTCGCCGCGAACCGCAACAAGCGCTCGGTGACGATCGACATCGCGACGCCCGAAGGCCAGCGGATCGTCCGCGAGCTCACCGCGCGGTGCGACGTCGTGCTCGAGAACTACAAGGTCGGCCAGCTCGCGAAGTACGGGCTCGACTTTGCGTCGCTGAAAGCCGTGAAGCCCGACCTCGTCTACTGCTCGGTGACGGGCTTCGGCCAGACGGGCCCGTACGCGCACCGCGCGGGCTACGATTTCATCATCCAGGGGATGGGCGGCTTCATGAGCATCACGGGCGAGCGCGACGGCCTGCCGGGCGGCGGGCCGCAGAAGGCCGGCGTCGCGATCGCCGATCTCGCGACGGGCCTCTACTCGACGATCGCGATCCTCGCCGCGCTCGCGCACCGCGACCGCACGGGCGAAGGCCAGCACATCGACATGGCGCTCCTCGACGTACAGGTCGCGCTCCTCGCGAACATGAACACGAATTTCCTCGCGAGCGGCAAGCCGCCCATGCGCTGGGGCAACGCGCATCCGAACATCGTGCCGTACCAGACGTTCGAGACGAGCGACGGGTGGATCATCGTCGCGGTCGGCAACGACGGGCAGTTCAGCAAGTTCGTCGAGGCGGGCGGACGCGCGGAGCTCGCCGACGACGAGCGCTTCGCGACGAACCCGGCGCGCGTGCGCCACCGCGATACGCTCGTGCCGATCATCGCGGAGATGACGAAAACGCGCACGAAACGCGAATGGCTCGACGCGCTCGAGGCGGTCGGCGTGCCGTGCGGGCCGATCAACGATCTCGCCGAAGTGTTCGACGACGAGCAGGTGCGCGCGCGCGGCATGCAGGTCGAGCTGCCGCATCCGAGCGGCGCGAACGTGAAGCTCGTGCGCAACCCGATCCGGATGAGCGAGACGCCGCCCGACGCGCGCACTGCGCCGCCTCTCCTCGGCGAGCACACGGACGCGGTGCTGCGCGACATGCTCGGCTATGGCGACACGGCGATCGCGGCGCTCCGGGACAAGCGCGTCGTGTGAGCGCGGCCGGCGGGCGCGCGGCGTCGGATCGCGTGTCCGCGTTCTTTCTCGCGGGCGGCCCGTGCGGGCCGCTTCGCTTTTTTGGCTCCTCACGAATTCGAGCTTCCGAACCGGTGAACTTTCGAGGCTTTGAGACTCCGCGCTTCGGAACTTCGGAACTTCGGAACTTCGGAACTTCGGAACTTCGGAACTTCGGAACTTCGGAACTTCGGAACTTCGGAACTTCGGAACTTCGGAACTTCGTGGCTTCGCAACATCAATCATTCGCCCCTCGCGCGCAGCACGCCGCGCGAACACGCGGCGACATCGCCCCGTCGTAACCGAACGGTACAAAGCGGGCTATCCCGCTTTCTCCGCCAATGTTCCGCATGTCATTGCGCCGCAAGTTCCTGCCCACCACGTCCGCCGCCGCCACGCTGCCGCTCGTCAGCGCGGTCCTAAGCGCGTGCAACGACAGCATCGCCGAACCCGCGACGCGCGCTTTCTCGCGTCGATGTACCAGATGACCGACATCCATTCGCTCGAGCCCGTCATCGCCGCGGACGGCTCGATCACGTACTTGAGCACCGACGGCGTCGCTCGCACCGGAAGGCGGCGGCGCAGCGATGGGCAACGTCGTGGTCGTCGGCCATCGCGATCATGCGAAGCGCTGCATCCAGACGTCACGGGCGCGCGGGATGAAGGCAGCCGCGGTCGCGGAGGTCGCGCTGCCGACGCTGTACGACCCGCAGTCCGGCCAGGCATGGACGCGCCGCCGCGACCTGTACTTCGTTCACGACATGTACGCGCAGCTCGCGACGCTGCGCGCGAACCTGAGCGCGGCTGCCTATCCGCGGCTGCCTATCCGCGGCTGCCTATCCGCGGCTGCCTATCCGAACGGCTGATTCGGCAGCGATCGCTCGTGGGCTCGAAAGCGGGAAAGCACGAAAGCGGCACGAATGGCCGATGCACGGCATCGATCGTAAACCGCGGGCACGAAGCGGCAACACCACGCCCGCGGACGCCCCGAACGAAGGGCCCCAAAGAGCGATCGACGAAGACGCCCACCGCGAGCCCTCCCGAGCCGGAAGGCTCGACAAAAGCCGTTCCCAAAACGAAACGGGCGCGTCGGTGGCGCGCCCTTCGGCTAGACCGTTGCGGCGAGCCTGCGTCAATATTCCTGCGATCGAAACGACGGGAACGACGGGAACGACGGCAACCACGAAAACGCCGAAACCGACTCGCCGAACCGGCATCCCGCGCCGCTCCCGGCGGCCGCCTGCGACACCAGCCCCACCGGCACGGCCGAAACGCCGGGCGTTCGGCCGCCCCGCCGCTTAGCGCACGCCGGCGCCGACGAGGCCGCCCGCCGCCGCGCCCGCGACCGTACCGATCGGGCCGCCCGTGATCAGGTAGCCGAGCGCGCCGCCCGCCGCCGCGCCGATGCCGGCATTGCGCTGCGTGTGAGTCATCGCGCACGCGCTGAGGCTGGCGAGCACCACGGCGATGACGGTGATGCGAACGAGAAAGCGGGTCTTCTTCATCATGATGCTGTCTTCGAAAGCGTTGCCGCGCATGGCACGGCGCGGCGGCATGAAACCTGGGTGAGCGCATCTTATGAAAGCCGAATCCGGCCGGCAAAGCGATTTACCTCCTGTTACAGCGGCAACACACGCCGCACAAATGCCGGAAAACGCGCCGCCCGCCCGCCGCAAGGGGCCGCGCTCCTCACGACGGTCGTCCGTCAGGTAGAATTGACAAGTTCGAGCGACGCAGCAGGCGTCCTCTCCCCTTTTCTTCCCTGTCCCGCATGAGCACCGAACGCAACGACGCCGCCGCGCCATCCAATTTCATCCGCAACATCATCGACGACGACAACCGCACGAGCAAATGGAGCGGCCGCGTCGAGACGCGCTTTCCGCCCGAGCCGAACGGCTATCTGCACATCGGCCACGCGAAGAGCATCTGCCTGAACTTCAGCGTCGCCCGCGACTACGGCGGCGTGTGCCACCTGCGCTTCGACGACACGAATCCGGAAAAGGAAAGCGTCGAGTACGTGAACTCGATCGTCGACGCGGTGCGCTGGCTCGGCTTCGACTGGCAGAAGGACGGCGTCGACCACCAGTATTTCGCGAGCGACTACTACGACAAGCTCTATGAATTCGCCGAGCTGCTGATCCAGCGCGGCAAGGCGTACGTCGACAGCCAGACCGCCGACGAGATGCGCACGAACCGCGGCTCGCTGACCGAGCCGGGCACGCCGTCGCCGTTCCGCGATCGCTCGCCCGAGGAGAACCTCGACCTGTTCCGCCGGATGAAGGCGGGCGAGTTCAAGGAAGGCGAGCACGTGCTGCGCGCGAAGATCGACATGAGCTCGCCGAACATGAACATGCGCGACCCGGTGATCTACCGGATCCGCTACGCGCATCACTACCGCACGGGCGATGCGTGGTGCGTGTACCCGATGTACGACTACACGCACTGCATCTCGGACGCGATCGAGAACATCACGCACTCGCTCTGCACGCTCGAGTTCGAGGATCACCGCCCCCTCTACGACTGGGTGCTGAACGAGCTCGCGGACGCCGGCGTGTTCACGCGGCCGCTGCCGCAGCAAATCGAATTCTCGCGGCTGAACCTCACGTACGCGATCACGAGCAAGCGCAAGCTGCTGCAGCTCGTGACGGAAGGCCACGTCGACGGCTGGGACGACCCGCGGATGCCGACGATCGTCGGCGTGCGCCGCCGCGGCTTCACGCCCGAGGGCATCCGCCTGTTCTGCGAGCGGATCGGCGTGACGAAGATCGATTCGTGGATCGACATGAGCGTGTTCGAAGGCGCGCTGCGCGACGATCTCGACGACAAGGCGCCGCGCACGGTCGCCGTGCTCGATCCGCTCAAGCTCGTCATCGACAACTACCCGGAAGGCCAGACCGAGGAATGCACGGCGCCCGTGCACCCGCACCATCCGGAGCGCGGCCAGCGCACGTTCCCGATCTCGCGCGAGCTGTGGATCGAGCGCGAGGATTTCAACGAGAATCCGCCGAAGGGCTATTTCCGGCTGTTCCCGGGCAACAAGGTGCGGCTGCGATACGGCTACGTGATCGAATGCACGGGCGCGGACAAGGACGAAAACGGCAACGTGACCGCCGTCCACTGCAACTACTATCCGGACAGCAAGTCGGGCACCGAAGGCGCGAACAACTACAAGGTGAAGGGCAACATCCACTGGGTGAGCGCCCCGCACGCGTGCCCGGCCGAAGTACGGATCTACGATCGCCTGTTCAAGGAGCCGCATCCGGACGCGGGCGGACGCAACTTCCTCGAGGCGCTGAATCCGGATTCGAAGAAGGTCGTCCACGCCTATCTCGAGCCCGGCGCGCGCGACGCGACGCCGGAAGCGCGCTATCAGTTCGAGCGCCACGGCTACTTCGTCGCCGACCGCGTCGATTCGAAGCCCGACCAGCCGGTGTTCAACCGGATCGTCGGCCTGCGCGACAGTTGGGGCAAGCCCGCCTGACGGCGGCTGCGGCACGCTCGCCGCTTTGCGTCATGCGAAAGGAAAATGCCCGGCCTGCGCCGGGCATTTTCGTTTGAGCCTCGCGCCGACGTGGCGGCCGCTTCGGCAATCGGCTCCGGCCGCCGCGATTCATGCCGGTTTCCAGTCTCGCATCCGGACTCGCCACCGGCCCGGCATCCGCGAACGGCGCGGGACCGCAGCCGCGCTTGTCGCGCTTGTCGCGCTCAGACGGGCAGCGACCGATGCAGATCCGCGAGCGACAACGTCGTCCGGAAAAGCCGCGCAAGGCTGCGGCTCGCGTATGCGTCCACGTCGCCCGGCTCGGTCCAGCGAAACGCGTCCATCTCCGGGATCATCGTCCCATCGCGGCGGCTCGGAAACATCGACGTGCATTCGCAGCGCGACAGATCCGTCTCGTGCTCGGCCGCGCGCGCGGCGAACAGGTGCAGATCCTTGTCGCGCCGGTACGCGAACAGGCCGAGATCGACGAGCCGCACGGGATCTAGCACGATGCCCGTCTCCTCGACCAGCTCGCGCAGCGCCGCCTGCTGCGCGGTTTCCCCCGGTTCGCCCTGGCCTTTCGGGATGTCCCAGTGCGTCGTGTCGGTCGCGTGCGCGAGCAACACGCGGCCAGCGGGATCGAGGAACACCACCCCGCACGACACCGTGCGCGGCCGGCCGCGCGGCTTCATCGCGCTCATTCGCGCGTCACGCCCGCATCAGCGCTTCTGCAACTGCCACATGCCGGCCGCGGTCTTGCAATAGAGCGGCCGCAACGTCATCGACTGCCCCTTCGCCTCGATCTCGGTCTTGATCTCGCGGCACGTGCGGCCTGCCTGCTCGGTCGTGCTCGGCGTCAGCTTCGCCGAGAGCTTCGTGCCGCGACCCTGGTTCAGCCAGTCGACGGTCTCGCCGTCCTTCCCTTCGTCGCGGACCTTCTGCACGGCCTTCGTCAGCGATGCGGTGTCGGCCTTGCTGAAATAGCTGATCGGCGTGTCGTTCAGGAAGCCCAGGTTGTTCTGCGCGTGCGCGGCAAACGCGGCCGCCGCGCACACGGCGCCCGCCAGCACGCGCGACAGGATCGAGACACGGGCTCGCATCGTCATGTTGTTCTCCTTTGGAAACGATCGAATGTCCGGCGCGCGGCTTCGCTCGCGCGCCGGAAGAGCGCTCAAGGATAACTGCAACGAACCGTATTTGAAACCGATCCGGCAGCGCCGCGCCGCTTCGTCAGAGCTTTGCCGCCCGGATTCGGCGGCGAATTCGCGGCAGGCGGCGGGCAATGCGCGGCAATCGGCCGCGCCGCTGCCCGCCTCCGTCGCGACGCCTTCTCGGCGTTCAGTACTGCAGCCCGAAGCCGCGCGGATAACGCAGCGGCCCCGTCGAGCCATCCGCGTTCAGCGCATGGATCGCGACCGGCAGCCTGCCGACCGGCCGCTCGACGCCCAGCATCGCGTCGACGACGGCGGGCAGCGACGGGCCGCGCAGCCCGCCTTCGTAGCCGTAGTACGCGTACGTCGCGAGCGTCGCGTCCGCGACGTCGTCGTAGCTGATCACGTCGTATGGCGCGCGCATCGTCACGTGGATCACCGTCTTGCGCCGCGCCTTCGCGTAATCCATCGCGTCGCGCATCTGCTGCGCCTCGCTTCGCACGGCGACGGCCAGCACGCTCCTGCGCGCGCCCGCGTCCAGGTTCGCGCCCGCAGCCGCGTCCGCGTTCTCGACGTGATCGAAGATCACCGAGCCTTCTTCCTGCCCGTTCGCGGGCGCCGTCTGCCGCATCAGCGCGGCCGCGGGCGGCGCGACGCGCGCGTTCGGATCGCCGTTGTGCTCGACGGGCGTGACGCCCGTCGACAGCGTGCCGACGATCACGATGTCCGCCGCATCGATCGCCTGCTGCTGCTCGGCCCACGTGATCGCGCTCAGCTTCGCGCCCGTCACGAGCGGATGGCCGAGCTCGGCGAAGCGGCGCCGCATCGCCTCCGCCTGCTCGCCCCACGGCGTCAGGATGAAGATTCGCCGGCCCTGCGCCTGCAGCGGCAGCGTGCCGTTCTCGTTGCGCAGCAGCGTGATCGATTTCTGCGCGATGTCGCGCTCGACCGCGCGATGCGCGGGCCCGCCGATCGACGCGAGCTCGTCGACCGGCCTGCCGCGGTCCGCCGCGGTGATGCCGTTGCGCAGCTTCATCAGCACGATCCGGCGCACCGAGCGATCGAACTCGGCGCGATCGATCCGGCCGGACTCGACCGCCGCCGCGACGCGATCGACGAGCGCCGTCAGGCGGCCCGCGTTCGCCGCCGTGCGAAACTCGACGGGCATCAGCGCGATGTCGACATCCGCCTGGAACACCTTGACGACCGCATCGTCTTCTTCGAAGAAATCGGCGATGCCCTTCATGTCGAGCGCATCGGTGATCGTCACGCCCCGGTAGCCGAACTCGCCGCGCAGGATGTCGTGCTGGATGCGCCGCGACATCGTCGCGGGCGCGATCATCGGCTCGCCCGTGCGGGTCGTCACGCGCGTGTCGTCGAGCGACGGATACTGGATGTGCGCGGTCATGATCATGTCGGGCGCCTCGCCCGCGTCGATCGCCTGCCGGTACGGCGCGAGATCGATCGCGTATGCGTCGGCGCGCGACTTGATCACGACGGGCAGTCCGTAGTGCGAATCGGTATCGGTATCGCCGTGCCCGGGAAAATGCTTGAACGTGCCGATCACGCGCTCGCTCTTCATCCCCTGCGCCATGCGCCGGCCGAGCTGGCTGATCGTCGCCGGGTCGTCGCCGAACGAGCGCACGTTGATGACGGGATTGAGCGGATTGCTGTTGACGTCGACGTCCGGCGCGAAGTTCACGTTGAAGCCGACCGCCGCGATTTCCGCCGCGAGCACGCGGCCCATGTCGTAGGCGAGCCGATCGTTCTTCGTTGCCTCGTAGGCCGCGCCGAGCGCCATGTTGCCGGCGAACGCCGTCGCCTCGACGCGCGGCAGGCGGAACACGTTGCCGCCCTCCTCGTCGATGCCGATCAGCAGGCCAACCGGGCTGTCGGCCGCGGGCGCCGCCTTGATCCCGTCGATCAGCCGGCGCGTCTGCTCGATGCCCGTCAGATTGTTCGAGAACAGGATCACGCCGCCGATGCCGTTCTCGCGCAGCGCGTCGCGCGCGGCGTCGGGGAATGCGGTCATGCCGGTCGTGCAGGTCGGCTGCCCGTCTGGGCACCAGTACCGGAACGCCATCATGATCTTCTGGCCGACCTTCTGCCGGATCGACATCCGCTCGACGATCGCGTCCGCGCGCGACTCGATCGTCGCATCGTCGTCGCCCGACGAACAGGCGCCGAGCGCTGCCGTCACCGCCAGCGCGACGGGGAAATGAACCAAGCTTTTCTTGCGCATTTTCACCGAATCCTTGCCGCGTGAATGCCCGCGGCATTTACGCCATTCCATTCGTCATCCGGCATCCCTATCGGCTTTCGGTTCATCGGTACTCCGGAACTTCATGCATATTCATTCACTCTGAATGCGAATTCATCAAGCCAATGATCGATATGCGACTTCTGCCGCGAACATTCTCGCCGATTCGGCAGTGCGCGCAGCATAGCACGGTGCTTTTCGTGCTGCTTTCGGTTTTCGGCGCAACGAGTGCATTTGCCGATATCAGCCGAATCACGGCCGCGCAATGCGCGAATATGCATGTCGAACGCGTAATAAACGAGCATTCGCCGGTTCAATGCGAGCGATTGAAAAACGTGTCGTTCGATTACGTTAATTTCGACGGCCAAACGCAAAAAGGCGAAGTCGTCGTGCTCGATGCGCTCGCCGAACGCGTGCAGACGATCTTCGACACGTTATACCGAATGCGCTTCCCGTTGAACCGGGCGGTGCCGATCGAGCGCTACCGCGGTGACGACGAAGCGTCGATGAACGACAACAACACGTCGGCGTTCAACTCGCGGCAGAAAACAGGCCGCGACGAATGGTCGGTGCACGCGTACGGCGTCGCGATCGACGTCAATCCGCATCAGAACCCGTACGTGTCGTTCGGCGGCGACGGCAGCGCGCGCGTGCTGCCGTCGTCGGCCGCGAAGACGTCGATGAACCGGCTCGACGAGCGGCCGGACAAGCCTGTGCGGCCGGGCATGGCCGAGCGCGTCGTCGGTGTGTTCGCGAGCAACGGCTTCCTGCGCTGGGGCGGCTATTGGGACGATCCGATCGATTATCAGCACTTCGAAGTGGGCTCGCGCGCGCTCGTCGCGCGGATGGTCGATGCGTCGCCCGACGATGCGCGCCGGATGTTCGAGCAGTATGTCGCGTCGTACGCGGACTGCATCGCGCGCGCATCGCACGCGAGCCACGCGGCGGCGCGCGCCGCATGCGTGGCCGACGCGCTGCGCGAATGACGCGATGCGGCCGCGCCTGGCGCGCCCACAGCGTGGCGACGCGCTGACGGCCGAACGCCCACGTCGCCGTGAAGCTTGGCGAAGGGCATCGCGCGCGTTCGTTCGCCACCGAAGCGGTGCATGGCGTCGAGCGCCCAGTCGGCGCGGCTTTTAGCCGCATGGAATCGTTCGCCGATCGCGCGAAAAACAACGACGCGACACATTCGAGAACCTTTTCAAGTTGCGCTCGCCCCCGAGCCCGACTCGTCCATGCGCGCCGATACGGCTTGCGCGATTTCCGCCAACCATCGGCTTCGCCCGCCAACCCGAGATGCACAATTTCCGCCATCCGCTCCATAAATTCGGAGGGCCGTTTCAACACATATCAACTAATTTAAATCCATATTGTTATCGGATCACCATCGGCCATGAAAAGAGAAGTCGACGAAACGCGAGTCGGCAACGTATTAGCCGGCTGGAATCATCTGGCGGGGATCGGCCCCCTTCAAATTTCAAATGCCCTAGGATCCCGAATACAAACGTGCTCGGGCGAATGGCGCGACGATTACATCATGGGCTGGGGCTCGTGCTTTCTGGGCCATGACAGCCCCGTCATCCGGGAATCCGTCACTCGCGCCATGTCGCGCGGCTTCCTGCAGCAATATGAGACCGAGCGTCATCAACTTCTGAGCGAACGCTTTTGCGCCGCGGTTCCGTGCGCGGAAAAGTTGCGCCTCGTCAATTCCGGCCTGGAAGCCACCATGTATGCGACGCGGATCGCGCGCGCCGTCACCGGCAAGCGATTGATCTTGAAGTTTGAGGGGCACTTCCACGGTCTAAACGACACGCTCGCCTGGAACATCGACTCGTCCCCGCGAAGCGCAGCGATGCTGGAGAACGGCGAACTCGAACGCGTCGCGGGCACCGTCGGCATTCCCGGCGAACTCGGTCAATTGACCGTTCCGTTGCCGTGGAACGATCTGAATGCGGCTCGAAACGCGTTCGAACGTT
Organism: Burkholderia mayonis; assembly: GCF_001523745.2. Lineage (NCBI taxonomy): Bacteria > Pseudomonadati > Pseudomonadota > Betaproteobacteria > Burkholderiales > Burkholderiaceae > Burkholderia > Burkholderia mayonis. The sequence goes on from NZ_CP013386.1 coordinate 2,290,339, forward strand.
ACTCGGGCGACGTCGCGGGCGTCATCCTGGAGCCAATCGCGCTGAACATCGGCTGCATCAGGCCCGACGACGGTTTCCTCGAAGGCCTGCGCGCGCTTGCGACGAAGCACGAAGCGTTGCTGATCTTCGATGAGGTCCTGACGGGCTTTCGATCCAATCTCGGCGGCGCTCAGCAAGCGCTCGGCGTCACTCCCGACATCGCGACATACGGCAAGGCATTCGGCTGCGGCATGCCGATTGCGGGAATCGCGGGCAAGGCTGAATATATGGACGTCATCGCACCGAGAGGCCCCGTGCAGATCAGCGGCACGAATACCGGACGCTATCTGGCGGTTTCCGCCGCACTGTCGGTTCTCGAACATCTCGCGGACGGGACCATCTATCGATATGTCGCGGCTTTGGAAAACCGGCTCGAAAGCGGCCTGAGAGAAGTGTTCGACCGGCACGGCATCCCATGCCACATCGACGGATATGGCGGCCGGATCGGCGTTCACATCGGCGCGTCGGAACGTCCGCGCACGATGAGAGACATCGAGCGCACCTACCCTGTAGCGTTTGCGCACGAACTGTTCCGCCGATTGTCGACCGAGTACAGGCTATACGGATTTTTAATGCCTCTGAGCTATTGCCCGGAGCCGGTGACGCTTTCCGCCGCGCACACGCCGCAGATGATCGACGACGCGTGCGAACGACTGGATCGCGCACTCGACGAACTGGAATATCATGCCAACTGAAAAAGAGAGCACCATTCTCGTTCGGCGCCTCGAAGCCGCCGACATCCAGGCGGTTCTCCGATTGGTTTCACAAATCGACTCGCCGGACGACCTGACTCGCTCCGCGAACCTCCAATTCATCCGCGAATTGGAATGCCCCGGCGACGAAGAAGCGCGGTTCGTCGCCACTCATGAAGGCCGCATCGTGGGAACGATGGGCTGCGGCCCTGGGCCGATCCCTTCGAAGCACGTACTGTGGGCGGATTGGTTGATCGTCGATCGCGACTATCGCCGGCGCGACATCGCGTCGCTGCTCTATGCGGAAATCGAGGCTTTCGCACGAAGTCTCGAAAAAAACCATATGTGCCTCGACATCGGCAACATCGATCGCGAACGCGCCGCCTACGTCTTTCATCTGCGCAACGGATTCCAAATAGTCGGACAGATTCCCGATTATTGGGGAAAATTCGAGCATCTCAACATCATGGCGAAATGTCTCATTTCTCAGAATCGACACTGATATGACCGTTCTACAGAGAATCACCGAATTGCAGGGCCTCGCCCGCAGCTATCGGGCGGATGGTCTCATCGTAGGGCTGTGTCACGGCTGTTTCGATATCGTTCATCTCGGGCACATCCACCATCTGCAGCAAGCCAGCGCGCTCGTGGATCGCTTGTTCGTATCGGTCACCGCCGACGAGCACGTCAATAAGGGACCCAATCGGCCGATATTTCCGGCCCGTGTTCGCGCGGAATTCATCGCGTCGATCCGATATTGCGATCACGCCATCGTCAATCATTCGCCGACCGCCGAATCCGTCATTTCGAAGCTCCGGCCCGACGTGTTCTTCAAGGGCGCCGACTACCGGTCGAGCTCCGATCCGAGAATAAACGTGGAGCGCGCGCTCGTCGAAAACAACGGCGGTCGCATGGTCCTGACCGACGACGCGATCATGGATTCGACGTCGCGAATTGCGCATATCATCCTGTCCGAAAGCGCGTGACTCATCGGAGCGTGGAATGCCGACTCTTCTATTGCTCGATCTCGACGGAACGCTCGTCGATACCCCGCACTACGAAGCCTGGCGCAACGCCGCGCGCCGCATCGGGGCCGAAGAGCTCACCTACCCGGAATATGTCACGCACATAGCGGGACACCCGCGCGTGGACGGCGCCGCTCGCCTTCTCCTCCTCAAGAAAGGTCGCGCGCGCGCCAATCCGCGCGCTGCGGCCGACAGCGGCGCGCTCGCAAAAATCAAGCAGCGCGAATTTCTTCGGCTCGCCGCTCATACCCGGCTTTTCGACGACGCGCTGAGATTGCTCGAAAGAATCGAAGCGGCGAAGCAACGCGTTCTCTTCTACACGGCGTCGCGCAACGCGCCCGGCCTGTTCGACGCCGCGCTGCGCAGGGCGGGTAAACTGTTCGATCCGCACGCGATCGTGCAGCAGCGGCGGGATCAGACAAAAGAAGCGCTGTTCCTGCGCCTCATCGGCAAGCATGCGCCGGACTCGGTCACGCTCGTCGACGACGCGCCGCATGCCGTCGATGCGGCATGCGGCCTCGGCATCCGGGCCTGCCAGATCCGCCGTCACGCCTTCGAGCCGGCGGCGGCCGATCCGCGCGTCACCATTCTTCCGACGCTCGACGCCCTCGCCGTACCCATCAACGGCTTCGCAAGGACGTGACATGACCGAACCCACATTTGTGCTCGTGACGGGCGGCGCGGGATATATCGGATCGCGGCTGGTGCCGAGGTTGCTCGCCGCCGGCCACCGTGTCAGAGTGCTCGATGCGCAGTTTTTCTCGAACGGGCTCGAGCAGCTTGGCCGTCATCCCCGTCTCGACGCGATCAAAGGGGACATCCGCGACAAGCGGACCGTCGAACGATCGCTGCGAGGCGTCACGACGGTGATCCATCTCGCCGCCGTGGCGAACGATCCGAGCTTCAACTCCGATCCGGCGCTGAGCCGCTCCATCAACATCGACTGCCTGCCACATCTCATGGAGAGCGCGAAGCGCCAGGGCTGCCGACGCTTCATCTACGCGTCTTCGGCGAGCGTCTACGGGATCAGCGACGAGCCGGTCGTCGACGAACGCCAGCCGTGCGTGCCGATTACCGACTACAACCGGTACAAGGCCGAGGGCGAGAACATCCTCTTCGGCCTGAGCTCGCCGTCTTTCGAAACGGTCGCGGTCAGGGCGGCGACCGTATGCGGCTGGTCGCCCCGGCAACGCCTGGACCTCACGGTGAACATCCTGACGGCGAGCGCGCTCGCGCGCGGCGAAATCACGGTCTTCGGCGGACGCCAGTACCGGCCCAACGTCCACGTCGGCGATCTCAGCCGGCTCTATACGACACTCGTCCGACGCGATTCTCTCGGCGCAGCCTGCGGGCGCGCCGTCAATGTCGGATACGAAAACCACACGGTGGCCGACATCGCGGCGCAAGTCAAAGACGTCGTCGACCGCTACTTCTCGGCGAACGTTCCGATCACGACGACCGCATCCGACGACGTGCGCTCGTACCGGCTCGACTCAAGCCTAGCGCGGCGGGAACTTGGCTTCGAGTTCGCGTACACCATCCGGGACGCCGTACTGGAAATATGCGATCAATGGCAATCGGGCTGGTTCCAGGACAGCGCCGACGTCCTGAGCGATCCGCGTTACCACAATCTCATCAACATGCGCGTTTCCGACTGGTCATTCGCGTCGCCTGCGGGCGGCCCATGCTGATCGTTTCCGACGGAAAACGACGCGAGATCGTGAGCGACCTCGATTCGGCGTCCTCCGCGTTCGTGTCGTGCGTGGCGACACTCGCCAATGCGTTCATCGGCGTGCGTCCGCACGTGCCCGGCGCCTCGGAGCGGAGCAAGCGGATCCAGTTGCTGGCGAGCGACGTCTACGCACCCGGCGTCGGCGTGTCGCGCGAGATTGCGTCGCTGCCGGCGCCGAGGATTCTTCACGTCTACGACGTCGACACCGGCGAGCCCGCGCGCCGTCCGGGCAGCGCGGCGGCGACCGTCGTGCTGTCGCTCGACCGCGCATCCGTGACGAGCGCCGAGCGCCTGCATGTCGGGGGAGCGACGTTCGAATTGACCGTGCGGCAGTTCGTCGACGCGCCGGACCGCGCGTCGGTCGCAACCGTCATCGAACTGCGCCGGACGGACGGCGGCGGCGACGCCCCGCGGCGATTGCGCCTCGATTACGGCATTGACGCGCTCGCGGTCAACGAGTACCTCGGCACGTCCTCTTGGCTGACGGCTCGTCACTACAATCTCGAACGATGCCATTGCGAAAGCGATGGCTTCAGCATCATCGCCGCCGTCGCCGGTCAAAGGCTCCGTTACGACGTGATCATCCGGCGCTCGCCGCCTTCCGCCAGCGCGTCCGCCACATGGGAGCATCCGGGGCCCGGCTGCACGATATCGACGACTTTCGATTTTTCCAATGCCGATCGCCATCGAATAGACGCGCATTGGAAACTATGTTCCGGCTCCGCGTCCTGGTCAATGCCGCAAACCGCGCCGCCGTTCGATCCGGCGGTCGCCGAAGACGTGCACCGGACCCGCTGGGCCGGATTCTGGGAAGATCATGGCGTGACGATCGAAGCGCGCGGCGAACCGGTCGAACTCGGCATACGATATGCCGTTTTCCAGCTCTTGCAGCACGGAATCGCATCGCATCGCCATCCGCGCGGATTCGTGTCACCGGCGCGCGGCTTGACGAGCACTTACCACTCCGGCGCCACATTCTTCGACACCGAACTGCACAAGTGCGTGTTCTGGATCTGGAACGATCCGCGCGTCGCTCGCGCGCTCATCGACTATCGATACCATCGCCTGGAGCAAGCGATCGAGTTCGCCAAATCGACCAGATTCTCCGGCGCTCGCTTCCCGGAGGCTTCGAACGACCGTGGAACCGAAAACGGGCCGCATTACGTGCTGTCGTATCCGGACGCGAAGACGACGCGGGAATGGAGCGTCGACGAAGTGCTGCACATCTCGGCTGACGTCTGCTACGCACTGCATTGCTACCGGGAAGTCACCGGCGACGACGCCTACATGACGACGCGCGGCTATCGCATCATCGCCGAATGCGCGAGATTTGCCGCATCCGCGTTCGAGTGGTCGGACTCGAAGCAGGCCTATGTCGTCAATTCGGTGATGGGCCCGGACGAATATCATTACCACGTCGACAATAGCTTTTTCACGAATTATCTGCTTAGATGGTGCATCAGGCTCGCCATCTCGTCGGCGGGACACGAAGCCTTCCCCGACGTGCCGAAAGCCGAGTTGGACGATTGGCTCGCGATCAGCGATCGCGTCTATCTGCCGTGGATGAGCGTCGGAGGCGTTTCCATTCCGGAAGAATTCGAAGGGTACGCGAAACTTCCCGATACGGAGCTCAGAATCACGAAGAAACGCGGCCCGCAATTCGTCGACGAATCGGAGCGAGAATCGGCGGAGGCGTTGCGGAATTTCACGTCCAAGATCGTGAAGCAGGCCGATGTCATCCTCCTCATGTCCTTGTTCCCGGACGACTTCCCGGCCGACGTCAAGCGGGCGGCATTCGCGTTCTACGAACCTCGCACGGTTCACGAATCGTCGCTCAGCTACGGCCCGCACGCGATGGTCGCCGCGGACATCGGCAAGACGAGCGACTGCGCCGACTTCATCGCCCGAGCAAGCCGCTACAACCTGGACTTCACGCCGACCGCGGACTACGGCAACGGGCTGCACCTGTCCGCCTATGCCGGCGCGTGGCAGGGTCTCGTCCAAGGCCTGGCCGGCTTGCGCATCGAACGCGGCAGGCTTTGTTTTCGACCGCGGCTGTCGCCGCATTGGGATGCGTATCGGTTCGCCGTCCATTTTCGAGGGCGACGGCTGAAAGTCACGGTTCCCGCGAACGGAACGGTCCGCGTCGAGTGCGACGGGAACGCGCTTCCGACCCAGCGCAGCGCCGATGGACGCGTCTATGTTCTTGGAGGAATCGAATGAGCTCACTCGCCGAGCGAGCGTCACCCTATCGCGTTGCGTTGCGCTTCTCGTCGTTTCGAAAACTGCTGATCGGGCAGGGGTTGTCGATGGCGGGCGACGCCGTCTGCCTGGCGGCGCTTCCCGTCGCGGTCATCCATGCCGGCTTCAGCGGCGAGATCTTCGGCGCGATCATGGCCGCCGTCGGAATCGGCACCGTCATCGGCGCAGCAGCCGGCGGCATGCTCGCGGACCGGAAGTCGCCCAAGCACGTCCTCATCGCCACGGACACAGCACGAGGCATCGCGCAGGTCGCCGCCGCGGCGTTCATCGTGTCGGGCGCGCCGTGGTGGAGCCTCGTGCTCGTCTATCTGGCGTTCGGCATCGGCATCGGCGTGTCGCGCCCGTGCACGCAAGTGCTGCTCGTCAATCTGCTTCCGAAGCACGCGCTTGTCGCCGGCAACGGCGCGATGCACTTCCTCGACAATCTCGTGGCCGTGATCTTTCCGGCCACGCTCGGCGTCGTGGTCATCCTGTGGGACCCGGTATGGGGCGTGCTGATCGACGGCCTTACGTTCTTCGGCGCCGCCTTTTATACCACCCTGTTGCCTGACAAAGGCAAGCTGGAATCCGACGACGAGTTCTCCATTCGCGAAGCGCTGAACGGCGTCACGGTGATCGCGGGCAACGCCGAGCTGTTCTTGGGATTCGCCGCCACGCTCGTCGTCAACGTGCTGTGCTTTCCGATCTTCCTCGTGGTCGCCCCCTATGCGGTCAGCGCCAGCTTCGGCGAAACCATGTGGGGCGTATGCCTCGCCTCGTCGGGACTCGGCGCGTGCATCGGCTCCGTCGTTACGGTGCTCGTCGCGGGCCATCGCCACCTAAAGCTGCTGGGGCTAGCTTGCGGGCTGCTCCTCGGCGGCGCGATGATCTTGCTCGGGATGGGCCAAGCGCCGTGGATGGCGGTGCTCGGCGCGACGTTCGTCGGCGTCGTCGAAGCTTCGTGGCTTACCGGATGGGCGACCGCCATGCAGACGCACTCGCCCGAAAAGGACCTCGGCAAGGTCGTGGCGGTCGACACCGTCGTGACGAGCGGCGTGCATCCGTTCATCTATCTCGGCGGCGGCCTCGTCGGCGAAGCGCTCGGCTATCCGCAAACGTTGACGATTGCCGCCGCGCTCAGCGCCGTCGGGACCGCCGTTATCGCGCTGATTGCCGTCAGACGAACATCGGGAGGAAACACGCAATGATCCAGTGCAACAATGTCCAGGAACAGGCGCGCGACTTGTCCGGTCTGCTCATCGAGCGCTGGCGCGACGTGCTCGAAGCCGGCGATTTCGTGCTCGGCGAGGAGGTGTCGCGCTTCGAAACGTGGATGTCGCAGCGTTGCGGCGGAGCCTGCGCGATCGCGATGAATTCCGGCACCGACGCGCTGCTGATCGCGCTTCGGGCGCTCGGCGTCGGGCCCGGCCATGAGGTCGTCACGTGCGCAAACACGTTCGTCGCCACGGTCGGCGCGATCGTCGCCGTCGGCGCGCGGCCGGTCCTTGCCGACGTCGGCGACGACGAACTCGTCGACATTGACACGATCGCGCCGCTTTTGAGCGCTCGCACCAAGGCCGTCATCCCCGTCCATTTGCGCGGGCGGCCCGTCGACATCGCGCCGATCGTCGCTCTGTGCCGCGCGCACGGCGTGGCCGTCGTCGAAGACTGCGCTCAGGCGATTGGCACCACGATCGATGGCCAGCAAGTCGGCACGGCCGGCGATGCCGCGGCCTTTTCGCTGCACCCGCTCAAGACGCTCGGCGGCCTGGGAGACGGCGGCGCGCTCGTCACGACCGATCCGGAGATCGCCGAATATGCGAAAAGCGTGCGCAATCACGGATTGCAGACCCGCGACGAAGCCGTCACGTTCGGCATCAATTCGCGTCTCGATTCGCTGCAGGCGGCGGCGCTGAACGTCAAGGTCCGGCAACTGGATTCGTGGCTGGATCGCCGCAAAGCCATTGCCGCGTTCTACGACGAAGCGCTCGCCGGAACCGCCACCGGCACGGACCTCGGCGGCGGACGGCCGGGGAACGCGTACTATCACTATGTCGTGAGGTCGGGCTATCGGGACAAGCTGCGTCGGCATCTCGACGACCACGGCATTCAAGCGGCAATTCACTATCCGATTCCCATTCATCGGCAACGGGCGTGGCTGCGTAGCCAACCGGACGTGTCGCTGCCGAACACCGAACGGCTCGCGCGGGAAATCCTGACGATTCCGTGCCATCACCATCTTTCGGACGGCGACGTCGAGCGGATCGCGACAGCGATACGGCAGTTTCGTTAGAAACGGGCGGCACCGGACGAGCGCCCGGGCGGCTCGACCGGGCGACGTTCACGGCGCTCGTCGTGTCGCCCGCGAGCTCGGCGTCGATGCGTTCGTGCGCCGGTTGCGCACCAAGCGCGCGAAGCGCCGCGTGCTCGACGGACTCGGCTACGAAATCCGCTTCAGCGTCGGCCGCGCGGACTTCGACCCGAATCGTCATCCGACGATCGGCTCGCCGCTCGCGGCAGCAAACCGGCAGACGTACGCGGACAAGCATCGCGCACGCGCCACATGCAAGCCACACAACCGCACGGGCTGCGTGCGCTGGCGACGCGTAGCGCGATGCAGCCGCAGCACACCGCCCGCCCGTTGCGCCGCTCAGCGATTACCGCCTGCGGGCTTCGCTTGCGCGTCGTAGCCGTCGGTGAGCGTGCCGAGGAACGCGATCACGTCCTTGATCTCCGCATCGGTCATCGCAGGCGGATCGCCGCGCTTGCGATCGAACGGCGGTTCGTCGTTCAGGTTCTTCCAATAGCGCTTCGGCAGATCGTCGAATTTCTGGACGACGCCGTTCTTCACCGGATAGAACTTCTCGGGATGCGTGTCGCGTTGCGCGTAGAAGCGCATCACGTCCTCGAGCGAGTGATAGAGGCCGTTGTGGAAGAACGTCTTCTTCAGCGCGACGTTGCGCAGCGTCGGCGTGCGGAACAGCCCGCAGAATTCGTCGCGCCCTTTCAGATCCTGACGCTCGGGCCCGCATGCGCCGAGATCGTAGAACTTCGGATTCCGGTTCACCGCGAGCTCGTGATTGCGCGGCACGCCGAGCGCGATCAGGCCGAAATCGCTGAACTGCGGCGGCGAGCCGTCGAGCCCGCGCCGGCTCACGTGGCAACTCGCGCAGTTGCCCTTCTTCTCGTCGTTGAAAACCTGCAGCCCGTGCAACTCGGCGCTCGTCAGCTGCGTGCGGCCCGCCAGATACGCGTCGTACTTGCTCGTGTACGGATAGAACACGTCGGGCGTCTGCTCGAACGTGCCGAGCGCCTGCAGCACCGCTTCGAACGTCGCGCGATCGTCGTCGAGCACGCGCGGGCCGAACGCGTTGCGAAACGCGTCCGCATATGGCGCTGCCCGCACCGCGCGCGCGACCTTCGCGGGCGTGCTGTTCATCTCGAACGGCGACGTGAGCGGCACGCGCGCCTGCTCCGCGCCACTGTCGACGCGGCCGTCCCACGTGAGGCCTCCCGTCGGGCCGGCGTCGACGCTCTCGTCACCCTCGTCGTCCGACTCGTGATAGTGCTCGCTGAACGCGGGCACTTTCTGCAGGTACTTGAGCGTCGGCGCCGCACGAAAGCCCTGCTGACGCAGATCGTCGCCGCCGAATTGCGCGGGCAGCCCGTTCGGCGGCCCGAACGCATGCTGCGGGCTGTGGCACGACGCGCATGCGAGCTTGCCGCTGCCCGACAGCGACGGATCGAAGAACAGTTGCCGGCCGAGCGCCGTCATCTGCTTCACCGCTTCATACACCTGCGCGCGCGTCTGCGGCTGATGGTCGACGACGGCGGGCGCGCTCGCCTGCGAGGCCGGCGTCGCAGCGCGCGTCGCGGCGGGTCCGTCCGCATCGCATGCGGCGACGCCCGCCGCGAGCGCGGCCGCCGCCGCGAGCGCGCGCAGCGCGGAGAAAAGCGAACGATTGCGGGAAGCGTGTCGCAGCGGGCGGCGCATCATCGATTCGGCGATGTCGAATGGGAAAGGCGCGAGCGTATGTCATGCAAATGACAATTCGATGACGGCGAATCGACAGCCCGGCGAAAGCATTACAACATGTTGCTGTCAAACGAACCTTACACAATCCGCGCAACCGGCTGTCAGTCGACATTCATGCGGCGCGCGCGTTCGCGCGCGCGCTTGGCCGGCCCCTCGATACCCACACACCTCGTGCGACAAGAGAGAAAACGGATGAACAAGCATTGGATTCGCGTGACGCCGATCGCGCTGTCGGCCGCCATCGGCCTCACTGCGTGCGGCGGGGACGACGTCACGTCGCCCGGCCTGTCGGCAGTCAAGAACGTCGTCGTGATCTATGCGGAAAACCGCAGCTTCGACAACCTCTACGGCAACTTCCCGGGCGCGAACGGCCTGCAGAACGTGACGGCCGCGAGTGCGGCGCAAGTCGATCGCGACGGCACGACGCTCGCGACGCTGCCGAAGATCTGGAACGGCCTGACCGCGGCGGGCGTGACGCCCGCGGTGACGGAAGCGATGACGGCGAACCTGCCGAACGCGCCGTTCGCGATCGACGATCCGAACGGCTTCAATACGCCGATGAGCGTGACGACGCGCGATCTCGTTCACCGCTTCTACGAGAACCAGATGCAGATCGACGGCGGCAAGAACGACCGGTTCGCCGCGTGGTCCGACGCGGGCGGCCTCGTGATGGGCCACTACACGGCCGATCCGTCGAAGCTGCCGCTCTGGAAGCTCGCGCAGCAATACACGCTCGCCGACAACTTCTTCATGGGCGCGTTCGGCGGCTCGTTCCTGAACCACCAGTACTTGATCTGCGCATGCGCGCCGTACTATCCGAACGCCGACAAGAGCCCGGCGGCAAGCCAGATCTCGGCCGTCAATCCGGACGGCGTCACGCTCACGCTCGCGTCGAATTCGCCTGCGTCCGCGCTGTCGGGCCCGCCGAAGTTCGTGAAGTCGGGCGGCCTCACGCCGGATTTCTACGCGGTCAACACAATGCAGCCGCCGTATCAGCCGAGCGGCAACGCGGCCGCGACGGGCGGCGATCCGAACCTCGCCGATCCGTCGAATCCGTCGACGCTGCCGCCGCAAACGCAGCAGAACATCGGCGATCTGCTGACGAACGCCGGCGTCTCGTGGGCATGGTATAGCGGCGCGTGGGGCGCGGCGCTGCAGGCCGCGCAAAGCGGCACGTCGGGCGTGATCTACGGGCCGAACCTGACGGCGCCGAACTTCCAGCCGCACCACCAGCCGTTCAACTACTACGCGAACCAGGCGCCCGGCACCGCGAACCGCGCGCAGCACCTGCTCGACGCCGGCTCGAACGGCGCCGCGCTGATCCAGGCGATCGACGCGGGCAAGCTGCCGCAGGTCACGTTCTACAAGCCGCAAGGCAATTTGAACGAGCACCCGGGCTACACCGACGTCGCGTCGGGCGATCAGCACATCGCCGACGTGATCTCGCACCTGCAGAAGAGCCCGCAGTGGAACAACATGGTCGTCATCGTGACGTACGACGAAAACGGCGGCTTCTGGGATCACGTCGCGCCGCCGAAGGGCGACCGCTGGGGCCCGGGCACGCGCATTCCGGCGTTCGTCATCTCGCCGTTCGCGAAGCAGGGCTTCGTCGATCACACGCAATACGACACCGCGTCGATCCTGCGCTTCATCACGCGCCGCTACGCGCTGCCGCGCCTCGCCGGCCTCAAGCAGCGCGACGACGCGCTCGCCGCGAACGGCCTGAAGCCGATGGGCGACCTGACGAGCGCGCTCACGCTGCCGACGGGCAACTGAGCACGCGACCGATTCGAGACGACGCAACATCGCTTCTTCGGGCGGCTTCGGCCGCCCTTTTTGTTGCTCGCATGCCGCGCGTGTGCGGCGAGCGGCGGTGCCGCGCGGCGCGTCAGGGCTTGATTGAACACACGGGGCCGTCCACGCGCGCCTCGTCGCGTGCGCGACATGCGAGCCGCGCGGCGCGACTTGCGACGCACGACCCGTAGCAATGCGGTATCGTCTGCACCGAACACGTCCGCTCGAAACCCCGCGCGGTCTCGCACGCCGCCCGCCGCCCACGAACGCACGACCCGGCGCCCAGCTCGATTAGAATGCACGCTGCTTTTTTGACCGTCCCCTGCATTCCTAGCGAGACAGCCATGATCATCAAACCGCGCGTACGCGGCTTCATCTGCGTCACCACCCACCCCGCCGGCTGCGCGGCGAGCGTCCGCGAGCAGATCGCCCACGTCGCTGGCCGCGGCCCGATCGAACACGGTCCGAAGAAGGTGCTCGTGATCGGCGCGTCGACGGGCTACGGGCTCGCCGCGCGCATCGCCGCCGCATTCGGCGCGGGCGCGGCGACGCTCGGCGTGTTCTTCGAGCGCGCGCCGAGCGACGCGAAGCCCGGCACGGCCGGCTGGTACAACAGCGCCGCGTTCCACGACGAAGCGGCCGCGCGCGGCCTGTATGCGGCGAGCATCAACGGCGACGCGTTCTCCGACGAGATCAAGCTAAAGACGATCGACGCGATCAAGCGCGACCTCGGCCAGGTCGACCTCGTCGTCTACAGCGTCGCCGCGCCGCGCAGAACGCATCCGAAGACGGGCGAGACGTTCCAGTCGACGCTCAAGCCGATCGGACGCGCGGTGCGCTTGCGCGGGATCGACACCGATAACGAGGCGATCAAGGAAACACTGCTGCAGCCGGCGACGCCCGACGAGATCGCGGGCACGGTCGCCGTGATGGGCGGCGAGGACTGGCGGATGTGGATCGACGCGCTCGACGCCGCGGGCGTGCTCGCCGACGGCGCGAAGACGAGCGCGTTCACGTATCTCGGCGAGAAGGTCACGCACGACATCTACTGGAACGGCTCGATCGGCGAAGCGAAGAAGGATCTCGACCGGACCGTGCTCGCCCTCCGCGACAAGCTCGCGGCGCGCGGCGGCGACGCGCGCGTGTCGGTGCTGAAGGCGGTCGTCACGCAGGCGAGCTCCGCGATTCCGATGATGCCGCTGTACCTGTCGCTGCTCTTCAAGGCGATGAAGGCGCGCGGCACGCACGAAGGGTGCATCGAGCAGATCGACGGCCTGTTCCGCGACAGTCTCTACGGCGCCAATCCGCACGTCGATGCCGAAGGCCGGCTGCGCGCGGACGGCCTCGAGCTCGATCCCGCCGTGCAGGAACGCGTGCTCGCGCTGTGGGACCGGGTGACGGACGACAATCTCTACACGCTCACCGATTTCGCCGGTTACAAGACCGAATTCCTGCGCCTCTTCGGCTTTGAGATCGACGGCGTCGATTACGACGCGGACGTCGATACGAACGTACGGATTCCGAATCTGATCGAGTGATTCGCGAATCGGACGAGCGGTCGCAAGCGTCCGCGCGGAACGACGCCGCACGCCGCCGCAATCAACGCAACGGCGTCTGCGCGACGATCACGAGCCGCTTGAACGGAAGCGGCGTATGACCTTCGTCGCGCAGCGCACAGAGAAAGCGCATGCGGGCGCGGCACGCACCGTTCGAACAAGCGGCTGCACGCGTCGGCCGTGAGGCTGTCGGTGACGACTCGCGGACCGGCGACTCGATCCGGTCGAATCCCGGGCTGTCGCCTTCGACGATCTGCGGGCAGTCGATCCGCCGGATGTCGAGATGCGACGTGCATGTCCACGCACTCGCTACACGAGCCCGTTCTCCGACGCATACATGAACAGATCGACGTCGGACTTGAGGCCGAGCTTGCCCATCGCGTTGTGCTTGTGCGTGCTGACCGTCTTGATGCTGCGGCCGTAGCGGTTCGCGATGTCGGTCATCGTCATGCCGGTCGCGCACAGGCGCACGACCTCGATCTCGCGCGGGCTCAGCTGCGGCGGCGCGTCCGCCGCGCGCATCGCGAGCCCGCTCGCCGCGCCAGCGTGCGTGCCGACGAACGTCCGCCCCTGGCGCACGGCGCCGACCGCGCGCGGCAGCTCGTCGAGGTCGCCGCGCTTGCTCAGCACCGCGAGCGCGCCCGCCTGACGCATCGACCGCATCAGCACCGGGTTGTCGAGCATCGTCAAGACGATCACGCGAACCGAAGGATGGCCGTTGCGGATCGCGGTCAGCATCGCGAGGCCGTCGGCCGTGGGCGGGTCGGGCATCGCGAAATCGGTGATGACGATGTCGCACGGCGTCGTCGCGAGCAGCGCGAGCAGCCCGGCCGGGTCGTGCGCCTCCCCAACGATCGACACGTCGCTCATGCTCGCCAGCACGTGACGCACGCCCAACAGCACGAGCGGATGGTCGTCCGCGATCAACACTTGAACGCTCATTTACGTTCCTCCTTTTGGATCGCCGCGATCGCGCGATTGCGCCGGATGCGCAACGCAGCGCAGCAGATGGTTCACCATCGCGAGAATTTCGCGGGCCGCGCCGCGGATCGCGCGCGCGTCTCCCGCCCCTAGCAGATGGTGGAATTCGTCGAGCAGCGCATCGACATGCGCGTGGCCGAACAAGCTGTACGTGCCGCGCGCCGTGTGGCCCCACGCGCGCAGCTCGCGTTCGGACAGGCCATCGCGCAGGTGGCGCGTCAGCGTGTCCCGGTCGCGCTCGAGCGCGCGGCGGCATGCGAGCAGGATCTCCGTGTGCGCCGCGCCGTCGGCGGGCGACGCGCCGAATCCCGCCAGCAAGCGCGTCTTGTCGATCCGCGACGGATCGAAGCGCAGCGGAGGCGACGGCTCGATCGCATCGGCGAGCGCGCGCTCGAGCGCATCGAGCGTCGTCGGCTTGCCGATGCAGAACGTCATGCCGGCCGCGACGCAGCGCGCGAACTCGCCTTCCGACACGAGCGCCGTCACGCCGACGATGGGCGTCGCGCGCACGCGCGCATCCGGATGCGCGCGGATCGCCGTCGTCAACGCGACGCCGTCCATGCCCGGCATCCGGCAATCGGTGAGCACGACGTCGAACGCGCTCGTCTCGAGCGCGCGCAGCGCTTCGTCGCCGCTGCCGCACAGGTGCGCGCGATGGCCGAGCGCGTCGAGCTGATAACGAATCACCACACGGTTCATCTCCTGATCGTCGGCGACGAGCACGCGATACGCGCGCGACTGCGCCCCCTCCGTCGCGCGCGCGCGCGCCGAATCGCGCGCATCGAGCGCGGCGCGCAAGCTCTCGACGAACGCGCGCCAGCCGAGCGGGTTGCTGCTCAGCCGCACGTGCGTCCCGCCGTCGATCCAGCCGGCCGGCTCCGCGACATCGGTCACGCCGACCCAGCCGATTCGCGGCCTCGACGCGTCAACGCGCGCGTCGTCGCACAACACCGCGTCGACGTCCGCCGCGCCGCGCGCGGCGAGCCGCATGCCTGCCGCGCGCGCGTATGCGGTCAGCGTCGCCGCGAGCGCGGCATCGCCGACATCGATCGACACCACGCGCTCGGCGAGCGCATCCGGCGCATAGCCGCGCGCCACGACCCCGCAGCGGATGCGCGCCGTCGCCGTGGTTCCCCTGCCTTCTTCGCTTGCCAGCGTCACGTCCCCCCCTAGCAATCTCGCAAGCCTGCGCGCAATCGCAAGCCCGAGTCCCGTTCCTGGTTCCGTTCTCCGCGCGCCGCGGCGCGCGCGCACGAACGGCGTGAAGAGCCGCCGCAGTTCGTCTGCGGCGATGCCGATCCCCGTGTCGACGATCGTCGCGACGATCTCGACCGAGCCGTCGACGCCGTCCGCCGCGCGCACACGCACCGACACGCTGCCGCGCTCCGAGTACTTGATGCCGTTGCCGATCAGGTTGACGAGAATCTGCCGCAGCCGGTTGCCGTCCGTCAGCACGGCAGCCGGCACGTCGGCGTCGACGTGCAGCCTGACCTGCAAGCCCTTGCGATGCGCGCGCACCGCGAGCATCGCGGTCACGCTGTCGACGAGCTCGCGCACGTCGACGCGCGTCTTCTCGATCGCGAATTGCCCGGCCTCGATGCTCGCGTGATCGAGAATGTCGTTCAGCACGCGCGCGAGCGACTGCCCGGAGTCCTGCACGAGACTCAGCAGCCGCTGTTGCTCAGGCGCGCGCAGCCCTTCCTTCAACAGCTCGACGAGCGCGAGCATGCCGTTGACGGGCGCGCGCAGCTCGTGGCTCGCGGTCGCGAGCGAGCCCCGGCTCGCGCGCAGCGCCGCCTGCAAGCGCTTCAGATCGCGGTGCGCCCATCCATAGCTCACCAGCGCGACGAGCACATTGCTGCCGCCCCATAGCAACGGGTACAGGTGTGACCACTTGCAGGGCGCCGTCGCGACCAGCATGCCGTCCTGCATCCGATTCGAGGCCTGCGACAGCGTCCAGAACGCGAGCGCTGCAGCAGAGATGCACACCAGTATGCGTCGACAGAATTTGCCTCCGCAAAAGCCGTCGCTTTTCATACCTTTATCCCATTTGGAACCTCGCCAGAATACGCATCTCTTCCGTTTCCGGAAAAAACCCGCACCTCCTTTTTCTTGTCGGCGTTCCGTTTATGGGTAGGGTCGTTTATCCCATCGCACGTGCGCTTTCTCCGATTCTTCGATTCGATGGCGCGCAGTCGCGAGCGGCGCCGTCCGCATTTCAACCGGCCCGAAACGAACGTGGGACGGCCTCTCGCGAATGTCGACGATCAACGCTTGCGCAATGCGATATTCTCGCGCCCGATTTGGCCATTTCGGGCTTCGCACGTCGTCAAATCCACACGTCGTTCGAAAACGAAAGAAACTAATCCATTTTGCCTTCTCACCTCCATGTCCCCCGCTCGATTCGAATGTCCGAAACGATTTCCGAAAAGCGCCGGCTCGCGGCTAATAGCGCACGTCGACGACCACGCTGTCCGTATACGTGCCGACGGCGGGCGTTTGCTGATCCGAATAGATCCGCGCGGTATACGGGAACTGCTGTGCCGCCTGGCCGTCGGCCGCCGCGCCGCTGCCGGCGCGGTTCGTCGACTGTCCCCACACCACACCGCCGCCCGTGCCGAAAATGTCGTACTGCAGGCGGTTCGCGCCGTTCGCCATCTGCCGGCGGCCGCTCGCATGCGGGTTCGCGCCGCTGCTCAGGCCGACCGTGTAGACCATCCCTTTCGTGCAGGTGAGCGACACGCTGCCCGTCACGGGCGCGAAGCCGGCGACTGTCGGCGCGGCGCCGAAGTTCACGTCGGGCGCGGCGATCACGCAATCGTTGGTCACGGTGATCGTCACCGGCACGACCGCCGTGCCCGAGCCCTGGTCGCGGCCGAGACAGATGCCGAGAATGCCGATCCCGCTGCAGTAATTCCAGGTCCATGAGATCGTCAGCGTGTCGGTGTACGTGCCCGCCGCGACGTTGCTGCCCTGGATCGTCCGGAAATATAGCGGCAGCGTCTGCGCGGGACCGCCGAAGATCCCGAGCAGGTTCAGCAGTTGCCCGCTCGCCCAGTTGTAAGTCACGCCGAAGTCGAGCTTGATCGAGTAGTTCTGGTCGGCGAACGTCGAGTACGGCACCGAGTCGCCCGTCGAGCCGACGAGCTTGCCGCCGTTCGCCGACGTGATCGTCGCGTTGATCTTGTCGCCGATCACGAAGAGGCCGAGCAGCGCGCCCGAGCATGACAGACCGCTGCTCGTCGTCGAAGTCGACTGCGGCTGGCTCGCGACGACGAACGACGTGACCGTGCCGAACGACGCGGGCGCCGCGCTCACGACCGAGCACGACGCGTGCGCGTGCAGCGCCGCGAAGGGACTGAGCGCGAGCGCCGCCGCGGTGCGCACGAAGAAATTGCAGAATGGCTTCATCGAGAATCCCTGTCGTTATTCGCCGCACGCGAGCGGACCGATGCGGCTCATCTGCGCCGCGCCGACGTCGGCGTCGAACGTCGCGCGGCACGTGCGGCCGTCCGGCGTCGTGACGCGCAGGTGATTGACCGCGGACAATCCTTCGAGATAAGTCTCGCCTTGCCAGCCGACGAGCGCGGTCTGGCCGCTCTCCTCGTGCAGCACGCGCGAGCCGATCCCGAGCGGCCGCCCCGCGGCGTCGACGAGCGCGATTTGCGCCGAGACGACCCGCTGGATCGGAAACGTGACGAGCGCGCCGCCGTGATCGCGCACGGCAACGCGCTTCTCGACGACCGGCACGCGCACGTTGCTCGGCAGATCGAGCGGATCGATCTCGTACTTGCCCGCGTAGTACGACGGCGCCCACGGCACGAGCAGGTGGCCGCCGCCGTCGGTCTTGCCGACGAGTTGATTCTCGTAGCGCACCGGCACGCCCTTGCGGCCTTGCGTGTCGATCAGCACGAACGCGTCGTCGACGCGGTTCGCGGGCAGCATCGCGCCGTCCATCACGACGACCGAACCCTGCACCTCGCCCCAGCGCGCATAGCCGCGTCCCGCGCCATAACCGTACGCGCCGCCCTGCACCTGGAAGTAGCGGTTGCGCCACGTCGCGTCCGCCTGCTGATAGTGGGAGCCGCCGCCCGCGTATGCGAGGTTCCAGCCGAAGCCGCCGTCGCTCGGCACGCTGCGGCTGTATTGCGCGCGCTCGCTTACGCCGTTGTTCTCGTCGCGCGCGACCGAGCCCGTCACGACGCCCTTGTCGCCGAGCGGCACGATCAGTTGCACTTGCGCGGCGAGCCCGTGGTCGCCGATCGTCTTGTTGACCGACGCGTAGATCGTCGCGCGCCGGAAGATCGGCCGCGTGTACGACAGGTTCGCGATCCGCGTGCGCGAGCCGTCCGCGCCGCGCACGTCGAAGTAGCCGGCGCCGAGCGTGCCGCCGATCGCGCCGAGATTCAGCGCGCCCGTCGCTTGCGTGCTGTTGCGCACGAGCCGATACGTGACGTCGGACGGCAGATCGTAGA
Source organism: Burkholderia mayonis (assembly GCF_001523745.2). Taxonomy (NCBI): domain Bacteria; kingdom Pseudomonadati; phylum Pseudomonadota; class Betaproteobacteria; order Burkholderiales; family Burkholderiaceae; genus Burkholderia; species Burkholderia mayonis. Next base: position 2,308,910 of record NZ_CP013386.1, read on the forward strand.
CCGACAGGTCGCGAAACCCGCCGGTGCGCTGGATCCGCTGCAGCGCCACGCTGAACCGCTGCGACGAATAGCTGTAGCCGAACGCGTACTGCTGACCCGAGGTGCCCGCGAGGCTGCTTTGCGTCGCCGCGAAGTTGAGCACGCCGAACATGCCGACGCCGACGTCGAGCCCGAGGCCGCCGAGCGCGAAGCGTTCGCCGCCTTCCGCGTGGCCTTCGATCGTCAGGTAATCGGTGAGACCGTAGCGCGCGGTGCCCGACGCCGCGAGCTTGCCGTACGAGAACGAGCGGATTCCGTAGTCGCGCCGCATCGCGCCGACCGACAGCGAATAATCGGACAGCCCCTTCCGCAGCAGCGTGTTCGCGACGTAGAACGGAATCGTCGTCGCGACCTGGCGGCCGAGCGCGTCGGTGGTCACGACGGTCGCCTCGCCCGCGCCGTTGATAAACGGCACGTTGTTCAGCGTGAACGGCCCGGGATTGACCTGCCCCGTCGTCGTCTTGCTGCCGTTGATGAACAGATCGACGGCGGTCGGCACCGCGGCTTGGCCCGAGAACTGCGGCAGCGGATACGTGACGATGTCGGGCCGCACCTTGAAGTCGCGCTCGACCGACACGCCGCCCAAGCGCACCGCGCTGCTCCACGACAGCGCGCCCGTGATCACGTCGCCCGCCGTGTACGTGAGCATCCGGTCCTGGTCCGAGTAGCGCCAGGACGTGTCGTAGCGCAGATAGCGGTTGCTCGCGACGCCGCCGCTGCCGCCGTAATCGCGCCGGTAAACGCCCGTGTTCGTCACCGTGCCCCATGTGTCGAAGAGCCGCGCTTCGGTCCACGCGGACGTGTAGCTCGTGCCGAGCGTCGGCGAATTCGCGTAGACGTCGTAATTGAACAGAAGCCCGAAGCTCACGGCTGCGGGCGTGCGGTCGTACAGCCGCCGCGAGCCGACCGCCTGCTGCGGCAGCCAGTCGGGCGGCACGGTCAGCTTCAGACGCTGATCGGCGCTCTCATATTCCGCCTGCACGCCGTCGAGCCTGGACAGGTCGACGAGCGCGTCCGGATCGGCGTTCATGCGCACCGACGCCTGCGCGAGGTCGCCTGCGCGCGCATAGTAGACACCCTCGCGATAGCGGATCGGCACGATCCGCCCCGTCGACAGCTCGTTGACGACGAGCTCGAGGTACAGCGTGCCGTGCGTCGCCGCGCCGCCGGCGGGCGGCGGCGCTCGGCCGAAGCTGTCCGCGAGCGTCATCGGCTCGCCCGCCCGCGCGTCCCCCGCCGCCGCGAACGCAATTCCCACCGCCCACGCCGCTGCGCGCCGTCGCGGCAGTCTTCTCGTTCCGTGTTCGTTGTACCGCTTCAAGGCATTTCCCCGTCGCGACGTCGTCGCTTGTGTCGTGATGCGGATTACCGGTTCGAAGCGGCGCCGTCCACGTCGATTGCGAGGTCGGCCACGCCGTTGACGGTGGCGACCAGCTTGGAATTGGAATTGACCGTCAGGCCGTCGGGCAGCGCCCAGCGCATCTGCGCGCCAGGCAGCACGTAGCCGAGCAGACCGCGCGCGAAGTCGGCGCGCGCACCGTTCGATTCGAATGCCGCGTGCGTGATCCGCGCGTGCACGGGGCCGCGGTTCGACACGACGAGCCACCGCTTGCCGCCGCCGTTCGCGACGTGCCAGCGGAGCGCCGGCCGCCCCGCCGTCGCCGGGTCGCGGCGCTTGTCCGGGTTCTCCTTCGTCCACAGGCCGCCGCCGTAGACGAAGAGCGGCACCGAGTAGTGCATCTGGAACTTGACGCCGAGCGACGCCTCGTTCGCCGAGTTCTGCGCGTCGTCGTCCGGCTGCGGGATCTCGTCGATCAGCACGCGGTACGCTTCCTCGGTGCCGGGCGCGACGTCCGCGAGGCGCGTCAGCCGGATGAGCTGGCGCTTGCCGGGCGGCACGGTCGCCATCGGCGGGCTGCCCGCGATGCGCGGCTGGTTTTCGTCGTAGACATCCTCGCCGTTCGCTTCGCGCCAGCCGAGCACACGCACCTGCAGCGTCACCGGCCGGCGATCGCGGTTCTCGAGCCACAGCGCCGCCGCGCGCTGGTCGCTCTCGATCACGGGATCGATCGGCCAGATCATCACGGACGCCGCCGCATGCGCGTGCTGCACGGCGAACGACGCCGCGGACGCCGCGCACAGCAGCGCGCGGCGCAGCATACGGCCGGCGCGCGCTGGCGTGCCAGGCGATCTCGATACATTCATGACGGATTCCTGATTGATTAGTAACTGAGCGTGACCTGCGCGGTGTCCGTGTAAGTGCCGGCGGGCGCGTTGCCGCCCGGCAACGTCAATGCGCCATAGATCGGCAGCGTGACCGTCCCGGACACGGGCAGCGACACCGCCTGCCCGATCGCGATCGCCCGCGTGCGCCCGGGATCCGAATACAGCCGATAGGCAACGCGTGCGCCGCCGCTCGCCAGATTGCGCTGCGTGTTGCCCGCGCTTGGGTTCGCGCCGCCGTCGATCGTCATCTTCAGCGTCGAGCCGGGCGAGCATTCGATCTGCAGCGCGCCGCCGCCGACCGCCGCAATCGCCTGCCCTGTCGCCACGGCCGGATGCGCGCCGAAGTCGAGCGTGCCGAAGTTCAGGCCGCTCGTCGGCCCGCCGCCTGCGACGCCGCAGCCCGCGACGATCTGCGCGCTGACCGTGAAGGCCTGGGTTCTGGGCAACAGCGTGTCGGCCCGGCCGGGAGCCGGCAGCAACGCGACGCACAGCAGAAAAACCACTCGTTGTAAGGTCGACATGACGAACGGAAATCTGGGATCGCCTCGCGGCTCGCTTGCGCGCGGGCCGCGAGGCCGGACTGAACGGATTCGGCGCGCGCGCTTACCAGCCGAGCGTGACGTTCAGCACGTCGGTGTACGTGCCCGCGGCGAGCGCCGACGAGCTCGTCTTGTTGACGACGCCGAAAAGCGGCAGCGCGAACGCGGAGCCCGGCGTCGGCACCGACACCGATTGCGGCGTGCCCGCGACGTACTGCTGCGAGTGGCCCGCGTCCGCATAGACTTCGTACGGCACGAAGCTGCCGCCGTTTGCGAGCGCACGCGTGCCCGTGCCGACCGTCGCGCCCTTCGACGCGTTCTGGCCGCCGTCGATCGTCACCTGGATCGACGTAACGTCCGGCGAGCACGTGACTTGCGTCGTCGTCGAGCCGCCGCCGTTTGCCGCACTGGCGAGCTGGCCCGTGAAGCCGCTCGGCTGCGTGCCGAAGTCGAGCGTGCCGAAGTTCGTCGCGCTGACCGAGCCGCCGCCCGTATCGACCGCGCAGCCCGTCGTCAGCACGAGTTGCGAGTTGACCGTCCCCGTGAGCGGGCTGGTTTGCGCCTGCGCGCCTGCACAAGCGGACAAGCAGGCGACAGCCGCCCAAACTTTCCAGTGAGCCTTCATATAGTTTCCTTCCGTGTGGTGAAAATGAACTGTTGCTGCTTACCTGCCCGGATCACCAGTCGAGCGTGATCCCGAGCAAATCCTCGTAAGTCCCCGACGGCAGCGCGCGCGTCATGCCGTTGACGACGCCGAAGAGCGGCAGCGTCACGTCGTCCTGTCGCCCGTCGACGAAAAACGACTGCGGCAAAAGCGGCACGTACGGCACGCTGCGCGCCGCGTCGCGGTATACGTTGTACGGAATCCGGCCGACGACGCGCCCGTCCGCGCCGCGCTTGACCAGATAGCGGGTCGACTGGTCGCCGTTGCGACCGCTGTCGATGGACACCAGAAAGCCGCTGACGTCCGGGCTGCACACGATGCGCACCGCACCGTTCGACGTCGCGCGGCCATCGGCCGTGAGGTAGTCGGACCAGAGCGGTCCCTGCGTGCCGAATTCCAGCCGGCCCAAATCCACGCTTCCGGCAACGCCCGCGACCTCGCATCCGCGGCTGACTTGCAAATTCACCTGCATCGTGCCGGTCAGCTGCCCGGCCGAGACAGCCGCGAAAAACAACATGAATGCCGCCCCGCTCACCCTCTGCACCACACGCTTGCGCATTTCGCTCTCCACACGATCGCCCGTTGATCTCTTTGTTGTGTTTCGATGGCCCAATCGCCGCGCGCAGCGGCCCCGTCGCCTCGCGCGCGCCATGCGTGACCGACGCTTGCCGCCCGGCCCGCGCCGCGATTGCTGCGGACGAGCACGGGCGAACGGCTGCGCATCGCGCACCGCCGCCGCGGGAGGCAAAGTCGGAAATCAGATTCGGTCGACCCGGTTTTTAATTGGTTGCGGTCGACTAGATTGGTCTACTCGATTGCAGCTATCTCAGAATCGCGCTCCGATTCCATCGAAAATATAATCGAATAGATGATGAATGGTCATCGTAATTGTTACTATCAGAATAATCCGATTTTCTGAAAATTTGACAATATTTAAAGATTCTTTCCGGCCGTCAGAATGACCGTTTGAAACACGATCGGCGCAGCCGCAGCTCGCACTGATCCGGCACCGGCGCTGCATTACGCGACCGAAAGCGGGAAAATCGAAACGGGATTCATGCGGCTGGAACAGTCGGATTCCGTCATCCCGAACGAATGATCTCGATAAATGGCGTGTGCGCGTAGATTAATAATTTCGATGTTAATGAATTATTCGACCATTCAATTTCACCATGCCGACGACACTTGCCATAAGTGTCTTATGCCGGCGTCATCTCATTAATTAAAATGTCAAATTCCCCTTTAATCGCGACACATAAGATAATTCGAATATTTCGACATCCGGATGATTGATGCCGATCGCATGCGACATGTAACGCAATGGCGTCGCCGACAGGTCACACATGTGTTCCGTCGAACGGCCGCGCCGCACGCCCGAGCGTCAGCTCGCCTGGAACTGCGGCAGCAGCTCCGCGAACCGGTCGGCGAGCGTCCGGCGCGAGCGCTTCGGCCAGATCGCCGTCAACGGAAATTCAGGCAGCGCCTGTCCGTCGGCGACCGTACTGAAATCGACGCCCTCGAACGTCAGCGTCCGGATCGACGACGGCAGCAGCGACACGCCGCAGCCCGCCGCGACACAGGCGATCACGGTCAGCGTGCGGTTCGCGTCCAGCACGACCTCGATCGGATGCCCCGCCAGCCGAAACGCACTGAGAATCGCCGCGCGTATCGACGGCAACTGCTCGTGCGGGAACCAGATGAGTCCGGCGCGCGACAGTTCCCGCAGCGTGATCGTGCCGTCCGGCTGTCGGGGAAACGACTTCGGAATCACAGCGATCAGCGGATCGCGGCGAATCAGCTTTTCGTTGACCGGACCACCGATCGCGACGGGCGTATGGAGAATCCCGATGTCGATCTCGCCGCGCTCGAGCGCGACGACCTGCTCCGCATTGCTCATCTCGCGCATCACGAGATCGACGCGCGGCGCGGCCGCACGCAGCGCGCATACCGCGGACGGCAGCGTGCCGAACAGCGCGGCCGACACGAATCCGATGCTGAGCCGCCCGGCTCGCTGCGCACCGATCTCGCTCGCGCGGCGCGCGGCGGCGTCCATCCGCGCGAGGCTCAGGCGAATGTCGTCGACGATCGCTTCGCCGGCCGTCGTCAGCGTCGCACCGCGTCTCGAACGATCGAACAGCTTTACGCCGAGCTCCCGCTCCATTTTCGTCAGCGCATGACTGAGCGCGGGTTGCGCGACGCCCAAGCGGATCGCCGCGTGGGTCAGGCTGCCGGTGTCGGCGATGGCCAGGAAATAACGAAGATGCTTGGATTCCATAATCACGCAGCTCGATGAGTCTCCGCTTCGATCGTCGCGCCGTCGCATCGCCGAATCGACATACAGACTTCGCGAATACACGATTTCATTCTGCCCTCATTCAAAATAGACGAACTCGCCGCCCGATTTCCAACGCCCAACTATTCAACCAATCGAAACGACTTGATCGATCGTTTCGCAAGACCACTCAAGCCATATCGAATCGGACATACGACGACGCAAGCAAATCCACATAGGCCTTGACGGGCATTCCCACTTGCAAGATCGACGCCGCAACGGAATCCGTAATCATAATTTTCTTTTATCAATAACGCTTGGATTCGTGATGCATATGTCGTTTACCCATCGATAAAATATGGCGATATGATGCGGGCTTTTTCCCAATCTTTTAAAGCGACATCATTCTGGAGAGCGTGAGTGAGCTGGTACAAAGAAATATCGCCCGTGGAAAGACGCACATTCAAAGGATGTTTTTCCGGATGGGCGCTCGACGGCGTCGACACGCAGATGTTCAGCCTCGTCATTCCTGCCTTGCTCACGTCATGGGGTATCGGCAAAGGGCAAGCGGGCTTGATCGGCGGCGCGACGCTCGCCGCAGGCGCGATCGGCGGACTGCTCGCCGGCGCGATCGCCGATCGCTTCGGCCGGGTGCGCGCGCTGCAGATCACCGTGTGCTGGTTCTCGCTGTTCACGTTCCTGAGCGCATTCGCGCAGAACTTCGAGCAATTGCTGGTGCTGAAGGCGCTGCAAGGGATCGGCTTCGGCGGCGAATGGACGGCGGGCGCGGTGCTGTTGAGCGAAACGGTTCGTGCGCAGCACCGCGGCAAGGCGATGGGTATCGTCCAGAGCGCGTGGGGCTTCGGCTGGGGCGGCGCCGTGCTGCTCTACACGCTGATCTTCTCGTGGCTGCCGCCCGAATGGGCGTGGCGCGTGCTGTTCGCGATCGGCGTGCTGCCCGCCCTCCTCGTGCTGTACATCCGGCGCGCCATTCCGGAGCCGGCGCGCGACGATACGCGCACGGCGGCGGCAGCGGCGGCGCCCGTGCAGCCGGCCAAGAGCATCTTCGATCCGTCGGTGCTCAGGATGACGATCGTCGGCGGCCTGATCGGCGTCGGCGCGCACGGCGGCTACCACGCGATCACGACCTGGCTGCCGACTTACCTGAAGACCGAGCGCCACCTGTCCGTGCTCGGCACCGGCGCCTATCTCGCCGTGATCATCGTCGCGTTCATCATCGGATGCATGACGAGCGCGTACTTGCAGGACCGCATCGGCCGTCGCCGGAACCTGATGCTGTTCTCCGCCTGCTGCGTCGTGACGGTCAATCTGTACGTGCTGCTGCCGCTCAACAACGTCGCGATGCTGCTGCTCGGCTTCCCGCTCGGCTTCTTCGCGGCCGGCATCCCGGCCACGCTCGGCGCGCTCTTCAACGAACTCTATCCGAGGAATGTGCGCGGACGCGGCGTCGGCTTCTGCTACAACTTCGGACGCGTCGCGTCGGCGATTTTCCCGGTGCTCGTCGGGCACATGGGCACGTCGATGCCGCTCGGCCTCGCACTCGGCATCGACGCGGGCATCGCTTACGGGCTCGTGTTCGTCGCCGTCTGGTTCCTGCCCGAGACGCGCGCGCGCGATTTCCAGGCGTCGCAGCCCGAGTCCCGGATCCGCGAAGCGGCGCTGTAGGAGTCGACCGGCATTTTCAGGCGTCCGTCATTTCGTGGATTTCTCATGGATCAGGCATCGAACGATCCGGCAGTCGAAACGACGGGCCGCACCGCCGCCACTCGCGCGCACGACGCGTGCGATCCGCTGATCGACGCGTGGTACGGGGACGGCGCCGCACCGATCGAAGCCGTCGATTCGCACGCGCACGTGTTCTTGCGAAGCCTGCCGCGCATTCCGTCCGCGCGGCACTCGCCGGAGTATGACGCGACGCTCGAATCGTACGTCGCTCATCTGAACGCGTGCGGAATCACGCACGCGGTGCTCGTGCAGCCGAGCTTTCTCGGTACCGACAATCACTTCTTCGTCGACGTGCTCGCGCGCTATCCGCAGCGCTTTCGCGGCGTCGCGGTCGTGAATCCGGGTACTGCCGAAGACGAATTCGCGCGGCTCGAAGCAACGGACGTGGTCGGCATCCGCCTGAATCTCGTCGGCTCGCCGATTCCGGATTTCACCTCGCCCCGCTGGCGCGCGCTGCTCGCGCGGGCGAACGCGCTCGGCTGGCATGTCGAAGTGCACCGGGACGCGGCCGACCTCCCCGCGATCATTCCAGCGCTGCTCGACCAGTCTTGCCGCGTCGTCGTCGATCATTTCGGGCGGCCGGCGCCGCATCTCGGCACGCGCGATCCAGGCTTCCGGTTTCTTCTGTCGATCGCCGGCACCGGACAAGTGTGGGTCAAGCTGTCCGCCGCGTATCGCAACATCGATTCCGGAGACGGCACTGCATTCGGCACGCGTGCGGCCTGCGAGCTGCTCGGCGCATTTCCGCCGCATCGTCTCGTCTGGGGCAGCGATTGGCCGCACACGCAGCATCGCGATCGAACCGATTTCCGCACGACGCGCTCGGCGCTCGATGACTGGGTCCCCGACCCATCGCAACGGCGCATCATTCTCTGCGACTCGGCGCGCGCGCTGTTTCGCTTCGATCGATGACGACTTCGTTCGGGGCATCGATGCATCACGTCGTGCACATCCGATGTATGTCAGAAATTTATGAATAACTAAATTCGATCCGCTGGATTGCATCGACACCGGCCGTTAGAATTTTGTCATCCAAATGACGATCTTCCGAGTCCCTGTCCGACGGGCTTCGCGCTCGAGCGGATGTCGAATCGGCGTGCCATCGCGAGGACATCGGGCATCGCCAATGGATACCGGTTTTTCATCTCCGCAAGCAGACCAGGCCGACGCTTCGCCTGCTTGCAGTACGCCGCCGTTTGACCGCGGACGGCAGCGCGATCGACGCCGAAGCACGGTCGCATTTTTCGTTTTACTCGCCGATCGCCGCGTCGGATTTCGTCTGTTTTCGATCGGCGGCCGACTTATCGTCATTCGTCAATCACACACAACCATGCATTTGCCAGCCGATACGGGACGCGATCGAATCCCGACCGGCAAGGGAGCAATTTTTCGATGGAAACTTATCTCGACCTTCTGGCTGAACGAGAAGCCCTGATGATCAAACTGGACGCCGCCCGCACGGAAGCGCGAAGCACGGCGCTGTCCGAAGTGAAGCGAATCGTCGAGGAATTCGAGTTCACGACGCAGGAGGTGTTCGGACGTGCAGGCGCGTTGCGCCGTCGCGGCAAGCTCAAGCCGAAGTACCGCGATCCGAAAACCGGCGCGACGTGGAGCGGCCGCGGCCGCCCGCCGTCGTGGATCGCCGGGAAGGATCGCGCAGCGTTCGTCGTGTGACGCCGGTTCCGCTTCGCGTCGGACGACAACGTTTGCTTGCGCCATGGGCGCTACGCACAAGCGACAAGAAAGCCCGCACCGCTCGTTCGAGCCGTGTGGGCTTTTTCATTGCCGCTATCCGTTAGCGCACGCGACCGGCTGCTGCGTTGTTCGCCGTTTGTGTCGGGAATCGCGCACCGAGACGGGAAACGATCTGCCATCGGTCGCTCACCTGATCCACGCGTATCGAAGCCGATGCCCGAACGACCGGGCGGCCATGATCGAATCATGTCCGCCCGGGTTGTTTCATCGTGCGGATGCACGCGAAATTCGACGGACTCTGCTGTGCGTGCAGCGCGGCCGCCGTTTCGCATGACGCGCCATCACGACTGAGCAACAAACGATCCTGTTATCGAGCCGCCGGCGATGCGCAACGGCATCCGCCTGTCAGAAAGCCGGATGGCACTCGAACGCGAGTTGTGCGTGCGCTTGAGGCCCGCTGCCGCGATCGACCGATTCCCGCTTCATGCTCGCTTGCATCCCGCGCTGCGCGCAGTAGCTCGTCGCTTCGTTAACGGCCCGCTCGTGCGCGCGGGCCCACGACAGCAGAATGCCGCGCGAGCTCGAATCGACGGTGTAGACGTTCGGCTTTTCGGTCGCGCTGATGTCGGATGCGCTTGAACACGCGGCCAGCAGCAGCCCGCTGACCACGATCGATAAGGACGACGATTTGAGAACGCGTAGTTTCAATTTCGAAAGCGTGCTCTTCGAGCAGACTGGGAACAATGGGACACGCGAAAGTATGCCCGGCTCTTCGCGATAGATCATTGCCCTCACGCTTAACAGTCCGTTTCACTAACGCAAACAATGTGTGTCGCATACGCGGGACTCTGTCCGCGCTTCCCGGTTGAGCGCCACGCCGCACGCGGCGTCGTCGAGCGACGCATCCGACCCTCCCTCGCTGTCCGCAACCATGCGCGCACGCCGCCGTCCGCCGCGCAGCGGAAGTCTGGCGACGCCGCAGCCCAAGACGTGGGAAGGCTCGCGTGTCCGCACGACGCATGTGAGCCACGCCCTCCCTCCATAGGCATCGCCTATGCCGGACAGAGGAAACTCGTCCTACCGCATTGTCCGCGGGACCGCGAAAATAATCGTATCGGGCGGCGCATCGCCGAGACATCCCCGAGAACATGAAAGCATCGACGTATCGGCGAGTCCCGATCGGCCCCGCGCTCCTCGCCGCCGTTGCGGCGTCTGGCGCACGGTCAAGGTCAAGGTCAAAAGTCACGGTCGCGCAAGCCCGGCCCGATGCTCGCTCTTTGGACCTTGATCGTCCGCACCACGGACGCACTCCGACGCATCTCCTTATCCGTACGCCATGGACTTCTTCAGTCCGAACACGACCCAAACGACGCTGCACGGCCACGCCGGCCGGATCGAGGCGTTCGTCGACGCGCCGCCCGGCGACGCGCGCGGCATCGTCGTCGTCACTCATCCTCATCCGCTGCAAGGCGGCAATGCCGAGCACAAGATTCCTCGCGCGCTCGCCCGTGTGTTTCAGTTGCACGGCTGGCTCGCGATCCGGCCGAATTTCCGCGGCGTCGGCAGCAGCGAAGGCGCGCATGACTCAGGCCACGGCGAAACCGACGACACGCTCGCGATCGTCGAAGCGATGCGTCGCGAGCATCCGGGCAAGCCTTTCGCGCTCGCCGGCTTTTCGTTCGGCGCGTTCGTTCAGGCGCGGGTCGCGCGGACGCTGACCGACGCCGGCGCGCCGCCCGCCTGCGCGGTGCTCGCCGGCGTTCCGTTCGGCACCGTGCAACGCGAGCGTCGATACGACACGCCCGCGGTGCCGGGCGACACGCTCGTCGTTCACGGCGAAACGGATGCGGTCGTCGCACTCGCGAGCGTGATGGAATGGGCGCGTCCGCAGCGGCTTCCGGTCGTCGTCGTGCCGGGCGCGAATCATTTCTTCACCGGCTGTCTCGGCACGTTCGCGTCGATCGTCGAGCGGCACGTCGCGTCGTTGCGATAGCGCCGCCACGGCAGGTGTGACGGGCGATCGTTTGCGGACGGTTCGGAAAACGCGTCTCCGACGCGCGTCATCTTCGCGACCTTCGGCTCGGCTCGATGATTTCGTCCGGACCGTCGACGCCGCCCGACTTCGCCGTTCGACGTGCGCACGCGCGCGGTCACGCTGCGCTTCCGTCGAACGCGGCGTGCGGAGCGAAGCACATGCGACGCATCGATTGCGCGAATGTCCACCCTTTTCAGGATCGCGAATCAAACCCGTGCGTCCTGCACGGCCTCGGCGATTGCGCGCGCCGCGCGCCGCGCCCCCGATCAGCCGTCACGCGGGCGGCTCGGCGCGCGGACGCAGCGAGATGCCCGCCCACACGCCACTGTCCGCGAGCTCCGCGATCAGCTCGACGATCGTCTCGCGCACCGCGAGCGCAGCCGAGCTCACGGGCGACGTGTTCGACCAGCACAAGCTCGCCGGACGCCGTATCTCAGGCTCGACGATGCGGCGCATCTTCGGCCGGTTCGCCGCATCGCGCAACGCGAGCGCCGACGCGGGAAGAATCGTGCAAGCGGCGCCCGATTGCGCGATCGACAGCAGCGTCGGCAGCGAATCGATGTCGGCGACGATGTTGAGCGGCACCTCCTCGCGCGCGAAGATCCGCTCGAGCAAGAGTCGCAGCCCGTTCGACACGCTCGGCGCGACGAGCGGCACGCCCGTGAGCGCGGCGAACGCACAGGTGCGGGCGCGCGGCGACACGGCGCCGCCCGGCTCGCCGAGCAGGTACAGCGCCTCGTCGAGCACGGGCATCGCTGTGATGCCCGTCGTGTTGGATTCGCGGAACAGGATTGCAAGATCGAGCCGGCCGTTCGCGAGCAGCTCGTTGATGTAACCGCTCATGCTCTCGAAGAACTGCAGACGAATACCCGGATAGCGCGCGCGGACGCGCTCGAACACCGGCATCGCGAGCACTGACGCCATCGTCGTCGGAAAACCGACGGCGACCGTCCCCGATTCCGCGCCCGCGCCTTCGCGCACCTCCTGCCGCAGCTGATCCATCTGCCGCAGCACGAGCCGCGCATGACGATACAGCGCCTGCCCCGCCGCCGTCGGCTTCACGCCTTGCGGACTGCGCACGAGCAGCGCGACGCCGAGATCGTCCTCGAGCTTCGCGACCTGCTGGCTCAGCGACGGCTGCGCGATGTACAGTTTCTCCGCCGCTTTGCCGAGGCTGCCGTACTCGACGATGCTGACGAAATAGCGAAGCTGACGGACGTCCATGGCAAGGCCGGTCGATCGAAAAGCCATAGGATACGCCTATGTCAGGCACATTCAATTGGTATTTCCCGCGCGACGCCGGTTCACCTAAAGTCGTCTCCATCCTATTCCAAGCAGCCCGGCCCGCCCGGCGATGGAGACGACAATGCACGCTACACCCGCGGACCGCCGCGACGACGCGGTCCGGATCGTCACCGACCTCATTTCCCCCGCTCCCGCCGCCGCGCTCGCCGCGACGCTCGACCGCGACGCGCCCCCGCGCATCGGCGACGCGCTACCGCCGATCTGGCACTGGGCGTACTTCTGGACAGCCGCGCGACAATCCGGACTCGGCCCCGACGGCCACCGGCGCACGGGCGGCTTCCTGCCCGATCTCGGCCTGCCGCGCCGGATGGCGGCAGGCGGCCGCCTGCGCTTTCTCGCGCCGCTCGCGATCGGCGATACCGCGACGCGTACGTCGCGCGTCGCGTCGCTCACGCACAAGGACGGACACAGCGGCCGGCTCGCGTTCGTCACGGTCGAGCACGTGATCGAGTCGAACAGCGCGACCGTCATCCACGAAGCGCAGGACATCGTCTATCGCGAGCCCGCCGAACCGGGCGCGCCGCTGCCGCCGCCGAAAGCACCGCCCTACGGCGCGCAGTGGCAACGCGAGATCGCGCCGACCGAGGCGCTCCTCTTTCGCTATTCGGCGCTGACCTTCAACGGCCATCGCATCCATTACGACCGATCCTATGCGCAGCAGGCGGAAGGCTATCCGGACCTCGTCGTTCACGGCCCGCTGATCGCGACGCTGCTGCTCGATCTCGTGTCGCACGCCATGCCGGAGGCTGTCGTCGTCGACTACGCATACCGGGCCGTGCGGCCGACGTTCTTCGGTCACGCGTTCACGCTGTGCGGCCGCCTCGCGCCCGACGGCAGCTCGGTCGAACTGTGGGCAAAAGATCACGACGGCTGGCTGACGATGTCCGCCCGCGCGTCGCTCGCCCGATAACGTCAAACGTCGCCCCGAACACTCATGAATCACGTCATCGATTCCTATCAAGACATCCGCGAAGCGGTCCGCGATCTCTGCAGTCAGTTCCCCGCCGAGTATTTCCGCAAGGTCGATGAAGCGCGCGGCTACCCCGAAGCATTCGTCGACGCGCTGACGAAAGCCGGCTGGCTCGCCGCGCTGATCCCGCAGGAATACGGCGGCTCGGGCCTCGGGCTCACCGAAGCGTCGGTCATCATGGAAGAGATCAACCGCTCGGGCGGCAATTCCGGCGCATGCCACGGCCAGATGTACAACATGGGCACGCTGCTGCGCCACGGCTCCGCCGAGCAGAAGCAGCGCTATCTGCCGCGCATCGCGTCCGGCGAGCTGCGGCTCCAGTCGATGGGCGTCACCGAGCCGACGACGGGCACCGACACGACGAAGATCAAGACGACGGCCGCACGGCGCGGCGACCGCTACGTCGTGAACGGCCAGAAGGTTTGGATCTCGCGGATTCAGCACTCCGATCTGATGATCCTGCTCGCGCGCACAATGCCGTTGTCGGACGTGAAGAAGAAGAGCGAAGGCATGTCGATCTTTCTCGTCGATCTGCACGATGCGATCGGCAAGGGCATGACGGTTCGTCCGATCCCGAACATGGTGAATCACGAGACCAGCGAGCTGTTCTTCGACAACCTCGAGATTCCCGCCGAGAACCTGATCGGAGCAGAAGGCCAGGGCTTCAAGTACATCCTCGACGGGCTGAATGCGGAACGCACGCTGATCGCGGCCGAGTGCATCGGCGACGGCTACTGGTTCATCGACAAGGTGTCGCAATACGTGAAGGATCGCGTCGTGTTCGGCCGCCCGATCGGCCAGAACCAGGGCGTGCAGTTCCCGATCGCGCGCGCGTACGTGAACATCGAGGCGGCGAGCCTGATGCGCTATCGCGCGTGCGCGCTGTTCGACGCGCAAGAGCCCTGCGGCGCGCAAGCGAACATGGCGAAGCTGCTCGCCGCGGATGCGTCGTGGGAAGCCGCGAACGCATGCCTGCAATTTCACGGCGGCTTCGGCTTCGCGTGCGAATACGACGTCGAGCGCAAGTTCCGCGAAACGCGCCTGTACCAGGTCGCGCCGATCTCGACGAACCTGATCCTGTCGCACGTGGCCGAGCACATCCTCGGTCTGCCGCGCTCGTTCTGACGGAGGACCGCCATGCGCCCGCTTACCGGCATCACCGTCGTGACGTTCGAGCATGCGATCGCGGCGCCGTTCTGCACGCGTCAGCTCGCCGATCTCGGCGCGCGCGTGATCAAGATCGAACGTCCCGGCACCGGCGACTTCGCGCGGCAATACGACGAGCGCGTGTCCGGACTCGCGTCGCATTTCGTGTGGACGAACCGCTCGAAGGAAAGCGTGACGCTCGACGTCAAGCAGCCGGAGGCCGTCGATATCGTGCATCAGCTGCTCGCGAACGCGGACGTGCTCGTGCAGAACCTCGCGCCCGGCGCGATGCAACGGCTCGGCTTCGACTACGCGTCGCTGCGCGATCGCTATCCGCATCTGATCGCCTGCGACATCTCGGGCTATGGGCTCGACGGCCCGTATCGCGACAAGAAAGCGTACGACCTGCTGATCCAGAGCGAATCGGGCTTTCTCAGCATCACGGGCACCGATGAGCATCCGGCGAAAGCCGGCTGCTCGATCGCCGACATCGCAGCAGGCATGTACGGGTATACGAACGTCCTCGCCGCGCTGATCGAGCGCGAGCGCACCGGGCGCGGGCGGCACATCGATCTGTCGATGCTCGAAAGCATGGTCGAGTGGATGAGCTATCCGCTCTACTACGCGATCGACGACCAGACTCCGCCGCGACGCACCGGCGCATCGCACGCGACGATCTATCCGTACGGTCCGTTTCCGGCGGGCGACGGCAAGACCGTGATGCTCGGCCTGCAGAACGAACGCGAATGGACGCGCTTTTGCGACGTCGTCGTGCGCCTGCCCGACCTCGCCGCCGACGATCGCTTCTGCACGAACAGCCAGCGCTCGAGCCATCGGGACGCGCTCGAGCACATCATCCGCACGGCCTTTTCGACGCTGACGGCCAACGAGGTGATCGCCCGCCTCGACGAGGCCGGCATCGCGAATGCGCAAGTCAACGACATGCAAGCGGTCTGGCAGCACGGCCAGCTCAAGGCGCGGCATCGCTGGACGCGCGTCGACACGCCGGCGGGCCCGGTGCCCGCGCTCTACCCGCCCGGACTCGCCGCGCAGGACGAACCCGCGATGGCGCCCGTGCCGGCGCTCGGCCAGCACACGGAGGCGATCCTGCGCGAGCTCGGTTACGGCGACGACCGCATAGCCGGCTTGCGCGACAAGCGCGTCGTCTAGCGGCGATACCTGGCCGGGACCCCGCCCCAGAAGCAGGGCCGGCCGACACGCATCACCCCTATCAGGAGACACGCATGACACCGATCGTCAACGCGGCCGGTCGACTCGACCGCCTGCCCGTTTCACCGTTCCACTGGAAAATCCTCGGCCTGATCGCGGCCGGCGCGTTCCTCGACGCGTTCGATCTCTATCTCGCGAACGGCGCCGTCGCCGCGATGGTGAAGACGGGCTTCGCCGATCTGCGCAGCGGCGCGACCTTCGTGTCGGCGACCTTCGTCGGCATGATGATCGGGGCCGGCCTTGCCGGCTACGTCGGCGACCGGCTCGGCCGACGCTATTCGTATCAGCTGAATCTCGCGGTGTTCGGCCTCGCGTCGCTCGCCGCGTGCTTCGCCCCCGACATCCGCTGGCTGGTCGGCCTGCGCTTCGTGATGGGTCTCGGGCTCGGCGCGGAGCTCGTCGTCGCGGCCGGCACGCTCGCGGAGTTTGTTCCGCCGTCGACGCGCGGCAAGTGGGTGTCGCTGCTCGCGATCATCATCAACAGCGGCCTGTTCTTCGCGCTCGCCGTCGGCTATTGGGTCATCCCGAATCTCGGCTGGCGATACATGTTCGCGATCGCCGGATGCGGCGCGCTCGTCGTCTGGTTCCTGCGGCACCGGATGCCCGAATCGCCGCGCTGGCTCGAATCCGTCGGACGGCTCGACGAAGCGGAAAAGACGCTGCGGGACATCGAGCGCGAAGTCGCCGCGCAAGTCGGCGAACTGCCGCCCGTCAAACGCATCGTCGACCTGAACGTCGGCACGGCGCCGTTCAACGCGCTCTTCAAGCCCGACATGCGCAACCGCACGATCGTCGCCGCGATGACCGCGATCGCCGTCAACATCGGCCTGTACGGATTCATTGCATGGCTGCCGACGTTCTTCGTGTCGGAGGGATTGTCGGTCGTGAAGTCGCTCGGCTTCGTGATGCTGATGTCGATCGGCTCGCCCGTCGGCGGCGTGTGCGGCTACCTGATCGCGGACCGGATCGGCCGCGCGAAAGGCATCGTCTACGCGGCCGTCGTCAGCATCGTGCTCGGCTGGATCTACGTGTCGCTGCGCGACGTCACGGCGATCGTCGTCGTCGGCTTCTGCCTCGTGACGGGCATCTACACGATCACGACGCTCGGCCTGTTCGGCTTCATTCCCGAGCTGTTCCCGACGGAGGTGCGGCTGCGCGGCACCGGCTTCGCGGGCATGACCGGCCGCGCCGCGTCGATCGCGACGCCGTATCTCGCGCTGACGCTCTACCAGCACTTCGGCGTGAGCGGTGTGATCGCGATGGTCAGCGCTATCTTCGTCGCGTTGTGCATCGCGATCGGGATGCTACGAATCGAGACGAGCCGGCATGCGCTCGAGGACATCTCGCCGACGACCGTCGAGGGCGATCGGGATGCCGCGCGGGCCGCGGCTCCGTGACATGTCGTGGAGTGTCGCTGCCGCTTCGGGCGGCGCTTTTTGATTGAATGGCGATCTCCGCGCTTCATCGCACGGGAATCGCGTTTGGCCCGCAGCTTGCGTGATTCGAATCGGGCGTGTGCGTGGATCGCTCGAGTCTGCGCTGTTGCAGCGATTGCTTCGGAATGCGCTATTTCCGATCGACGTTTCGATCTTCACCAAGCGTCGGACAACGCCGGAAATGGAATGCATTCGGGCCGTACAGTCGCTCGCCGTCGGCCGCATGCTCTTCATTGTCGCCTGACGAGCGACGAGCCGTGAATGTTGGATGTCGAATGTCGAACAGACTGGCTACGCCGAGACCGCGCGGCGGTTGCATCCGGACTTCCGCCTGCGAAGGACGCGACCGTCACTCGGACGTTCCCGATCGACGGTATGCCGCGCAAGCGAGCAGCCGCTGCGCCCGCAACATGACCGGGCGATCCACCATCTTCCCGTCGACGGTAATCGCCCCCGCTTCGGCGCGCGACATCGCGTCGACGACGCGCGCCGCCCAATCCAGCTCGCGCTCGCTCGGGCTGTAGCACGCATGCACGGCCGCGACCTGCGCCGGGTGAATGCAGAGCTTCGCGCCGAAGCCGTAATGCTTGCCGTTCAGCGTGTCGGCGGTCAGCCGGTCGACGTCGTGCACGTCGGGCGTCACGCCGTCGACGGGCGCGTCGAGCCCCGCGACGCGAGACACGAGCGCCAGTTGCGCACGATGCGGATTCAGCGGATCGCGATCGTCATCCATCCCCATTTCGGCGATGAAATCGAGCGTGCCGAACATCAGGCGCTTCACGCACGGCGCTTTCGCGATATCCATCGCCGACCACATGCCTTGCGCGGTCTCGATGAGCGGAAAGATCGGCACCTTGCGCCGCGCGCGCTCGACCACGGCGACGACATCGTCCGGACGCTCGGCTTTCGGGATCACGATGCCCGCCACCCCGTCGAGCGCAGCGAGCTTCGCATCCTGTTCGAACCAGCGCGTGTCGCGGCCGTTGATCCGCACGAGCACCGGGTGGCTGCGGGACGCCCACGCGGCGACGGCTTCGCGCGCCGCTTCCTTCGCGGCCGGCTCGACCGCATCCTCGAGATCGACGATCACCGCATCGGCACCGCTCGATAAAGCGCGCTCGAACCGGTCCGGCCGGCTACCCGGGACGAACAGATAGGACTGCGGCGCAATCGCGGCGTTGTTCGGCATGTTGGCCTCCTGCTTCAGATGGGTCGATGTCCGGCCGGTTACCGCGACGCGCCGGCGAGTTCCGGCACGAGCGTAAACAGATCGCCGACGAGGCCGTAGTCGGCCACGCTGAAGATCGGCGCTTCGGGGTCCTTGTTGATCGCGACGATCACCTTCGAATCCTTCATCCCCGCCAGATGCCAGATCGCGCCCGAAATGCCCACCGCGATGTACAGCTGCGGCGCAACGATCTTGCCCGTCTGGCCCACTTGGTAGTCGCTCGGCACGTAGCCCGCGTCGACCGCCGCGCTGAGCTTGTCCGCCAGCGGTTCCAGCACCTTCGTGTAGTTCTCGCCGCCGCCCAAGCCCCGGCCACCCGACACGATGATGCTCGCCGACGTCAGCTCCGGACGGTCCAGCTTCGTCACCTCGCGGCTCACGAACTGCGACGCGCCCGCATTCGCCGCCGTCTCGATCTTCTCGGCGCCGAGCGGCTGCACTTCGTCGTTCGATCCGACGAGAATCGCACGGTCCGCGCCGATCGCGACCGCCGTGCGAAGCGTTTCCTGAGCCTGCGCGGCGCCCACCGACACCGCGATCACTTCCGTCGCCACGCCCGCTTCCTTCAGGCGCACCGCCTCCTCGACCGCGATCTCGTCGAACGGATTCATCGACATCTTCACGTTCGCGATATCGACCCCCGTGCCGTCCGTCTTCACCCGGACCTTCACGTTGTAATCGACCACTCTCTTCACTGGCGCCGGGATTTTCAATTCCGTCTCCGAGCTGGATGGATGCGCGTCGTGCAATGGGATCGTCCATTACACGCGGATTCGACGAACGCGACAACTATCGATTGGCTCTGCCGGTCATAGTCCGCGCCTATTGGACGAAACAGACCGTCCACAAGCGACGCGGCCCGGGAAACCCGGGCCGTTCCATCAGCGCGTCGCCAGCATCTCGGTGATCACAATGAAGCGCGCGATGTCGCTTTGTAGCCGGCGACGTCTTAACCGTCATGGCAGGCTCGCTCAGCGCCGTTTCATGACGCACCGAACGTTGCAGACAATCCATTCGGCATCCGAAAGTACGACGCTACAATCAGCGAGCGCCGCACACTGCACATCGATCCAATCGACCGGCCGCCGAAAACGTCGAATGCATCCGTCTTCCGATGCGATTGCCATTCGCGTCAGCCCAGAAAGCCTGTCATGAGCAACAGATTCGTTCCGCCGATCAACGCGAACAACGTCCATGCGACGACCTGCGCACCACGGCCGATCGCATAGTCGCTCATCAACGATCGATCGCTGACCGAGCGGATCAGCGGCCACATCGCGAACGGCAGTTGCACGCTCAACAGGACCTGACTCCACACGAGCAACTGCCCGATCGCACCGTCGCCGAGCCACAGCACGCCGATGAGCACCGGGACGCGAGCCCGCGCGTGATCAGGCGGCGCTGATAACACGGTATTTTCACGTGCAGGAAGCCGTCCATGATGACTTGGCCCGCGATCGTGCCGGTCAGCGTCGAACTCTGGCCGGACGCGAGCAGCGCGACGCCGAACAGCAAGGCCGCTGCGCCGCCGGCGATCGGCGTGATCAGCTTGTAGGCCTGCTCGATGTCGGCGACGCCCTGCCCGATCGCATGGAACGCCGCTCCGGCCAAAATCAGGATCGCCGCATTGACGAGCATGGCGACGAGCACTGGAAAGCGACCTACCACCCGCCGAGCGGAACGGAACTGCTGCTGTACGGCATCGCGCTGCCGTCGCTGCTGTCCATGGGCATCGCGTGGGGACGCAAGGCCGTCGGCCGGCTGCGCGAATCGCAGGCCGACGCACCACGGGAGACCGCCTCCGCTGCGCCTGCGGCCGATGCCTCGCAGGCTGCGGATGAAGAAGCCAGGCGCACATGGACGATCGCGCTGCTCGACAGCGCCGTGCGACTCCCGACGGGCGCGACGACCGCCGAAATCGACGACGCCGCCCGCGACGAAACCGCCGTCGGTTTGCACCCCGAACTACGGCGACCCGACGGCACGGGCGTATTCGCGAGCGGCGTGGCATCGGTTTCGCTCGACCGTTTCGACGAAGGCTTGCTGCCGCCCGGCGCCGGCGCTGCGCTGAACGGCGAACATTGGCGCGCGCTGCTGCTCGCCGCGGACACGCTCGACGAATTGCTCGAGCGCCACGCGGTGCTGTCGATGGGCGACGCCAACCGCGCCGCCGAGCCGCTCAAGCTGCATCTGCTGCTGCCGGAGCGCTGGCAGCCGGTGGCGGCCACGCTCGCCGCGTGGCTCGACGCGCACGTCGCGCGCGAACGCTGGATGCCCGGCGTCGAACACGTGCAGACGCGAACGATCACGGACCCGGTGCAGGCGTGGATCGTCATCGACGAGCTGATCGCATCGCGCCATCACGAGCCGTCGGCCGCGAGCCACATCGTGCTGGCGTGCGATTCGTCGCTGAGCGAGACGACCGTGCACGCGCTCGACAATGCCGGCGGGCTCTTCGGACACAATCAACCGAACGGCCAGGTGCCGAGCGAAGGTGCATGTGCGCTGCTGCTCGCCCATCCCGTGTCGGCGGATGCGGCGGACGCCGCGCGCATCCACCGGCTCGTCGCGGCTCGCCGCCTCGATTCCGGCGACGCGGCGGCCAAGCCGCCGGCCGATACGCTCGCACAATTGCTCGACGCGGCGCGCGTGCAAACGGCCGCGTCCGGCCTCGAGACGGCCGACTGCGGACTCGTCAGCGACGCGGATCAGCGCAGCAGTCGCCGCGCCGAAATCGCCGGCGTCACCGAGCGGACATGGCCCGGCGACGCCCGCGGACGCTGCCGCCACCTCGGCATCACGAACGGGGAAAGCGGTGCGGCACTGGCGCTCGGCGTGATCGCGGTCGCCGGTTGGCGCGCGATCGACGCACAGCAGCCGACCTTCGCGGCATCGATCGGCGATCCGGTTGCGCGCGGCGTGATGCTCGTCACGCCCGCCCTGATCGCGCCCGACTTGGCAGCCGCGGCCTGAGCGAGCGCGGCGGCCCGCCGCACACGGACCGCCACCATGCCCGCTACGTCCGCTAGATCAGGAATCCGCCGCCCGACCGGCGCGGACATCGGCACAGCTCGTCGCCGGTTTGATTCGACACGAGCACGAGCTGCGTGAAGCCGGTCGGCGCAACGTACTGGCTCAGCAGACAATCCATCAGTTGCGCGAACGTGTTGACGCCGGTGCCCGCGAAGCAGTCCGCGTCGACCGTGATGCGAATCTCGAGGCCTCGCACGACGCTCGCGAACGGCTTTTCGGATACCCAGGCCGTCACGGGCTTCTGCGATACGTCGACGACACCCGCGATCTGGCGAGCCGTTGCCGGCGACTCTTGCAGGTCGTGAAGCTTGAGCATGTCGCGCACGGCGCCCGCGCCGCCCGCCAGCAACAGCGAATTCAACGAGAGCTGCGAGATCAATCGCCACAGCGCGCCGCGCGCCTCCCGGAAACGAAGCGGCCGCGTGGGCCGCTGCAGCAGATTGATCCGGCTCGCGAGCGTGCCGCCTTCCATCATCAGATCGCCGCCCGGCACGCCGTGCGGCAGTTGTTCCGGCAGATCGCGATTGCTGCACGTGAGCTCGAAATCGAGACCGGGCGGCGGCGCGGCCGGCTCGAGCGCGCCGTCGACGAAGCCGAGCGACAGCTCGTGCCCCGGCTCGCTCCTCGCGATCAGCGCGTCGCGATGCACCCGCCAATACAACGACGCCCGCGTCGCGTGCCCACCGTGGTACAGCGAATGAAGCGACGGGAAGGGGGTAATCCGGTCGCCTTGCGGCGTGTCCTGGACCTGCGTCACCGCATCGACCGAATAGACCTCGAACGCATAGGCATTCTGTTTGTCGACGACGAGCGGATACATCTGCGTGTCCGACGCGGCGCTCGGCTGCGGGCCGAGCTTGCCGGACGTTTCGAACAGATTGACCACCGGCGTGCAGCCGAGCTGCACGTGCTCGGCGCTCAGCGATTCGAGCACGTTCGCCGTTGCTGAATCGGCCGGAATGTCTTTCAGCAGTAAATGGAGCGTGAAATGCCGCCCGCCGAGACGCCCGGCTTGACGCAGGTCGCAGTCGAAGAAGCCGAACTTCTCCGGAAACGCGAAATACTCGGTCAGCAGCGGATACGCGGGATGCACGGTCTCCGGGCAAGGGATCAGGCTGTCCTCGCGCGACACGCCGACTGCGGCGAAAGGCACCCGATCGAGCGCCACCCATCGCCCGCTGTGATCCGGCTCGACGTACGCCTGCAATGCACGAATCGACAGCGCATCGCGCAGCGCGGCGCTCATCAGCGGCTCGCCGCGGACGTACAGGCGAACGGCATCGAGCTTCAGGTCGGCGACGGACGCATGCGGCGAACGGATCGCGAACGACAGCGAGATCTGCGCCCCCGCCTTCGGCGGCAGCCGGAACGACTGCGGCGCCTGTGACATGCCGTGAAAGCGCGCGGCGGTCAGTTGCAGCGGCGACAGCGTCACGTCGTAGGCGGTGCGGAAGAATATCTTCGCGCCCTTGACGGGCCGGCTGGACAGCTCCGTGCCGCGCCGCAC
Source organism: Burkholderia mayonis (assembly GCF_001523745.2). Lineage (NCBI taxonomy): Bacteria > Pseudomonadati > Pseudomonadota > Betaproteobacteria > Burkholderiales > Burkholderiaceae > Burkholderia > Burkholderia mayonis. Next base: position 2,331,981 of record NZ_CP013386.1, read on the forward strand.
GACGACCGACGTCGACATCTGCGCGGCGCGGCTCGCATCCACGTCGAAGCAGGCGATCGCGCACGACGGGAAGGCCCGCAGATAATGCGGATACAGCGCCTCGACGAACGCTTTCGTGAATTCGGAGTAGTCGTCCTCGATGTGCCGCGACGCACGTGCGCCCGTCAGCGCGAACGACTCGAACAATCGCTCGACCTGGGAATCCTCGCTGCTGCCGTCGGCGCCGCTCGCGAGCTGCATGCGGCTCGCGATCTTCGGATAGCGCTCGGCGAAATCGCGCACATGGCGGCGCAGAAGCGCCAATTCGCGTTCGTAGTATGAGAGGAGTTCATCCATCAGCGATTCTCGAAAGTGCCGTCGCACGCCGGTCAACCGATGCCGACGACACGACGGCCCACCTCGTTCGGCGGATTCGCGAACGGCCGGAGCCGCCGGGCGGCCCCTCAATGGACGAACGTTGCGCGGACAATCAGCCAGGGCCGACGCGACGGCCCACTTTACCGGAACATTCGGGTGCAGTCCACGTCGCGCCCCGTGCGTTGGCCGATCGTGCCATTCGCGGCGACGTCGATCGTAGCAAGCGGCGAACGTCGAATGCGTCATCGCGATCATACCGGCGACCGGATGCCGCGGATATTCCGCGCCCTCGCCGCGCGGGCGCGTCCCGCTCGCGCCGAGCGTCCGGAACGTCGCGACGACGAAGCGCACGGCGCTTTCCCGGTCGAGCCGCGCTGCACGGAGCCGCGCTGCACGATGCACCCTCCGTTCTGAGTTAGAGCGCGTTTGAAAATTGGGCTCGGACATGATTTAAAGGAGGCATGTGGAAAAAAGAACATCATGAACGGCAAGCGAAGCTGGCTCGCAAAACGAAGCGGTACCCAAGTGGCATGACGGACGTCGAGTGGGCTGCGATCAGGGAATTGCTGCCTCGAGCGGCTTCAGGCGGGCGTCGTCGGAAGTGCGATTTGCGCGAGGTGTCAACGCATTGCGCTACCTGGTGCGCGCCGGTTGCGGCTGGCGCATGCTGCCGAAGGATTTTCCGCCCTGGCAAACGGTGTACGGGTGGTTTCGCCGACTGATGCGTCGTTTCCTGTTTCGCACGCTGCATGACGTGGTAGTCATGCTGGATCGGGAACGTGCGGGGCGACAATCGTGTCCGAGCGCAGTCGTCATCGACAGCCAGTCGGTGAAGGCGCCATCGGCCGGCAAGCGTGGCTACGATGCGGGGAAGAAGATCGCCGGCCGGAAACGGCATATCGCAGGGGATACCGAGCGGCAGTGGATACCGAGCGGCGACTGCTGATGGTCGACCTGACGCCGGCGGACATCGCGGACAGCACGGGTGCGCAGGCCGTGCTGGAAGCCGTGAGAAAGCGCTGGCCGGCCGTGAAGCACTTATTTGCCGACGGCGCATACGACCGAACGGCACTCATGGACAAGACCGCGACCCTGGATTTCGTGATCGAGATCGCACGGCGCCACGAACAGCAGACGGGCTTCGTCGTATTGCCGCGCCGCTGGGTCGTCGAGCGCACCTTCGGCTGGATGGTGCGCAGGCGTCGACTGGTGCGCGACTACGAGCAGCGTGCCGACATCTCCGAGGCCATGATCCATATCGCGATGGGCAGCCTGTTGCTTCGCAGAATTGCCCATAGCGGTGAATGGTCTTGCGCGGCGATCTGCGGACGGCACCGTTGCCACTCGAACTTCGGCGTACCAAGGCAAGCCCGCCGAGCCGTGGCAAAACGCGATCCGGCCGAACGCGTGATGCTGCCATCTATATTCTCCAGGCTGCCGACGTTATCCGACCTGGGCAGCCTGAACGTGCCGATGACCACAAAGGATCGCTGCTCTCGATCCCGTCCGGTGTCCGGCAGACCGCACGAAGCAAATCGTCCATGCCGGTGTCCGGATAATGACTGGGATCGCACGACTCCGATCTGAGCAGACACAGTTGGCTGCTGCCGCCCCGCTCCGCTCCGACGGATGCGATCAATCGGTCGGGCCAAGCGTGGTTTCAACGAATCAAAATCGCCAAATACTTCAACGACCGAACCCGATTCGCCTTGGCATGACATCACGTCAGTCTCGCCATCGGTCATGCAGAACTTCCGCCGAATCGGCAATACGACGGTGCAGGCCATCGGCAGACCCGTTCGACGCAGACCAACGTCGGGATGCGTTCCACTCCGCGAATCCAATTTTAAATGAGAATGATTCTCATTTCTTGACGAGCTTTCGCGGGTACCCTATTCTGCTTTCCATGTATAACGCCAGCCTTTTCTCGCAAGCCGTTATGAATCAGTAAGGAATCTTAACCTCCTTGCCGAATTCCCTAGAAAATCATTTCATTTTCATTTCAACCCTCATCCGACTATATGACCCTGTCATATATTTCGGATAACTAATGAGGTCATCATGAGCTGGGGCGATGAAAACACCGTCTATGACGTAGTCGTGAATCACGAAGAACAGTACTCGATCTGGCCGACCTACAAGAGTCTGCCAGCAGGCTGGCGGACCGCGGGCAAGCAGGGCAGCAAGGCCGAATGCCTCAGTTATATCGACGAAGTGTGGGTGGACATGCGCCCGCTCAGCCTGCGTCGTGCAATGGAAGCATCGACCCAGGCCGACGACACGCCCTCCACCGCGCCAACCACGCACTAATCCGTCTCCATGCAATCGATCACCTTGTTTTGCCTGCCGTATGCGGGTGGAGCGGCCGCGATCTTCCGCGATTGGCCGCGCCTCGCACCAGCGTGGCTGCGCATCGCGCCGATTCATTTGCCGGGCCGCGGCGTCCGCCATCACGAATCGCTGATCCCGGACTGGTCGTCGCTGATCGATCGATTGAGCAAGGATGTGCAAGCCGCCCCCGACCGACCGTACGCACTGTTCGGGCATAGCCTCGGAGCGTTGATCGCGTTCGAACTGGCGCACGAACTGCGGCGCAGGACGGGCTCGGAGCCCTGCTGGCTGGGTGTGTCGGGATGTGTCGCGCCTCGGCACCACGCACCTCGATCCGACTGGTTGACCTGCTCCGAGAGCGACGTGCTCGACGAACTCAGGTCGTTCGAACAAACCGCGCCCGAACTGCTTGCGAATCGCGAATTCGTCGAACTGATCCTGCCCGTGGTGCGCAACGACTTCCATCTTTACGGCACCTGGCGCTTGCCACGGGCCGGTGCACGGGCGCTGCTCCGCTGCCCGGTTCATGCGTTCGGCGGCAGTCACGACGACGACACGCGCGATATCGCGACACTCGACGCATGGCGAGACGAAACGTACGGCGGTTTCGAACGTTCGATGTTCGAAGGCGGCCATTTTTTCATCAACAGTCATCGTGCCGATTTGATCGGAACGATCGAAGTATCCCTGAACAACGCCCTGTCGCATCGAACACACGCCGATATTCAGCCGGTCGACTGAAACGAAGATGGGCGCGCAGTCATCCGCATGTCCGCTGCGTGCCGGCCAATTCCGATAATCGGAGCCGCTTTTCATGAATTCGAGAGACTCACTGCCGCTATTCAATTTTTCCGCGCAGCATGCGCATCGGGACATGTTCCTCGCGCTGCTGCGTGAATTCGCGACCTACGAGCCGTTTCGCAGCGCGACGGTCGACGAGCTGGTGCTGAACGACGATTTCTACCGGCGCCCGCTGCGCCCCGAGGATTTCAACTTCCTGCAGTATCAGAAGCCAGTGCGGGCCGGCAACGTCAGCCGCCTTCCGTCGCTCGCGAGCCAGCGTACGCTGCTGACGATCAACGAGCTCGACATTGCGCGCGCGCCGGGACTCGACGAAAGCGACCAGCAGCGCTGGGCCGCGTTCTATGCCGACGAGCCGCGCATTCTCGGGGCGCGCCTGCGGCCCTACCTCGAAGCCTACGCGTTCGAATATCTGGGCAACGAGGCGCGGCCCGCCGAGACGCTCGAGATGCTGAGCGCGCGCCTGGACGCAACGCTGCACGACGAGCTCCAGTTCTGGCATGCCCGCTTCGAGAAGCTGCTGCAACGCCACTTCCTCGAGGAAGGGTTGCGTTTCATCGTGCTGCAACGCTGGGCGACGCTGCCATCGCGGCGCGCCGCGCTCGCACGCGCCGCCGGCTCCGGCTACTTCGACTGGCTCGCAAGCGAGCTGCGCCCGAGTCTTGCGAGCTCACTACCCGACGATACCCGCTTCGCGCGCATCGCCGCGATGTGCGGCGTCACGCGCCAGACCCATTCGTACTGGCAGTTCTACTTGCCGACCACCCTGGCCAGATGCAACCTGCTCTACGCACTCGGTTCCCGGCCGGATCGCGCGTTCGCGCTCGCCGGCTCGGCATTCGTCGCCGAAGCGGAACATCTTGCGTTCGGCGGCGCCCTGCTCAAGGCCTGCGCGCACATCGCGCCGAACCTCGCGGCCGGCGACGATCTGATCGCACTGGGCAAGGCGCTGCGGTTCCGTTTCGAACGGACGGTCGAAACGCTCCTGGAACGGCACGGCGCCCGTGCGCTTCATCAGTTCTCGCAGGGCGTGGCCGGCGCGCAACGCCTGGCCGAGCGAGCCCGCTGGGATCTCGGCGAGCAACTCGACTGGCTGTCGTCGATCGCTACGTACTGCGACTACGCACGCCAGATCTACGACAAGATCGAAATGGACCATCCGGACATCGACCGCGATACGTTCATCGAGCCGCATGAACTTTGTTCAACCACGCACGTGCACAACGAGCACCGGCTCGTCGTGATCGAAAGCGGCGACATGCTGTTCTGGGGCAACCTCGGGATGAAGCTCGCCATGCACCCCGGCGACATGGTGCTGATACCTGACGGCCGGCTGCACGGCTCGACCGTGACGTCGGATTCGTGCACCTACCACCAGCCCATCATTCCCGACGAATGGATCGCGGAGCTCGCCCCTCCGGCAACCGCCCGAGCGGCCACGACGGCGGTCGCAACCTGATGTCGTCGATCGGTGGGGCAAGCCGCTCCGCCGATCAGCTGAAGGCTCGACGCAGAGCCTCCCCTCATGGACCGAGCCATCCGGAGCGCACGCGGCGCCCCGGTGCAAGCACACGCACATCTGGAGCATTTGATGCTGTCTGACAAGGACCCTGTTCGCCCTGATCCGGAAGGCGATGCAATCGACCCGGCCGACTGGCAATCCCGCATCATCAGCGGCCGGCGCGTCGGCGCCCACGCGTTCGATCGCCCGATTCCCGACTGGCTGACGACGTCATACGAACGGATGCGCGCCGACGTCATGGATCCCGGCTATCCATGCTTCTTTGGCACACAGGCCGAAAAGCGCGGCGAAATGTTCTATTCGTGGGTCGACGGCAAGGACATCTCGCTGCTGCCCGCGACCATGGCCACCTTCGCCGAGCTGGCCACGCAACCGCAGTATGAGAAGAACAACATCGCCGTCTTCTTCGAACCCGATCCACAGCCGCTGTCTCACGACGCGTATCACGACGCGTTCTGGCACACGCTGCAGTACCTGCACGATCACGATCCCGACCCGAAGGTCGGCGAGCAGCTGGATCCATCGCACCCCGACTGGGAATTTTCGTTCGCCGGCCTGCAAACCTTCGTGGTCTGCGCGTGCCCGTCCTTCGGCCAGCGCCACAGCCGGAATCTGGGGCCCGGCATGGTGCTGCTGTTCCAGCCGCGCGCCGTGTTCGTCGACAAGGTCACCAATCGGGCCATCAGCACCCAGGCGCGCACCGAGGTCCGGCGCCGCCTGCATGTGTGGGACGAGGTGCCGCCTCACCCCGATCTCGGCTACTTCGGCGATACGGAAAATCGCGAATGGAAGCAGTATTTCCTGCAGGACGCCGACGTGCCGAACTTCGGCGCGTGCCCGTTCCTGCGGCGCAACCCCGGGCTGATGCAAGCCGCCATCGACGCGCATCGCCACGGTGACGCAGCGGGCGCCGACGGCATCACGCATGGCGCGCCGCCGCGCGAGCAGGCCGCCACGCCATCCGCCGACGGGCCGGCCGAATCGATCGAAGCGCCCCGGTCCGCGCCGGTCACCTTGCTGGAGGCGCTGTCGAAGCACGTCGCGCAGCAGCCGGAGCAAATCGCGATCCGATTTCTCGCCGACGGCGAAACCGACGAACGCACGCTGACCTATCGCGAGCTCGATGCGCGTGCAAGGCAATTCGCGGCCACGCTGCTCGTGCATGCCGCGCCGGAGGAGCGGGCCATGCTGCTGCTGCCGTCCGGCCTCGATTACGCGGTTGCCTTTCTCGGCTGCCTGTACGCCGGCATCATCGCCGTGCCGCTGTATCCGCCCGAGCCCGCTCAGGTTCAGCCGTTCGAGCGACTGCTGTCGATTCTCGACGATGCCGAACCGCGCCTGCTCGTCACCGACTCAGCGCATGTCGACGCTGTCCGCACACTCGACGCCGACCGCCCGCGCCCCGACGGTACAGCCGGTTCACCACTGACGCTGTGCATCGATGCGCCGACGCCGGCCGCCAGCGAAACAGCGGCGGATCGCGCCGCTCGCATCGACGGCGACACCATTGCCTTTCTGCAATACACGTCCGGCTCGACCAGCGCCGCGAAGGGCGTGATGGTCAGTCACGCCAATCTGGCCGCCAACGAACGCGCGATCGGCGCGGCGATGGCGTTCACGTCCGCCGACACGATGGTGAGCTGGCTGCCGCTCTTTCACGACATGGGGCTGATCGGCGGCTTGCTGGCGCCGCTGTTCACCGGCTTTCCGGTCGTGCTGATGGCGCCCCAGCATTTTCTCGAGGCGCCGGCCCGCTGGTTAAAAGCGATCGGCAAGTATGGCGGCACGGTCAGCGGCGGACCGAATTTCGCGTTCCAGCTCAGCGCCGAACGGGTGCGCGACGCGCAGCTCGAAGGCATCGCGCTCGATCGCTGGCGGGTCGCGTTCTGCGGATCCGAACCGATCCGGGCCGAGACGCTCGCGCAGTTCTCCGCGCGCTTCGCCAAACAAGGCTTCGACGAAAGCGCGCTGTTCCCCTGCTACGGGCTGGCCGAAGCCACGCTGTTCGTCAGCGGCGCCGAACCCGGCCAGGGCATGACGGTCCGCCATGTCGCTACGGCCGCGCTCGCCGACGGCGCCACCGCGCGCGCGAACGAGCACGCCGCGCTGGTCAGCTGCGGACGCGTCGCACAGGCCCATGCGGTGCGCATCGTGGAATCCGGCACGCATGCGCCGCTCGCCGAAGGGCTGATCGGCGAGATATGGGTCAACGGGCCGAGCGTCGCCACCGGCTACCGGCGCAACGCGGCGGCAAGCGCCGAGACGTTCGTCGCGGATACCGCAGGCCGGTGGCTGCGCACGGGCGACCTCGGCTGCATGCTGGACGGCGAATTGCATGTGACCGGGCGCGTCAAGGATCTGATCATCGTCCGCGGGCAGAATCATTATCCGCAGGACATCGAGGCGACACTCGGCAAGCAGGTCACGCGCGTGCGCAAGGGGCGCGTCATCGCCTTCCCGGTCGACCAAGGCGGAGCGGAAGGCATCGGCATCGCAGCGGAAGTGCCGCATGCCGTCGCGAAGGCCGACCCCGGCGAGCTGTTCGCGCAGATCCGCCGGGCCGTCGCCGAGGCGCACGGCGAGCCGGCGAGCGTGATCCTGCTGCTTGCGCCCGGCATGCTCCCGCGCACGTCGAGCGGCAAGCTGCGCCGTAGCGCGTGCGCGTCGGGCTGGCGCGACGGCACGCTGTCCGCCGTCGCCGTCTATCGGCAATCGAACGACGCCGGCGCCGCGCGCGGACAGGCCCCGTATCGCGCGCCGTCGTCGGCCGCGGAACGCCATCTCGCAACAGTGTGGGAGGCCGTGTTCGGACACTCGCCCATCGGCGTGGACGACGATTTCTTCGAGCTCGGCGGCGATTCGCTCAAGGCCGCGCGCGTCGCGGCACGCATCGGCGAAGTCTGTCGCACCGCAACCTCCGCGCGCATCGTGTTCGAGTCCCGTACGATCGCATCGCAAGCTGCCCGGCTTGCGCGACATCTCGGCGATGCAGACCTCGACGCCGCGTTCGACGTGAACCCGCACGCCGATGCCGAACCCGATCCGGCCGTGGCGCTGCCGGTGACGGACGGCGTGCCGCTCCCGCTCTCTCCGGCCCAGGAAGGTCTGTATTTCGAGTGGCGACTCGATCCGGCCAGCACCGCATATCACGTATCCGGCGCGTTGCGCGCCCGCGGCGTGCTGGATGCCGCACGCTTGCGCGATGCGCTTGTCCGCGCCGGCTCGGATCACGATGCGTTACGGGTCCGCTTCGACGAGCAAGATGGCGTGCCGTGCCAGATCCGCACGGCGGCGCCTCGCTTCGACTGGCACGACGCCGACTTCTCGTCGCTCGACGCGGCAAGCCGCGAGGCATATCTGCAGGATCAGTTGATCGCGATCGCGCATGCGCCCTTCGATCTGCACCGCGACGCGCTGCTGCGCGTCGCGCTGTTGCGGATCGGCCCCGACGAGCACATCGTGCAACTGACGCTGCATCACATCATCGCCGACGCTTGGTCGCTCGCGCTTCTCGTCGAATCGCTGTTCCGCCATTACGACAGACATGCGCCGGCCAGCACGCCGGCGCGATCCACGTATTTCCCGTCGATCGAGCGCGCGCGCCGCGCGCTGAGCGCGGAGAGAACCGATGCGCAACTCGACTACTGGCGGTCGCGCCTCGGCGGCGAGCAGCCCGCGCCGATCCTGCCGGCGACGCGCCGCCACGCGGCCGGCGACACGGTGGGCGGCCGTATCACGCGACACCTGTCCGCGACGCTCGTCGCGCGTATCGACGCATTGAGCCGCCGCCACGGCGCCACCCTGCCGATGACGCTGATGGCGATTTTCGCCGCGCTGCTCTACCGTTACGGCGGCCAACCCGCCGTCCGGATCGGTGTACCGATGAATGCACGGCGCGACGCGGACGCGGATGCGTCAATCGGCTATTTCATCAATACGGTAGTCGTTCACCTCGCGCTCGCCGGCTCGCTGCCCTTCGACGACCTGCTGCGCGCCGCCCGCGACGCGCTGCTCGACGCGCAAGCCAACCAGGACGTGCCATTCCACCGCGTGGTCGCTGCCGTGCAGCCCGCGCGCGAACAGCGCCGCGCACCGCTTTTCCAGGCAGTGTTCAATTTCGACCAGGTCGATTGGCGCCGTGCGCTGCGGTCGACCACGCTTGAACTGCAGCGCTTCGAGCACGGCGCCGAGGCGACGCCGTTCGATCTCGCGCTGAACCTCCACCGCGACCGCACCGGTGTGCAACTGACGTTCGACTACCCGCTCGAGTCGTTCGAAGGCGGCGCGATCGAGCAACTGGCCGACGCCTATCTCGCGATGGCCGAACAAGTGGCCGACGGCACGGCGCGTCACCTGCGCGACGTCGCGCTGCGCCGGCCCGCCCCTGCGCCCGGCCGCGCGCAGCACGACGCCGCCGCGCCCGCGTCCGTCACCGAACTGTTCACGCGAGCGGCAGACACCTGGCCGCAGCGGATCGCGCTCGAATGCGACGGCGAAGCACTGACGTATCAGGCACTCGATCAGTGGTCCGACCGGATCGCGCACGGCCTGCTCGACCTCGGCGTCGCCGCCGATGCCTGCATCGGCCTGTGCACCGCGCGCTCACTCGGCATGATCGCAGCACTCATCGGCGTCTGGAAGGCCGGCGCGGCATTCGTGCCGCTCGATCCGGTCTACCCCGAGACACGCCTGCGGCACATGCTGGACGACGCCCGGGTCAAGGTTGTCGTCGGCGACGCCGGCTGCCTCGCGCGGCTCGCCGACGTATTCGACGCCTGCACGCCGCTCGACATCGACGCGGCACGGCGTCGCGACCCGGTACGCACCCGGCATCGTTTCGCGCCGCCACACCCGGAGCAGCTCGCCTACGCGATCTATACGTCGGGCTCGACCGGCCTGCCCAAGGGCGTCGCGATCAGCCATCGCGCGCTGTCGCTGCACCTCGCCGATTTCATCGCGGCCTACGCGATCACCGAGCGCGATTGCCAGCTGCAATCGTCGACGATCAACTTCGACGTCGCGCTGCACGAAATGCTGCCCGCACTGCTGCAAGGCGGCCGCGTCGTGATGCGCGGCCCTCAGTCGTGGGATCTGGCCACGCTGAGCCGGCAGTTGAGCCAGTCTCGCGTCACGTTCGCCCGCATCCCGACCGCCTATTGGCAGCAATGGCTGCAAACGCCGCCGGCGCGCGCATCGCTCGCCGCGCTGCGGCAGATCACGGTCGGCGGCGAAGCGCTGCCCGGCGATGCGCTCGCGCGCTGGCAAGCGGGGCCGCTGCGCGCGATCCACGTCGACAACCTGTACGGTCCGACCGAAACGACGGTGGCATGCCTGCGCCACCGCACCAGCGAAGCCGACGCGGAACAGACCGTCGTGCAGATCGGCAAGCCGTTCGCATCGCGCAGCGCGCAAGTCGTCGACGCCGACGGCAACGCCGTGCCGCCCGGCGGTGTCGGCGAGCTGTGCATCGGCGGCGCGACGCTCGCGCGCGGCTATCTCGGCCAGCCGGCGCTGACCGCCGAGCGCTTCGTGCCGGACCCGGACGGAACGCCGGGTGCGCGCTGCTACCGCAGTGGCGACCTGTGCCGCCAGCGCGCCGACGGCGGCATCGATTTTCTCGGCCGGATCGACCGGCAGATCAAGCTGCGCGGCTTTCGCATCGAACCCGGCGAGATCGAAGCCATGCTCCGGCAATGCGAGGGGGTTCGCGACGCGGCCGTGGAAGCGCGTGCGAAGGACGGACGCGTGACGCTGGCCGGATACGTGACGGGCGCGGCGTCGCTCGATCTGCAGGCCGTGCGCGACCGGCTGGCGACGCGCCTGCCGTCGCATATGGTGCCGTCGACGTTGATGCGCCTCGACGCACTGCCGCTGATGCTCAACGGCAAGATCGACCGTCATGCGCTGCCTGAGCCGCCCGAACCCAACGACGTCGGCGGTCGCGCCGGCCGTGCGCCGCACACCGCGCGGGAAGCCGAGTTGCTGGACATCTGGCGCACCGTGCTCGGCGCCGACGCGATCGGAGTCGACGACGACTTCTTCGCAATCGGCGGCGATTCGATCCTGAGCCTGCAGGTGGTCGCGCGCGCCGCGCAACGCGGCATTCATTTCAGCCTGCAGCAGTTCTACGCGCAGCCGGTGATCGCCCGGCTGGCCGCCCTCGCGTCCGACGTCGCACGAGACGGATCGCCCTGTTCCGCGCCCGTCGCGGAACGGCACGATCCGTTGCCGCTCGCGCCGATGCAGGCGTGGTTCTTCGAGCGCTTTCCCGACGGCGAATCGCACTGGAACCAGACGATCGCGCTTCGCGTGCGGGGCGAGCTCGATCCGGCGGCACTGGAACGGGCGCTGCACGCCGTCGTCCGAGCACACGACGCGCTGCGCCTGAGCTTCCTGCGCGACGCGCACGACTGGCGGCAACAGGTGAGGCCGCCCGAGCACGTGCCGGGCACGGCGGCGCTGCTCGACGTCGTCGATTTCGACGACGCGAGCGACTCGCCGCAATGGCCCGCGCGTCTGCTCGACATCGGCACGGCGCTGCAACGCGGCCTCGACATCCGGGCCGGCCGCCTGTTCAAGGCGGCGTATGTCCGCCTGCGGGGCGACGAGGGCCGCCTGCTGTTCACGATCCACCATCTGGCCGTGGACGGCGTATCGTGGCGCGTGCTGCTCGACACGCTCCGGCAGGCCTACGACCCGCTCGCGCAGCATGCGCCGGTCATCCCGCCGTCGAGCCTGCCGTGGAGCCGATGGGTCGGGCATCAGCAGATTTCGCCGGATGCGGCTGCGCTCGACCAGGAGTTCGCCGCGTGGCAGCGCATGCTGCGCGATGCCGACGTGCGCGGCGCGCTGCCCGGCAACGACGCTGCGGCGATCGTCACCGGCGCGCCCATGGCGGGCCCGCATGCGCGGCCGCTGCTGCGCGACAGCGCGACGCACACGCTGCATCTGCCCGAGGCCCTCACGGCGACGCTGCTGCGCGACGCACCGTCCGCCGCGCGCACCAGCACCGAAGCGCTGCTGCTCGCCGCGCTGAATGCGTCGCTCGCGCGCTGGAGCGGCGCGCGCGGCGCGCTCCTCGCACTGGAAGGACACGGTCGCGAAGCGGGAGACGATCCGGCGCGCGACGTCAGTCGCACGGTGGGCTGGTTCACCACCCGCTTCCCGGTGTGGTGCGACCTGCAAGCGGATCCGCTCGCTTCCGCGGGCCGCACACTGCGTGCGATTCCGCAACGCGGCGTCCACTGGCATCGCGTGCGCGCACGCTTCGCGGATACGCTGCCGGCCCCGCAGATCGGCTTCAACTACCTGGGCCGCTTCGACGAGAGCCTGCCGCGCACCGGCGCGCTGGCGGGCCGGCTGTCGTTCGCGATGGAAGAAGCAGTCGGCGAAGCAGTCAGTGCCGCGACCCCGCTCGACCATGCGCTCGACATCAACGCCTGGGTATCGAACCAGCGTCTGACGGTCGCGCTGCGCTACGACCCGCGACGGATCGATCGCGACACCGCGCACGCGCTGGCGGCCGATTTCGAAGCGCAGCTGGCCGCGCTCGCCCGCCGCTGCATGACGGAGGCGCGCCCACTCGACGCCGAGGATTTTCCGCTCGCTCGACTCGATGCGGCCACGCTCGACGCGCTGCTGCCGGACGCCGAAAACGTGCAGGACGTCTATCCGGCGACGCCGCTGCAAAAGGGCTTGCTGTTCCATGCGCTGTCGGACGGCGAACACGGCGTGTACGTGAACCAGTTGCGGTTGACGCTCGATGGCGCGCTGCAACGCGACGCGCTGCGCGAGGCGTGGCAGGCGGCCGTCGCGCGGCACGACGTTCTGCGCACGCGGTTCGTCATCCCCGGCGGCGCCGATCCGCTGCAGATCGTACAGCGCCGTGTCGCGCTGCCGTTCGACGCATTCGACTGGTCCGCACGCACGCCGGAAGAATACGAGCAGGCGCTGCACGCATGGTGCGAAGCCGACCGGCGGCGCGGCTTCGATCTGTCTCGCGCGCCGTTGCTGCGCATCGCGCTTTTCGCGCGGCCGGACGGACGCCACGATCTGGTTCGCACGATTCATCACGCGCTCCTCGACGGCTGGAGCAGCGCACAACTGCTCGGTGAGATCGCCGACGACTACGCCGCGCGGGCAGCCGGCCGCACGCCGCCGGACGTCGACGCAGTCCCGTATCGGCGCTATGTCGAATGGCTCGCGGCGCAAACGCCGCCGCGCGACTGGTGGCTCGCGCAGCTCGCGCGCCACCCGGAACCGGCGCCCCTGCTCCAGCATCAATCGCTCGCCGGCACGCCGGGCCACGCGCCCCACGCGGTGCTCACCCGCGAGCAGATCCTCGGCGGCGCATTCGTCGAGCAAGTACGCGCCGCGGCGCAACGCCACCGCGTGACGGTCAACACGCTGGTGCAGGCCGCCTGGGCGCTGGTGCTCGCGCGGCGCGGCAATCGCCGCCACGTCGCGTTCGGCACGACGGTCTCGGGGCGCCCCGCCGGACTGCCGGGCGTGGAGCGCATGGTCGGGTTGCTCATCAACAGCCTGCCCGTGTGGATCGAAGTGCCGGCCGCACAGCCCGTCTCGGCGTGGCTGCGCACGCTGCACGCCGCACAGGGCGAGCGCCATGCCGCCGAACACACGCCGCTGGCCGACGTTCAGCACTGGAGCGGCAGGACCGGCGACATGCTGTTCGACAGCCTGCTGGTGTTCGAGAACTATCCCGTCGATGCCGCGTTGCGCGGCCGCTTCGGCAGCCTGACGGTCAGCGGCGTGGCGTCGGTCGAACAGACCCACTACCCGCTGACGATGCTGGTGTCGAACGACGCGCAGGGCCGCGTCGTCTGGCTGGCCGATCGCGCGCGGATCACCGAATCCCTGCTGACCCGCGTCGCGGACGGCTGGCGCGACATGCTTGCCGCACTCTGCGCGGCCGGCGACTCGGCCGTCGGGAACCTGCCAGCCGCCGTCGCCTCGCACGAAACGCCGCACCGTCTCGCCGATCACCGCTTTCAGCCGATCGGCGCGCGTCTCGCCGCGCAGGCCGCGCGACGCCCTGACGCACCGGCGGTGCGTTGCGACGGCGACGTGCTCAGCTATGCGGCGCTCGACGCGTGGTCGAACCGCATCGGCCGTCGCCTGATGACGCTCGGCGTGCAGGCGGAGCACCGTATCGGCGTATGCGTCGAGCGCTCCGGCGCGATGGTTGCGGCGCTCTACGGCATCGCGAAGACGGGCGCCGCCTATGTCCCGCTCGACCCGAGCCATCCGCCGCAGCGGCTGAGCCGCACGCTCGACGACGCCGGCGTCGATCTCGTCGTCGCCGACGCGGCCGGTGCCGCGCGCCTCGCCGGCTGCCTTGCGGGCCGCACACTGGTGCGCACCGACGACGTGGACGACGAAGCGCCTCGCGGCTGGCCGCAACCTGTCGACCCGCGGCAAGCCGCCTACGTGATCTATACGTCCGGCTCGACGGGCGAACCGAAGGGCGTTTGCGTCACGCACGGCAGCCTCGACCGGTTGCTCGCGAGCGTCGGCGAGCGTCTGGATTTCGGCGAGCGGGACGTCTGGCTCAGCGTCACCACGCTGTCCTTCGACATCGCGGGACTGGAACTGCATCTGCCGCTCACGCGCGGCGCCTGTGTCGAACTGGCGACACGCGAAACGGTACTGGACGGCGCCCGGCTGCTGCGTCTGCTCGCGCACAGTCGCGCCACCGTCATGCAGGCGACGCCGGCCGGCTGGCGCATGCTGATCGCCAGCGAAGCCCGCGCCGGCCTCGCGCTGCGCGGCCCGCTTCAGGCGCTGTGCGGCGGCGAGGCGCTGCCGACCGATCTCGCCGCGGCGCTGCTGGCGCGCGGCCTGACGCTCTCGAACCTGTACGGCCCGACCGAAACGACGATCTGGTCGAGCATGGCGTCCCTCGGCCCCGGCGAGCCCATCACGCTCGGCCGGCCGCTGCATGACACGGTGCTGCGCGTGCTCGACGCGGACGCGCTGCCGACGCCCGCCGGCGCGGTGGGCGAGCTGTGCATCGGCGGCGACAATCTCGCCCGCGGCTATCTCGGCCGAGCGGCCGCCACCGCCGCGACCTTCGTGCCGGATCCGTTCGGGCCGCCGGGCGCGCGGCTCTATCGAACCGGCGACCTGTGCCGGCGGCGTGATGACGGCGGGCTCGACTATCTCGGTCGACTCGATCAACAAATCAAGCTGCGCGGACACCGGATCGAACCGGCGGAAATCGAGGCCGCGCTGCGCGCGCTGGACGGCATCCAGGATGCCGCCGTCACGCTGCGCAGCGACGGCGGCGCGCCGAGGCTCGTCGCATACGTGGTGTGCGCGGACCAACCCGCGGCCGATCCCGCGCGCTGGCGCGACGCGCTTGCCGAGCGCCTGCCGGCCCCGTCGATTCCCGCCGCGTGGGTCAAGCTCGACGCGCTGCCGCTGACGTCGAGCGGCAAGCTCGACCGGCGCGCGCTGCCGGCGCCCGACAACGACGCGGAAAGCCCCGTCGCACCGCGCAACGCACCGGAGGCGCGTCTCCTCGAAATATGGCGCGCGTTGCTGCCGACTGGCCCGCTCGGCGTCACGACCGACTTCTTCGCGGCCGGCGGCGATTCGATCGTCAGCCTGCGCGTGGCCGGCGCCGCGCTCGACGCCGGCCTCGTCGTCACGCCGAAGCAGGTATTCGAACATCCGACCGTCGAACGGCTGGCCCGCGTCGCGACACCCGCCGCGAGCGCCGTGCAGAGCGACGACCGGCCGGCGCCCGCGATGCCTGATCGCGCCCTCGCCGACGCGCTGCGTCTGACGGCCGCACAACGCGCCGCGCTTCAGGATCTCTGCGTCGCCACGCCGTTGCAGCAAGGGCTGCTGTCGCTTGCGCAGCGCGCGACGCGCGACCCGTACTATCTGCAGCGCGTGTTCGAGCTGAACGGACCGCTCGACACCGATGCGTTCGCCGCCGCGTGGCAAGCCGCCGTCGACCGGCATGCCGCGCTGCGCACCGATTTCCGATGGGAGGGACTCGATGCGCCGGTGCAGCTGGTTCATGCGCGGGCGGACGTGAAGGTGCAGAAGCTCGACTGGCGCCATCTGGACGAATGCACGGCACGCGATGCACTTGCGTCGCACTGGCGCGACGCACAATCCCGCAGCTTCGATTTCGAGCATGCGTCGCAGGCGCAACTGTGGTTGATCGAGCGCGGCGCGCATTGCCGCTGGTTCGTCTGGCGCTTCCATCACGCGCAGCTCGACGGCTGGAGCATCGGCCTCGTGCTGCGCGACGTGCTGCGCGCGTACGACGCCGCGCGCCACGCGCCCCCCTCGACGCAACGGCTACGCGCGCTGCCCGCAGCGCCGGCGTTCAGCGACTACGTGCGCTGGCTCGACCGGCAACGCGGCGACGGCTCGGCGGCGCTCGCGACCTGGCGCGAGCGGCTCGCCGGCTGGTCGCGCACGCCGCTGCCGCTTACCGGCGCAACCGCCGCCGCACCGCTGCGTACCGCGCCCGGCCCCAGTCGCGAACCGCCTCCGCTCGAACACACGATCCGGCTTCCCGCCGCACTGAACGCACACGCCGAGCGTTTCGCGCGCGATTGCGGCGTGACGCTGAACACGCTCGTGCAAGGCGCATGGGCCTGGCTGCTGGCGCGCCACGCGAACCGCCGCGAGGTGTCGTTCGGCGTCACGGTATCCGGGCGCAGCGATGGCTGGCCGGGTGCCGGCGACACCGCCGGACTCTTCATCAACACACTGCCGCTGTCGGTGTCGCTGCCCCCCGCACAAACCGTGCACGCCTGGTTGAACGGCCTGCAGGCAAATAATCTGGCGCTGCAGGCGCTCGCGCAAACACCGCTCGCGACCCTGCAGCACGAGATCGCGGGGGCGGCGAGCGAGCCGCTGTTCGACAGCATCTTCGTATTCGAAAACTATCCGCTCGATGCGTCGTTGCGCGCGCCGCTCGCCGGCGGTCTGGCGATCGAACGCCTCGCCGCGGGCGCCGACGGCCACGCGCACGATGGGCGCAATCACTTTGCGCTGAGTCTGATCGCCGTACCGGGCGACGAACTGACCCTGACGCTCGCCGCGCAGCCGCGGCACTTCGACGACGCGACCTTGCGGCGCCTGCTCGCGCAGCTTCAGCTCGCTCTGACCGCGCTGACTGCCGATGCGGCGCGCCCGCTCGGCGCGGTGCACGTGCCCGCCGACGGCGGCGCCGCGCCGTCGGCCCCCGCATGGCACGGCGGCCTGCTGGCGCGCGTTGCGCGGCATGCCGCGCACCAGCCCGGCGCAATGGCGCTGCGCGACCCAACGCAGGCGCTCGATTGGGCGACGCTCTGGCGCCGCTCCGCCGAGCTCGCGGCTCGCCTCGTGGCGGGCGGCGTGTGCACGGAGACGGTCGTGGCGGTCGTGCTGCCGCGCGGCGCGGAGCTGGTCGTCGCGATGCTCGCGGTCTGGCGCGCGGGCGGCGTGTATGCGCCGCTGGATCCATCCGCGCCGGCCGGCCGTCTCGGCTGGCAGATTCGCGATGCCGGCGCGCACTGCGTGATCGCGGAAGCGGACGCCGGCTGGCGCCCCGCCGACGTCGCGTTCGTCGCCGCCGCCGCAACCGGCTCCGATGCACCGGCCGCCGATGCCGCCTTGCCCTCGCCCGCCGCGCTGCCTGCCGATCTCGGCGCCTACCTGATCTATACGTCGGGCTCCACCGGCACACCGAAGGGCGTGCTGGTGTCGCACCGGGCGCTCGCCGCGTACGTCGACGCGCTGCTCTCGCGGCTGCCCGACGGCATAAGCAGCGCCGCCTACCTGTCGACGCCCGCTGCCGACCTCGGCCATTCGACGCTGATGACCGCGCTCTGGTCGGGTTGGACGCTGCACCTGATCGACGACGCGCGTGCGTTCGACGCCGACCGGTATGCCGACTGGTGCCGCGCCCATCCGGCGGACCTGCTGAAGATCGCGCCCAGTCATCTCGAAGGCCTGCTGCAAGCCGCCGACGCCGCCTCGGTCCTGCCGCGCCGCGCGCTGCTGCTGGGCGGCGAAGCAGCCGGCGGCACGCTGCTCGAACGCGTTGCGCAGTTGCGGCCCGATTGCGCGATCCTCGGCCACTACGGCCCCACGGAGACGACGATCGGCGTCACGACGTCGCAACGCGGCGCCGACGGCGCGCTGCCGCTCGGCGAGCCGCTCGGCCATGCGCGCGTCTGCCTGCTCGATCTCGACGGCCATCCCGCGCTGCCGGGCGCGCGCGGCGAAATCCACGCGGGCGGACACGCCGCCGCGCGCGGCTATCGCGGGCGGGCCGCGCTCACCGCGGAGCGGTTCATCCCCGACCCGTTCGTCGCAGGCGCACGCCTCTATCGCACCGGCGACGAAGCGCACATGCGCGACGACGGCCAGCTCGAATTCCTCGGCCGCACCGACGACCAGTTGAAGATCCGCGGCTATCGCGTCGAACCGGCCGAAGTGGCCGCGCATCTGCGCGCGCTGCCGGGCGTGCGCGACGCGGTGGCGATCGGCCGGCCCGATGCGTCGCAACGGACACGGCTGATCGCGTACGCGGTCGGCGCGGCCCTCGACGCGGCAACCCTGCGCGATGCGCTCGCCGCCCGTCTGCCCGCGGCGCTCGTGCCCGCGTCG
The DNA here is from genome assembly GCF_001523745.2 of Burkholderia mayonis. Lineage (NCBI taxonomy): Bacteria > Pseudomonadati > Pseudomonadota > Betaproteobacteria > Burkholderiales > Burkholderiaceae > Burkholderia > Burkholderia mayonis. Next base: position 2,350,630 of record NZ_CP013386.1, read on the forward strand.
ATCGTGGTGCTCGACGCGCTGCCGTTGACCCGCAACGGCAAGATCGACCGCCGTGCGCTGCCCGAGCCGCGCGAGCACGGCGCGGCCGGCGCCGCCGCCGAGCCCGACACGCCGCTGCAACGCACGCTGCTGGATGTGTGGCGGCAGGTTCTGCACCAGCCCTCGCTGGGTATCGACGACGATTTCTTCTCGGCGGGCGGCGATTCGATCAACGCGTTCCGGATCATCGCCCAAGCGCGCCGTGCGGGCCTCGTCATCACGTCGCGCCACCTGTTCGCGCAGCCGACCGTGCGCGCGCTCGCCGTGCTCGCCCAGCCGCTTCGTCCGGATGCAGCCGGCGCGCTGCCCCCGCCGGCCACGACGCCGCTCGACGCGGATGCGCTCGCGGCGCTCGGCTTCGACCCACGGCAGGTGCAGGACGCGTATCCGGCAACAGCGATGCAGCAGGGCCTGCTGTTCCATAGCCTCGCCCAACGCGAGAACCACGACGACAATGGCGGCATGTACGTAACGCAGCGTCGCCTGACGCTCGCCGGCTCGCTCGATGTCGCGCGCCTGCGCGCCGCGTGGCAGCGCGCAGCGACCCGCCACGACATCCTGCGGACCCGCTTCGAATGGCGCGACGATACCGTGTGGCAGGTCGTCGAACGAACCGTCGAGCTGCCCTTCGGCATGCACGATGCGCGCGACGACACCATCGATGCGTACGAAGCGCGCATCGCGGCATGGATGCGCGACGATCTCGCGCGCGGTTTCGACACGACGCACGCGCCGCTGATGCGCATCGACCTGTTCGCGCGCCCCGACGGCCGGCACGATCTCGTGTGGACCACGCACCATGCGCTGCTCGACGGTTGGAGCGCGGCACGGCTGCTGGCGGAAATCGGCGAAGCCTATCGCGCATCGAGCGCCGCACTCGACGACGCGATAGGCCTGGACGCAGTCCGCACGACACCCTATCGCGCGTACGTCGACTGGCTCGCGGCGCAGCCCGACGGGCGTGACTGGTGGCGCGCGGCAGCCGCGGCCTGCGACGATCCCGCGACACTGACCGCATCGCTCGCGCCGCCGCCCGTGCCGCGGCCCGGCGCGTTTCGCGCGGAACGCGAACTCGGCGCGACGCTCGACGCGCGGTTGCGCGCCGCTGCCAGCACGTTCGGCGTGACGCTCAACACGGTGATGCAAGGCGCGTGGGCACTGCTGCTCGCCCGCTTCGGGAACCGCGAGCAGGTCGCGTTCGGCGTCACCGTGTCGGGCCGCCCGGAAGCGCTCGACGATGCGGAGCGGATGCTGGGGCTGTTCATCAACAGCCTGCCCGTCTGGGCCGACCTGCCCGGCGACGCGGAGGTCGGTGCGTGGCTGCGCCGGCTGCAGCAACAGGCCGCGGACCTGCGGCGCTACGAACACACGCCGCTCGTGCAGTTGCAACGCTGGGTGGGACGCAGCGGCGACGCGCTGTTCGACAGTCTGTTCGTGTTCGAAAACTACCCGCTCGACGCAGCGCTCGATGCGCTGGGCGCCGCCGATGAGGAAGGCGCGCTGAACGTGAGCGCCGTGCAGTCGACCGGTCGAACCCACTATCCGCTGACGCTGATGGTGGTTCCGAAGCCGACGCTGCGACTCGAATGGGAATGGAACGGACTGCGGCTCGACGCATCCGCCGTGGACCGGCTGGCCCGCGCTTACGTCGAACTGCTGACGCAACTCGCACAATGCGGTACGCCGGAAGTCGCAGCTGCGCAGCGGAAGTTGCGAACGTTTGTTCCGAGCGCGCCGTTACGGATGGCGCTGCCGCTCGACGGCCATGCGTTCATGCCCATCGCGCAACGCATCGCCGACATGGCCGCGTCGCACCCCGGCCGGATCGCGCTCGTCGGCGAAGCCGACTCCCTGACCGGTCCCGAACTGCTCAACTGGGCTTCCGCCATCGCCGAGCGCCTGCGCGCCTATCGCGTGCAGCCCGATGCCTGCGTCGCCGTCTGCCTCGAGCGCACCCCCGCTCTCATCGCCGCCATGCTCGGCGTCTGGATGGCCGGCGCAGCCTATCTCCCAATCGATCCGGCCTATCCTCAAACCCGCATCGCCGCCATGCTCGCCGATGCCCGGGTCGCTCACGCCGTCATCGATCAGCATCCCGCCGCTTTCGACAAGCTCGCCGTCATCCATCCGTCCGCACTGCGCGGCGCAGCGGCCCATTCGCGTTTTACGCCTGCTCCGGTCCACCCCGACCAGCTCGCCTACGTCATCTACACCTCCGGCTCCACCGGACAACCCAAGGGCGTCGGCGTCACCCACGGCGCGCTCGATCGCCTCGTCGCCAGCATCGCCCGTCGGCCCGGCCTGCGCGACGACGATCTCTGGCTCAGCGAGTCCGCCCCCGTGTTCGACATCTCCGTGCTCGAGTTCTGTCTCCCCCTCGTGCGCGGCATTCCCGTCGAACTCGTCTCCGCCCACACCGCACGCGACGGCATCGCGCTCGCCCAGCGCCTCGACGCGTCCCGCGCCACCGTCTTCCAGGCCACCCCCTCCGGATGGCGCATGCTCGTCGAAGCCGGCTGGCGAAACGATCTCAACGTCGCTCATCCGCCGCTACTCGGCCTCAGCGGCGGCGAAGCCCTTCCCGACGATCTCGCCTCCGATCTCATCGCGCGCGGCGTGACCCTCTGGAACCTCTACGGGCCCACCGAAACCACCATCTATTCGGCCGGCGCACCCGTCCTCGACGGCCAGCCCATCACCCACGGCGACCCGCTGCCCCACACCGTGCTGCGCGTCTTCGACCAACACGGCCTCCCCGTCCCCGACGGCGGCCTCGGCGAACTCTGCATCGGCGGCGCCAACCTCGCCCGCGGCTATCTCGGCCGACCCGGCCTGACCGCCGAGCGCTTCGTCCCCGATCCCGACGGCCCCCCGGGCGCACGCCTGTACCGCACCGGCGACCTTTGCCGCCTGCGCGAAGACGGCCGCCCCGAGCCGCTCGGCCGCCTCGACCAGCAGATCAAGCTGCGCGGCTTCCGCATCGAGCCCGGCGAGATCGAAACCGCGCTGCGCGCCTGCGACGGCGTGAAGAATGCCGCCGTCTCGCTGCACGGCGAGGCGCCGCGGCAGCAACTCGTCGGCTACGTAACCGGCAATGCCGATAGCGCCGCGCTTCGCGCACAACTGGCCGACACGCTGCCCGCCCACATGCTGCCGTCGGCCATCGTCACGCTCGACGCTTTCCCGCTCACCCCCAGCGGCAAACTCGACCGCCGCGCGCTGCCCCACCCCGCCTGGCAGGACGACGACACTCCCGCCGTCGCCCCGCGCTCGCCGCGCGAAGCCGCTCTGCTCGACATCTGGCAGTCCGTCCTCGGCCACCCCGTCGCCAGCGTCCACATCAACTTCTTCCAGGCCGGCGGCGACTCGATCCTCGGCGTGCGGGTCGCAGCCCGCATCAACCAGATGGTCGCGCGCACCGTGCCGCTCGCGGTGCTGTTCCGCCATCCGACGATCCGCGCGCTCGCCGACTACCTCGACGCCGAGGACGCGCATGCCGGCGCCGCCGATGCCGACGCCGTCGTGCTTGGCCGACTGCTTGCGGACCTCGAGTAACGCCATGGCTCCATCTCCCACCCTGGATTCGACTTCATGACTCAAGCCACGCCGCACATGCGGACCATCTCGCTCCGATACGCCGCGCTGCCGCCCGAACGGCGCGCCGCCTTCCGGCAACGGGTCGTCGCTCAGCAAATCGATCCCGCCACGCTGCCGATCGTGCCGATCGCGACCGCCGGCGACGACGCGCCGCTGTCGTTCGAACAGGAGCACCTGTGGTTCCTGTGGAAGCTGCAGCCGGACAATCCCGCCTACCACATGCCGGGCGCCATCGATCTCGACGGCGACCTCGATGTCGCCGCGCTCGCGGCTGCATTGCGCATCGTCTCGCAGCAGCACCAGAGCCTGCGCACCCGGTTCGTCCGGCAACCGGACGGCACGTTGCGCCAGACCGTCCGCGACGCGCCGCTGCCGGCACTCCGGCTGCACGACCTGCGCGGCGCTCCGCAGACGCTCGACGAAGCGCTACGGCACGCGGCCGTCGAGTCGTTCGATCTCGAATCCGGCCCCCCGCTGCGAGCCGACCTGTTCCAGGTCGACGACGCGCGGCACGTGCTGTTGCTGACGCTGCACCATGTCGTCACCGACGGGCATTCGATGACCGTGCTGATCGGGGCGCTCGTGCACGCGTATCGCGTCGCGACGAGCGGCGAGCCGGCGCGACCCGAGCCACCCGCGCTGCAGTTTCGCGACTGTGCGGCCTGGCAACGCGAATGGCTCGACGACGACGCGCTGCAGGTGCATCTCGACTACTGGCGCGCGCAACTGGGCACGAACACGCCGCCGTCGCCGCTGCCATTCGATCGGCCGCGACCGTCTCACGCCACCGGCGCCGGCGCACGCGTACAGCGCGACATCGATGCCGCGCGGCTTGCTCGCCTGCAAAGCCGGGCCGCCGCGCACGACGCGACGCTCTTCATGGCGCTGCTCGCTGCGTTCGGCGTGCTGCTGTACCGCTACAGCAGCGCGACCGACCTGCGCATCGGCGTGCCTTCGAGCGGGCGCGACGATGTCGGCACGGAAAACCTGATCGGATTTTTCGTCAACACGCTCGTCGTGCGTCAGCACGTGACCGGCACGCAGACATTCGACTCGCTGCTCGTGCACACGCGCCAGACGCTGCTCGACGCGCAAGCGCACCGCGCACTGCCGTTCGCGCGTCTCGTACAGGCGCTGCGCGCGTCGCGCACCGACGACGCGCCGCTCTTTCACGCGATGTTCAGCATGCAGCACAGCGACCGCGCGGCGCTCGCGCGGCTGCCCGGGCTGACGGTCGCTGCGCGGCCGGTCGAAACCGGCAGCGCGCAGTTCGACCTGTCGTTCAATCTCGTCGAGCACGCGCACGGCGCGCGACTGAACGTCATCTATGCCACCGAGCGCTTCGACGCGTCCACAATCGAACGGCTCGCCGATCACTACCTCGCGCTGCTCGCCCAACTGGCAAACGACATGACGCACCGCATCGCCGACCTGCAGGTCGGCGATGCGGTGCGAGCGCGGCCGGCCGCCGGGCTCGCGGACGGCGCGCCTCCGCCGCGCGACGTGCTGCAGCGGATTGCCGACCACGTGCGGCTGCGTCCCGACGCGCCCGCGGTCACCACCGACGCCGGCACGCTGACTTACCGCGAACTCGACAGCTGGTCGAACCGGATCGGCTCGCGAATCGTCGCGCAGCTTCCCGCGAACCGGAAGGCCGACGCGCACATCGGCCTGTGCACCGGCCGCTCCTCCGCCCTCGTCGCCGGGACGCTCGGCATCCTGAAGGCGGGCGCGGCCTACGTGCCGCTCGATCCGCGCTATCCCGCCGAGCGCCTGCACGATACGCTGCTCGACGCCGGCGTGCGCAGCATCGTCGCCGACGCCGAAGGCCTCGCCGCGCTGGGGGACTGGGCCGCCGCGCGCGGGATGACGATGATCGACGCCACCGCGCTGCAAGACGCGTGCGGCGCCGACGCCGCACCGCCGATGCCGCACGCCGCGCCGCATCCGGAGCAGCTCGCCTACATAATCTATACGTCCGGCTCGACCGGGCGCCCCAAGGGCGTGGGCATCACCCATGCCAATCTCGCGCGCCTGTTCGACAGCACGGCCGCGCACTTCCGCTTCGATGCGCAGGACGTGTGGACGCTGTTCCATTCGCACGCGTTCGATTTTTCCGTGTGGGAACTCTTCGGCGCGCTGGTCCACGGCGGGCGGCTGGTGGTCGTCCCGTACTGGACGACCCGCGATCCCGCCGCGATGCAGCGCCTGCTGCGCGAGCAGCGCGTGACGGTGCTGAACCAGACGCCGTCCGCGTTCGATGCGTTGATGAAGGCAGACCTCGATGCTCCCGAAACATTCGGCGACGTGCGCGTCGTCGTGTTCGGCGGCGAGCGGCTGGAGCCGGCCGCGCTCGCCGCGTGGCAGCACGCCCGCGGCGCCGGTGCGCCGGCACTCGTCAACATGTACGGCATCACCGAAACGACCGTACACGTCACGCATCGCGCGCTGCACAGCGACGATATTCACGGCGCGTCGAGTGCGGCGGCAAGCCCGATCGGCGACGCGCTCGGCGATCTTCAACTCCATCTGCTCGACGCGGATCTGAACCCGGTTCCGCCGGGCGCGACGGGAGAACTGTATGTCGGCGGCGCAGGGCTTGCACGCGGCTATCTGAATCGCGCGGCGCTCACCGCCGAGCGCTTCGTGCCCGATCCTTACGGCCGGTCCGGCGCGCGCCTCTATCGTTCCGGCGATCTCGCGCGACGGCTTGCGAACGGCGAGCTCCGTTATCTCGGACGTAACGATGCGCAAGCGAAGCTGCGCGGCTTCCGGATCGAACCCGGCGAGACGCGCGCGGCGCTGCTGAATCATCCGAACATCGCCGCGGCCGAAGTCGTGGTGCACGACCATCCGCGGCGCGGCGCGCAACTGGTCGCCTACCTGGTGGCGCGCCGCGCCATCGCAACGTTGCGGCGGGATGTGCGCGAGCACGCGGCCGCTCGCCTGCCCGCACATATGGTGCCGTCGGCCTATGTCGTGCTCGACGCGATGCCGCTGACGATCAACGGCAAGCTCGATCGCCGCGCGCTGCCCGTGCCGGACGACGCTGCTTTCGATGCGCCTGCCGGCGACGCCGCCACGCCGCTGACGGCGACCGGTCTCCGCCTCGCGGCCCTCTGGCGTGACGTACTGGGCGTCGATCGCGTCGAGGCCTGCGACGACTTCTTCGCACGCGGCGGCCATTCGCTGCTGGCCATTGCGCTCGGAGCACGCATCGAGCAGACGTTCGGCGTACGCCTGCCGCTGCGCGCGTTCTTCGATCATCCACGGCTCGATGCGCTGGCGGAGCGGATCGACGCGGCCGGCACGGTCACGCCGGCATCGCGGCAGCCGATCGCACGACGCGACGCATCGGAGACGCGCGTGCCGCTGTCGCATGCGCAGGAGCGTCTGTGGTTCCTCTGGCAGTATGACCCGCGCGATACCGCGTACACCATCACCTGCGCGGTCAATCTGCATGGCGCGCTCGATGCCGCGGCGCTGCGCCGGGCCTTCGACGCGCTGTCGATCCGGCACGAAGCGTTGCGCACGTCGTTCGGCGAGGAGAACGGTGTCGGTTATCAGCAGATTCACGCGCTGCCGCGTTTTGCATGGACCGAGCACGATCTGCGCGCGAATCCGGCGGACATGCGCGACGCCGCTGTCGCGACGCTGTGGCAGCAGGCCGCGCGCGCGCCGTTCGACCTGACGGACGGCCCGCTGCTGCGCGTCACGCTGACCCGCGCCGGCGACGCTCGTCACGTGCTGCACCTCGCGCTGCATCACATCATCGGCGACGGCGAATCGCTCGATCTGATGATCGACGAACTGGCCGTGCTGTATCGCACGGCGTGCACCGGCGGCGACCTGGCCGCCGCGCTGCCGGCGCCCGATGCGCAATACGGCGACTACGCATGCTGGCAGCGCCGCCATGCCGACAGCGCCGAACTCGCGAACCAGCTCGACTACTGGCGCGGGATGCTCGGGAACGACGACGCCGTGCTTGAACTGCCGCTCAGCCGGACCCGCGCCGCGCAGCGGCAACGCAGGCTCGGCCGCATCGTGCGCACGATCGACGCCGCGCGCCTACGGGCGCTGCGCGATCTCGCGGCGTCGCATCAGGCCAGTCTTTTCATCGTGATGCTGGCCGCTTTCGACGTGCTGCTGCAACGCTATGCCGGCCAGGACGGGATTCGCGTCGGCGTGCCGGTCACGGGCCGCACGCACGCCGACACCGGACGCACGGTCGGCTGCTTCGTGAACACGCTCGTCATGACGGCGAACGTCGGCGCCGCGGATACATTCGCTGCGCTGATCGCCCAGGTGCGGCAACGCGCGCTCGATGCGCAGGCGCATGCCGACCTGCCGTTCGCACGGCTCGTCGAGGCGCTGCAGCCGAATCGCGCGCTGAACACCTCCCCGCTGTTTCAGGTGATGTTCAATTACCAGCAGGCGGCGGATGTCGCCCAGCCGCTGCCCGGATTGCGCATCGAGCCGATGGCCGCGCAGGCGGATGCGGTGCAGTTCGACCTCAAGCTCGACGTGACAGGCGCGGCGGACCATGTCCGGCTGCATTTCGATTTCGCGGACGATCTTTTCGCGACGCGCATGATCGAGCAGATCGCTGACCATTTCGTCGAAACGCTGGATCGGGTGATCGCGACGCCGGGTATCGAGCTGCGTTCGCTAGCGCTGGGTGCGCCGGCGCGTACCGCCGTGCCGCTCGACGGCCATGCGTTCATGCCCATCGCGCAACGCATCGCCGACATGGCCGCGTCGCACCCCGGCCGGATCGCGCTCGTCGGCGAAGCCGACTCCCTGACCGGTCCCGAACTGCTCAACTGGGCTTCCGCCATCGCCGAGCGCCTGCGCGCCTATCGCGTGCAGCCCGATGCCTGCGTCGCCGTCTGCCTCGAGCGCACCCCCGCTCTCATCGCCGCCATGCTCGGCGTCTGGATGGCCGGCGCAGCCTATCTCCCGATCGATCCGGCCTATCCTCAAACCCGCATCGCCGCCATGCTCGCCGATGCCCGGGTCGCTCACGCCGTCATCGATCAGCATCCCGCCGCTTTCGACAAGCTCGCCGTCATCCATCCGTCCGCACTGCGCGGCGCAGCGGCCCATTCGCGTTTTACGTCTGCTCCGGTCCACCCCGACCAGCTCGCCTACGTCATCTACACCTCCGGCTCCACCGGACAACCCAAGGGCGTCGGCGTCACCCACGGCGCGCTCGATCGCCTCGTCGCCAGCATCGCCCGTCGGCCCGGCCTGCGCGACGACGATCTCTGGCTCAGCGAGTCCGCCCCCGTGTTCGACATCTCCGTGCTCGAGTTCTGTCTCCCCCTCGTGCGCGGCATTCCCGTCGAACTCGTCTCCGCCCACACCGCACGCGACGGCATCGCGCTCGCCCAGCGCCTCGACGCGTCCCGCGCCACCGTCTTCCAGGCCACCCCCTCCGGATGGCGCATGCTCGTCGAGGCCGGCTGGCGAAACGATCTCAACGTCGCTCATCCGCCGCTACTCGGCCTCAGCGGCGGCGAAGCCCTCCCCGACGATCTCGCCTCCGATCTCATCGCGCGCGGCGTGACCCTCTGGAACCTCTACGGGCCCACCGAAACCACCATCTATTCGGCCGGCGCACCCGTCCTCGACGGCCAGCCCATCACTCACGGCGATCCGCTGCCCCACACCGTGCTGCGCGTCTTCGACCAACACGGCCTCCCCGTCCCCGACGGCGGCCTCGGCGAACTCTGCATCGGCGGCGCCAACCTCGCCCGCGGCTATCTCGGCCGACCCGGCCTGACCGCCGAGCGCTTCGTCCCCGATCCCGACGGCCCCCCGGGCGCACGCCTGTACCGCACCGGCGACCTTTGCCGCCTGCGCGAAGACGGCCGCCCCGAGCCGCTCGGCCGCCTCGACCAGCAGATCAAGCTGCGCGGCTTCCGCATCGAGCCCGGCGAGATCGAAACCGCGCTGCGCGCCTGCGACGGCGTGAAGAATGCCGCCGTCTCGCTGCACGGCGAAGCGCCGCGGCAGCAACTCGTCGGCTACGTGACCGGCAATGCCGATAGCGCCGCGCTTCGCGCACAACTAGCCGACACGCTGCCCGCCCACATGCTGCCGTCGGCCATCGTCACGCTCGACGCTTTCCCGCTCACGCCCAGCGGCAAACTCGACCGCCGCGCGCTGCCCCACCCCGCCTGGCAGGACGACGACACTCCCGCCGTCGCCCCGCGCTCGCCGTGCGAAGCCGCCCTGCTCGACATCTGGCAGTCCGTCCTCGGCCACCCCGTCGCCAGCGTCCACATCAACTTCTTCCAGGCCGGCGGCGACTCGATCCTGAGCCTGCAGCTGATCTCGCGACTGCGCAGCGCGGGCTGGCATCTGACGCCCAGGCAGATCTTCGAGCACCCGACGATCGCGCAGCAAGCACAATTGATGACGGCGCGTCGCAGCGGCACGCCCGATGCGATCGAGCGGCACGACCTGCTGCCGCTGACGCCGATCCAGGCGGCTTTCTTCGCGAAACATCCCGACGGTGAATCGCACTGGAACCAGTCGGTCCTGCTCGATGCGGCCGGCCCGCTCGACGTTGCGCGCCTGGATGCCGCGCTGGCCGCGCTGGTCCGGCGCCACGACGCGTTGCGGCTGCGTTTCGTGCGCGACGACACCGGCTGGCGCCAGCGCGTGATCGAGCACGAAGATGCGCCGCTGCTGCAGTCCGTCTCCATCGGCCCGGCCGACTGGGAGCACGCGCTGGCAAGCGGCGGCGCGGCAATCCAGCAAAGTCTCGACATCGAGCACGGCCCGTTGCTGCGCGCCGCCTGGTTCGAAGCGGGCCCGCGTCGCCGCCTGCTGATCGCGATCCACCATCTCGCGGTCGACGGCGTGTCATGGCGCGTGCTGCTCGACGACCTGCGCGCGCTGTACGCCGGCGCGCCGCTCCCCGCGATCACGATGCCGTGGAGCGCATGGGTGGCCGCACAGAATGGTGGCGCGAACCACGAACAGGCCGAAACGGACTACTGGACCCGGACACTGCGCGACGCGCGGCACGCCTGGCGCGACACCGTCGCACCCGCAGCCGACCGCCGCCTCTCGGCCAGCCGCACGATCACCACGGCACTCGACGCCGATACGACGCGACGCCTGCTGCAGCATACGTCGCACGCGTATCGAACCCGTCCGGACGACCTGTTGCTGGCCGCGCTCGCGCACACGCTGCGCGAGTCGTCCGACATCGGCGCCGACGACGCGCCGATCCTGATCGAGCTCGAGGCGCACGGCCGCAGCACGCCGCTCGACGACTGCGATCTCGACCGCACGGTAGGCTGGTTCACGGTGCAGCATCCGTTTGCGCTGCCGCACGCGACGACGCAGACCGCCACGCTGATCGCCGTCAAGGAGTCGCTTCGCGCCGTGCCGGCGCACGGTTTCAATTTCGGCCGCCTCCGCTCGGCCGGCCGCCTGCCGGCAAGCGCCGATGCATGGCGCCACGCGCAGGTGCGCTTCAACTATCTCGGGCAGTTCGACCAGGCGCTTGCCGCGGCCGCGAACGGCGCGCCGGACGAACCGCGCCTGCGCTTTTCTGCAGACTTCGCCGGTGCGCCGATCGCCGGTCACGACACGATGGATCATCGGCTCGACCTCACCGCCGTCGTGGTGGACGGCGCGCTCGACCTGCACTGGCGCTTCAGTCCCGGCCTGCTGGCGCCGGCGTATGTCGAGCGGATCGCGTCGCAGGCCGCGCAGACGCTGCGCGCACTGATCGACCATTGCGCCGCGGCGCCTGCCGGCGCCACCGCCGCCGATTTCCCGCTCGCGCGCTTGCGTCAGGACACGCTCGACGCGATGCGGCTGCCGCTCGGCGACATCGAGGACATCTATCCCGCCACGCCGCTGCAGCAAGGGTTGCTGTTTCACAGCCTGCTGAACAAGGGCGCCGGGATGTACGTCAACCAGTTGCGCCTGACGATCGACGGCGCGCTCGACTCGCAGGCATTGCGCCTCGCATGGCAGGACATGCTCGACCGTCACCCGGTCCTGCGCACGCACTTCGAACTCGGCCAGGAAAGCGGGCCGCTGCAGGTCGTGCATCGCCATGTCGAGCTTCCTTTCGCGGCGCACGATTTCAGCGAGGCCGGCGCCGATTACGATGCCCGGCTCGCCGCGTGGCTCGCATCGGACGTGCGCGCCGACTTCGAGCCGGGCGCGGCGCCACTGATGCGCGTCACCCTGTTCGCGCGGCCCGACGGCGCGCACGATCTCGTGTGGACAAGCCATCACGCACTGCTCGACGGCTGGAGCAGCGCGCAATTGCTGGCCGCGCTCTGCGCCGCCTATCGCGTCCGCGCGGGCGGCGCAGAGCCGCCTGCGGACACGGCCGCCGCCACGCCGTACCGCGATTACGTCCGGTGGCTGATGCACGACGCGGCCGCGCGCGACCATGCCGGCTGGTGGCGATCGCTCGCGGCCGACGCCGACGAAGCGGCGCTGCTCGCGCCGGCGCTCGCGCGCCCGCGTTCGCCGCGGCCCGGCTCGCACGATACGTCGACCCGGCTCGACGACACGCTGCACGCGCGCTTGCTGCAGGCGGCGCAACGCGCGCAGGTCACGCTGAATACGCTGATGCAGGGCGCGTGGGCGATTCTCGTCGCACGATACGGCGGGCGGCGCCGGGCGGCGATCGGCGTGACCGTGTCCGGGCGCCCGGCGGACCTGCCCGGCGTCGAGCGCATGACCGGCCTCTTCATCAACAGCGTGCCGCTGTGGGTCGATGTTCCCGCCGGCACGCCGGCGACGGACTGGCTGCGCGGCCTGCAGGCGCTCAACCACGCGCTGCGCGAGCACGAGCACACGCCGATCACGCGCATCCAGCAATGGACCGGCCGCAGCGGCGACAACCTGTTCGACACGCTGTTCGTGTTCGAGAACTATCCGCTCGACCAGATCGCCGGCGCGGACGACGACGGCCTGTCCATTCGCAGCGTGCTGAGCGCGGACCGCACCCATTACCCGCTGACGCTCGCGGTGCTGCCCCGCACCCGGCTCGACCTGCAATGGTCGTGGGACGGCGAATGCTTCGAGCGCGCAACGGTCGACGCGCTCGCGGCGGATTACGCGCGGATCCTCACGCAACTGGCGGACGCCGTGACGGAACGCGCAACCGCATCCGACGGCCGCGCCGCCGTGCTCGGCGACATTGCGCTATCGGGCGGCGCGCTCGATTCGCAGCCGCAGCGCGTCTACGACTTCTCGCCGGTGATGCCGCGCTTCGCCGCTTGCGCGGCACGGCAGCCCGATGCCGTCGCGATCGCCTGCCGCGGCGAAACACTCGGCTACGGCGAGCTCGATGCATGGAGCGACCAGCTCGGCTGGCAACTGCATTGCGCCGGCGTGCGCGCCGACGAGCGCGTCGGCGTATGCGTGACGCGCGGCGTCGGCCTGCCCGCCGCGCTGTTCGGCATCTGGAAAGCGGGCGGCGCGTACGTGCCGCTCGATCCCGTGTATCCGCCCGAACGCCTGCGCGACATGCTCGACGACGCCGGCGTGCACCACGTCGTCGCCGACGATGCGTGCATCCGCCAGTTGGGCGGATGGTTCGCCGGGCGCCGCGTGATCCGGGTCGAACGCGACGCGAGAGCCGCGCCGGCGCCCGCCGGCTGGCAGCCGCGGATCGAACCCGGTCAGCTCGCGTACGTGATCTACACGTCCGGATCGACCGGCAAGCCGAAGGGTGTCGCGCTCAGCCATCGCGCGCTGAGCCTGCACCTCGCGGATTTCCAGTCGGTCTATGCGATCGGCGCACAGGATGTCGTGCTGCAATCGTCGACGATCAATTTCGACGTCGCACTGCACGAATTGCTGCCCGCCCTGCTGCAGGGCGGACGAGTCGAGATGCGCGGCCCCGACGCATGGGACATCGACTCGCTCAATGCGACGCTCGTCGGCGCCGGCATCACGTTCGCCCGCATCCCCACATCGCTGTGGCGTCAATGGCAGCTCGCCGCGCCGCCCGCCGATGCACTCGCGGCGTTGCGGCAGATCACCGTCGGCGGCGAAGCGCTCGCCGGGGACGCACTCGCGCGCTGGCAAGCGGGGCCGCTCGCCGGCATCCGTCTCGACAACCTGTACGGCCCCACCGAGACCGCCGTCGCCGCTCTGCATCACCGCACCGGCCCGGCCGACGCGACGCACGTGATCGTGCCGATCGGGCGCCCCTACCCGGGGCGCGGCGTCGCGCTGCTCGACGAAGCCGGCCTGCGCGTACCGCATGGAGGAATCGGCGAGCTGTGCATCAGCGGCGACTGTCTCGCGCGCGGCTACCTCGGCCGCGCGGCGCTGACGGCAGCGCAGTTCGTGCCGGACCCGGACGGCCCGCCCGGTTCGCGCCTCTATCGAACCGGCGATCTTTGCCGCCTGGACGCGGACGGCACAGCGCAGTTCCTCGGCCGGATCGACCAGCAGATCAAGCTGCGCGGCCAGCGCATCGAGCCCGGCGAAATCGAGGCGACGCTGCGGCAGTGCACAGGCGTGACGGACGCGCTCGTCGCGCTCGATGGCGAACGCGAGCGCGAGCGCCTGGTCGCGTACGTCGTGGGCGACGCCGCCCCCGCGTCGCTGGCGCACGCGCTGCGCGCCCGGCTGCCGGAAGCCTGGGTGCCGACTGCCTTCGTCACGCTCGACCGGCTGCCGCTGCTGCCGAACGGCAAGCTCGACCGCCGCGCGCTGCCCGCGCCCGAATCCGCTGCGGACGCGCAGCCGGTGGCGCCCCGCGATCCGGTCGAGCAGGCCATCGCCGACGTCTGGCAGGACGTGCTGGGCGTGTCGACGGTATCCGTGCACCACAACTTCTACGAACTCGGCGGGCATTCGCTGCTCGCAGTGCAGATCGCCGCGCGACTCACGCGCACGCTGCAGCGGCCGGTCGCGCTAGCGGCCGTGCTCGCGCAGCCCACGGTCGCGCGGCTGGCCGCGCACCTGGCCGACGCCGCCGATGCCGACGCGCATGCGCGGCAGGCACACGCCGCGCAGCGCGACACGATGAAACAGCTGCTGGCCGAACTGGATTGAGACCCCCATGCTCGCCGACGCAAGACAAGACAATCTCGACATCGCGCAACGCTATGCCGCGCTGCCCGCCGACAAGCGCGCACGCTTCAAGGCGCGACTGCGCGAGCATGGCATCGACGGCTCGGTTCTGCCGATCGTGCCGCTCGCCGAACGCCCCGCCCACGCGCCGCTGTCGCACGCGCAGGAGCGCCTGTGGTTCATGTGGCGGCTCGATCCCGCCAGCAGCGCGTACAACATCGTCCGCGCGCTGCGAATCGACGGGCCACTCGACGTCACAGCGCTCGACGCGGCGCTCGCCGCGCTCGTCGAGCGCCACGAAGCGCTGCGCACTGCGTTCGGCGAAGCGGGCGGCGTGCCGTTTCAGCACGTACGCACGGTCGACGGTGGGCCGCGCGCGGTCTATCGGGACCTGCGCGCGGCAGCCTCGCCTGAAGAGCACGACGCCTGCAGCGAAGCGCTCCGCGCGCACCTGCGGCTGACCGCGTCGGCCCCGTTCGATCTCGAACACGATCCGCTGATGCGTTTCGAGGTGCTGCGCATCGGCGCGCAATCGCACGTCGTGCAGATCGTGATTCACCACATCGTGTCCGATGCGTGGTCGATGGGGCTGCTGATCCGCGAGTTCGTGTCGCTGTACGGTGCAGCGCAGCGGCAGGACGCGCCGCCGCCGGCCCCGGCTGCGCTGCAGTACCGCGACGTCGCATCGTGGGAACGCGAGTGGGTCGACCGCAACGCGCTGGCCCGGCATCTGTCGTACTGGTCCGCGCAACTGGCCGGGCCGGCGCCGGTGCTGTCGCTGCCGGCGGACCGGCCCCGGCCTGCGGCACGCGACGGCCGCGGCGCTCGCGTGGCGGTCGATCTCGATCCGGCGCTCGCCGCCGGACTGCGGCGCCTCGCGAGCCGCAACGACGCTACGCTCTTCATGACGCTGCTGCATGCGTTCAACCTGCTGCTGCACCGCTACAGCGGCGAAACCGACATCTGGGTCGGCGTGCCGGTGGCCGGACGCGAGCGCGCCGAGACGCATGCGGTGATGGGCTTCTTCGTCAACACGCTGGTGATCCGCAGCCGCCTCGCGCCGGCACGGTCCCTGCAGCAGCAGTTGCGGACACTGCGCGACACCGTGCTCGACGCCCAGGCTCACTCCGACCTGCCGTTCGCGCAACTGCTGGACGCGCTGCAAACCGATCGCGATCTGTCGCAAGCGCCGCTGTTCCAAGTGATGTTCAATTTCGACTACGCCGATCCGGCCGCCCGCGTCGAGCTGCCGGGCCTCCGCGCGACGCCGGTGGACAGCGACGCCGGCACCGTGCGCTTCGATCTCACGCTCAACATCGTCGAGGCGGCGGATAGCCTGCGGGCCGTATTCAGCTACGCGTGCGACATGTTCGACGTAGCCACCGTCGAGCGGCTGGCCCGCGACTATCGCGCCGTGCTCGCACAGCTCGCCGGGCATCCGGAGCAATTGCCGGGCGACATCGCGCTATCCGGCGCGGCCCTGTCGTCGCAGCCCCTGCGCCGCGAACCGTTCGAGCCCGTCGTGCCGCGCATCCTCGCGCGCGCCGCGTCGCGCCCCGATGCGATCGCGGTGTATTGCGGCGAAACGCGGTTGACTTATCGCGAGCTCGACGCCTGGAGCAACCGGATCGCGCGCAGGCTCAAGCGCGCGGGCATCGGCCCGGACGCCCGGGTCGGCGTCTGCATGACGCGCTCCGCCGCGCTGCCAGCGGCCCTGCTGGCGGTCTGGAAGGCCGGCGGCGCATACGTGCCGCTCGATCCGGATTATCCGCGCGAGCGGCTGCGGGACATGCTCGACGATGCAGACATCCGCGCGGTCGTCGTCGATCGCGAATGCGGCGCGCAGCTCGGGGAATTGCTGGCCGGCCGCACGCAGGTCGACGTCGGCGACGTCGCTCACGAAGACGCGACGGGATGGGACGAATCCGTGCATCCGCGCCAGCTCGCATACGTGCTGTACACGTCCGGGTCGACCGGCCGCCCCAAGGGCGTCGCGCTCGATCACGAGGCGCTCAGCCTGCATCTGCGCGACTTCTGCGGCACCTACCGCATCGGCGCGGACGACATCATGCTGCAATCGTCGACGATCAATTTCGACGTCGCGCTGCACGAACTGCTGCCGGCGCTGCTCGCCGGCGGCGCAGTCCGCATGCGCGGGCCGCAGGCCTGGACGCTCGATACGCTGAACGCGACGCTCGTCGACGGCGGCGTCACCTTCGCGCGAATTCCGACCGCGCTCTGGCAACAGTGGCAGCGCCATGCGCCGCCGCCCGCGGCGCTGCATGCGCTGCGCCAGATCACGGTGGGCGGCGAAGCGCTGCCCCGCGACGAACTCGGGCGCTGGCACCATGGGCCGCTGCGGCATATCGCACTCGACAATCTGTACGGTCCCACCGAAACGGCCATCGCCGCGTTACGGCATGCGACTGCCGCCTTCGACGCGGACCGAGCGGTCGTGCCGATCGGGCGCCCCTTCCCCGAGCGCGGCGCCGTCGTGCTCGATCCCGACGGCAACCGGATGCCCCACGGCGGCGCGGGCGAGCTGTGCATCACGGGCGCATGCGTCGCACGCGGCTACCTCGGCCGCGCGTCGCCGACGGCCGAGCGGTTCGTGCCGGATCCGGAAGGGCCGCCCGGCGCGCGGCTCTACCGCAGCGGCGACCTGTGCCGGGTGGGCAACGACGGCGCCATCCTGTTTCTCGGGCGCCTCGATCAGCAGGTCAAGCTGCGCGGCCAGCGCATCGAGCTCGGCGAAATCGAGTCGGCGCTGCGCGCTGACGCGAACGTCGCGGAAGCCGCCGTCGCACTGCATACGGACGGCTTGCAGCAACGGCTGGTCGCCTACGTCGTCGCCGCCACGGGCACCGGCGCCGATACGTTGCGCGCGGCGCTGGCCGGGCGCCTTCCTGCGTTCATGGTGCCGGCCGCCTTCGTCCTGCTCGATCGACTGCCGGTCATGGCGAACGGCAAGCTCGACCGGCGCGCGCTGCTGGCGCCCAAGCCCGCGTCCGCCGCCGGCGCCGGTGCCGCGTGCGTCGCGCCGCGCAACCGGCGCGAGCAAACGTTGCTGGCAATCTGGGAACAGGTGCTCGGTTGCGAGATCGGCGACGTTCACGCCAATTTCTTTGCGGCGGGCGGCGATTCGATCCTGAGCCTGCAGTTGCTGTCGCGCGCCCGGGATGCCGGCCTGTTGCTCACGCCCAAGCAGGTATTCGAGCATCCGAGCGTCGCGCAGATGGCGCAGGTCGCCCGCGATATCGACGACGACGCCGTGCCCGCGGCCGCCGAGCGGCACGACGCGCAGCCGCTCGCGCCGATCCAGGCAACCTTCTTCGACAAGCACCCCGACGGTCTCGCACACTGGAACCAGGCCGTGCTGCTGGAAGTGCGCGACGAACTGGATCCCGCGGCGCTCGAGACCACGCTGCGCCGGCTGGTCACGCGCCACGACGCGCTCCGATTGCGCTTCGAACGCACAGACGCCGCATCGCTCTCGTCGCCGGCCGCGCAGCACTGGAGACAACGCGTCGCACCGGAAGAACCGGCCACGCTGCTGCGGCATGTCCGGCTCGAACCGGACACATGGGAAACCGGGCTGGCGGCCGCAGGCGCCGTGCTGCACCGCAGCCTCGACCTCCGGCACGGACCGCTGCTGCGCGCGGCGTACGTCGATGCCGGCGTCGTCCGGCGGCTGCTGATCGTCGTCCATCACCTTGTTGTCGACGGCGTCTCGTGGCGCATTCTGCTCGAAGAATTGCAGGCGCTCCATGCACGCCCGGACGATGCGCTGCCGCCCGTCACGACGCCCTGGAGCGAATGGGTGTCCCGCCAGCCGCACCATGCGCAGCAGGCCGAGCGCCTGTGGGAACTCGCGTGGTGGCAGCGCATGCTGCACGGCGCGAGCGCCGCGCTTCCGCTCGAAGGCGACGGTGACCGGCGCCTGTCGAAAAGCCGGGTCGTGACCGTCGCGTTGCCGAAGCAAGCCACACGCGCGCTTCTGCGACGCGGCGCGCGCCCGGACGACGCACGCACCGAGGAATTGCTGCTGGCCGCGCTGGCCGAGACGCTGGGACCGTGGGCCGGCGCATCGCGCCTGCTGATCGACCTCGAGGGCCACGGTCGCGAAGACCTGATCGACGGCATCGACCTAAGCCGCACGATCGGCTGGTTCACGACCCAGTATCCGCTTGCGCTGCCGCATCACGGCGACGCCGCGCGCACGCTGTCGTCCGTGCGCGACCTGTTGCGCGCGGTGCCGGACAAGGGGTTTTCGTGGGGATCGCTGCTGCGCTTCGGCGACGACGCGAGCCGCGCGACGCTGGCCGCGCTGCCGGCGCCGTCGCTGCGCTTCAACTATCTCGGCCGATTCGACCAGACACTGCCGGCGAACGGGCGTTTCCGCTTCTCCGGCGAGCATGCCGGCCCGCAAACCGACGATCGCGACACAATGGACCATGCGCTCGATATCGGCGCGCTCGTGTCGTCGGATCGGCTGAACGTACATTGGCGATACAGCCCGGGGGTGTTGAGCGAGGCAACCGTTGCGCGGCTGGCGAACCGGTTCGAAGCGGTACTCCTCGATCTGATCGGCCGTGACGCGACGCAACCGGCGGAGAGCGGCCGCCGCGATGCGCCGACTCCGGCGCCGGCTGACGTATCGCCCGTCACGCTGCCAGACAGCCAGGGAGACGCCGAATCTGCCGACGATGCGGACCGCGCAGTCTTCGCTCTGTGGCGACAGCGCGTACGGCTCGAAATCGCGCTCGGCGCGCTCGCCCGCAGCCGGTTCGCGCCGCCGCGAAAGATCGCGTCGGGGCCGGAGCGCCGCTTCGGCCCGCTGCCGGCAGGCATTGTTCCGCTGAACGACCTGGGCGCGCCGCACGCGGTGTTCTGCATTCACGCTGGACACGGCCTCGTGGCCGAATACCGTTCGCTTGCCCGGGCGCTGAACGGGCGGGCGACGTTTTTCGGCCTGCAGGCCCCCGGGCTCGGCGACCCGCGCTGGCGCGCGGCGGACTTCGACGACTTGGCGGCCGACTATGTCGCCCGCATCCGCGACGTGCAGCCAGACGGCCCGTATCGCTTGCTCGGCTGGTCGTTCGGCGCCCGGGTGCTGGTGTCGATGGTCGAGCGCCTGGAGCGCGACGCACAGCAGGTCGCACTGGCCGGCCTGATCGACGCACTGCCCGATCGCGACGCGGACGACAACGTACAGGACGAAGTCCGCGCTCTGCGCACGTGGATCGCACGACACGCCGCGCTCGGCCTCCATGCCGCCGAGCGCGCGCTATTCGAAGCGGCATGCGACGTGATTCTCGAGCACGGCCGCCTCGCCGATACGTTCCGGATGCCGGCGCTGCGCACGCCGCTCGCGCTGTGGTGGTCGACCGAATCGGTGGAAAGCGGCAAGCCGCGCGACTGGGCGGCGCGCATCGGCACGACCGAAACCGTGCTGGCCGAAGTGCCGGCGGGACACACGAGCATCATGCATCACCCGATGCTGCTCGACAGCGTGCGCGGACTGTTCGAATGAGCGGCACCGCATCGCCGCCGCTGCGCGCGCCCGGTGCCCGGCGCGCGTCACACCGCCGCCGGTTCGCGGAACTGCTGCCGGAACTGCTGCGGCGTACTGCCGAACGCGCGCTTGAACATCACGGTGAAGGTGCGCACGTCCGCATAGCCCAGTTCCTCCGCGACCTGCGCCGCGGAATGACCGATCGCGAGCCGCGACATCGCTTCCGCGAGCCGCAGTTGCTCGCGCCACTTCCCGAAGCTCATCGCGGTTTCCTGCCGAAACAGCCGCGCGACCGTGCGCGAACTGGCGCCGACCCGCTCGGCCCAGCGCTCCAGCGTATCGGCGCTGGCGGGCTGCGCGATCAGGTTTTCGCAGATCTGCCGCAGTCGCGCGTGGGCCGGCAACGGCAGGCGCACGGTCGACGGCTCGTCCTTCGCATCCTGCAGCAGCCGCAGGATCAGCGGCACGATGAGCGCGGTGCGGCTTTCCTCCACGTCGTCGGAATCGGTGTCAAACAGGCCGAGGATCGACGCGCGCAGCAGATCCCCGACGGGGATCACCCGGCACGCCTGCTTTTGCAGCGCCAGCACGTCCGGATCGATGTACAGCGTGCGCATCGCGACTTGTCCGACCATATGCAATTCGTGCTCGACTTGCGAACCGATCAGCAACGCATTGCCGGGCGTCAGCATCCAGAGGCCGAACGGCGTGACGACGCGCACGATGCCGCTCGTCGCGTAGACGAGCTGCGCACGATAGTGCACGTGCGCGATTTCATGGGTGCCGTCGGCGTAGTCGATCGCCTGCGCGATCACCTTCCTCGCAGCGAATCCGTCGCCGAAGGTCTGCAACATGGGTTTGGCCATGACCTGATCAGTTACAAATTTCGAAACAATGCATTGAATCAGACAAAAATGTCCATCTTTATGCCAATGTTGTCCTGACTGACAACAAGAGCCCGGATTATAGTGGCAATTGGTCTGATTCAGGACCACGCGCTTCGCGTTCCGTTGTCCCCCCCACTCGTTTTGAATTCCTGCCGACGGCCGATCAGAGCCCGGGCAGTGCAGCACCCGAGAAGTTATTACGAATCATTCGCACCATTATTCACTAACGACTGAAGGAAGCTACATGACGACCGGGGTGTACAGAGCCGTTGCGCTGAACAACGCGTTATTGATCTGCTTGCTGGGCGGCATCTCCGCCGCGCACGCGCAGACGCCGTCGAACGATGCGTCGTCGAACGGCGGGCAATTGCCGACCATTTCCGTGACGGGTCAGCGCCCCGCATCGCGCACCGGCGACGCCGGCGGCTACGTGCCGATCACCGCCGTGACCGCGACCAAGACGGACACGCCGCTCATCGAGACGCCGCAGTCCGTGTCGGTCGTCACGAACGACCAGATGACCGCCCAGGGCGCGCGCAGCGTCGCCGAAGCCTTGCGCTACACCGCGAGCGTGCTGCCGGAAATCCGCGGCGACTCCACGGCCGGCGCGCCGTACCTGTACAGCCGCGGTTTCGTGCTCGAACAGTTCCTCGACGGCACGCGCCTGCCGAGCGACACCGGGTTCGGCTACGCGATCCCGAACTTCGATCCGTACGGGCTCGAGCGCATCGACGTGCTGCACGGCCCGTCGTCGGTGCTCTACGGGCAGGCCAACCCCGGCGGCATCGCGAACCTGGTCAGCAAGCGACCGACAACGACGCCGATCCACGAAGTGTTCTTCACGACCGGCAGCCATAATCGCGCCGAGCTCGGCTTCGACCTCGGCGGCGCACTGACGCCGGACGGCAAGCTGTCGTACCGCCTGACCGGCGTCGGGCTCGACGCGGATACGCAGGTCAACGGCGTTAAGCAGCAGCGCATCTACATCGCCCCCGCCGTGACGTGGAAACCGGACGAAAACACCACGCTCACCGTGCTCGCGAAATATCAACGCGATCCGAGCGTCGGCTACTACAACTACGTGCCGGCGGTCGGCAGCGTGCTATTCAACCCGAACGGCAGGATTTCGAGCCATACGAACGTCGGCGACCCCGATTTCGACCACCACACGCGCACCCAGTATTCGGTCGGCTACGAGTTCGAGCATCGCTTCGATCCCATCTGGACGTTCCGCCAGAACTTGCGCTACACGGTCGTGAGCGACGATTTCGCGAACGTCTTCCCATTCTCGAACGGCTATGTCGCCGGGTCGAACACCACCGTCAACCGGTATGCGTTCAGAAACGAGGAAACCGGCAAGTTCTTCAACATCGACAACCAGGTCCAGGCCAAATTCGCGACCGGGCCGCTGTCGCATACCGTCCTGTTCGGCTTCGACTTCCAGCGCGTGCTGTACAACGAGACCGTCGGATCGAATTTCGCCGAGCCGTCGCTGAACCTGTTCAACCCGGTGTATCTGCCGATCGCTGCCCCCAACACCACGTCCGACGACATGGAGCGCATGAAACAGTTCGGCGTCTATGCGCAGGACCAGATCGCGTACGGAAAGTGGCGCGTCCTGCTGGGCGTGCGCGAGGACTGGGCATCGTCCGAAGACAACAATCCGCTGCAGGGCTACGACGTCACGCAATCGTCGCGTGCATTCACCTGGCGGACCGGTGTCGTCTATCTGTTCGACAACGGCATCGCTCCGTATGCGAGCTATGCGAAATCGTTCGATCCGCAGATCGGCCTGACCTATGCGGGCGGGCCGCTGCGCCCGCGTACCGCGGAGCAGTATGAAATCGGCGTCAAGTACCAGCCGCCTGGCTACAACAGCTTCGTGACCGCAGCGCTGTTCGATCTGCGCGAACGCAACGTCGCCAGCAGCGATCCGGACCACTTCGGCTACAGCGTCCAGATCGGCCAGGTGCGTGCGCGCGGGCTCGAGCTCGAAGGCCATGCGAGCCTGACCGACAACCTCGACGTTGCCGCGTCGTACACGTACCTGAACGACGTCAGCACCGACACCAACCTGACCGGCACGACGCTCGCCGGCGCGACGGTTTCGCTGCAGGGGCTGCAGACGTGGGGCATTCCGCGTCACGTGGCATCCGCATGGCTCGACTACACGCTGCACGGCGGCGCGTTCCGCGGCCTCGGCTTCGGCGGCGGGCTGCGCTACATCGGCGGGAGCTACGACGAGACGAACACGATCCATGTAGGCTCGCGCACGCTGGTCGACGCGACCGTCCACTACGACACAGGCAAGCACTGGCTGTTCTCGCTGAACGGCAAGAACCTGTTCAACCGCACCTACGTGGCATCGTGCCAGACCGGCGGCATCTGCAACTACGGCGATGGCGTGGAAGTCCTCGCCACGGCCCGCTATCGCTGGTAACCGCGGAGGGATGAACGTGCTGACCGACATGATCCGGCAGTCATGCGAACGACAACCGGCCGAGCATGCGACGCCGGCCGGTTGCGCGGCCGCGCCTGCGCTGTATCGGCTCGACGGCGTATCGTTCAGAGCCGACGGCCGGGTCCTGTTGCAGCCGCTCGACCTGTCGCTGCCCACTGGGCGGATGATCGCGCTGATCGGTCACAACGGCTCGGGCAAGAGCACGCTGCTCAAGCTGCTCGCCCGCCAGCAGCGGCCGTCGGGCGGCTCGCTGCAACTGCACGGCGCCGACCTCGCCACGTGGGCAGCGCGCGACTTCGCGCGGCAGGTCGCCTACCTGCCGCAGAATCCGCCGCTCGACACCGGCATGACGGCGCGTGAGCTGGTGGCGCTCGGCCGCTATCCGTGGCGCGGTCCGCTCGGCCGCCTGCGCGCAGACGATCATGCGAGGATCGACGAAGCAATGCGCGTCACCGACACGCTGCGTTTCGCCGACACGCTCGCCGATCACCTGTCGGGCGGCGAGCGCCAGCGCGTCTGGCTCGCGATGCTGGTCGCGCAATGCGCGTCGTGCCTGCTGCTCGACGAACCGACGTCGGCACTCGACATCGCACATCAGATCGAGGTGCTGCGGCTGCTGCGCGAGCTGACCGACCGCCAGCGCCTGACCGTCGTCATCGTGCTGCACGACATCAATCTGGCCGCCCGCTTCTGCGACGAACTCGTCGCGCTGCACAGCGGCCGGCTGCTCACGAGCGGCACGCCCGCCGAGCTGATGCGGGGCGACGTGCTCGAATCGATCTACGGCCTTCCGATGGACATCGTCGTGCACCCGCATAGCGGCAGCCGGCTCGGCGTGGCGCGCTGACATGCGGCGTCGCCCCTTCCTGCAATCCGCGATGCTCGCGTCGCTGTTCGCCACCGGACTGCCGGCGACGCGAGCCGCGGCGCCGGCCCGCGCGCCCCGGCTCGTCGTGCTCGACTGGGGGCTCGTGGAGACGCTGCTTGCACTGGGCGTCATACCCGCCGGCGTCGCCGAGATCGGCGCGTACAACGACAGTGTGGTCACGCCGCGCGTGCCCGCCCATGTACCCGACGTCGGACTGCGCCTCGCGCCGAGCCTCGAACTGCTCCAGCAGCTCGCGCCCGACCTGATCCTGATCAATTCGAGCCAGGAATCGCAGCGCGCGATGCTCGAACGCATCGCGCCGGTGCGCGCTTTCGCGGTGTATACGGATGCCGGCGCGCCGTACCGCCATTCGGAAAACGTCACGCTGCAACTGGCCGCACTGTGCGACCGCGCGAGCGCCGGACAGGCGCTGGTCGACGCGACCGCGCGCACGATCGCACAGGACAGCGCGCGTATCGCCGCGTACCGGCGCGCGATGCGGCCGCACGATGCATCGCGGCCGCTCTACCTGATACGTTTCTTCGACGGTCGTCATATCGGCATCTACGGCGCGCGCAGCCTGTTCCAAGACGTGATGGACGCACTCGGCGTCGCCAACGCGTGGCGCGGCCCGACCGACTACTGGGGCATCGGCGTGGCCGGCATCGAGCAGCTCGCCGCCACGCCCGACGCGAACGTGCTGTTCTTCGATCCGCTGCCCGCCGGCGTCGCGCGCACGCTCGCGGCGAATCGGCTGTGGCGCGCGCTGCCCGCGGTCCGCGCCGGACGCGTCGCGCCGCTGCCGCCGTTCTGGGGCTTCGGCATGCTGCCGTCGGCCGCCCGCTTCTCCCGCCTGCTGACTGCGTCGTTCAAGCAGGCAGGCACGCCGGACGCGCGGAGCAGGACATGAACATCGCCAGCCTGCGCGCCTCGCGCATTCCATCGGGTTCGTGGCTGCCGCCGCTGTGCACGGCGATCGCACTGACGATCGCCGTCGCGCTCAGCATCGTCAGCCTGTCGGCCCTGCTGCCGCCCGCGCTCTGGTGGCGCGCGCTGTGGTCGCCGGATGCGCGCGACCTTCACCAGATCGTCGTTCACGACAGCTGGTTGCCGCGCCTGCTCGTGAGCTGGCTGTGCGGCGCCGTGCTGGGGCTCGCCGGCACGGTCTTCCAGCAGGTCCTGCGCAATCCGCTCGCCGAGCCGATGACCCTCGGCGTGTCCGCCGGCGCGCAGCTCGCGCTGACCGTGGCGACGCTGTGGGCGCCCGTTCTGCTCGATGCATCGCAATGGATCGCCTTCGGCGGCGCGCTGCTCGCCGCGCTGATCGTGTTCGGCCTGTCCTGGCGCAGCGGCCTCGCACCAGCCGGCGTCGCGGTCGCGGGGCTCGTGGTCACGCTGTATTGCGGTTCGATCGGCGTCGCGTTGCAACTGTTCTACGCGCCCTACCTGCGCGGCTTGTTCATCTGGGGCGGCGGTTCGCTCGTCCAGCAGGACTGGAGCAACGTGGCACTGCTCGCGTCGCGTCTCGCGATCGGCGGCCTGTTCGCGTTCCTGCTGCTGAAGCCCATGACGCTGTTCGGGCTCGACGACGCCAACGCGCGCGGCCTCGGCCTGCCGCTGCAGCGCATGCGGCTGGCGGCGCTGGCGCTGGCGGTGGCGCTGAGCGCGGCGGTCGTGGGCGCTGTCGGCGTGATCGGCTTCGTCGGCCTCGCGGCGCCCGCGCTCGCGCAGATGTCCGGGGCACGGCGCCTGCCGAAGCGCCTGGTGATCGCGCCGCTTTATGGCGCGCTGCTGCTCTGGCTCGCGGATCAGGCCGTGCAGCAGCTTTCCGGCGTCATGGGCGACCTGATTCCGACCGGCGCGGCGACGGCGCTGTTCGGCGCACCACTGATGCTGCTGCTTCTCGCCCGCCTTCATCGCGCCACACGGCTACCCGCTCGCAACACGGATGCGAGCCGCGCTCGCATCGTCGACGCCTCGACGCTGCGCCGACGCGCGCTCGGGCTCGTGCTGCTGACGATCGCGGCAGGCGTGCTGGCGCTGGACTTCGGTCGCGACGCGTACGGCTGGCATTTCAGTGCGCTTGCCGAACTGTCCCGCGTCGCCGTCTGGCGCGTGCCGCGCGCCGTCGCCGCGGCGGCGGCCGGTGCGATGCTCGCGGTCGCCGGCACGCTGATGCAGCGCCTGACCGGCAACCCGCTCGCGAGCCCCGACGTGCTCGGCGTGAGCGGCGGCGCGGCGCTCGGCCTGATCGTGCTCGTGGTCGGCGGCTACGACACCGGGCACGCCGCGCGCATCGCCGCGACGGCAGCCGGCGCGTTGACCGCCCTGCTCTCGATCCTGTGGTTTTCGCAGCGCTCGCGGTTTGCGCCCGACCGCGTGCTGCTCGCCGGCATCGCCATCGGCGCACTGTTCCAGGCAGTCGTCGCCGTCGCGATCGCGAGCGGCGGCGAGCGCGCGACCGCGCTGCTGCAATGGCTGGCCGGCTCGACCTATACGATCACGCCCGGCGACGCGATGCACGCCGCCGCACTGACCATCGCGTTGTGCGCGCTGGCGCCGCTGTGCGATCGCTGGCTGCAGATCCTGCCGCTCGGCGACGCGTCGGCGCGCGCGCTTGGCGTCGCCACGCGCGGCGCCCGCTTCGTGCTGCTGATGCTCGTCGCCCTGCTGACCGCCGCCGCCACGCTGGTCGTCGGGCCGCTGTCGTTCGTCGGCCTGACTGCGCCTCACTTCGCGCACCTGCTGGGTGCGCGCCGGCCGGGCCAGCAGGCGCTGCTGGCCGCGCTGATCGGCATGTTGATCGTCGTCGTTTCCGACTGGCTGGGCCGCGCGCTGCTGATGCCGCGCGAGTTGCCCGCCGGCCTCGTCGCGACGCTGATCGGCGCCCCTTATCTGATGTGGCTGCTCAGCCGGCGCCGCTAAATCCGGAACCCGAGAGAAACGAGGAACATTCGATGCTTGCAGAACTTTTCGGACTGCTCAAACGACTCTGGCCAATCAGCGCGCTCGCCACCACCATGGGCGCGGCGAGCGGCATCGCGACCGCAGCGCTGCTTGCCGTCACCAACCGTTCGCTGCACGACGACACCGCCTCCCTGCCCGCGCTGCTGTGGGGCTTCACCGGTCTGTGCGCGCTCGCGCTCGTCGGCGAGATCGTCTCGGACATCGGCAACAACCTCGTCGGCCAGCGCGTGATTGCGGCACTACGCCGGGATCTGTGCGAGAAGATCATCGCCGCGCCGGTCAGCCAGATCGAACAGTTCCGCACGCATCGGCTCGTCACCGCGTTGAACCAGGACATCGACACGATCAGTGCTTTCGCCTTCCTGTTCTCCAGCCTGGCGATCGCGACCGCGACGATTATCGGATGCCTCGGCTACCTGTTCTTCCTGTCGCCCACGATGCTGCTCGTCGCGCTGGTCGCGATCGCGTTCGGCTCGATCGTGCAGGCACTGGCCCGACGCGTCGGCATCCGCCGCTTCGGCGCGGCGCGCGATGCGGAAGACCGCTTGCAGAAGCACTATCGCTCGATCACGGACGGCGCGAAGGAGTTGCGCCTGAACAGCCCGCGCCGCCGCTTCGTGTACGGACACGAACTGTCGGGCACGATCGACGCGATCAGCCGTCTGCGGGTTCGCGCCGCCAACGTATTCGTCAGTGCGAACGCGTTCGGCTCGCTGCTGTTCTTCTTCGTCGTCGGCCTGATGCTCGCATTGCAGCGCTGGTCGCCCGACGCCGACCGGGCGGTCGTGACCGGCTTCGTGCTGGTACTGCTGTACATGAAAGGGCCAATCCAGGAGATCGTCGCGGCCCTGCCGTCGATCGGACGCGCGCAGGTCGCGTTCCAGCGCATCACGGACTTGTCTGCCCGCTTCTCGACCCGCGAACCGTCGCTCGTCGATGGCAACCCGGCGGCCGATACCGCGCTGCGCAACGGTGCAT
The DNA here is from genome assembly GCF_001523745.2 of Burkholderia mayonis. NCBI lineage: Bacteria > Pseudomonadati > Pseudomonadota > Betaproteobacteria > Burkholderiales > Burkholderiaceae > Burkholderia > Burkholderia mayonis. Next base: position 2,379,015 of record NZ_CP013386.1, read on the forward strand.
TCGGCACCCTCTCGCTCACCGATGCCCATTACCGCTTCGCACAGCCGCAAGACGAGCGCGACACACCGGTTCATGGCGGCGGCGGATTCGAGCTCGGGCCGCTCAGCCTGACGATCGAGCGCGGCGAAACGCTCTTCATCGTCGGCGAGAACGGCTGCGGCAAGACAACGCTGATCAAGCTGCTGCTCGGTCTTTACCGGCCCGACGCCGGGCAATTGCGGCTCGACGGAAAACCCGTGGGCGACGAGCAACTTGACGCGTATCGCCAGCTGTTCTCGGCTGTGTTCTCGGACTACTATCTGTTCGACACGCTGCTGCCCGGCGAAGCCGACATCACCGCCGAGGCGCAACGCTATCTGGAGCGCCTCGGAATCGCTCACAAAGTCGCCATCCGCGACGGCGCATTCTCCACCACGGATCTGTCGACGGGCCAGCGTAAACGGCTCGCGCTGGTGCACGCCTATCTCGAACGCCGCCCCGTGATGGTGCTCGACGAATGGGCGGCCGACCAGGACCCGACGTTCCGGCGCATTTTCTACACAGAGATCCTGCCGGACCTGAAACGCCAGGGCAAAACGCTGATCGTGATCTCCCACGACGACCGCTATTTCGGCGCCGCCGATCGCTACATCCGTCTCGACGAAGGTCGCATCGTCGAGGAAGTCCGGCTGCAGCGCGTCGAACCTGCCGCGCCTGCGGCCGCACGCGTGTCCTGACGATCTTCCGCCTCATCGGCACGTTACCCCGACCGTAAAGAATCTCATGCCGTCGAAACTACCGTCACGCCGCAATCGTTTTCTTCGCTGGTTCGCATGTGTGCCCCTCGCGCTCGGATTGCAAAGCTGCGTCCATCCGGGCGGCGAGCACCCTGTCTCCGACACCCGTTATCAGGTGCAGATTCGCCGTACCGCCCTCGGCATTCCGCACCTGAAGGCCGACGATTGGGGCAGCCTCGGCTACGGCTACGGCTACGTGCAGGCACAGGACAATCTGTGCACGATGGCCGAGAGCTTCGTCACGTATCGCGGCGAACGCTCGCGCTATTTTGGCGCCAATGCCCGTCCCAGCGACCAGGCAACCTTCGGGCAACCGGACAATCTCGATGCGGATTTCTTCTTCCGTTTCGTCGACGACGATGCGGCCGTCGCGCGCTACCGGCGCGCGCAGACCCGCGACATGCGCGCGCTGATCGACGGATTTGCCGAAGGCTACAACCGCTATCTCGACGATCTTGCCCACGCCGCCGTGCCTGCGGCGCATGGCGCATGCCGCTCAGCGCCCTGGGTGGGCAGAATCACCAGCGCAGATGTGTATCGGCGCCTGTATGCGGCGAATCTGGCGGGTGGAGAAGCCCGCTTTGCCAGCGCGATCGCGACGGCAGTAGCGCCAACGGCCCCGGCAGCCGCTACGCTGGGCGCCCGCCCCCTGCGCGGCAACCGGCCGGCCGGCGCCCTCGCCAGCGATGCACCACTGCCCTACGTCGGCGGACACGCCGGAATCGGCAGCAACGCCCTCGCATTCGGCGCCGATGCCACCCGGAACAGCAGTGCACTGCTGCTCGGCAATCCGCACTGGTTCTGGACCGGACCCGACCGCTTCTACCAGGCGCAGTTGACGATTCCCGGCAAACTTGACGTGAGCGGCGTGTCCTTTCTCGGCGTCCCTCTGATCGTCATCGGCTTCAACCGAAACGTTGCGTGGACGCATACGGTGTCGACCGCAAAGCGTTTCGGCCTGTTCAGACTGAAGCTCGCGCCGGGCTCGCCGACCACGTATGTCTACGACGGCCGCGTCGAGGCGATGACGGCGACCCGCATCCAGGTCGCCGTGCGTGCCGCAGACGGCTCGCTTCAGACGGTCTCGCGCACGCTGTACCGTTCGAGATTCGGTCCGCTCGTCAATCTCGGTTCAATGTCGCCCGCGCTCGCCTGGAACACGCAGCAGGCCTTCGCGATACGCGACGTCAACGCCGACAATTTCCGCGTGTTCGAAAACTTCCTCGAATGGGACCAGGCAAGCTCGCTTGACGATTTCATTCGCATCCAGCGGAAGAACGCGGCTGTACCTTGGGTGAATACGCTCGCGATCGGACGTGGCGATCCGCGCGCGTGGTATGCGGACATCGGCGCGGTTCCCGATGCGCCGGACGCGCTCATCCAACGTTGCACGCCGTCGACCGGCGTGGCGATCGCGCATGTGATGCCGGGCGTGCCGGTGCTTGACGGCTCGAACACCGCGTGCAATTGGCAAGTCGACACGCGTTCAGTTCAAGCCGGGGCGCTCCCGGCCGAACAGATGCCGAGCCTGCTACGGCGCGATTATGTCGGCAACTTCAACGGCAGTTACTGGCTCGCCAACCCAGCGACGCCCCTGACGGGCTATGCCCGGATCGTCGGCCAGACGGATGTGCCGCAATCATTGCGCACACGCCTCGGCCACGCGATCGCCATGCGCCTTCAGGCCGACCCGGAGGGCGTGTCGGCCAACGCGCTGGGCAGTGCCGCGCTCGACAGCACGTCAATGTCGGCTCGACTCTACAAGAAGCCTGTCCTCGATCGCCTGTGCGGTAACACGCGACCGGCCGAAGCATCGCCCGACGAGCTTCGCGAAGCATGCGCCGTGCTCGCCGCATGGAACGACACCGGCGCCAGCGATGCAGCCGGTGCCGCTCTGTGGGACGCGCTGTGGCGGCGCCTGCTGCTGATCCCGCCCGAACAGCTTTATGCCGTACCGTTCGATCCAAGCCGGCCGCTGGCGACGCCTGCCGGCATCGCCGCCGCCCCTGCCCAGCTCGCCGCCGCGCTGCACGAAGCCATCGCGGTGCTGCGCAATGCGGGTATCGCGCTTGACGCGCCGCGCGACGCAACGCTGTACGTGCAGCGCAAGAACGAGCGCATCGCACTGTTCGGCGGGTGCGATGCAGCCGGCTATTTCACGGCGGCCTGCGTGTCCGGTCAGCCGGATCCGCACGCGTCACCCGCCAGCGGGACATTGCTCGGCAACACCTATCTGCAGATCGTATCGTTCGCAGACGATGGCGTCTCCGCGCGGACGCTGCTCGCCTCTTCCGAGTCCGACGACTCCGATTCGCCGCACTACGCTGACGGCACGCGCGCGTATGCCGCGAAGCGCTGGCTGCAGGTGCCATTTTCCGACGCGGCAATCGAACGCGATCCGATGCTGATCACGCACCGATTGACTTCGCGCGACATACCGTCTCGCTAGGCATCATCGTGCATGAAGGAGGAAATCGCATGCTCCCGCGAGTCTCTTCGTCGGCGCCCTCGCCGATGCATCAAGTGATACGCGAATGCTCACCCGACGTGATGATCGACGCCAACACATTCGCCTTTTATCCTCAGCGCCTGACTCGGCAATACCCGGCCGAACTTCGTCCACCTCACGCAGGCGAACTGCATCTCTGGCGATTCCGTTACGGATGGCTTCCGGTGACAGTGCAGAAAGGCGAAAGCTGGCTCTCCGAGAGCGAACGTGAACGGGCGAGACTGGGACCCAATGCTGCACTGCTCAAGCGATTCATCGCCGGACGCGTGGTGCTGCGCTGGATCGCATCGAACTTGCTGGACATGGATCCGCGAGACGTGCAACTCGTCGATGGCCAGGCAACCCATCCCGGCATCCGGTTCCTGACGGACTCGGAACCGCTATGTGCGGACATCGCATACGGCGGCATCTGGATCGTGATCGGCGTTGCATCGACCGCACTGGGGATCGGCATTACGATGCCGATACCTGGCGTTACTGCCGTGCTACCAGAGGGCGCCAGATCGAGCGTATGGACCATGACCATGCCGGATCATGTCACGGAAGCGCGTCGACATGCGGGCCATTCGCAACAGCAGGCCCGTTTGCACAGCTTGCTCGGCGCATCGAAAGATTTGCCGGCTGACGTTGCTCAATGCTCGTTAAGTAGTGTAGCGAGTGCTCGCTTCGTGACGGTCGAGGCAACTCAGCGCTGGCATGTCATCGATGTCCCCATGCCTGGAGAGATCCGAGCTGCCGTATCTGTTGCGCAATCGGTGACGGAAATACGTGCGTTCGGTTGGAAAAAGATCTGAGCGTCCGTTTACTACATCGCGCAGCGGGCCGCACTTGTTCGGCATACGCGGGACGTGGCTGCTGGCGGGGCGAAATGCATTCGTTGTTCGCCCCACGAGTGCGCCCGGAGCACGGGCAGCGAAGCGCGAATAATCTCCGCGGACGACCACACCATCTGGACGAGAGCGTCGGACGACTGACTCTACACCCTATTTTCGGCTTCCGCCGTCGTCACCGAGGTCCTTGAGGCGCTTTTTGAGCTTCTGGTTCTGGATCACGAGCAGCGTGAGAGCAGTCAGCGTCGCGACTGGAAAAAACCATTCGCCAGAGTAATGTAGCAACGCCCATACGACCGCCGTAATCACGATCGCGAAGGCGATCAGCGCCAATCTGTCGATGAGCCGGTTCATGCTGCCACTCAATATGAACGCGTCCCGTTTGCAACGGTTTTCGTGTGGTCAGACTTGACAGGATGGGCTGCAGCTCTATACCCGGCCTTGTTGCAGCCGATACTGCCCGCTGCGGGCCCCTATGAAATACGCTGACTCGCACCTCATTCTCCTGGCGAGCTCGAAGCTCTACACGGCATGCAGGTTTAGCGAGTCCCGGTCCTACCTGGCTTGTCATCACACTCGATTACTGCGCAACCTTTCGACGTTCACCCTGTGTTTAGGCAAAGCTGAACAAGCGTCTGCATCCATGATGTCATCAAGAGTTCAAAGCGAATTGATCATGAACGAAGCGTTACTTGCTCGTTTTCGGGCACCCTGGGCCGAGTTCAAGGGCCTGGAGCCCGACGACACGACCTCCTCGCCGATCAACCTGTCGTAGAGCGCCGCCGTCGACATGTCGACCGCCACGTCCGGACACTGCGCTTGGCTCGGCGCAAATTCATGCTGCAACTGCTTGAGATCGGGCAACTCACCGACTGTGAGCAACGCCTCAAGCCGCTCGGCAAGAACGGCCTCGACGCCATGATTATACGTGTCAGTGAGACAACGACCGCCGCGCTCCGTCGCCGCGTCATGAAGACGTTCCAAGCCATCGGAATGGAGAAGCTCAGCAGCCAACTCGTTTTTGGCACATCGTGGACAGCCATGGCCGTCTAGAATCTTGCGCGCCTCGGTAGTCCATTCGTGTCCAGAACGACAGGTGAAATGTTGCCGCGCCGTTTGACCGAGGTAGGTTCCCTCATGACAAACAAGACCGCGTTCACTCGGTAGCTCCCGAAAGCGGTCCTGCACGCGCATTTGCTCGCACTCGAGGCAAGTTATCGTGCCTCGCATCGCGACCGTGCCTATGCGAGTGACGTCATGGCCCGACGCGCAGCGGAATTCATAGTAGGACTTCAGCCCGCGCCATTCGAGCGTCAGAAGCGTAAGCCCCCGTTCAGCGGCAACCTCGACCAGACGGGCATATGCAACATCGGGCTTGCGACGTGTACGTGTCGGAGAAGTGCCTTGGCTCATTGTCTTCAGAATTGTGCAGTCACTTGGAAACCGAGGGTCACACGCGCGGTCGGAAAACCCGAGGGCTTGTAGACAGGCGTGCCGGCAAATAGATCGTAACCATATCCGCCGAACCGCGTTGCGATACTACCCTTGACGCCAATCACTGCCCCAGCGAGCTGCGTGCCAACCAAGGCAATCGGTTCCGGCCCCCATACACGACCGTAGTCGAGACCGGCATAGGCTGACAGCCCGGTCTGCGCGACTGGAACTTGTAACTCGTTGCGCCAGTAGAACCCGCGCGATCCCGCCAGCAGCGTTTCACCGTCAAACCCTCGCACGGTATAACGGCTACCGATCGTGATGCTATCGAGGTACGAAACCGTATTGCCCGTGTATTGGCCATGAAAGGTCGTCACGTATTTGAACGGCTGCGTACCGATCACGAACGGTATCGACAGATTCGCATCGAGCACGGCCATCTTGAATCGATAAGTCGGCCCGCCGTCCACCGCGAACATGCTGTCGGTCGAGCCGAGCCAGCCGAGCCCTTGACGATAGGCAAGCGAGCCATCGAACTGCGCCGAGCCGAAATAGTGCCGGTCGTTCAGCCCGAACTCAAGGAAGGTGGCGTTCTGGTGTGACGACGGTATCGTCGTGCCTTCGATGTAGCTGTCGCCGAAGCGGCGCGTCAGGCGAACCTGAGCACCGAACACATCGTTCCGGCTGCGGGTCAGTACGCGGTTGAGCTTGAAGTCGACCGTCTTCATGTTGCCGCTGGCAACGAACGTCTGGTTCACGGCCGCGAGCGGTTGAAAGTACGTGCTGGTATAGGCCGATAGCGTACCGGTCCAGTATCCCCAAGGGATCGAGTAGAACGCGTTCCAGCCGTGCGAACCGAAACGTTTGTCTCCGAATTCCAGATCCTGGTTGAAGCCGACGTTGAAGATGTCGTTCAGGCCCAGCGGGTTGTCTATGCCGAGCGACACATTGCCTTGCAGCTTGCCGGTTGCGCGTGTGCCCGAATTGTCGATGGACGCAACAACGGTCCATGGCTTACCGCGCTTCACGTCGAGGACGACGTCGCTCTCGCCAGGCATGTCGCCCGGTGCGATCCGCATGGACACATCCTGGCTTGACACGCGCTTCATTTGTTCAAGCCCTTGCTCGATGTCACGCAGGTTCAACACGTCGCCGTCGCGAGTCGGGAAAGCGGTCTTCCACGTTCCACGCAATTTCTCGTTTTCGAAACGTACGTGACGGATCACGCCCGGAATCAGGGCGAGCTTCAATGTGGCAGTGGACAAATCCTGCTCTGGCACGAGCACGCGGGTCGTGATGTAGCCGCGTGCGAGGATGGCTTGCGATAGTCCCTTTACGATCAGGTCGACGCCTTGCTTACCTACGCATTGGCCGGCGTAGTGCGCAAGCCAGTCGCGCGCAAAAGCGAAGCGGTCCATCGGCAAGGCTGACGCGCCTTGCGCCTTCGACGCGGCCGGTAACGAGTCGGGCACGTCGAGCGCAAAACGACCGATTCGAAAGCACGGCGTTTCGGTCGGCAATACCGGATAGGCTTCCGGGCGCGGTATGTCCGAGCGCACGCTCGGGGCTTGCACAGTGGCGTCGCGCTGCAGGGCGTCACGGCGCTGTTGCGCCTGCTGATTCTGCTCGGCGTTCGCGCGAGCAGCTGCTGCCTGGTCGCTCAGAGACGGCGCCTGTTGTGCTTGCGCAGCAAGCGTGATCAGAGTAGTGATTGGCAACACAGCCAGCCGTCTGGTCGTTTTCATTTAATTTTTCTGATTGACGGGAATAGACAGCAAACATCCCCCGTTATCGATATGGTAATGACCATCAATTCGCATCAGCACCCCAACTATAGTCGCGATTTGAATCAATTCCCCGTATTTCCGAGTCGGGTGTCTTGCCGTAACTTCTCAACCAATTGATCCCACACATTCTCGTACAGGGGAAATGATTCCTCAGCCTGAGAAGCGGTTCTAGCTCGCGTCACAGCCGTCAAAAAAATTGACAGCCCGTTAGAATTCAACGATTCCGTTGAGATAAAGCTCATTTCTCCCTCTTCCATGGGAAGATAAACCTCATCCTTAACCCAAATGTCAGACGAGTCAAACCAATCACCGATTCTGCTAACCAAATAATCGAACTGACTCGTACTCACCGGAACGCGAATATCTTTAAAGATAACTATCGATCCTGCCATTTTCGCCTCATTTGATCAAAATTGAAAGCGACAAAACCTAAATTAACAAATCAAACCTCGCAATAACATCGCGAACCTCTTCCCCTCTTTCAGGGAATTCATCCCCGAAGGCCAGCAATGTCACCTTCAATGCGTTTCGAAACGCCTGGGCGTCAAAGATACTTTCAGATGGCTCAATTCCGCTCACATCAGGATCAGCCCATACCTTGTACCTTCCAGGGTGATCTGCGTCTGGGATATGGTCTATTTCCCACCCCGGATCGCCCCCCAATCCCCCATTAGGCTGCAATATGGGGGTGAGCCAATGATCCAGGGGCACTGACTGTGCGACCACCCATGTAAGAACCCAATATAGTAGTTGCTCGGGTCCCTCGACTTCATGCGCATGGCCCCACTTCATTTCGCACCTCGTATCGGATATGCGGTAGGAACCGACGGAGGCGAACCCGGTGTCACTCTGATAGGCACCGCGAACTCAATCCCGTTCACAATCACTTTTACCAGCCCGTCATCTGGGGGGCCGTCACAACAAAGACATCGTGCTCTTGACTCTCTGAACGAACGAACTCAGCCGCGGCTAGATTGCTTTGTTCCGCAACACCAACATCAACGGGCGGATCGACTCCATCCCAAATGCAATCGAGCCTCGCTTCAAATCCAGGGAAATGCCAAATACCTCCCTCGACCCGAGCAACAACCAAACCGTGCTGACCCGCCCGTTCACAAACCGCAATTGCTGCATCGGCAGACAGCTTCATCACAACGCTTCCGCCGAGTGAGAAAAAGTCATCCGACGAATCGTAGCGTCGTTGGAGATCAATATTCATCGCGACTCACTTCCATTTAATTCGACTATCGGGAATCCAACCAGGATCGTTTTTGCCGCTCACCTGGACAACTTCGCCGGTCCGGTCGTTGACCACAACGTAACCACTCTTAGAACCGTACACGGATGCGGAATCATTTCTCGGCACCCCATCTGGGGTCTTCCCCGCGGATCGATTATCCATCGTCGTTCCGACAGGTCCCTCATTTACGACTGCTTGCACTTCTTGCTGCGTCCATCCACGAGCCTCAAGTTGGCCGCCGATCTTGCCGTCGATAACAACCTTGCCCACGTTTGTGGCCGATGATGTACCGGCCGTCGCAACTCCACCATTGGCCGTTGGAAGTTGCGCATTCGCTCCCGAACTCCCCGCTGTCGCCGTACCCGGCGAGGGTGACGCGCTTGCGCCATTGCCATACGGTTGGGTTCTTGCCGCATTGCCGGCTGCGCTCAAGTCTCCACTGGCGGTTTTGAGCGCACCGTTTCCAACCGTGACCCCATCCACCGATGTTGTTGTCGCACCGGTTCCGGCTGCCGCTTTGCCACCGAGACCCAGTGTCGCCAGGACAGGTGTCCAGAACTCCGCGTCAGGACCAACCGACGTCCCCGATTTGTACGGCTTCTTCAGCCCGTCAAGCGAGACATAGCCCGGATCGCCCGGCGTGGCAAACGGCCCACCGTTCGGAAGGTTGACGATCACGCCCGCGACGTTGACCATTCCGTTCCAGACACCGGCCTTGCCATCTGCCGTCATGACGATGGCTTGAGCGACCTTCTTCGACAACGATGCAAAAATGTCGTTTGACGTTTGATTGTTCGAATCGTTACCTGCATTGTAAAGCTGCACATTCGACGCCATCGCCGCGCCCGCGCTACCGCCAACCAGTGCGCCACCGACCGTTGCCGCGACGTTCGCAGCAATATTGCCGACCAGCGACGAGCCGGTGGTATCGCCCACCGACTTGCTGATCTTCTCCGCCTGGTTCGCCAGCAGCGACGACATGCCGGCACCCGCTGCGCCACCAATCGCCGTGAGCGCGCTGCCGCCGCCGAGCCCGCCGATCAGCGCACCGCCGCCCATCTGCAATTCCGCGCGCGACGCCCCGCCTTCCATCCAACCCTTGGCCTCGTTCAGCGCCGCCTGTGCGCCAGCCAGATCCCCGCTGTCATACGCCGCCTTGGCCGCTTCCAACGCCGCATCGCGCTTGTGGTCGGCATACAACCCGATCCCCTGCGAAACCGTCTGCCCCGCTGCCTGCGCCGCGTTCATCGTATCGGCCTGCTGCGACAGCGTCTTTTGCACATCGGGCGTCTTCGAAACGGTCCCGTTCAGATTCGCCGTGTCGCGGTTCAGGTTCGCGACGTCCTGCGTCTGCTCGCTCGGCTTCGTGATGTTGATCGCGCCAGCGCTCACCGCGCTCTTCGTCGTCGCGCTCTGGTCGCCGCTGTCGTTCTGGAACACCATCGGCGTCACGCCGCCCGAGCCCGATACCGACGACGGACCAACTGCCTTGTTGCTCGGCCCGACCGATGCACCCGCGCTAAAGCCCGCGCTGTTCGCGCTGTAGTGCGAGTGGTTCTCGATGTCGCTCGTCGTCAACGTGCCGGTCGTCAGACTGTTCTTCGACGGATCGGCCGTGCTGGCGATATACGCGCCCTTCAGGTCGGTGTTGCCCTTCACGGTCACGTCGAACCCGCCCGCACCGGCCTGGATGCCGGCCTGCTCGTTCACACCCGCATAGTTGCCGTCCGCGTGACCGTTCTGCGCACTGAAACTCCCGCCGACGCCGCCCGCCTGGCTGATCGTGACGCCGCCGCCCGCGCTCGACTGATGCGCGGCGCTCACGGTCGTATCCTGGACGCTCGCCACGTCCAGGTTGCCGCCCACGTCGGCCACGACCTTGTTCGCGTTCACGTTCGCGCCGATCACGTTCGTATCGCCGCCGCTCACGATGGTCGCGGTCTGGCTGGCGTTGATATGCGTATTGTTCTGGATCGCCGCATCCGAATTCCCGTCGCCGTGCGCACGCTGCATCGATGCGGACACGCCGATGCCGTTCGTACCGATCGACACGCCAACGCTCGATCCCGACGACGAATTCGAGCTTTGCGTCTTGTCCGTATCGGTTGTGTTGACGAGATTGACCTGATTGTTCGCGATCAACGCCACGTTAGCCGCGTTCACGTTCGAGCCTGCGATCGTGATGTTGCCGTCCTTCGGCGTGCCGTTGCCTGTCGCGATCAGTTTCGTGGTTCCGCCTGCATTGATGCTGGAACCCCGCTGAATCGTCTGGTCTTCGGACGACTGCATCGAACTATGGCTCGAACCGACGCTGACTTGCACACCAATGCTCGGGGCCTGCGGCCCCTTGGCACCGTCCAGCAGCTTTGCGGCACCCATGCTGCCGAATGCCACGTCGCCGGCCGCCGCGATGCTATGCAGCGCGGATGCGCGGCCGTTGCTGTCCTTCGCCGATTCGCGCGCGGCCTGCGTCTCGCTGATCGCGTTGTTGATCGCATCGCCCACCGAGCCCGACAGGCCAACCGTCAGCCCGCTCTTGCTCGTCTGCTGCTGTTGCGCTTGATGCGTGGTGTCGGTGGCCGATTCGATCACGATGTTCGCGGCCGTCCCGGTCACATCCTTGCCCGCGACCAGATCACTGCCTTGTACGTGCAGCGTATTGCCCGCGTTGACGGTCAGATTGCCGTCGACCGAGCCGACCGTGCTGGCGTTGTTGGTGACGATCGAGGATTGATTCTGCTGCGCGAGCTTGCTGTTGCCGACCGAGAAAGATAGGCCGCCGCCCGACATCAGGCCCGAGTGTTGCTCCTGGTACGTGGTCGACGATTGGCTGGTGTCCTGCGACGTCGTTATGTTCACGTCGTGCGCCGCGTTCAGCGCCACATCGTGCGTGCCGACGACCGTACTACCCTGAACATTGATGTCCTTACCGCTGCCGATCGACACACCGTCCGCCGAAATCAGGCTGCCGTTCGCGATCGTCGAGGTTGCATCCTGCGAGCTGGCGATCTTCGTGCCACTCACGACGCCGCTGCGGCTGTGCGTCTCGCGCGAGTTGTACACATGCGTTTCAGTAGCCGCACCGACGTTCACGTCGCCGGCCGCCAGCAGGTTCGCATCGCCTTTCTTCAGGTCGATCGTGCTGCCGATGACGTTGATGTCCTTGTTCGACACCACATTCAGTGTATCGCCACCCTTGACGGTCGTGCCCGTCACCGTCTGGTCCGATGCATGCTGCATTTCAGCATAGCTTCGGCTGCCCTCATTGCCCGAGCTGTTGGCGTTCACGGTTGACGTGGTACTCGCAGCGCCGAAGGTTACGTCACCCTTGGCCGCGATCGTGCCGCCCTGGCCGAAGTCGAGCTGCGCACCTTGCGCCGTCAAGTCACCGCCCACACCGATGGCCGACTTGCCGCCGACGTTCACTGTGCTGCCGGTTGCGCTGTTGAGGTCCGTATCCGACACGCCGTTCGCACGCTGCACGACCTTGTGTTCGCCGGTCTGCTGCACGCCGAGATTCCAGTTTCCGCCAATATTGGCGTTCAGGTTCCCGCCGACATTCAGGTTGCCCGCATTCTGCTGGAAGTCGCCGCCGGTCTTGATCGACGCGTCGCCGGCCACGTTCAGGTTCGCGGCCGGCCCGAGCGTCGTCTTGTCGCTCGTTGCGCCATCGCGGCTCACCTGGTGCGTCGTCTGCGTCGCAGTATCCAGAATCAGCTTGTTGCCCGCGTTCAGGTCGAGGCTGCCGGCCTTCACGTTGGCCGACGTGAGATCCACATTGCCCGTCGTGTCGAGCGACATCAGCCCGCCGCTTTGCAACGCACCGAACGCGTTGTCGATCTGCTTGCCCTGAAGCGCGAGCGTCGTGTCCGCCTTCACGGTGCCGCTGTTCGTGAAGACCTGCGTGTTCTTCAAATCGATATTGCCGGCCGTGATCAGCGGGCCATTCGTGTTCTGCTGATCGGCCTTCGCCAGATACACGACCGGTACCAATACCTGCTGGCCGCCGACCGTCTCGGTCTGCATGATGATCACGTTGGTCGTGAGCGCGGCCACCTGCTGCGCCGACAGGCTCATGCCGAGCGGCAAGTTCAGCGACTTCGACAATTCCGCGCCCGCGAGCATCAACGACTGATACATGCCCTGAAGGTCCGTATACGGGCCCAATACCGCCTTGCCCGTCAGTTGCGTGACCTGGTTACGCACGAGTTGCTGTTCGTAGAACCCGTCGCCGAGACGCTTTTCGGTGGTCAGCGGATTCACGCCGATCTGGTTCAGGTAATAGTCGCTCGACAGGAAATTGTTCATTCGAGTGAACGCGGGGTTCGTCTCGATGAGATATGTTGGGTTCGGTGCAGGATTCGGCCGGTACAGGCCGCCTTGCGGAATCGTCAGGTTGTTCAGCACGTTCACGGCGGTCGCGCTCGCGATCACCGGATCAATCCAGGCGGGCGTACTGCCCTTGATCGCGGCGGCTCCCGATTGCGTGCCGTTCCGTCGATGTCGACGAATTCGACGAATGGGAGGCGTTCGCGCCGTATCCCGATCACGTCGTTCACGCCGCGCATGAAGCCAGTTCCGAAGCGGGCGATAGCTATCCGCCGTTTGGTCGGTGCGAAGAACCTGCCCCATCCCCTATGGTCGAAGCCTGCCACGACCTGCATAACGCGATCGAATCATTGATGGGCGAACCGGGCAAGCCCGATCCAGCCGCGGCCAAGTCCGCCGCGCCGTCGTCGCCCAATCCGGCAATCCGCTGTCCGCGTTGTCTGTCCTCGTGTATCGATACGCGCAATCGTGCCCGCAAGGCCGGCAGCACAATCGGCAGCGTCGCGGGAGCCACGGGTGGCATGGCCGCCGCACTCGCCGGCGCAGAAACCGGCGCGGTCGTTGGCTCGATCACCGGTCCGATCGGCACCGTGTTCGGCGGCCTCGCCGGCGCGGTCATCGCCGGGCTCGTCGGCAGCGCCGCGGGCTGTGCAGCCGGTTCGGCTGTCGGTGGTGCTATTGATGACAACGTGCTCGACAATCTCCACTGCCTCGCCTGCGGGCACGCCTTCAGCACAAAGCAAGGCTGAACAGCTCATCGACGTGCTCGAACCGATCATCGCGCGCGGCTCGCTCGTGTTCAACGACGACATTCCGCGTGACGAGGAGAAGTCCCTTCAGCGCTACCCCGTGGAGAAGCGACCGAGCTACTCCCTGCTTCACCAGATCGCGCACATCACGCGCGACAAGAACACCCTTTAGCACGACGACCGATTGGACGCCATCGCGGGTGCATGCCGGTATTGGGTCGAGCAGATGCCCGCCAACACGCGCACGCACGCGAGCCTAAGCACAAGCGTCCAGCTTGTGCCGGGCTATCCGCACCTGATACGCTCAGGCTCGATCACAGCCCCGCTGCGCCCTCCTCAGCCCTTTCGGCTACCCGTTTACCCGTTGGAATGCCTGACCGTCTCCCGTCTGTCTCAAGGGCTGTCGTGCGCCTTGTCATATGCGCCTTGTCCACTGCCTCAGCGAGGCAATCCGCAGCGCTGCAATGGAGCTATCGCTCGCCCGCGCACACGTCTTCCAGAACGCGCACATGCGCAGGCCCGCACGGGGAGCGCAGGCGCGAGCGGGTGGCGTAAGGCCGCGCAGATAAGCAAACCAAATTTGGGTCGGGAGGTAGCAGATGTCGAGCAGCCGGAGCTAGAATCCGGTCACACTCCAGTCACAGTGAATTGTGATTGGCCCTGCAACCCGTCGGATGTGGGCGAACGCGTGTAGAGCGTAAATACTTGAATAAGTGTCACGGATCGGCGTAATGGAGCCTGGGAAGATCGGCGTAAAGGCGCCACTTGGAAGGGTTGGGAAACGCAGTTTCGAACGCCGTCAAGAATGCTAGTTTTTGCCGCGTTTTTCAATGCCTGAAACAGGCGATTCCGGCATCGATTTGGGCACTCGATAACTGTCGCCGTCGAGGATGATCCGGTAGGCGCCGTGGCGCAGCCGGTCGAGGGTGGCGGCGCCGAGCATGCGGTTGGCCGGGAACGCGTCGCCCCATTCGCTGAAGTCCAGATTGCTCGTCAAGACCAGTGAACCGCGGCGCTCATAACGCTCGGCGACGAGGTCGTGGAACGCTTCGTCATGCGGCGCCGTGATGGGTTTGAGGGCGAAGTCGTCGACGATGATCAGCGGCACGCGCACCAGTTGCTGCAGCCGGCGCTCGTAGTTGCCGACGGCGCGCGCGGCATGCAGCGTGTTGAGCAGCTTGGTTTGCGTGAGGAACAGCACGTCGTGCCCCTGACGCGCGGCGCAGTGGCCCAGCGCCTGCGCCAGATGCGACTTGCCGACGCCGGTGGGGCCGGCGATCAGCACGTTGGCGTTCTCCTGTAGGTAACGGCCGGTGGCCAGGTCCTGGATGACGGCGCGGTTCAGTTTGGGCAGCCGATCGAAGTCGAACGACTCGAGCGTCTTGCCGGGCCGGAAGCTCGCGCGCGCCAGCCGCGTGCTCAGCTTCTTGTGCTCACGCCGGGCGATCTCGTCCTGGATTAGCAGCGCGAGAAACTCGGTGTAGGCGAGCTTGCCGTCGATGGCTTGGCGGTTACGTTGCTCGAGCGAGTCGAGGATGCCGGACAGGCGCAGTTGTTTGAGCATCGGGCTCAGTTCGGGAATCGGATTCATGTCGGGATCTCAGTGGCTCATCATGGAAGGCAGGTCACGGCAGAAGCGGCCGCCGCGGGCATAGGTGTCGGCGACGTCGATCAGATCGGGCTGGACGGGCTCGGCCAGTTGATCCAGGCCCTTGTCGAGGATCGTCTTGATGGTGCGGTAGCGCGGGCTGCTGAAGGACATCGCGCGCTGACAGGCGGCTTCCAGACGAGCGGCGCCGACCTTCGCTTCGAGCCGCAAGATGCCCTGCGCGCCCCGCAAGTTGACCAGCACTTGATCGTTGAACAACGCGAGGATCACGGCATGGCAAGCCGGGCCGATGCGTTTGGCTTCGGCCAAACACCATTGCGGGTCATGCATCTGCCAAGCCTGGGCTTCGGGCGGCAGATGATCACGCACGGTGGAGCGAGCGCCAGGGCGATGTAGCCGCGGGTGCGCGGCGACCAGCTCATGCTCACGAAACAGTTGCACCGTGGTGTCCGTCGCCTTGAGCCACAACGTCTGGCCCACGAGCTTGCACGGCGCCGAGTACAGCCCTTTATGGAACTGCACGTGGCAGTCGCGGTGCACGCTGACCTTGGTCCATTCAGCGAGCACCGGCGGCACATCGGGCAACGCCGCCAGTAACGATCGCTCGAGCGCAAAGCGCGCCAGCGGCTGTTCGCGCGTCGTGCCGTGTAGGCGATTGCCGGCTTCGCTCATGATCCATTCGCGCAATTGACGGTTGGCATCGGCGAGATCACGAAACTCGCGCAAAGGAGCAAAGGACTTCTTAATGTATTTGACTCCTGATTCGACGATCCCCTTCTTCTGTGGGTCACGCGGCGGGCATGCATCGATCTTGAAGCCATACCCTTCGGCCAGTTCGGCGTAGGAGCGTTGAACTTCCGGGTCATACATGCAGGCCCGTGTGATGGCGCACTTGGCGTTGTCGATCACGGTTCGCGCCGGGACGCCACCCCACCAGTCGAATGCTCGGCGGTGACAAGCAAGCCACGTCGCTACCGTTTGATCGAGCACGAGCTCTGCGTATTGGTGGCGTGACCAGCACAACGTAGCGACGAAAAACCAGGTCTTGACTGGCTTGCCGGCGGCGTCGAGCAGTTGCGGGCCGGCGCCGAAGTCGATCTGCACGGCGTCGGCCGGTGCGAAGTCGAGCACCGTGGTGGCCGGAACTCCGCGCTCGACGACCAGCGCTTGCAGGAAGCGCCGCACGGCCGAGTAGCTGCCGCTGTAGCCGTGATTGCGCTGCAGCGCGCTGTGGATCGTGGTGCCTTGGATGTCGGCGTGGAACCATTGCGTGATCAACTCGCGAAACGGCTCCAGCGTCGACACGCAGGTGCGCGGCAGTTGCGGATTGCGGCCGAACATGCCGGCCAGCACGGCGTCATCGGGCAGTGGCCGGGTGGGGGTGAGCCAATCGTGCTGGAGGGCAGCCTGGCGGATGGTCGCTAACTTCTTGCGGCCCATCAGCCCGGCGCGGGCGATGTCGCGATCGGAATCGCCCTGGCGCATGCGCGCGAGGACTTGGCGGTACTCAAACACTTCGAACCTCCGGTTACTCACGGCCCCTCCGAGCAAAAAGCTCGAAGGGTAACCAGTTGATGGAAGTTCGAAACGCGTTCCCGATTACGGCGGGGGGGGCGCCATTACGCCGATCATCGGCTGGCGCCTTTACGGCGATCCTGGGGTGGCGCCAATACGGCGATCATCCGCTGGCTCCATTACGCCGATCCTGAGGTGGCGCCAATACGCCGATCCCGGTTTGGCTCCATAGCGGCGATCATTGACAATAAGCGAAGAATTCTGGCCCGCCCTACACGATTCGAACGTGTGACCTACGGCTTAGAAGGCCGAGCGCCATCACTTGAACCAAGATTGATCGACATCCCAACACCTCACTATATATTTGAAATATAAAGATATTTTAACCCTTCACCATCCTACGATGTTGACTCGGATTGACCGACATCCCTAGAATTCCCCTACACGGCGCCTACATGGCACTACAAGCGGGGACTACAGGTGACAAAGGAAAATTTCACGATCGAACGCGTGACGGGTTACGAGTGTGCACCCGGACGACAACAGACGATCTACTGGGACAAGAAGCAGCAAGGGCTCGGTCTTCGCGTCACGGCTTCGGGCGTGAAGTCCTACGTATTCGAGGGCCGCTTGTTTGGCAAGACCGTTCGCATCACCATCGGATCGCCCAACGCATGGCTACTCGAGCGACACGCCACGACCGACGCAGCCACAGGAAAAACGATCGAACGTCTCGGTGCGAGACAGGAAGCGGCCCGACTCAAAGCACTGATGGATCGCGGCATTGATCCTCGCGAAGAAAGAGCGGAACAGCGCGCTGAGCACGAAGCCCGCAAACTCGAATCCCTCAGGCAAAACGCAACTGTATCGGAAGCATGGTCGGCCTATCTGGACGCACACCGCAGCAAATGGAGCGATCGACACTACTACGATCACGAGAAGCTCGCACAAGCGGGCGGCCTTCCTTGGAAGCGTGGACGTGGGACGACAATTCCTGGGCCGCTGGCGACACTAATGCCGCTGAAGCTAACAGATATCAACGCTGAGCGAGTGGCTACCTGGCTTGAAGCCGAAGCAGAAAAGCGGCCTACGAACGCTGAGCAGAGTTACCGCAAACTGCGCGCATTCATTCGGTGGTGCGACGACAAGCCGGAATACTCAGGATCTATTGCTCCAAATGCGTATGCCGCTCGGGCCGTGCGCGCAGCAGTACCGCGCACCAAGGCAAAAAGTGATTGCCTACAGCGAGAGCAGCTGCCTGCGTGGTTCGCGGCCGTACGTCAGATCGGCAATCCGGTTATCAGCGCATACTTGCAGGGGCTCCTCCTTACTGGTGCTCGCCGTGAGGAGCTCGCCGCATTGCGCTGGAAGGACGTGGACTTCCGCTGGCGCAGCCTGACCATGAACGACAAGATCGAGGGGACCGGCGGCCGCACTATCCCACTTACACCGTACCTAGCGAGCCTCCTGACGAATCTCAAGCAGATGAACGAGATACCGCCGAACAGACGGCAGTTGGCCAGCCTCACCGAAAAGGGAAAATCTTGGTCGCCCTCTGAATGGGTATTCACCAGTAACAGATCGGAGGACGGAAAGATCGCCGAGCCCAGAAAGGCCCACAACGGTGCACTCGAGGCCGCCGATCTGCCTCCCCTGACATTACACGGCCTGCGACGATCGTTCGGTACGCTTTCGGAATGGGTTGAAGTCCCTGTTGGCGTCGTCGCACAGATCCAAGGACACAAACCGTCCGCGTTGGCCGAGAAACACTATCGACGTCGGCCACTCGACCTTCTTCGGATGTGGCACGATAAAATTGAGTCGTGGATGCTGCTGCAAGCAGGTCTCGACCATCTCGTTACTTGGTGAAGCGGAAAAACGGCGCCCTGACGATAACGGCCACACCTAAAACCGCTCATAGCTGAGTTGCACAAGCCCGATGATGCAGCATTACCTGCGTGCGACTTTCTAAGCGCGGCTAGACAAGCATCCGGCCGTTGTTCCTGCGCGACAGTCCCCTCCCACTCCCTTCAACGCTCCCCGACTAAGCCCGTCCTTGCAGAGGCTCGCAAGTCGCTCCACCTGCGAAAAGCTCATCGTCCGCTTGCGATAGCCAAGTAAAATCAAGCATTCTCGAGCGCGCCGGGCCGGCATCGTCAAATCAGAAGCAAAGCAGCCAATACGCATAGCCGCAGAGAAACCGTATTTGCCGAAACAAGCTGGCGAGCGACGCGCGAGGCGGCGAAATCACGTGCCCCGATGTGAGCCAGTGGTTTGCCAGAGCCGACGGATGGCCCGCGCGGAAGCGACATAACCGAAGGGCGAGCAGTGAACGAACACACTCATAAATCTCCGGCCCCCTTGGCAGGCGATCCGGCACGGCAAGCTGTCGACTCGCTCAGAGGATACGACTATCAGATCTGGCGCTCGGTTGAAGCCTGGATGCACCTCGCGGATGGCCAAGCCCTCTTTCTCGAGGGCGCCGAAGACTTCGATATTGTGAGCGACTCCGCGGCCGAGAGCACCCAAGTCAAGATCACCACCAGCAACATCACTCTCGGCTCCGCAGATGTGCGCAAAGCGATTGAAAATTGCTGGCTTCTGATTGAGCGCAACGTCGGAAGAGCATCCGTCACCATGCGATTTCTAACGCGCGGCGGCATTGGACTTGAACAGGGCAACCCATTCGGCAAAGAACCCGGCATCAAGCTCTGGCAAAGGGCCGCATCGGGATCAGACGAAGCGGCCGATCGTATTGCGCTCTATCTGAAAGGCGTGTTCAAAGATGCGCAATTGAACCAATTCCTCTCCACGGCGAACGCGGATGCGCTACGCGAGCGACTATTTCAGCGTCTGGCGTGGGTAACCGAAGAGCCTAGCTTCGAGGCGACAGTCATTACCGTCGAAAGGCTTGCAATTCAGCTCGGGCGATCTCGGGATGTTGGAGCCTTAGACTCTTTGAGGGCACTCGACGGCCTTCTCGCGCATTGCCGCGCCACTGCGACCAAAGAGACTTTGGAGCTTCGAAGCCTGACACTCGAAGACATGATTCGGATTTTTGAGGAGAAGACCGACATTAGGATTCCAGGGACGCGGGCCATGTTTACCAAGCTGGCGAGCTCCCTCATGTCGACTCTCACTGCGCCTACCAGCGGTGGCGCAATCACATTCACGCCAGCCACTTTCGGCGTGGAGCCATCGCTTCCTGCGTTCGTGCTACCCCGAAGCCCCCTAGTCAAAGCTATCACTGAGTCAAAGCGGCCGGTGCTGATCGTCGGAACCGAGGGCCGTGGGAAGACGACTGTTGCCAGCCTCGCGGGTCAACAGTTGGGCGATGTCGATTGGTGGGTAGACCTTTCAGCGACGGAGACCGCGTCTCTTCCGGACGTTCTGGAGCGACTATTGACCGAACTTCGTTACGCGAAAATGGCGCGCGTGGTCGTCATTGATGACCTTCCGGTCACCGAGGGACTCGCGCAAGACGTCTGGGCTCGCGTAAGCGCGATCTTTGACGAGTGCGGGAATGGCAACCATAGGCTGATTTGCACCGCCAAGGGTGTGCATCCCGAAGCTGTCGATCCTAAGTTGCGTGCGGCACAAGTCGCCATTCACTCAATTCCCGACCTGTCGCTGCCAGAAGTAAAAGATTTTGTGGGACGCCTTGGCTGTCCAGAAGACTTGTCCGATCTCTGGTCCGAAAGAATCCTCGCGGAGAGCGGTGGTGGACATCCCAAACTCGTCCATCTACGAGGATTGGAGCTTCAAGACGCGGCTTGGCCGACGCCGACAGCGGAATTGCCGTCCTCGCCACCGCGAAGCATTCAAGAAGCCAGAAATTTTGCAAGAAGACAGGCGACCAGGTCGCTGACAAACGAGGAACGAGAGCTGCTCTAC
Source organism: Burkholderia mayonis (assembly GCF_001523745.2). Taxonomy (NCBI): domain Bacteria; kingdom Pseudomonadati; phylum Pseudomonadota; class Betaproteobacteria; order Burkholderiales; family Burkholderiaceae; genus Burkholderia; species Burkholderia mayonis. The sequence continues at coordinate 2,399,687 of NZ_CP013386.1, forward strand.
GCGATGAGTCTCGCGCTTCACCCAATCGATCGCAGCACGATCCTGTCGATCGGTTCAGAATTTGCCAATTTGGACATGCCGGGCGACACCTTGGACCGCCTTGTCGGACGATGGATCGAGTCGGTTGGCGTCCAAGGTTATCGGACTACCGCTCTCCTAGCTGGTCAAGCCGAGTCCGTATGGCCCAAAAGCAAAGTCCGCGGTGCCCATGCATCTTTGTTCGACGCGCTATCGGGCCAGGGAACTATCAGCGTTGACCAAGCGTTTCCGATTTTTCTGCATGCCTGGCACAGCGGAGATGACGATCGGGCCGCCGGATACCTTGCATGTCTCGTGAATGAGCAAAGCGAGATGCGATCCATCGTCTACGAGCATCTCGCTCCGATTATGTCTATCGGGCGTAGCGGTAGCGTTATCCCAGACAACATCAGGCCACGCACGCTTGCCATTCTGCGTTTGATTCAATTTCGTGTCGCCCAGCAAGAAAAAACGGCTGAATTGCCGCTTATCGCGAAAGAATGGCAGTCGACGATCGAACTGCTGCCAGAAGGCCGTATGCGCGACGGTGCTTGCTTGATACGCGCCTTCCTCATTACAGGCAAACGAGAAGCCTCGCTGTCAACTCACACCGTCATTGAAGCGCTGGTCGATCTGCATCGCCACCAGCATCTATTCCAACCCGACGCACAAGACGACATTTCCCCGGACCTATTCCCAGACGGCATTGCAACGCCTCAAAACCTAGTCCCGACAACGTTCGGCTTCATCTTCGGACAGCTCGACAGCCTCGATGCTCTCAGCGAGCTTCTAGACGCAATGGAAGCGACCAACGCCGGAGCACGACAGCAAATGCTGCGGGCCTTCAATATTCCATTTTTTCGAAAGAGTCATCTGTTCGTCGATGGGCCGTTCGTCGCGGAGTCGAGGCGCCAGCCGCCTCGCTGGGAATATGCGACGTCCATCCTCCTGCGGATGATTAACATGGCGGACCAATGGAAATGCAAACGCCTTGCGATCTCTGCGGGACGAACTCTCTCCGTCGTCTATGCCAGCCATTTGAACGATCAGGAAAAAGCTATCAATTGTCTTCGAGACGTCGCCTCTCGATTTGGGGAGTCGGCTATCCTCGAAGCGCAAAGAGGGAATATCCACTTTCAGTCGAAGAAATACGAGGAGGCGCTGTCCGTCTGGCAGACATCGCTCTGGCGCCCTGGCGCTGACACCGAGACGGTGGACAAAGACAAAAACATGCTTAGATGCGCGGGCATCGCAGCCGGACTCCGGCGTGATTTCTCCAGCGCCTCGCAATGGTTCGAGTGGGCTGCTGAGGCCGCAAAAGACTCGGGAATGAACGAAGATGCGTTCGTCGGAGGCGCTTTGCTGGACGCCGCCTATTGTGCGTTCAAGGACGAGGCATGGACTCGAGCGATTTCCCTAAGTTATGCAGGCATTTCGGTTCTGCAAGGCGATTTTGATCCCGAGGAGCATTTCGAAATCTTCGCTGCACAAAGGATGGCGCTGTTGGTCCTGCTTTGGATGACAGGTGAAGTTTATCCAGGCTATGACGCAGCAGAAACCGTCAACGAGCCCGCGCCGGGTCAGTGCAGCGCTCCGCGGCCAGACAAGCGTATCGGCGACGGCCCATTGGTAAGCTGGGACATGCATGCGGCGTCCCTTTTCGGTGTTGCGTTGGCGTTCGCACCCGATAGCGATATTGTTGGGGTGCTTGACCGTCATCTCGAAAAAACCCGTGTCGCATCCGCGAAGTTTCTACATTGTTTGTTTTGGTGCAACGACGCTTTCGAACGAGGCCGCCTCCATGAAATATGCGATCGAGTGCTCGGCCTCCAACGCTCCCAATGGTTGCACTTGGCACAGGAGAAACGTGGGCTTGATTCGCGCCAGCCATACGATGGCTCGGACGAAGAGATCGATCGAAATAGCTCCATCGACATGGAACTGTTCTTGATTTTTGGCTTGTTTGCCGGCCTTCTGAAAAAAATTCCCTGCGATGTCCTTGCCACGAGATGGCGCGAAAAACTCGCCGAAAGCGCGGACGGTTGCGCGCTTCGCGATTCGCTCGAAGTCGCAGTAGGTCGCATTCAGATTGATCTGCAAGTCGCCGAGTCAACGTTTATGGACCATCGACTCCCATCGCTAACGCGACTTGGCGCAGCGTGTCGGCTTCTCGCGAGCCCGAAACGCTCGCCCAAGCTGACCGCGTTGGCCCAACATTGGAGCCTGCTGTGCTTGCGCAAGGGAGCTTCCAATCTTTTCGCATTCGGCGGCATTCTTGCCTCACTGGCGCCTCATTTCGCGGACATGTGGCGAGAGCATCTCATGGTCCCAGCGCTATTGAAGTTACCTCAAATTTCCGCGTCATCACTTCGCGATGCAATCAACGACGATTTGAATCCGCCGAGGCAGATAGCGAGATTGCTAGCCGCGGCAGAGACCGCAACAGGAGTGACGTTTCAAAACGAACTGCGCGCCGCCCTTGAAAAGGCGATAGACGCCTACGCCATGCGAACAACGTGACGGTGGCGGGTTTTCCGACGCGCGCGCTCGATCGCTCAATCAATGAAATTAGACGAGAAGCGCCGGTTACTCAGAAAGGGAGTCGCCCTGATTATGTTTGATACCGCGTGCGCTACGCCGCGCGCTCTTGCTCGGGAGGCTCAACGCGATACCCGGCATGAATCAGAACCCGCGCGCACAAAGCGATGAAGCCATCGATGGACAGATCGCTTTTTGCGTCGTTCGTGCGCCACGCGCATACCTTGAACACCGCTGCGCTTGCCGACGCCTCGACGTGGTCCACTGTGGGCAACAACGCGAAGCCCGCTTTGTAATGATGCCGGCCCTCTTGGGATTCGGCGTTCGCGTATTTGCTGAGGAGCGTCCAGTCGAGCTCTTCGCCTGTGTAGTCGTCGCGCCCCCCACTCGCGACAACCGCTTCGTGAATCGCCTGGCGATAAGCGGCTCCGATCGCATCATTCGCAAAGCGCTTGCGGTCTCGGCGCACATGAGCAACGGCCTTGCGAGCAAGCCAACGGAAATAGACTTGCTCCGACACTATGCCACTCAGAAAAGGAGGCAACTGATGCTTGCGCTGCGACATGGCTCTTCCCCGTTCAATCTCTGCGCCGATCAACACGATCGGTGCCCTGCTACGCGCCAGCCAGCCACCTCGCGCCCATCGCCGATGAAGCTCAAAGCGCGTATTTGTCGCTGCGGTTCTTAAACGCCGGCTTCGTCCCTTCAAGGATGTGAATCACCTTTTCGAGCATCTTCGGGTTCTCGATACCCCCGGCCTCATAAGTGAAGCTATGCTCGGTCTTGTTGCACTCCGCGTAGATGATCTGCTCGGCGTCGCACACCACCGCCAGGTTGGGATTGTGGGTGACGATAATGACTTGGCGCCGCTCCTTGGCTGCTTTGATGCATTTGACCAGGATCTTGTAGATCGTCTGGTTGTCGAGATTCTCCTCAGGCTGATCGATGACGATGGGGATGTCGTCCTTGTCCACAAGCAGGTAAAAGACCAACAGCAAAAGCCCACGCTCCCCCGGCGACAATTGCCCGATTTCCTGCTGCGCGTAAGTCAGCGAATATCGCGGCGACAGGTAATCGAGTCCATAGAGGTAGTCGAGCACCTCTCTTGGCCCGGCCGTGCGTCGAACTTGGTCGGCCAGCCTCGTCGGCCGCCCTGCGTCGTCTCTGCGGTCGTGGCGAAGCAAATCGTCAAGCTTTTCCGCAAAAGCGATAGTCCCTTCCGCCGTTGAGAAGTCTGCTTCGCTCAGAAGGTCCCGCATCCGTTGGTCGCTGTCCTCGATCCCGTAAAACGATCCTCGCGCTTGGCGATTAATGCTTGCGAAGAAGCGCTCCTGAAAACCCGACTCGTCGATCCGAACTTGGAAGTCGAGCGGAAGAGGCATGTCCATCTGCTGCGCCGATTGAACAAAGGATTGAACCGGCTCGTATAGCCGACGATATTCGTTGACGGCCTCCACGATCAACGCATGAACCTGCTTGGCCCTCTCGACCCGGCTCGCGCGCAAATCCGAAAGCCGCCCCGGCAACGCGGCGAGCCCCTCGATCTCCGCTTCCAGCCAGCCAATGCTATTCGCCTTGTCCTTCCCGCCGATCAGTTCGGTTTTCGCCCTTTCCCACGCTGCGAGCGCTTCCTTGTATTGGATGAATAGGCGCTGCCTCTCGCCGAGCTTCGTCTTCGTCGCCTCGATGGACGCCTTGACGGTCTCGCGTCGCTTAACGAGGCCGTCCGCCTCTTCACTCAGAAGCGCCCCGTCAACGCTGAGAATCTCCGTGGCCGCCGCCACGCCAACTTCATTGACGGGAGTCAGGTTGATTTGCAATGAGACAAGCTGATCGGGGAGAATTTCCGCGCCCAATTCGTCCAACAAAGGAGCCAGCTCTTGGAGAAACTGGTCGTGAGCTTTCTTGTGATTGTCGACCGCCTGCGAGATTCGCTTCGCCAACGCCTGCCGCTTGACAGCCGCCCCCTTGCGATCGCGAAGCTCCGCCTCCTCCTTGTCGACGGCCGCCGCTTGCGCTTCGAGTTGCTGGATCAACTCGGCCGCTTGCTCCGATTCGCGCTGCGCTTCCGGTGAGGCGCCAGGGTCTGTGACCTCGACGGGTTTGCCTGCGTCAAGCGCCGCCAGTTCGGAGCGCTTCGCCTCAAGCTGCTTTTCCAGCCCCGTCCGGAACTCAGACTCATCCGATCCTCGGTGGCCAGAATGTCAGCGTTGATCCTCGAAATCTCTTTGATGATGGCTTGCCTCGCGGCGTTGATTTCCGCGACCTTGAAGTCGATCAACGCGTCCATTGAGGGTTGGTCAAGTCGGTCCTCTTCGGGAACATGGGAGAAGATGATCTTTCTAAGCTCGCTGTCGAACGTGGATGAGCCGCCCTCGCCGAGCTCGTTGCACAGCGTTTCGAGATACAGTTGCGGCAGATACTTGATTCGTTCGACGCTGGTCGACGAAGGATTTTCGTCAAGCTGCCTCGTCGATTCCGTGCCGTCTCGCCAAACAATCGACGCCGTGAAATGTTGCGCCGGTTTGCCCTTCGGGTTTCGAAAGCGCTGCTCGTTCAAGAATGAAAAACCGCCCCTGTTCTTCGTGTCGCCCGCCAACGCAATGATGTCGGACAAGGCGCTCTTGCCGCTCCCCTTGTTACCGATGATCGCCACCAGGTCGCTGTTGAGGGGCATGTCGACATCGAACCATGGATCCCGCAGCGTCGAGCCAGGCTTCTTTTTCACGCGAATGGACGAAACGTATTTCGTCCTATGACGCTCGACCAATTGGCGCTTCGGCGGATTGTCGCCGACGTAGACACGGTTCGAAAACTCGCGGACCGCCTGGACCAGGCCCGCGAACGTGACGTCCGCTTTGATCCACGTGAAGCAGTTGCCAATGCGGTCCTTATCCTTCTCCTCGCGCAACCAATGAGCGTCCGAGCAATCCAGAAGCAAATCGTTCACATTCGCCTCGGCCAGGCTTTTGCGCGCTTTTTCGTAGGCCGCCGGGCTCTCCGCCGCGGTGAAGACCAGATCCGCCTCGTTGATGACGCTTCTCTTGTCGGCGATCGTGTGGTCGCTCCAACGCAAGCTGTCCCATTCGGTTTTGCCGATGGCAAGCAAATGGCGACGCTCGAAGAACGGCGTGTTGAGCGCCTCCTTGACCTTCTCCAGGCTGACATTCAACGAATTGAAGCCCTCGGTCAGCGGATCGTCATAGCCTGACTTTTGATCGTCGGGCGCCGCCGCAATGATGGCCTCGCCGAGCGCGCGTAGATTCTCGCGCGTGATCACGCCGCCCCATCGCGCCTCATGGTCGCGCGCCTCCGGCATCAGCTTGTAATGCCGCGTGATCGCGCTTAGGAACTGATCCCGGATCAACGCGGGATCAATCTCGTCGAAAATGACGTGCAGGTTTATCCGGCTCCAATTCGACTCGGAGTATCCCTCTTTCGTCTTTTGGACGACGCCGCCAAACTTGTCGAGCCGAAGCTCAACAACCGGCAGAATCAGGTCAAGGTTCTTGAGTCGGCCTTGCTCCCGCTTCGCGCGCAGAACCCGCTCGTAACCGTCGACGAACACATAATCGTTGATGCCGATGACTTTGAATTCGGCCGGCAGCTCCTCGAGATCGGAGAGGAAAGCCTCCCACGCGGCGTCTTCGCCTCCTGGGTAATGGTGAATGATTGATGCCGGGGTGTGGACGTGCAAATCCCACTTTTTCCATGTGGACCCAGTTCTTTCATTTTGCATACGGCCTCCGCGCTATCGGCTTGTTCTCGCGCTCTCTCATGACCGCGGCATGCGCGCCGCGACTCGTATCGCCAAACTATATCTTCTCATTCGCGCGAGAGGTAGATGCGGACCGAGCGTTCGAGTCGACGAGATCCCACCGCCGACCGATCTATGTGGATTGCATGTCGTCCGCATCGAAATGAACAGCAGGAGAAGTTCGCGGTCGAGAAAATTTGGGCGAAGCAAACGGCTCGCGCATGACGGCGGCGCGCTGTGCGAAACTGACGCGCAAGTGCGGCATGCCGCAAGGCCGTGACGAGACCGAGCCCGGCTCTCTACGGGCATCAATACTTGCCAAGGTGGCGGCCTGACTTCTCCTCACCCGAGCTCGTCGAGCCGGAACTGTTCTCCCCTGATCCCATATACGGCACGCGGGACTGCAAGACTGAGGGAGCGGCGGCACTGGGGCCATTCGAATCGCGCCGCGCGGGCGACGAATGTCCATGAGACGTATTCACCCAACAACACCCCTTTAGGGGATGGATGATCTATGACAAGTTCGGTGCCTGAAATAGACATAGCGCAGCTTTTCTACGATGGAATTTGGGGCTCTGAGCATCAGAGACGACTCAATGAGATTGGGACTGAATTAAATAAGGTTAGGCTTTACGCGAACGAGATGGAGGTCGAGGATCTGTTCTCGCAGACCATAGTCTATTTGACTGGAAGTTCCTACTTCGCCGGCGTTGTGCCGATCGTTCAGATCGAAAGCGCGTTGTTCGTCGAAAAGGAATTTAGGAACGAGTATGCATACGCGCTTTCTGTTAGGGCCTACGTGGAAGTGGCAGGCAGGCTCCACAAAGGGCTGCGGCTTTGGCGTCAATACAAAGCAGGGACAACAACTCTTGAAGATCTGCGATCAGGAGTCGGACGCTTAATGGCGAAATATCGATCGAACGAGAAATCCGCTCGTGGAATATTCAAAGGCGACGGCTTCAACGTCATGACCCTTGTGAAGTCGCTAGAGGACAAGATTCCCGAGATTGCGAAGGTTTACGACAACCTATCGAGCTATGTCCACGGTGGATTCGAGGAGCAGATGCTTACGCGAAAAATATCATGGCTTTCAGATATGAAACGCGATCCGAATCCGATCATGGAGTCGTATGAGGTTTTCGCAAAAAAACTCCGGGAGGTGGCCTTCGATGATTTTTCGGAACTCCTGCGAATCACCAAACCGCTGCGAGAGCGCTACGACGCGAGGCACAAGCGCGAGGCATAACAATCCACGGAAGACCGATCTTTATACACCCGGCTCACAGGGGAGTGCGATCCTTATAAGATCAGGATATGATGGAGAATCCCGAAGTGGAGAAACCGCCATGCCGAACCTGAAAGTCCAGCAGTTTTATGAGACCGAAGACGAGTTCCACGAAACGAGCGATAAACTCGAACTCGATCTCACCGACGAGGAGATCGCGCTGATCGAAGAAAATGGCGGTCAGCCGACTTGGCTCGACCGCCACGATGGTTTTTTCGCCACGCTCGACGATGGTGAATAGGGGGCAGCGGTTCCTTCGGCGCCAGGGACGCATCAGCGCTCCTGGCACCTCAATCAATCGAGGCTCAAGAAATCTCGTAGGCACGTTCGTGTTCGTGACGTGAACGACATCACGATATTTTTCGCGCAGTCGAGACTTTCCATGCGTCGTCTGTCTGTTTCACGAACGCGATCAGCGCCTCATCCGACGGTGTCGGCTGCGTGTTCATCGCCGTCAACGCCGCATGTGCCGCGTCGATCAGTGACAGAGTGTGCCGGCGATACCGCTCCACACTCTCAGCGTCGCCGCCCAGCTCATCGCTTCGCGGTCGCAGCAGTCCAACGCAAACGTTAGGCGCAGCGGTTCGCCGTTGTCGCAACGAAACTCGAAGCCGTCAGAACACCAGCGTTGATGCGCCTTGGCTCATTGTCTTCAGAACTGAGCAGTCACCTGAAAACCGAGCGTCACGCGCGCGGTTGGAAAACCGGACGGCTTGTAGACAGGTGTACCCGCGAAGAGATCGTACGCATAGGCTCCGAATCGCGTGCCCACGCTGCCCTTTATGCCGACCACGGCGCCGGCCAGTTGCGTCCCGACGAGGGCGACAGGCTGCGGGCCCCATACGCGACCATAGTCGAGTCCGGCATAAACTGCCTGCCCCGTCTGCCCGATCGGCGCCTGCAATTCGTTGCGCCAGTAGAATCCGCGTGCTGCGGCGAGCATCGTCTCGCCATCGAACCCACGCACCGTATAGCGACTGCCAATCGTCAAGTCGTCAATGTAGTAAAGCGTGTTTCCGGTGTACTGACCGTGGAATGTGCCGACATAGCGGAATGGCTGCTTGCCGATCGCGAAGGGCACCGACAGGTTCGCGTCGAGCACCGCCATCTTGAAGCGATAGGTCGGCCCGCCTCCCGCCGCCAACATATCGTCCTGAGCGCCCAATCCACCGACACCTTGACGATATGCAAGTGATCCGTCGAACTGCGCGCCGCCGAAGTAGTGACGATCGGTCAGGCCGAGCTCGATCATCGTGTTATTGCGGCGCTGCTGCGAGATCTCGGTGTCTTCGATAAAACTTTGTCCAAAACGGCGCGACAGGCGAACGTACACGCCGAACACATCGTTCTGACTACGCGACAGAACGCGCGCCAGTTTGAAATCGACAGTCTTTGAATTGCCGCTCGCGACGAATGTCTGATTCACGCCAGCAATCTGCTGGTAGTACGTGTTCGTGTAAGCGGACAGCGTGGCCGTCCAGTAACCCCACGGAATCGAATAGAAACCGTTCCAGCCGTGCGAGCCGAGGCGCTTGTCCCCAAACTCCAGATCCTGGCTGACGCCGATGTTGAAGACGTCGTTCAGGCCGAGCGGATTGTCGATGCCGAGCGACAGATTGCCTTGCAGCTTGCCAGTCGCACGCGTGCCGGAGTTGTCGACGGACGCGACGACGGTCCACGGTTTGCCTCGCTTCACGTCGAGTACGACATCGCTTTCGCCGGGCAGCTCGCCCGGAACGATTTGCATCGAAACGTCCTGGCTCGACACGCGTTTCATTTGCTCGAGGCCCTGTTCGAGATCGCGCAGGTTCAGCAGTTCGCCGTCGCCCGTTGGAAATGCGGTCTTCCACGTGCCGCGCAGTTTCTCGTCGGCGAAGCGCACGTGGCGGACCACACCCGGGATCAGCGAAAACTTGAGGATACCGGTCGACAGATCCTGTTCAGGAAGTAGTACACGCGTCGTGACGTACCCGCGCGCTAGGATCGCTTGCGACAGACCCTTGACGAGGATGTCGAGGCCCTGTTTTCCGATGCACTGGCCAGCATAGTGCTCAAGCCATTCACGCGCGAAGGCGAAGCGATCCATGGGCAACGCCGACGCGCCTTGCGATTTCAGCGAGGTAGGCAGCGCATCGGGTACGTCGAGCCCAAAACGGTCAATGCGAAAGCACGGCGTTTCGGATGGCAGCGCTGGATACCCTGCGCTCGCCGTTACGCTCGAACGCACCCCGGGCGCTGTGACGGTCCGTTCGCGCTCGCGCGCTTCTTCCTGCTGTCGGATTTGCTGGTCGTTGCCCGAAATGATCGGGCGAGGAGCTTCTTGCGCCGACACGGCCATTGGAATCAGCCATGCGGCCGACAGCAGCACGACCGGGGTACGGATTGTCATAAATGTGGTCTTGTTCGTTCGATTTTATGGCTTGGGTGCTAAATGCCCCGGAATCCAAACCCATTCGGTACCGCTCCATTTCCAAAAGCCCATGATCCAGATCGTGCTCGACCACGACGGCAACACGGGCTCCATTTCTGGCCTCGGCGGAGGACGCGGGGGTGCATCAGGTGGCACGGTCTCGCATGCAGCGAGAAGCGCCGACATGCCAAACGCCAGGACCACGGGCCATTTGGATTTCTTCATCATTGCCTCAATGTCAGCGACGTCGACTGATCATGCCTTGAACCACCGGGAAACCCGGCCGATCAGTCCCTGCGGAGGGGGCACCCACCCCGGCTTCAGAAAGTCGTAGACGTCATCGTAGCGATCAAGAGGCTTGACCGGCATCAACTCCATTGGCACTAGCGGATGATCGATTTCAATTGGGAGACCACGACGCCAGCAAATTTTTGTCTCAAGCGTTCCAAGGTATGAGATGAAATTCTCCAAATCCGGCCAAACGCATTTGACGTTTGCGTGCCGCTTTTCAATCAACGCCCTTAACCCCGCAGCATCGCGCGCCAGAAGCAATGAGAAAAAATACTCACCATTTGAAATAGCCTGTCGATCGGCCTTGGTTCCATTTTTGCGCACGTTCTCGATCAGGGCTTCCAACTCCTGATCCTTACCCAAGATTGCGAGCTGGAATCTGTATTGGAAGGCTGCCGTTGACTTCGGATCACATCTTCCATCCAATAGCGCCGAGGTTTCAATCTTCGCCGCCGTCTCGATAACGCTCTGATTGTCAGATAAGATTGCGCATAGTAGCTCGAGTCCGTTGGTGAAGCTAGCGCCGCCATCCAGACCACAACTCGCTATAGACAATTTCGACGACAGATAAAAATTCTGTTTGCTCGCAGCAATATTATTTGCGCCAAAGTAATCTAAAACTGCCTGCGCTCTTGCGCGGCTGGCTAGTCCATCGTAAACCGTGCCAAGACGAACTTTCGACCTCCGATAGATCAGGTCATGGACCAGCTCGGGGATCATTTCCTTGTTGACATTGACAAGGTTAGTCAATTTATCAATTTCGGCTCGACGATTCATGGCGTATTCCTTGGCACCTTGACAACCACCATCCCATTAGAGTTGACCCCAGAAACCGTTTTGACGAGATTTCCATTTCTAAACGCTTGCTCGACAACTTCGGCCGTCTTAATAAGTTGGGGGTCACCCGTGTCTTTCAGTCTTTGAACCGAATATGCGACCCAGTTATCCGTCTGCTGCCCCGGAAGTCCCGTGGCGCTGTTTGGAGGATTCAAACTGATCGATCCAGATTCATTAAGAGGCTTGACCTCGTTAACGTAGACAGTATTTCCTTTAACGTAGACTCCGTCAAAGCAGTTGGCGCCGCACTTCCCGTCAAGCGGGGTAAAACCATTCCGCACGAAGTAGTTATTCGCCACATATTCACGGGCCTGGCCCTGCAAATCCTTCGACGGCAGCTGGTCGAGTTGTGACAGCACGCCTTGTTCCGCGGTATTCAATTTCACCGGCATGCTCTCCATCGTCACCTTGCCGGTGCTGATGAATCCTTTGCCTGTCGGATTCACCGGTCCCGCCAACCAAACATCAATCGACTCGCCCACGCGTGCAGCCGTCGACGCGATCTTGTTTGTAAGGATACCGCCGATGACCGTTTCCTCGATCGTGTAATCGGGTTTCACGGAGCCGTTTTGCGTGGCGAAGGAATCCACTCGACTCTGATCGCGCTGGCTTGCACCCGGCACGATCGAGCCAGGCAGCGAGCCCAATATGGCATTCAGGCTTTGATTGGAACGTTGCTCGGGTGTCGCACTGAAATACGTCTGCGCCGAACCGTCGGAGATGATAGGCGAACCGCGTACCAGAATCGGCTTGCCCATATACTGCGACAACATGTCTTGCGCCGTCTGAAGGTTCGTCAGGTAGGAGCTGAGGCCCCCCATCGCGCCTTCGCTGGTCGGATTGTTCGCCGTCTGGATCAGCGTCTGGAGATAGGCCATGTTCTCCTTGTTCGCCGTGTCGTCGACCATTCCCTTCGCCGCGCGCTCGAGCATGTCGGTCCAGTAGGTCGTTGCCTTCGCCACGCAGCTTGAATCGCCGCGGCATACCGCCTGCGCCTTTTCCTTTGCGAGCTGCTCGACAACCTTCACCTCTTCTACGTGAAGCTGTCGATTGTAAAGCTCGTTGTTGACAGCCGAGCCCGCACCGGCCAGCGCACCGGATGAACCTCCACCCGCGACAGCGCCAGCCGCCGCACCGCCGGCCGTCGCCACGATCTCGTTCAACGCATTCCGCGCGGCGGCTTGCGCGCTCAGCGGCAACTGGCTCACCGTCTGATCGATGATCGGCTGCGCCAGGGACTGCAGCACATCACCGGCCAGTGAACCCGCGACCGCTCCGCCGATGTTGCCACCCGACAGCGCTGCCCCGATCGCCGCCACTGCGGCGTGCAGCGCGTCGCGACCTGCACCGCCTTCGCCGAACAATGCCTTCATCTGCGGGCTGCTGTTTTCCAGCTGAGTCGCCGCTTCCGCCACCGCGAACGTCGCCACCTTGCCGAACGCCTGCGCAAAGGCCATATTGTTCTGGACCTTCTGCAGGTTGAATGTGTTCTCCACCGTCTGGTTCGCGTTCGCGGTGTCGCGCGACAGCCCGGCCGTGCTGTCCGTGCCGTTCTGTTCATCCGACTTCACGACGATCTTCGCCGGGCTCACCGCGGCGCGCGTGACACCGCTCGCGCTATCACCCGTCTGTGCAAAGCTCGGGCCGCCCGACGTCGAAAAACCTTCCGACGATCCCGAATACGACATCTTGTTCTGGATGTCGGTAAATCCGAGGCTGCCGGTCGTCAGCGTATTGCTGTCTGCCGGCGCCGCGCTCGCGATCTGTGCGCCGTTGAGCTGCGTATGGCCCGCCACGTTGACATCAAACCCTTCCTTGCCAGCCACGATGCCGGTTTGCTGGTTCACCGACGCATAATTCGCGTCGATGCTGGTGTGGCCGATCGATGCGTCGACGCCGCCACCATAGCCGAACGTAAAGCTGCCGCTGACGCCCGTGTTGTGCTGGTTGCTGCTGTAGTTCGACGTATCCTGAAGGCTCGTCATCGTCAGGTCGCCGCCGACATCGACCTTGACCTTGTCGCCTGAAACCTTGGCGCCCGACAACGTCGTGTCACCACCCGACTTCATCGTCAGCGTGTTGCCGGCCGCCACCGTCGTGTTGGTTTGCGTGACGCTGTCCCCGTTGCCTTGACCATGTGCGTTCGAGCCGTTAGCAAAAACGCTGATGCCCGTGTTCTTTCCCACCCCGATCGCGACGCCAGCATTCCAGCCGGACGAACTGTTCGAACTCGTATTCTGCTCCGTACTCTGGGCGCTTTGCAGCGTAATCGCGTTGTTGGCGTCGAGCGCGACGTTCTTGCCGAGCACCGACGCTCCGGTCATCGCAATGTTTCCGGTACCCGCCTGGGCGTTTCCGTTTGCGTCCGGTGTGCCCGTCGCGGTGATGGAGACGTTGCCGTTGCCTATGATCGACGAACCTTTCGCGCTCGAGATCGATGTCGTCGCATTGCTGCTGCTATGGCTCGACCCGATGCTGAGCTGTACCTGAACGCCCTTGGCAGCTTCGCTCACGTTCCCGTTCGACAGGGCATTGGCCGCGTCCTTGATCCCGCCGCGGTTCTGGTAAGCCTGTTCGGCAGCCGCCACGGCTTGCACCGCCGCGAGGCGCGAATCGCCCGACTGCTGGCCTTGGCGGACGGCGCCTGCCATCGACTGTCCGAGTCCGACCAGGCCGCCGCCCAATCCGACACTCAAACCCGACTGGCTAAACTGCTGCGACTGCGCGTCCTTGTAGGTGTCGTACGCGGCATTTACCGTCACGTTTTGAGCGGCGATTCCGACATCCTGGCCCGCCACAATCGTGCTACCGGTAATCGTGGCATCCTTGCCGGCCTGGATCGTGACATTGCCCTGCGATGACCCGATCACACTCCCCTTATTCGTCACCGAGCTGCTTTGGTCTTGCTGGGCGGCCGAGCGCGAACCCACCGTCACTGACAAACCACCATTCGTGAGCAGACCCGATTCCTTCTTGTCGAAATAGCTGGACGATTGAGTCGTGTCTTGCGAGGTCGTGATGTTGACGTTGCGCGTCGCCTGCAACGTCACGTCGTTCGTGCCAACGACGTTGCTACCCGCCACGTTGATGTCGCGGTTGCTGACGATGTTGACGCCGTCGGCCGACACCGTGCTGCCCTGGCTATAGGTCGCCGTCTGGTCGATGCCGCTTGCAACCTGCACGCCGCTCACGACATTGCTGTGGCTGTGCGTTTCGTGCGAGTTCAGCACATGCGTTTCGGTTGCCGCGCCGATATTCACATCGCCGCTCGCCATCAGGTTCGCATTGCCTTTATCCAGGCTGACCGTGCTGCCGCTGATCGTGAGATCCTTGCCCGACGCCAATGTGACGGTATCGCCACCCTTGAGCGTCGTGCCTGTGAGCGCCTGATCGGACGTGTGCAGCGTCTCCGCATAGCTGCCGTGACTGTCGCTGCCCGAACTGTTGCTGTTCACCGTCGATGTCGCGCTCGCCGCGCCGAGCGTCACGTTGCCCTTGGCCGCGATTGTCCCGCCCTGGCCAAGGTCGATCTGCGCGCCCTTGGCCGTCAGGTCTCCGCCGACGCCGATGCTCGACTGTCCACCGACCGTCACCGAGCTGCCGGTGACCTTGTTGATGTCGGTATTCGACACGCCGTTCGCCCGCTGCACGATCTTGTGCTCGCCCGTCTGCACCGCACCGAGATCCCAGTTGCCGCCGACGTTCATCCCGAGATTGCCGCCGACCGACAGGTTGCCCGCGTTCTGCTGGAAGTTGCCGCCGGTGACGATCGACGCATTGCCCGCGACGTCCAGTTTGGCGGTTGGCCCGAGCGTCGTCACCACGCTCGTCGCGCCATCGCGGCTCACGCGTGTGTTCGTCTTCGTCGCCGTATCGAGAATCAGGTCCTTGCCGGCGTCCAGCTGCAGACTGCCGGCCTTGACGCTCGCCGACGTCAGATCGATGTTGTTCTCGGTCTTCAGCGACATCAGCCCGCCGCTTTGCAGCGCGCCGAACGCGTTGTCGATCTGCTTGCCCTGGATCGCCAGCGTGTTGTCCGCCTTGATCGTTCCGCTGTTCGTGAACGACTGTGCGTTCTGGAAATCGATATTCGTCGCGCTGATCAGCGGGCCGTTGACATTCTGCTGGTTCGCCTGCGCGAGATACACGACCGGAACGAGCACCGACTGGCCGTCGACCACGCGGGTTTCCATCATGATCACGTTGCCGGTCAGCTTCGACACCTGGTCGGCCGACAGGCTCGCACCCATCGGCAAATCGAGCGACTTCGACAGATCCGCGCCTGCCGTCATCAACGACTGGTACATCGTTTGCAGATCCGCGTACGGCCCCAACACCGCCTTGCCAGTCAGCGCCGTCACCTGATTGCGCACGAGCTGCTGCTCATAGAAGCCGTCACCAAGCCGCTTCGGAATATGCGTGAGATCAACGCCGAGCTGGCCGAAGAAGTAGTCGCTCGAAATGAAATTCTTCTGGTTCGTGAACGCCGGATTCGTCTCGATCACGTAGTTCGCATTCGGCGCGGTCGTCGGCCGGTACAGGCCACCTTGCGGAATCGTGAGGTTGTTCAGCACGTTCAGCGCCGTCGCACTGGCGATGATCGGATTGACCGGCGCCGGCGGACCGCCGTGCACGGACGATGCGCCCGATTTCGCGCCGCTCGCGTTACCGCTCAGGTTGGTGGGCGTGAGACCCGGCACCGACTGCCCCGGCAGCAAGCCGAGCGACGGAATCGATGCGTTGGCCGCCGTATTGCTGACGCTGACGCCCGTGCCCGAAATCGTGCCATTCGAGCTCAGGGTAGAAAAATAGCCTGGCAGCGTGTATTCCTTGATGGATGCCGGTGCCGCCTGCGTGTAGCCGCCCGGACGGCTGCCGACGAACGGCGCATTGCCGAACGGCAACTGCCAGTCGTGTTCGGAATTGTCGTAGTTGTTGTAGTGATACTGCCCCGAGTAGGAAACCGTCACGCCCGGCAGTTTCTGGCCGGATGCCGCCCAACCGTCAGCGTCGTAGTGACCCGGCATCTTGACGTCGCCGACCGCCGCGATGTTGCTCCAGTAGTTTTGCAGGGTACCGACCGACGACGCATCGATCTTGCCACCGGACACGATCTGCGCGGCCGGGCTGATGTCTGTCACGGTCGTCGCCGTCGCACTGTCCGCGTAGTAGGTCGTGAACTGATATGTGCTGTTCCACTGACCGCCATGAGGCGGATCGGTGTAGACACCGCCGATGCTGTCCGGATCCTTCACGCCAACCTGGCCAGTACGGCCGCTGATCGGAATACCGAACTGGCCGAGCAGCGATGGATCGATCGAACTCGTCGAGGTCTTCATCACGCGGCGCGTGCTCGTGATCTTGTCCGCATGCAGTTCCATGTCGCCTTCGGACTGAATCAGCGCGGACACGTTGTTGACCAGCGCGGCGTTCATGTAATTGCCGCTTGCGTCCTTGCTTCCTGCCAGCACGACCTTGCCCATGCCGAAGATCGCCGTCGTCGCCATCGAATCGGTCGCGGTCGCGTCATCGCGGTTTTCGATGTCGTGCGCGAGGATTTCCAGCGTACCGTTGCTGTCCGATGCACCGATCAGCGCAGTCGGCCCGAGGTTCGAGATCGTATTCGTCGCGTTGAGCGAGGCACTGGCGCCCACGAGCGCGCCGGTATTAATCAGGTTGGTCGATTGCGTGTGCAGCAAGCCGCCAGCAGTCAACGCACCGACGTTGAAGATGGTGCCAGCGTTAACGCTCAGGTTGTTGACCGATTGCAGGTTCGCATTGTTCGTGAAGGTGCCGGGCAACGTGAAAGCGAGATCGTGACCGACATTGAACTGCGTGTCGGATGCCGTCGTGTAATCGCCCTGCAGGTTCACGTTCGCGTCGTGCGTTGCGCTGTAGGTGCCGCCACCCTGCAGCGTGGCCGCCGTGACCGACAGGTCGTGCGTCGAGCTGATCTGACCGTTCGTGTTGGTGATCGCACCGGTCGTCGTAACGTCCACGTCCCCGTTCGAATTCGTGACATTGCCGACGATGTTGCCAATGCGGCCGCCGCTGTTGTCCAAGGTGTTGCCTTGAACATGCAGCGATGCGCCGCTGAGCTGACCACTCTGCGTGTTGCTGATCGACGCGGCGCTGACCGTCACCTCGCCGTTGCCGGTAATCGCGCCCATGCCCGCTACGCCGCCGGCGTGGCTGTTGGCGATCTGGCTGCCGCCTTGCACCGTCATCTTGCCGGCACCGAGGTCGATAATGGCGCCGTCCGCGTTGTCGATCGAGGCCGATTGAATGGCAAGTGTGCTGGTGTCACCCGCAACCGATTGCCCCGCCTGGATGTGGCCGCCTCGGTTTGATAGAGCGCCGCCGTTCTTCAACGACAGCGACGCGTCCGATCGCAGCAGGCCCTGTGCGTTGTTCACGTCGCCCGCAATGGTCGCGTTGATGCCACGCTGCGCCGCAAGGATACCGCTTGCGTTGGTCCAGGCGGCCGCGTTGACGATGGCTTGTCCCTTCGTCACGATGGTGCCCGACGCGTTGTTCAGCGCACTCGTTCCGTGGCCCGGCGCGATCGTCAGCGTACCCGTGCCAGCGTGCGTAATGGTGCCGCCCGCGTTGTTCAGCTCGGTTGGGTCGAGCGTCAGGTCCGTGGCGTTGGTCTGGATTACGCCGACGGCTGAGTTATCCAACGTGCCGCTGACGTTCATCCCCATCGCTGACGATCCATACTGCGTGATCGTACCGCCGTGGTTCACGAGGTTCGCGGCCGTCAGCGCAAGCTGATTCGCCTCGAGCTTGCCGCCGCTGTTGTCCAGCGTCGAATCGGCGGTGACCGACAGGTTCGGCGCGACGATCGAACCGCCCTGGTTCGTCATCGAACCGGTGTGGATCGTCGCGTTCGTGCTCGCGCCGATCTGGCCGCCGTCGTTCGCCAGCGTACCGCTGGTGACGCTCAGATCCGTGTTCGACAACAGCTTGCCGTCCGCATTGTTCAGCGTGCCGGCGACGGTTGCCGTCAGTCCGTTCTGCGCGTTGATCGAGCCCGATGTGTTGTTCAGCGCGCCAGTTTGCGCGACGACGCGCCCGTTGCTGGCAATCGCTCCACCGACGTTCGACACAGAGCCTGAACCGCTTCCGAGCGTCAGCGTGCCGTTGCCCGCATGCGTGATCGTGCCGCCATCGTTGACGAGTGCGACAGGGGCGAGCGTCAGATCGGTACTGTTGGTTTGCAGCGTGCCGCCGCTGGAATTGTCGAGCATGTCCGACACGTTCACGCTGATCGCGCCGGCGCCGGTCTGCGTGATCGTGCCGCCGTGATTCACGAGGTCGGTCGCGTTCAACGACATCTGGTCCGCCTGCACGGTGCCGGCGCTGTTGTCGAGCGTCGTACCAGTCAGTGCGGCGGTCCGACCGACGATCGAGCCGCCGTTGTTGATCAGGCGCGCGCCCGCGTCGACAGCCACCTTTTGCGCGGCCTGCAGCGTGCCACCACCGTTGTCGACTGCCTGCCCCGATACCCGCAGATTCGTATTGGATGTAATCGCGCCGCGATTGACAACGTTTGCGCCTTGGATCGAAACATCACCGTTGCCGCCGATCACACCGCCTTGCGCACCGTTCGCGGTCGTCCCTGCGACGTTGGTCAACTGGCCACTCGTCGTCACCGACAGGCCATCTCCGTTGAGCGACGTAATTCGGCCCGCCGTGTTATCCAGTGACGCACCAGCCACCGTCATGCCGGCCGCGCTTTGAAGGGTGCCCTGGTTGTTCGCGATGGCGCCGCCACTCAGGTCAGCCGTGCTTTCGGATACCAGTTCGCCGGACTGGTTGGCGATCTGGCCAGCCACGTTGACTGACAACGGCCCCTGCGATGAAACCTTGCCACTCTGGTTCGACAGATTGCCACCGGTCAGCGTTGTGCCGCCGCCGCTCGACAGGCTGCCGTGATCGTTGATCACGGTGCCCGATGCGTTCGCCTGAATGGTGCCTTGCGCGCTCGTCGTCGCGTTCGACAGGTTCACGTCGCCGGCTGTCGCGTTCAGCGACAGATTACCGTTCGCTGCCGTCTGGCTGCCGGCGAGATTCACGCTGCCGCCCGCCAGCGATGCGTTGCCGCCCGCGACATTCTGGCCGGCGGCGGTCAGTTGGCCCGACACCGTCAAGTTCAGGTCGCCGCTGTGCGTGACGGAACCGTCGTTGTTCACGCCGGCGCCGAGCGTGCCGGTCGAGTTGACGCTGCCAGCGTTGACCGTTGTATTCTGCTGTGCCGCGAACGTCCCGCTGTTCGTGAGATCGGCGGCGGTGCTCGCCGACAGCGATTGCTGCGCATACGTGGTGCCGCTATTCTGGATGCCGCCCGAGGCCGACAGCGCGAGGTTGCCGCTCGCAGTCGTCTTGCCCGTGAGCACGAGCCGGCCGTCCGATTGCAACGTTAGATCGCCTGCCTGCGCAGCGATCGTCCCTGCGTTCGCGACACCAACGCCTGCGGAGTTGCCAACCAAAAACACCCTATTGGCATACATGCCGCCTAACTGAGCCACGTCAATCGCGACAGCGGGGGCAGGACCGTCACCGGCGATCGGCGTCGCAGTAAGCGTGTCGTGATTGACCTGATTCGTACCGGCGATTACATTCAGGTCCTTGGCATAGATCGCGGCATTAGCCTGTACAGCACGGGCGATAATGTCAGTCTGATCAACATTCGAAGTATCGAGGCCTGCACCTTGCACGGTCACGAGGCCACGACTAACATTGAAGCCCGTCAACGATCCGTCCGCGCCAAACTGCGGCACGCCAGTTGTCAGGACTGCGCGCGAGGTATTGATGAACCCGCCACCGTCCACGACGATACCGGCAGGGTTGGCCAGCACAATCTCAGCACGGCTTCCCGCAATCTCGACATACCCTTTGATCTGACTGGCTGCCGTGCTGTTGACCTGGTTGACGATGATACGCGCCGCCTGTCCCGCACTCAGATTCGGGTTGCCGTTGATATAGCCCGCTTGCTGCGTATTGACGATCGTCGGCGAGTTGTTGAGGATCGCGCCGTTCTTCTGCACATCGAACTGGTTGTAGGTGTTCAGCGAAACACCCGCGCCGCCCGGCTTGTTGATGTTCACTTGCGGCAGGCCGTTAGGTGTCTGGATGACTGATGGCGCGTTCGGCCCCGCTCCGACGATCTGCGCATGCACCCACATCGGCATCGCGCCGGCGGCAATCAACGCACCAAATGCGGCACGGCGCAGTGCGAACTGCGTCACCACATGCACACCGCCGCGATTGACGGTATACCGCGTTTCACCCGTGTTTGCTTTCCCCGCTGCACTGGCTGTTTCTTCCACTGCGACCAGCATACCGCGCACACGGCTGAATACCAGCCGATAATGATTTTTATTCATGACCTTGGTCTACTCGCGATTTTCGTTCGATCCGCCCTCACGGCCTCGAACATCGCATGCAATCTAATTGAAACTGTCGAAAGGCAGCGTCAAAGAGTGTCAATCGTTGCCGAGAGGCGACGGACGGGGCAACTCGATTACATCGCTCTTTACCGCCGCGCTGACCCAGTTATCTGGATCTTTCGGAGAGCGACATACTCCGTCGGCTGCAAATATCGACGGTATTGTTAATGGCAATCCGCGCGAATCTTACCTCACCCGTCATCTCAAAAAAATCCCTGACAGAATTGCGAGGTCGAATCGACGCGCGACCTGTAATTAACATTTTTTCAACCACATATCACATTCCTGAATAGGCCAGCTATGGCCACTCCGTCGATGCATTTCCGCATCGGCGCACTTCGCTCAGGAGTTTCCGTGATCTCTGATCCCCCTACCTTTGTGCTGATCGGGCTGGGCCTCGCGCTCGCCGCCATGTTCGCGGTGGGTTTCTATTGGCTCGCTACCAAGGACCGGCCGGCACGCCGACACGCAGCTGTTGCGCCCCCGCCGACTCACAACGCTGCCGACCCGCGTTCCGTCGACGTCGATGAATTCGACGAATGGGAGGCGTTCGCGCCGTATCCCGACCACGCCGTTCACGCCGCGCATGAAGCCAGCGCCGAATCGGTCGATAGCTATCCGCCGTTCGGTCGGCGTGAAGAGCCCGCCCATGCGCCCCAAGCGACCGACGCCCGCCACGATCTACACGACGCGATCGAATTGTTGATGGGCGAACCGGACAAGCCGGCACCGCCCAAGCCTGCCACGGCGTCGTCATCCGGGCCGACGATTCGCTGTCCGCGTTGCCTGTCATCGCGCATCGACACACGCAATCGCGCCCGCAAAGCTGGCAGCACGATCGGCAGCGTTGCTGGCGCCACGGGCGGCATGGCCGCGGCACTCGCGGGCGCGGAAACCGGCGCGGTCGTCGGCTCGATTGCCGGTCCGATCGGCACGCTGTTCGGCGGTCTCGCCGGCGCCGTGATCGCCGGACTCGTCGGCAGCGCCGCGGGCTGCGCGGCTGGTTCCGCTGTCGGTGGCGCAATTGATGACAACGTTCTCGACAATCATCACTGCCTCGCCTGCGGGCACACCTTCAGTACCAAGCAAAGCTGAACAACTCGCCCCCTCTCGCCTTTCTCCCTCGATTCCCTTTCCGTCCGGCGCTCGCCGGGCTGTATGCCCGCGTCTTTTTTCAAGGAGCAATCATGCATCTCGTTCAAACAATAGCCTACGTCGGCGCCGAACCCTGGCACGGTCTCGGCCATCGGCTCGCCCCGAAACAGCCGCTCGAAGTCTGGAGGCGCGCCGCCGGCATGGACTGGCGCATCGAGGAAGCCGAAGTACGCTTCGTCGCCGCTGGCGGCCGCAATCTCGGTTCGATTCACGCGTTTCCCGAACAGAAGGTCCTCTATCGCTCGGACACCAAGGCGCCGCTGTCCGTCGTCTCCGCGCGCTATCAGGTCGTGCAACCTGAAGAGATTTTGGAGTTTTATCGAGACCTGACGGAGATCGGGGGTTTCCAGCTCGAGACGGCCGGCGTGTTAAAGGAAGGCCGCAAGCTCTGGGCGCTCGCCAAGACCGGTCATTCCGGCACGCTCAAGGGCAAAGACGAGGTGAACGGCTATCTGCTGCTCGCCACGGCGTGCGACGGCACGCTCGCGACGACGGCGCAGTTCACGTCGATCCGAGTGGTCTGTGCAAATACGCTTGCAATCGCATTGGGAGAAGGCAACGGCACAATAAAAGTATCACACCGTTCGCAGTTCGATGCGCAAGCAGTCAAACGCCAATTAGGGATCGCTACTTCGTCTTGGTCGGCTTTCATGGCTCGCACCAAAGCGTTATCCGAACGCAAGGTGACGGACTCGGCGGCCGAAGCGTTCCTGCGCCGCGTGCTGACCTACTCGACCGCCAGTCTCCCGGATCGCGAAATAGTCGCGGTCAACGAACGCGCGATCAAGGCAGTCGGCCAGCTTTATGCAGGGCGTGGCAAAGGTGCCGATCTGCCGTCCGCATCGGGAACCGCGTGGGGTTTGCTCAACGCAGTGACTGAATACGTGGATCATCATCGGCGCGCGCGCAGCGATGACCACCGTACAGACGCAGCCTGGTTCGGCGCCGGAGCAATGCTCAAGCAACGCGCCTGGGACGAGGCGATGAAGCTGCTTGTGGCATGACCAAGCCCGCGCCGCCTCTGGTCGTCGACATGCGTATTCAGATCCCACGCGGAGCCGGGTTACGGTTCGGCGGCCGCTACGCCACGATCCTGCAAATCTAACCCCAAGGTACGACGGTCCATCTCGGAAACGGCAAACTCGTGACCTTCGCCTACGACGCGTTGCAGGACGCATTCCGACGCGCTCACGCAACGTAGCGCCCTTCCCCGCATTTCCCCATCTTCGGCTCGGTCAGATTCGTCTGCCGGGCTTCTTCATCTTGGAGGTCTCGTGAACACCCCTCACCCTGAGCCGCCGCGCACGCGAAAGCCAGCTCTGAAGCTCGTCAAAACAGCGGATCTATCGCGCGATGACTGGCTGGCTGTGCGCCGTACCGGCATTGGTGGTTCCGACGCCGCTGCTGCCGTCGGGCTGAATCCGTACATGAGCGCGCTGGAGTTATTTCTGGACAAAACCGGACGTGCGGAAGGCATGCCCCGGCCCGATCCGGGCGATACGACGTCCCCGACGTATTGGGGCACGCTGTTGGAGCCCATCGTCGCCGCGGCCTACACCGCCGCAACCGGAAATCGCGTGCGCAAGGTCAATGCCGTGCTCCGTCATAGATCGATTCCGTGGATGTTAGCGAACATCGACCGGGAAGTCGTCGGCGTGCCCGATGTCCAGATCCTCGAATGCAAAACGGCCGGCGAGTATGGCGCCCGCCTCTGGCGCGAAGGCGTGCCGGAGTATGTGCAGATCCAGGTTCAACATCAACTCGCCGTCACCGGCAAGACAGCAGTGCATGTCGCCGTGCTGTTGTGCGGGCAGGCGCTGGAAGTGCATCGGATCGAACGGGACGACGCCTTGATCGGCCGGCTCATCGAACTGGAACAGCGATTTTGGCGTTTCGTGGAAACCGATACGCCGCCCCCTGCGGACGGATCGGAATCCGCCGATCGCGCGCTACGCCATCTGTATCCCGGCAACGGCGACACGATCGACTTCAGCAACGATCGGCGTCTGTCGTCTGTATTCGCTGACCTTGTCGCCGTGCGGGCCGAGATCGAAACACGACAAACGCTCGAAGCGCAATTCAAGCAGACGATCCAGCAAGCGATGGGGGACGCGACCCGGGCCGTATTCGAAACCGGCTCCGTGTCTTTCAAGCGTAGCAAGGATTCGTCGGCGGTCGACCTCGGCCGACTGCTGGCCGATCACCCATCGCTCGAACAGCAGTACGCCACCTCGAAGCCGGGTTCCCGGCGCTTCCTCGTTTCTACCTGATCGGAGGTTCCTTATGCCGAAGCCGACAACGAATCTCGAATGCCTCACCGAAATCATGACCTTCTCGCGGTACGGCGCGCTCGCCCAAGCGTTCGTGATGGACGCACTCAGCAAGCACGCCGAGCGTATTGCAACCGCGCCCCTCGACAAGTTGCAAGAGCAATTCGGCGTTCACCCGCTGATCAGCGCCGAAGCCTGGCAAGACGTCGCTCGATAGATTCACAACAAGCTTGAAGCGCACTTCGCACAGTAGCCGGCGCGGTGCTCGCAGTTCCCCTCCCCCTTTCTATTTTGAGGACCCTCATGCTCAAAGGCCTGGCTATTACTCCGCCTGTTGTTGGTCGTATCGCAATCGGCAAAATTCTCGAGAAGAACGGTAAGCGCGTGCCCGCCGCCGACGACCAATTCACCCTGACGACCCAAGTACAACAGCGCGGCGAGTGGTTACTGCATCCGCTGAACGAAACGCTGCGCAAAGCGACGGCCGGCAAGCTGCGCGCGATTCCGGTTCGCGTGCTGTTCAACGATCCGGACCTGAACCTGAGGTCGGAATATTCGCTGTTCGATCGCGATACGGGGCGGCCCGTGTGTGTCGGCAACGGAGAACAATGCCGACGTGTCACCGATGCAGGTATCGAAGCCCTTCCCTGCCCGTCGCCGGACGGCTGCGTCTTCGGTCGTCAGGGTGGTTGCAAGCCGTACGGTCGGCTGAACGTGATCATCGGAGACGACGACGAAATGAGTTCATTCATCTTCCGTACCACGTCGTACAACAGCATCCGGACGCTCGCCGCGCGCCTGCACTACTTCCGCGCGGTGTCCGGCAACCTGCTGGCCTGTCTACCGCTCGAACTGAAGTTGCGCGGCAAGTCGACCACCCAGAGTTATCGATCGGCGATCTATTACGTCGACCTGGGTGTACGTTCGGGAAACACGCTCGAGCAGGCGTTGATCCAGGCGAAGGAACTGGACACGCGCCGACGCGAAGCCGGGTTCGACCAGGCAGCACTCGATGCCGCCGCTCGGCTCGGGTTCGCCAACGGTGCATTCGAGGACAGTCCGGACGAGCGTGCCGCTGTTGCCGAAGAGTTCTATCCACACGATGCGCCACAATCGGACGCTGGTGACGGCGGCTCTGCAGACACCCCAGCCACGCTTCGCCAGAAGCTCGAACGCAAAGCCGTCCTGCTCGGCGGCAAGGCAGCATGAGCGTTCGACGCTGGGGGTTCGCGCTGGCGACGCTGGCAACGGTGACCGCGCTCAGCCTGTCTATTCTGGCGGGCTGGCAGCGCGGCGGCACGTTGCCGGAACGGCTCATCTGGATCGCAATCGGAACGGTGCTCGTCACGAGCGCGCACCTGTTACCGGCGCTGATTCGGGATGCACCGATTTCGGTTCGGATCATAGGTAGCGTTTTATGGGGCGCGTGTCTGGTCGCGGCATGCTACGGGCATGCGGTGTTTTTCGCATTCGCCCAGCAGCATGCCGGCGAGCAACGGGCGACGACGGTGCAAGCGACTTCTGCTCCGTCGCCCGGTCGGAGTCTGATCGCCGTCATGGCGGAACGCGCCGCCGTGACGGCGCAGCTCGCCACAGCCAACGCCCGTTACTGCGTCGGCAACTGCGTGACGCTGGAAGGTCGGCGGGTCACGCTCACCGCCAGGATCGATGCGCTGAATGCCGAAGCCGATGAGGCGCGACGCCAGCAGGCTGCCGCGGATCGAGTCACGGCACGACAGGACGCGTTACTCGCCGATCCAGTCGCGTCACGACTTGCGGCGTTACTCGGCACGACGACTGCTCGTATCGATCTGCTGACCGGACTCGTGTTCGCGGCGGTGCTGGAGGGCGTCGCGTGCCTGCTGTGGACAGTCGCGCTTCGGTTGCCGTTACCGAAGCCGTTACCCGTCGTGACTGGCGTTACCCCCGCAGCAGTCACGGTGACGCCCGCCGTGACTCAGCCAATCGTCACGCCAGTCACGGAAGCGCCGAACGTGACTGAACCCGTAGTCACGATAGTCACGGATACGGGCGGCATGACTCAGCCGGGAGTCATGCCCGTCGCGGCCAGCCACAACGACGAGACCGTTAGTCGCAAATCCACGACGGCCAGTCCCGACCGTACGACCGCCGGTCATGCGCCGCGCGACGATCCGATTGCGCCGTTACCGACTGCTGCCCCCGTCGACGATCACCTGTCGCGACTCATTCAGGATGTCGCGGCCGGTCTCGTCCGGCCCACCGTCGCCGACATACGCCGTCATCTGGGCTGCTCTCAGGCCCGCGCTGCTGAACTACGTCGTCAGCTCGCCGAACAAACCTCGACAGCATAGCGCCGGGCCGCGCGCCCGGCTGTCTTCTTGTCGCCCTCATTTCACTTCATTCTCGTCATGCCACATGGATACCACCGAACTCGTTCCAAGCATCAGTATCGTGAACCTCGCCAACCAGCGCGTCGCCGTCGTCGAGCGCGTACGCGCCGCCCTCGATCTGCTCGGCGAAGCCCAACAGCTTGCCAAGACTGCACATCTCGGCTTCCCCCGTCTCGTGCTGGATGAAAGCTACGGCTGTCGCGGCCGACCGACCATTACCGGGGAGTACGCGAAACGCGACGAGGCGGAAGCCACTTTCGTGCGCCTCATCGACATACGCGGCTGGGACTACCTGCTGTCAGAGTCGGGCCTGCGCACCTTCATGGATGCGAAGGCGCGTGACCAATGGAGCAAGCAAATTGCCGAAGGCGACGTGCCCGAACTCACCGTCGCAAACATCGAAGCCACTTTTTCTCAACTCTACGGCGCACGCGGCGACATGCTCGAACGCGGCGTGTTGCAGTGCTTCCAGCGGCTGTCGTGGAATTACAGGACGAATGAACCGTTCAAGTTCGGCAAGCGCATCATCGTGCGGTATCTGCTCTCGCAAGGCAGCTCAAATTATCACGTCACGAACGAACTGGACGATCTAACGCGGGTATTCAGCGTGCTCGACGGCGAGCCGGAGCCGGATCATCGGCATGGCATGTCAGCGCTCATTTCGGACGCGCAGCGTCAGCGAAAGACAGAGGCCGAGAACAGCTATTTCCACCTGCGCTGGTTCAAGAACGGCAACGGGCACCTGATGTTCAAGCGTACTGATCTGGTCGACAAAATGAACAAGATCCTCGCGAAGCACTATCCGAACGCCGTGGCGTCCGAAGCCCGGTAATTCCGCGACGCGTCCTGCGTCTCGTCTTTCCTTTATCCATTCAGCGGACTCGGTATCCGGTTTATCCGGAGGCCCGTGTTCGCCCATTACCTGGAGTATTTCGTGAATCCGCCATCCGTACAATCCGCCGGCCCGCGCTTCAAGCTCGGCCGGATCTTCGCCACGCCCGCCGCGCTGGTAGCAATTGCCGACGCGCACGTGTCGATCATCGACCTGTTGATCCGCCACATCCGCGGCGACTGGGGCGACCTCTCCGAATCCGACCGCCAGCAGAACGAGTTGTCGATTGATGCTGGGCTGCGCCTGCTGTCCAGCTACGTCCTACCCGGCGGGCAAACCGTCTGGGTCATCACCGAATGGGATCGCTCATCGACGACGTTTTTGCTGCCTGGCGACTACTAGGCGTTATCGCGGCAGGGACGAAATCGGCGGGTTCAGCAGCGCGTCGATGAAGGTGTGCGGATCCGCGTCCAGCGCCCTCAGGAAATCGAGCAATTCCACGACATCCACACGGCGAGCGCCGCTTTCCACCTTCGAGACGAAGGCTTGTGGGCGCCCGAGGCGGTCGGCGACGTCCTGCTGTAACAAACCGCGCTGTTTGCGCAGCTCGCCGAGCAGCGTCGCGATCCGCTGATAGCGGGGATCGTGGATTGGATGAGTCATGAAGAGATTCTAGATACGCATTTCGAATATTCTGTATCCGTATACGGTATATTCGGGAGGCTTACATGTTTCAACTGATTTGGCTGGGAGGCGGCGTCGTCACTGCACTGGCCGTCGTCTTCGACATGCGCCGGCTCGGCGCCCGCCGCGTCGGCTTGCCACCGATTGCATGGGGCGTTGCGTCCGTATGTCTGGGTCCCATTGCGGGGGCGATCTATCTGAGCCGGCGGAGCGCAGCACGGCAAGCGTTGATTGATGCGGTTTGGTTACTCGTCGGCGACCGGACCGTTCCCGATCAAGTCCGTCGGGAGCGGCTAATCGCTCTCGCAAACGTCGGCGTGGTCGGTCCGGTGATTTACCGAGCGTGCGCTGCGGTCCTGCATACAGAACCGCCTGTCGAGGCGCAGCAGAGCACTCCCGCTCCATCGCGGGTGACCGACAACGACCTCAGCCGCCCCTTATAAGGAAAAACGATGTTGCAAACGACCAAAGACGTTCATCACCGCGGGGATGCTTACCTCAATCTGGCTTGCCCTGTATGTGGCAGTCTGCCGATGCCGTATTTCGAGCGGGACGGTTACTACATCGATCGCTGCCCGGAATGCCGGTTCGTCTACGTCCGTAACGTACCGTCAGATGCGACGCTCGCCGCGTTCTATTCCGGCTACTACGGCGATGTCAACGAATTCGTGCCGGTCTCCCGGAAGCGGCTATCGAAGCGCTTCTCGAAATCGGTTGAGAACTGGTGGCATGCCCGCAACCTTGTTCGGTGCGCAGCGGGTCGGCGCAAGCTGCTGGAGATCGGATATGGCGAAGGGCACCTATTGATGGCGCTCAAGCAGACGCGGCGATTCGAGCTGCGAGGCATCGACTATGCGACCGGGCCGATGGCCTACATGAGCGCAAACGGAATTGATGTGGCGCAAGGCAGCCTGTTCGACCAGCACTATCCGGACAACCGATTCGAGTTCATCGTCGGTTTCCATGTACTCGAACATGTTCAGCATCTGGGCGAGTTCATGTCCGAAGTACGGCGCGTGCTTGCGCCTGCTGGCCGCGTGTACTTCGTCGTGCCGTGCGTCACGCATTTCTCCGCTGTCCGCCGCGGGCAGAACTGGAAGCACTTCGGCCCGCCCGGCCACCTCTGGTACTTCTCCGTGATGGCCATGAGGCGATTCATGACGGACCAGGGCTTCAAGGTCCTGTCCGCTCACTGCATCTCGAACCGGACGCACCTGACCGTGTTGGCCGAAAAGACGTCGTAGTTCGGTGCCTGGGTTCTGGCAAACATCACCCTCGGATCGCCAGAACCGTTTCGCCGGCCGGTTCTCCGGTCGGTTTTTTTATTTGTGTGCCAGTCGAGCTGCGAGCGTTTCGACGATCGATACCAAGGTTTCTCGATCTTGCGGGTTCAGCTTCGTAAGCAACTGGCTGAGATGCCGAGCCTGATCGTCGGGCCGATGGCTGGCTTCCGTCAACAGGTCGGCGACATTGCACTGAAACACCTTAGCCAGTTGGACCAAACGAGCAACCGTCGGCATGACGATGCCGCGCTCAATGCGCGAAATCGCTTCATTCCCGACCCCGAGCTGCTCAGCTACGTCCTCCTGCGTCAGTTGGCTCTCCTCCCGACGCCGAGCAATCGCCTTGCCGACCCGCCGGGCGAGCCGCGTTTCTTCCGTATCCCGCATGTCCGCTCCCATTCCACCTAGATGGTTGGGCATCGACTTCTTGACATGAAGGACTTACAGGGTTGAGATTCATCTCTTTGAGTTGATATTCAACTGATTCCACTTCCACATAAGAACAGGACCATTCACATGAAAGTACCGAACTGCCGCTACCCGCTGATTCTTTCTAGCCTCGTTGCGGCCCTCGCGTTGGCCGGCTGCAAAGGTGACGTACTCGACTATCGCAATGCTCAAATCGTCAACGGCAAGGTCTATGCTGGGGACGCGAACAAACCGTTCTCCGGGACGCTTACTAACGTGCCGAGCGGGATCGTCCTGGAGTCTCAATCGGGCTTCCGCAAAGTCGTCGCGAGCATTGAGCGCGTCTTGCCCGCGCTCACGTATGACTACGTTCGGTCGGTCGGCATCGACTACTTCCCGACCGATCTGCGCATACCGGTTCCGGTCTACTGCGATACGCACGTTGACAACGGGATTCTGGACGGTAACGCCGTCTGCAAAGCGCCGAACACAGACAATGTTCGGCTTGAAATGGCATTCAAGGGGGGACGCCCCGACGGCCAGTTGACCATTTACACACCAGACGGTGTGAGTCAAAAGCTCGCCACCATCGCGTTCAGGGACGGCGAACCGGACGGGCGACAGGAAATCTACAGCCCGACCACGCATCGACTGGTTCACGCCTCGAACTGGACCAAGGGCGCTCCCGAAGGTCAAGAAGAAGGGTTCGACGAAAACACCGGAAACCGCATCTTGATTGCGACGTATGTCAACGGACAGGTCAATGGCCCTTTCACGCGCTATGCGGCGGACGGCAAACAGATCACCTACCGAGCAATATTCGTCAACGGCAAACCCGAAGGTACCGAGGAAACCTACGATCCGATGACTGGGAAACTTACCGGTCGTGCGGAGTACACAAATGGGCTGTTGAACGGCACCGTCAAACGCTGGAATGCTGACGGCAAGCTTGTCTACGAGAAGGATTATCAGAACGGACAAGAATCGCTGCCGGCTCCCGCTGTCACCGCATGTCTTGATCGGCGATACACCGCTTTCTATCGCTCAGGCGACCTTCGCGAAAACGTCAATAGCGAACAACGAAACCGGTGGGAAGCTGAATGCAAGGAAGAATCCAGAGGCAGCGCGAGCTCGACACGACGATCTGAGTCGGCAGCGACGACTAGCTCGTCGGACGACGAGATCTGCGTATCGATCTGGACGGCGGCCTTTCACCGTGAGAACGGCGACGACGCAATCGTAACGGCAGACCAACTCGGCGAATGGCGATCGTGGTGTAAAGACGGCAAGCGCCCGTCGTAAAGTCGTCAGCAATGGGCATATTGGGTTGGGGATGCGCTTTGGGCGCATCCCTTGCCACCCTGCCGTTTTCTTTTTTTCTCGTTAGCGATCACAACGTGTGTCGCATCATCAGTCACCGCCTTCATTACTGCAAGCGACCGCCAACATGAACGTATGTACGCGCGAATTCTGTCGCCGGAACGACACCTATTCGATCTCAGCTCCAACAACGGAGCACAAACAAGATCCGCCAATCCAGCAAGTCACGCCCGCAATCTGCCATACTCTTCTATAGCAGATTGTTTGGGAGTATGCATGGACATCAACTCGATCGTAGACTTCGTCCAACAAAGCCGCATCGCAACAATTGGAACTTTCTCTTTTTTCACTGCCCCAATTCTCGGGGCCGTGACGTGGCTCAAACTCCGACATGGTAGTCTAAGGTTAGCGCAAGGCCGCACCAAACGGTTATACGACATCATGAACCGGAAGAACGGCGGGCATACGGCCTCCTCTGGTGCATTGCAGCTAGCGACAAAGGATATGCTCGGTGTTGAGCTATCAGGCGATGCTATTCGATTTGCCCTCATGCGCGATTGCCCACTGACGGTCCTTCGCACCATCAAGCAGGCAGGCCCCATCATAAAATTCCGGGCGGACGAGCAATGCTTTGAGGATGCACGCCCAAATCCTAGGCTATCGTTCCAACGCATCTTTCAGATTACGATGTTGATGATCATTTTCCCCTATGTTGGATTGGCCTTGTTCGGCGTTATCTGCAAACTCATCGACCCTTTCGCGGTTGCTGCAATGTTTACGCTCGACCTGATCGCGGTGCCATTTCTGATTTTCGTTGCCTTACGAGCTGACGCAGCCGGCAGATTGCTCAAGGCGGATACAATCTATCCGCTGCCATACACTAAACAATCTGGCCCAAGCTCGTCGCTCACTGACTCCGTGCCAAAACCGCGAAGGCGCCGTGTGTCGAAGAGCAATCAAGACGACAATGTGGAGCAAGCAACTCCCCAAGCGTTATCGACCAATGCGCAATAACAGCATTCTAGCCATCGCCCTACTCACGATCTCGGGAGAGAACCTTGAAACGCGACTGGGATCTGCTGCGCAAGCAGCTTATCGACATTGAAGAAGAGCACGACGTACTCGCCGACATTCCTGCCAAACCAAAATGGACGGATCAATCGGAACAAGAATTCGCTCATCAAGACGCACAGTACCGTGCTGCTGAATCACGAATTCTAGGGCACCTCGAACTGTTGATCGATAACGGCTACGTTGACGGACTCAAGGTAACGCGGGGCCTGAATGGCCATTTCATGGTGAGTCGATTCTCGCCGCGCCTGACGATGGCCGGTCACGATCTGCTCGACACGATGCGTTCTCAACCTGTCTGGGAAAAGATCAAAGCGACAGCCCAAACGAAAGGTATCGAATTGACGTTTGATACCGTCAAGATGCTCGCAGGCTGGGCTCTCAAGCAGATCATCGGGACATAACATGTCAGATCAAGATCGAGATTAGGCTGGCCGGCCCGAGTCGATAGAACGTTCGACGAATTGACTGCCACGGTCCCGTTCCTGCTTCCGACCTCGCGCGAGGCAACTCTACCATCGAACCGCCGACCGCTACGAACGGCGCAGACAAATTCCAGAACGGCAAGTCAAGGATCGTTGGTCGAAGAGCCAAGCCTGATTTTTTTCCGCTGCACCGGCTCTTCTAGCAGCCACACTCGCGCATCGGCTGAAACCCGGTCGTTGCAACCGAGTTGGCGATCGCAGACAGGTCAACACTTTTCCTCTGGCGCCGGCTCGTCGCACCATGGTTCAATCGTGTTCTGCTTGGGTATGTCGCCCACCGACCATACCAACACGAGGAACCTGAGCCGTGAGCACCACCAACCGTCCGCCGATCTGGCAACTCATCCGGGATGCCGTGGCCCCACTGGGCCGCGAGACAACCAACGCGGAAATCAAGCAGCTCCTGTTACGTGCGTATCCGGATCTAAACGAGGCTACCATCGCCTGCCAGATAGCCATTTGCACGGTCAACCGGGTCGGCCGGGTCAACTATCCGGAGAACAAGAAGCCCCGCCTGGCGAACGGTCCATATGACTTCCTCTTTGCCACCAACCGCGGCAAGGTCACGTGGTACGACCCGGACAAGCACGGCATGTGGTCGATCGAGCAGACGTTGCCAACGTCGAACCGCCTAGCGGTGCGTCGCGTGGACGAAACCAACGAGGAGGTGATGGCCCCGCAGGACATAGACGCGGCGGAACCGTTGGGCGACGGATTCGGCGGCGGTGCATTCGCGCTCGAAAGCCACCTGCGTGACTACCTGGCGCACAACCCTCCCAGCACCACGACACACGGCCCCCTCAGCTTATTCGTTGACACTGACGGAAGGGACGGCGTGGAGTACCAGACCGACTGCGGCCCCGCGGATCTGGTATTCCGAGATCGTGACGGAAACTTCGTGGTCTTCGAGTTGAAACTGGGCCGGAGCCCCGATGCGGCGTTGGGCCAGGTGCAGCGTTACATGGGGTGGATCGAGCACCACGTGGCCGAGGGCAAGAATGTGTCCGGGGTGATCGTGGCGAACTCGATCAGCGACAAGCTCAAATACGCCGGCAAGGTCGCGCCGCGCGTGCAACTCATGGAATACCGCCTGAGTGTCGAGCTGGCGCCGGTGGCGCTGAACGTGCCGGCGCCGGGAGATCGGGCATGATCGCGTGGTTGTCGCACGCCTCGACTGCGGCGGTATCGTTCGTCGGGCACCTCAACGAAGGCGAGCTGCGCTTACTGGCCGGCTCCGTGTCGGTGGTGACCGTGCTCATCTCGGTCTTCGCTATCACCCGCCCGTTGCGCTACCAGAAAAGCGCGGCGCTGCTCGACCAAGCCGTGCGTGCGCTCGAACGCGCATACAACGCCCTGACCGTTGACGGGGCCCAGACCGCTCCTGTCCCGGCTGACCGGTTGAACTGGCTGACCGCCGCGCGCAACCTGGAAACCTACAAGGCACTAAAGCGCGAGATCGGTGTGAATGTCCACCGCCGGATCGCCGACGACCACGAGGAACATTGGCGCTGCCTCTTCTACCTCGCGCTCCAAGGTGACGCGTACCACCAACCGACCTACTACCGGGAAGTAATCGCACCACGGGCACAGCGCCGCGACGGCATCGAGCCGCATTCTGCCGTAATCGTCCACGCGTTCGCGAAGTGGCCCAAGCATCGCCAGGACCCGATCGAGCGCGCGGATTTCGATCGAATCTTCGAGGAGACGGACCCGCGCAAGGGCAATGTCGGACTCAGGACGTTCCTGGACGCCTCTGAGAGCCGTGGCACCAGCCGCTTCCGCAACCTGCCGGACCCGTACCCCGAGCGGACCTGGTGGACGCGCCGCCTCCAAACATTCCGTCTGCGCAAACGCCTATGACCAGTTACCAAGCTGCCGCAGTTGCTGGCCCACCTTCCGCTCCACCTGGTTGCGATGCATGATCATCGTTTCAAGAGCGATTCGCATCAATCGCCGCAACCCCGTTTCTTCCGGCCTCGCACCGCCGCCAGCGTCACTAGCCCGTAGGCGGCACTCCAGCGCGGATACTCTTCGGCGCGCCCCCCGTGAGATGGTGTTTCTGCTTAAAGAAGGTGCATTTACTCATGCGACAGATGGCTCGCAATGCGCCTCTCGTTTCGTTGGACGCATCCTCGCCACATCTCGGCAGAACCGCAGTGTCCAGCGTGGGGAACCACTACTCTACAATCGCTCACGGCACCACGCACGCCTGACGGAAGGCTAAGCTTTTGATATTCACCCGAAACTGGGGTGGTCGCCCGGTGCTCAGCGCTCCCACATGGGTTTGGCTGCGGTATTGGTGATCAACCCATGCAACGCCACCACCGCTTCGTGGATCTTCGCTGTGACCTCCCTAATATCGGCGACCCGCACGATCTCAACGTTGGTCTTGAAGGTGCCCCTAGCCGACATGTATGCGATGTGAACTTGGCCATCGTCGTCCAGAGAAAGCGCGTTGTGCGCGTATTTGTTGCGCCCCGCCTGGGCCGCCCGAACTTTCTTGATGACGATCTCGTAGCCCTTTAAGTGAGGTACCTGATCCACGAGCTGTCCGCACAGGGAGCTTACGATGTCCACCCGCTGCTGGAAGTTGCTGTGCGCTACCATCGCCAACGCGCGGATGTCGGTCGGAGACTCATAGCCGGCCAGTTTCGAGATTGCGATTGCAGCCGTCGACTCGAGGGAGCCCCACACGCTCACCATGCGCCCGAGTTCGAGCAGGTATTCATCGGGCACGGGCCAGTTGGGGTTGAACTCGCCGCGTTTGGATGTCTTCTGGGTGGTCATGACTGGTTAGCCTGGATCTTCGCTTCGATGGTTTTGAGAAAACGGACAAGGCCACCGATGTGGCTGACGATCAGTACGGCCTCGTCGTGATTCAGCATGGGGTTGTCGTGGGCCAGGCTTTGGTCGTTGCGCACGGCGTTCATCGCTTCCAGGTTGGATATGCTGGTCTTGAGGATTCGTTCGGTCATTTCGCTTTCGATGTGGCCGGCGCCGCGCAGGTGCTTCACGTACTCACCCATCAGGCTGTGCAACGGTTTCTCGCGCGTAACGGCAATGCCGCGCCGCTCGCAGAGCGTGCGCAAGAACTTCATCATGAAGACGTGCACGCGGTCCAAAGCCGTCGCAGGCTCGTTCGCCTCGATCGCGGCCCGAATGTGCTTCGCCGCAGCGGCGAAATCCAACGCGTTGACGCTCGCCGTAAAGGCATCGGCCTCGGGGACCAGACTGCTGAGTTTCAGCCGGTCAACAATCGCTTCGACGGCAGCGCGCAGTTGCGGGTCGTCCGGCAAGCATCGGAACGCCTCACCCCATTCGATCAGCGCGGCGAGCGCCCGAGCCACTAGGTGGTCGGACTCCAGTTCCCAGAATGCGCGCATCCGCTTAGCCTTGGACGTGCCTTTGAACTGGTACTTCTCGTCGTAGATGTTGACGCCAACCTGCTCCTGGAAAAACTCACCCATCGTTCGGTCGGAGAAGTTGAGCACGAACCCGCTGCCCATGTCGAGGAACGGTTCTAAGCAGCGACGATCGCGTGAGGTCAGGCTCGACATAGCAGTCACATGAAGAGGCGATAGGGATACGCATGCCCCGGAAGGTCTGGCACGTTGGCGATGGTCCGCGCGAGCCGTTGAGAATAGCGAATGGTCACCGGAACCGGGTCGTACAACGCGTCGTTGTTCCAGTCCATTTTGGTCAGCGCGAGGGTTTCCAACGCAGCCACTTCCAGCGGACCGCTGCCCGCGTGCCGGATGATGTTGAGCGGGCGCGGGATGCTCTTACTTCCCTGGAAAAACAAGGCACCGCTGAGCGCTGCTGACGGGGCATTGCCCGACGCCCACAACAGCGCCGACCGGTCCGTTCGCGTGAGGACAGTTCCCCGTGGCACCGGCGCTCGATCAGGCACACTTCTGGGTCCGCCCTTCTTCCCCTGCTTCAACCACACGCCACGCCAGGTGGCGCTGCTTCCGATCTCGATGCACTCCACCTCTGGAACCGTCGACAGGCCGTCGAAGACGCCTTGCAGTTCTTCGTCCTTGAACGACGTCGTTTTGTGGACAACGAGACGTCGCGGCAGCCGTCCACCATTACGCCCAAGGTAGAGGCTCAGGCTACGTGCCATGACCGCCCGCATGTCGCTTCGGCTGAGAAATGGGTTACGCCTGGCTTCGCGCGGATCCGCCACCTGCTCCTTGGCCTCGAAAGCGACGAACTGCATGCCGCCCCCGTCCGCATCGAAAACCTGCGAGCAGCATGTGACGAACTGCGCGGACTTGGGGTCGCCGCGCAATGCGTAGGCGAGACCAATATAGGCCGTGTCTTCTGGCACACCGGCCAGCGGCGCGAGCTTCCAAGGAATGCCACCCGCCTTGGTGAAGAGCGCGATGGCGAGGCGCCAGGCCAACGACGCCTTGAGCCGGAATGTGAAAACACGATCGTTGATGACCTGTGTTGGGATGGCGTACCGGGCACCAAGGGCCTTCAACGCGTCGTGCGCGTCGAATCCGTTGGCCGTAAATGCCGTAGCCCACGCATCGGGGAGATGCACCAAAACGACATCAAACTGGTCGTGCAACGCATCCAGGCGCGCCATGGCTCCCGACATCGCCGAAAACAACCGCTCATGGGGCGCCCCAGTACGCGCCAGGGCCATGAGATCGTCGGGCCACTTAATGTGCACGTCCTTCGGCCCCGCAACGAGCGGAACGCGAAAGAGGTTTTCAAATCCGGGGAACGATGGCACGTAGTTGCGCCGGTCGCTCGCTTCGTGGCCCGATCGGATGGTATCCACCAGCCCTCGGAGCTTCGGCCACCCTGACGCAGGGGCGATCGTCGCGACGCGAAGCTTTGGCGTGTACCCCTCGAACGTCTTGCCGTTGTAGGCACCGAAACGCAAAAGGCCGCGCAGCGGGTTCTCGTCGAGGTCTGTGTCTTCGCTGTTAAACGTGAGGGCCGGCTCGTCCAGCAAGGAAAACGATGGCGCCTTCGAAAGGTTGTAGTCCATCGTTACTGGTTCCTTTGGAAGTACGCATGCTCATGGCTCGGACGGCTCCACGCCGTGATGGGCGAAACCTTGAACACAGCGTCGATTCCCTTGTCCAGGGAAACGCCCGTCGTCAGCAGAACGCAGTTCCCATCGCCAGCCAGCGTATCGGCCCACGCGTCGATGATGGCCGACCAAACGTGGTTGTAGCGTTGAGCCCATCGCTCCCGCCGCCAGTCGATGGTGGGGTCGACGAAGCGCGGACGGTCAAGGCTCGTTTCGGTGTCTGGGCGATCTTGCGTGGGATCGGGATAAGGGACGTCGACGAAGGTGGCCGGCTCGAACGTCAACCACCAGCGATCGGCAGCCTGCTCCAGGTGAAGCTCTACCCCTTCCTGGAAGGGGTACCCCTGAGGCGTCTTCCCGTATAGCGCGCTCGAATACGCGTTTCGCAGTCTAGCCTGCCGGGCCAACCGCGTTTCGCGCGCTTGCGGCGTTTCCTTGTCCGAGTCGCCTCGTACCATCACCGCATGACCACTGCGCCGCCAGCGCACCCTCAGCGGACGATTTCGGCAGACGGCTCGCGTCAAAGCGTCGTATAGCAGTCCGAGCGCCCAACTATCGTCGGCGGGTGCCAGGTTGACCGTACCGTCGAGCCGCCCGCCCGCTGGTCCGAAGGCACGAGCCAATTCTTCGTCATTCCCGAACGCGGCTATTTCTTTTCCTCTGCTGGCGACGATCGCCCATACGTCGGCGTCCCTCAGCATCTGACGAGCATCCGGCGTGGTCACGCTCCGCTCCAGCGTGATGCGCCTCGCCACCCTCGGCATCTCCAGCACTGGGATGGCCGAGCAACGAAGAATGGGGAAAGCGTTGTGCTCCTTGGTTGGCAATGGTACTGGTCTAACCACGCTGGGCGGAGCGAACGACCGGATGTGGGCGTCGAGCTGCTGCGGCCATGTCGAACCATCGGCAATGTCTGCCGCCAACTCGTCGAACGTCTGGCACTCGACGATCGTGACCCGCACGCCTTGGGCCGCCGCAGCCTCGAGAAAGGCCTGGACGTCAGGCAACAACCCCTCGGCTGATCGGGCTACCCAATGGATCCCCGCAGGGTACGGCGTGGGCTGGGCCAGGGCATCGTTCAGCGCACTCATCACGGAAGCGTCGCGCCCGCTGTAGCCGATCACGACCAAGCCATACCGCCCGCAAGCAGTTGTCAGGACCGTACGCATTTGCGCATCCTGCTCACGCAGTTCGTCGGTGGTGTTCTTCAGGCTGACCGACTGATAGTCGCCGTGGATCTTCGCCAAGAGCGCGCGGCTCTCGCCCAGGGCGTGCATCGCACGTTCCGCGTTGTCGATCCCGGACACCGACAGGTTAGCCCGCTCGTCGGGAGCCACGAGCTGGTCGGTCACCGTCGCCGCAGTTTCCACCAAGCTGTCGAAGTTGGTCGTGAACACGCAAGGGACACGACCGGTGGTGATCAACCCTGCAAGCACCCGGTGCGCGTAGGATGGCGTGCCCTTTTGCACCGCCAGGCTGATGTAGTTTCGCCGGTCCTGCGGTGTCGGGTAGACCGCCTCAAATGCCGCGGCGTACTCCGTTGGATCGTTCGGCGGAGGGAGGACCGATCGTGACGCAAGGAACGCGTCGATGCGCTGAATCCAAAGCGGATCGTCAGTATCAACCTCCTTGAGCTTGGCCCCGGACAGCTCGCAAAAGATCCGTTTTTTGAAGTCGGTGATCATCGCGTAGCCGGTGGGTATTCCGGCAGCGGCCGAGGCACCCGCCCCCAAAAACCATGCATATTGCGTTGGGCGAAGGCAAAACATTCTGGCGAACTGCGACCCCGAAACCGTTTGAATGCTCAAAATCGCTCCCGTCTATTGTCGTTTTGGGCGCCACCGCAGCGCCCGGGATACTCCCGCCCTCACGCTACGCCACGCATTGCGAGGCTGCCAAGCGGTGTCGCCAGCCTCACCCTGTGTCGAACGATTGTAATCAAAAGCCCCCGGCTCCACGTCGGGAGCGCCAGATGGCCGCGCTGGATGCCGTAAACGACCGCTTCGGACGTAGGGCCCTGCGGGTGCGGAACGTCGAGGGTCGCGAGGCCTGGCATATGAGCTAGAACGCGAAGACCCCGAGCTAAACCACCGAGTGGGAGCGAGTGCCCACAGCGCGGCGAACAAGCCCGTTCTCCGCACGATAAACTCACGCCTTGCCCACTGCCGTCTGCTGCCATGCCCAGTCCAATCGAAACATTCCTCCCCGTGCCTGAAGGTTTTCAAGCGTTTGAAAAGATCGTGTGCACCTGCGCGAATCTGCGCTGGGACACAAAAGATTTCCGCCTGCACGCTCGTGCTGGGCAACAGCAGATTGGCGTCGATGTCTACGGACGGGACAAGGACGACCGCTTCATCGCGTACCAGTGCAAGAACATGCCCGACGGAATCACGATGGAGATCATCCTCGACGAGATCCAGAAAGCGGAAGCGTTCGAGCCGGCGATCAAGCATTACTGCATCGCCACGTCGGCGAAAAAGAATGGCCCCGTCGAGCGCCAGGTTCTGCTGCTCTCGGACGAACGCAAGGAACAGCGGAAGTTCACCGTCGAGGTGCTGTTCTGGGCTGATTTGCAAGACCTGCTGTGCAACAGCCCAGACGCGCTGCGCAAGCATTACGGGGGTTTCGGGTTGGATGCGTTGGGTGGCCCCGACGCACGACTGGTCAAGGATCGGGCGCGCTTCGACGAGCTGCAGGCGGCGTTGCCCCACACGACCGTCTTGCAGTTCGCCGAGCATGATTTTCGGCACCCGTTCCCGTACAAATCGGTGACCGTCCTGCACACGTTCCTGCACGGTTGGCGCACGATCGCCACCGCGTTCTACGACGAGACGCTGCGTGAAGCGTTTAGCGGACTGTACAACGCGTGCGACACGTTGTCGGAGGAGCTGGGCGATCGCACATCCCTGTACGGCAAGGCGGCCGATCGGATATGGGTCGTGCATGAACAGTTTCGGGACCGTCCGAACGCTGACGACCTGGCCGATGCGGCCGAACTCGACAAACTCGCAGCGCAGTTTGCACGGGTGTACGAGGACTATCTGACGTTGTGCCGAACGACCCTGTATTCCTGATATAGTGGTGGTAGGCTGTCGTCGCCTGCCGCACGCGCCCTTCGGGGCATGACAAAGACGATGTGTCGCCGCACCTACCCCATTCCATGGTCCTTGTTTTCGATGGGCGGTCCGCAAAGCGTGCACCGGATTTGCCGCCCAGGAGAAAGCAATGAATACGCAGCAGTTGAAGCTGCTGGCCGGGCTCGTCCGCGGCCTTTTGCAGCCCACGCACCCCTCCCTTGGTCATGGCCAGGCGCTCGATCTGATTGCAGCGCTGCCCGGGCTTCGTAACTGGCCCGAGGTGATGGCGTTCCCCGAACGCGTCGCCGCCGCCGAGTTGGATACCACCTCGACCGGTCGCCTGGCGTTCCGCCTGAAGAAGCGCTACGCGGTCGACATGTCGCCCCAGGAGTTGCTCGTCGCCCTGTCTCCGCCCGGCGCGGTCGTTGCCCGCAGGGTCCCGCAGATCTGGCCGGCAGGTCCCGTTCCCGGCGTCTACATCGCGACCGCCCAGAAGGCGATCGACGCCCTGCTGGAGGTGTACGAGGACGCCACCGACGGCGCGCTGCTCTACGCCGAACGCGCCGGCAATGGTTGTCCCAGCGCCATCGACCTGGGTGAATACGGCCTCTGGTCGTCCGGACTGGATCGCGTGCCCAGCGGCACGTTGCTGGTGGTCGGCCCTCTCGAACTCGACCAGCAATCCTGGGACGAAACCGCGAGCCGTCTGGAAACGGCTTGCAGGTATGCGCTGGACTCAGGGCACCGTGTCGCGGTGCTGCTCGACTCCCCGACACCCGAGATGCTCCACGAGGACGTACGGCTCATGGTCACGTGCCGGGACGGGCACGTGGACGAAGAAACGGCGCTGATCGGCGTCGTCACCGACGAGGGCGAGTTGCAAGCGCGCGTGCCGTTCTCCGGAGCATGGCCGACGATAGAACCGGTCACGCCGGCGGGAACCGCCGACGCTTTGCCGACGCCGCTCATGGGACCTCTGCGTGATGTGCTCGCTGAACGTACGAATGGTTTGTTGCTGTTCGGGTCCGCCGTCATCGCCGAACATTCCGCGATGGACCTCGTGGCAGCCTCATTGGCGCTGACCGAGCACGCCGGTCCGGCCGCCCGCATCATGGCGCGGCACCGCTCGACGCCATCGAAGGATTGGGACGTGCCGGAAGCGATCCAGCAACTGCCCTTCTTGCCGTCGATCGAAAGCGCCTACGCCCAGGGTTATCGCCGCCTGATCTACCACCCCAGCTACACCGAGCCCGAACTGTTGTTGAAGTACAGCGAGGACGCGCTGCTGATTTGCGGCACGTATGGCGCGGACGTTATGAACGTGTTCATGAGCACGATGCGCGCGGGTGGCGGGAGGGACATGGAGGCGGACCTGCTGGCCCGC
Source organism: Burkholderia mayonis (assembly GCF_001523745.2). Taxonomy (NCBI): domain Bacteria; kingdom Pseudomonadati; phylum Pseudomonadota; class Betaproteobacteria; order Burkholderiales; family Burkholderiaceae; genus Burkholderia; species Burkholderia mayonis. The sequence continues at coordinate 2,441,672 of NZ_CP013386.1, forward strand.
ATCATCGCCATTGCAGCCACCACCCCCCTCCCGTCCCACGATGGGAACAAGGTGGTCGCCGATTTGTACGTGGCGACCGGCTCGCCGACGGACAACGTGGTCACGTTCGAGCAGGTCGAACAGTTCCTGAACGACAACCTCCTCACACGGTGGAAGGATGGGCTGGCCAGTCTCCTCGACGCGGGCATCGTTGCCCCCGCCGAGGCGAAGAAGGCTTTCCCACGAAGCGAGGGCATCAAGGCCTTCGTTGACGAATACGTCAAGAAAAGGAAGGCGCGCGCAACCGCGTAAGCGGACACGGAGCCCGGTGCCGTCCAGGCGCCGGGCGGGAGCGTTTCGAACACACCCAGTGCGGCGCCATGGACGTGGCCTGGTTTCTGAACCGCCGCCTGGATTTCATCCGGCAGCTTTACGCCAGTTCGTCGGCGCCTTTCGTCGATCGTCGAACCAAGATCGAGAACAAGGAAGAGCCTTTTGTGCCGCCATATTCGGAGGACCTGGAACCTGCGTTCATGCTCGAATGGCAGGAGGCCAGCGATTCAATCGACGTGCTGGGCCACGCATGCCTGTGCATGCTCTCGTCGGCGTTGCAGGCGTACCTGCACACCCGTCACAAGCTGCACTGCCGAGACCTGACCGAGGAGGAGCGCACGCGCGGCAGCGGTTGCATCGAACGCAGTGCGTTAGCGAGCACCGCCTCTCGACCGACCACGACGCGGTTTGTCCGTCATGCTCTTTAGCGTGATCGCCATCTCCAGCAATCCGAGTCTGTAGCTATTCCTCCGCTGCTCTGCAGCCAAACCATAGGCAAAAACAAAGATCAAAATCGCCACGGCGATAGCAAAGACGATCAACCGCAGTACCAGCGGATTCGACGGGTGGTCCTGCGTCAATGTTCTCTCAAGCCAACGAACCACCCCAAGATCCCTAGAGAAAGCAAACAGAACGACCGAGAGTGGCAAAAGAGGCGCTGCGTTTCCGAACAGGTGGGCGATCCATTCACCAGATCGAGAATTCATTTGCTTGAGATAGCACTGCGCATAAGCCAGTGACTTGTCGGGCTGATCAAGCAAAAATAGCACGTTATTCTCGTCGACTTCAAGTTGTCGCTGGGTAACGGCCTTCTGATTCTCTCCCTCTCTATTACGGAACGTTGTTCGAATATCTACGACAATCTGGATAATGAACGCGAGAAAGAGTAACAGTGCGCCAAACACGACCCCGATACGGGCGGAGTCTGTGATGAATCGATCCGAGCCACTGGGTGGAAGAGTCGTTACACTTAGTTTGACAGCGAGTATGGCCGCGGCACTTATCAGGAAAAGCACCCATCCAATAAATGTTGCTCGCCGCGCGGCAGGGGTATTCTGCTGCGCGTAGGGCTTGCATTTCCCCAAATGCTCAAGAATCTTGTCGAGATTGTGCATAATTCATCGAGTTATATAGACGAAAGCATCTTGCGCATCACACTGTATGCTGGCTGACGCTACCGTTAAGCAGATTACCGCACCCTGCTTAATATACCCCCCTGATTTACTGTCAATCGAACAAAAAACAGGCTGGCTGTACAACCGCCGGCCCAAGGGGTAGATCTCAAGGATGCTGAGCAATTTCGGGGTAATCGCTCGGTCCAGGATAGACACGATCGGCGACGATCAAGGTGATGCAGCGAGCCTTCGCTTATCTCCATCTATGTCCCATGCCAGGACCCTTCCGTTCCAGAAAGCTATCAGCAGTAGGCTGTGGCTCACCGTTTCTTATCACACTCGAATCGGTCGTTGCGCGCGAGTTTGATTCATCCGCGCTACCTTGCTCACTAGTACGGTTCGCGCGCCTTTTGCGCAGCCGGCTCAACGCGGAATCGAAGTTATCCGGCGTGAAATGCCACTCCGCCTCGGCCAGAATCTTGCGCACCTGAGAGCGGTCGTATCCACGCAGAAGGATCTCCCCCGGATCGATGGGGCATTGGAGCGCGGGCACGCGTCTCGAAAGTGGATGAGGCGTCAGAAGGCAATCCGCTGACGCTTCAAGACTTCATCATCTATTTGAAGGCGGCCTCTATGCCGATACAGCAACGGAGGTTCCCGGCGCGTGCATCGCGAACTCCCTGCTGTGTTCCGACAATCGTGGCTTGCACCTTGTCCCTAGCGGCAACGGGTTGTTGCTCGATGCGGCCAGCGCATCGATCTTACCGCGCCTGCGCCCTCGCCCTATCGGCTCGTCCTTGTGCGGCTGGCTCGTCCAGAACGTATGATCTTCATCACGCTTCACCGAGCGGATGTAGAAGTCCGGCTTCGTGATGTACGCCGCAACACGCGTCTCGAGGTTGTGCCGCGTTTGCTCGTCGTGATACCGCACCGAACCAATTCCCCGCAGCTTCCCGTAGGATTGACTGTTGCAGTTGAAGTAGTTGCCTCGGCCCGCGGTGATGTTGCTCTTCCAGTGCTCCCCCAAGGCTCGTGCAAGGTCTACATCACCATGCAGTTTGTCGCCATTAACGAACACCAGCGCGTGGTAATGCAGCCCCATGTCGACCCCATACTCTAGTTTGAGGGCGTCTCCTAAATACGCCCCCTTCAGGCGCTTGCAACGCTTCACGTAGCGTCGAAACGCGATTCGATGACGACGGGCCTCTGTGTAACTGATTGAAGCCCTATGCACCTTCATGTAGCTCAGATCCAGCCGAAGGATTAACAGGTGGTGATACCGAGCCTGTATCGCGCGGACGAGGGCGATCAATGACCGATAGTTCTCTGCTGCAGGACGCCAGTACCGCTTCAGCTGCTTGCGAAACACGTCACCGCGCCCTTCTTCTCGAATCTTCGCGACAATATTGTTCAGTCCATCGACCACCGCCCTTCGCTCGTCATCGTTCAAGATCGACAAATTGCCGATACGGTTACGGAGATCGAACACGGTATACACGCCCGGCGTTGCGTCCGATTGCTCATCGCGATAGAGAATCTTCAAGAATAGGTCAACGTACGGATGCTGCTGTACGATCGGATATTCCAACAGGATACTTTCCAACTCAATCTTCAAGCAATCCAAGAAGGTTTTTCCGGTCCCACTCGGTACCACCTCGACGCTTTCCGGAAGCCACGGCAATGCACTTTCCACGAACTTGATCGAGAACAATGGTCTTCGCGAATCGATGACGTCTTTCATGCATTTAGCAATACGCGACACCTCTCGCGATACAGTACCCACTGCATCGTAATGTTCTTCTTTCCAACGATCTTTCGCGGAGTAGGTTGCAGCATTGAGCAACAGTTCTGCAGCCTCCACATCGCTGCGTCGCTCTATCAGCTTCGCCATCTGATTTACCTCTTGTGTTTTTTTACATTCTTCGACCAAGCAACGGAAGTAGACTGAACGACATCACTAGGCATCACGCTCTCGTATGTCATGCGGCATCATCACGATGCGTCATTCCCGATCATCATGGGAGCAATGAGATAGGCACTGTACCTTTGCCCTTCTCATGGGAATAGAGCTCCATTGCGGATAGCGTTGTTCACTACTATCTCGCCATTCTTTCGATACGGGACGCACCACACTTCTCGACACTTCTATACCTTGATACTTCTCTATGAGGTATAAGAAAAGAACCGGAATTGCTAGAGCAATCTCACTCAGTCAACATCGAAGTTCTCGTACGAGATCACCTTCCGTACGCCGGATGTTCACATACATAGTGAAGTGGTCAACTTGGTGTTTTCGTCTTGTCTACAACAACGCGTCATTTCCGTTCGATCGAGTGCTTGTTTCGTTATCCGACTATTTATTGGCATCTCTGGTCAGATCTCAATCGATGACAACACCTCGTCAATGCGACGACATCGGCAATGTGTCGTTCGGTGAGCCGCTGTCGTCGCTCATCACCTATGCCGCTACCGTCGACGATCCGCCAGTGGCACTATCGTGCCGAACCGATATGATCGACTCCGGCACCTTCGAATTACAGCAAGGACACGTCGCGTACGCAACGCAGGCTTCTTTCCGAATCTTCGACATCAGTGTCTTGAGCGTTTGCGCGGTGATTTCGCAACCGTTCTCGTGTAGAACATCGGCAAGCTGATCGGGCGATGCCCCGGCTTTCCGCTTCGCATCAAGCAGGGGAAATAGCTCACGGACGATCTCGATTGTCGTGTACCTCTTCGGAGGTTCGTAGCTTTCCAGACTAGCCTTCAACGCATCGATGTTCAATTCACCAACTACCCTATTCTTACGGTTGTCCGGTGAACGTGCCAGCGCTTCCGACATTGAACTTTCAGTTTCGCTGACGATACCTGTTTTTGCGTTTGTATTCATTTTAGTTTCCAACAAGAATCGCCCGGGTGCCCCGCACGATAAACGGCCTGCACCCGAGGCATGGACTATTCATTGACGATACGGCTACGCCTCGTTGACGCAGCTACCACGTGAGCTAACCACCTTGCAGCGGCCGATGCGAACACCGTGCTTGGGACCGTTTCGTCACTCGGGCGGAAATGCAGAAAGCGGGCAAGGCCAATGAGACTCTCGGGAGGTCGTTGCCAGGTAAGGAAAAGAGCTAACTCTGATATGACCCAAGAGCTATCTCCGATATGCCCCATCGCTCGCCACCTTGCGAGCGAGAAGCCTTATTCCGACTTCTTCAGTGTCTTGGTTCGTGCCTTGCCCTGGGGTACCGCAGGCGCCACCATCTGCGCGCGACCTGTGCCGAAGCGCTTAAAGCCCGACAACGGTTGCACGCACACATACCGGTCACGTCGAGCCAAGCGGCATAAAAAGCGCGTCAGCGCCTCTCGTTTTTCCGCATCATCGTGATTGATCTTGCTGATCAAGTCAGCATCCCCCGAAAATTTCCGCGATGTACTGCTCATGTTGCGGAACTGACCTCGACCGTCCGTGATCCCGTCAACCCAGTATTGGCCGATGTGTTCCCCCAACGCGCCACCTGCTGCTGCCAGCGAACCATCGAACAAAAACACAACACGCAGGTAGTACCCGGTATAGGAGCAATCAAGCCGCCATACATAACCCACCATGTTCCCGAAGATTGACCGCTTCGAGCGCATGTTGCGAAAGAGACGATCACGGTCCCCAATCACCTCAGTCACGTCATGTTGCCTCAGCGCCTCCGGCAAGGCATCGACTGTATCTTCACGACGATACAGGCACGCCATGTCATCGGCCTCTTCTTTGGCTACCATTTCTGCGACTTCATGCAACCTCAACTCGTCGACGCAAGATTTCTTGTAGAACAACTGCATTTCCACAGGAACGATCGAACTATTGCGGCTAAACAGCGCGCCAATATAGTTCAACACACTCTTCTCGTTTCCGTTACTAGCGTTTTCCCAATCGTTCATCTGGCTGACGATGCCGATACGAGCCCCCTCTTCGCGCAGAAACGCGATGAACTCCTCGAACACCTCTGCCTCTATACGGTCTTTATCGAAAGGAAGGTTTCGATTTCTTCGAAGACAGCGACGAATCTCGTGCGTCGCGAAGCAGTCGAAAAGCAGCCTCAACTGAGGCGAGAAATGAAAGCCGCGCGAGTACACACGAACCATTGCCCCCAAAAGGTCGAACCCCCTCGCGAGGGGGGACGACGCCACCGCCACTTTCCGGCCTTTGCGGGCTTGAATCTTGAAAGCCACGTCTTTTGTCCGGATCACTCCATCCATGAACCTCACCGCGAACACCAGCGCCCCTAAGTTTCGGCCAAGCAGAATTTCACTGCCGTGGTCACCCCACACGCTGTTAGCTGACCTGTTGACATCACGGGAATCATCAACCAGATCCTTGATCCGGCCTGCTTGAAACCAATCTTCTTTTGCTGCCATATCGTTCACCTGTTATTTATTCGCTGCCATCCACATCCGTTATGGCACCCGTTATTAGTTACGCGTAGCCACCAGTTGGTGGCTACGAACATGCTTGCTTGGCGCGATCAATCGCACGGAAATTTTGTCGATATTTAGAATTTCTTACTTTGCAGTTCTATCTAATTTATTCACTATCCTCACCTCGACTACGAACTGGCTCGCGTTACTTCCTACCTCACCCCTCTGGTACAAGGGGCAGGGACTGGGGCAGAGTCGATCAGATCAACGTACGAAAAGACCAAGGATTCACAAACGATTGCGTGTGAAAGTAGGCAGGATTAAGCTCAATCCATGCTGTCTTGCCCGGAGAGATTCGGGCATAGCCGGACGAACAAATCACCGTCAAGGCTCGCACTGCTGCAGCCCTACTCAATCCCATGTCCGGTGCGTACGCAAGTAAATCGCAACGTTTGATGGTCAGTTGCCGAGTTCGGTACACAAACCCATGCAACCATTGCACAAGGCAGTCGGCTTCTTCGAACTCCCGTGGCATAGTTGGCTTCGGCTGAAAACGGCGCTTGTAGTGCTCCGTGAACCACAAACCAATTGCCTCTGCTTGCTCCAACTCTTCTGCCGATACATCACCGGGAACATCCTCGAACACATGCATTCCGGCGGCCAACCGCGCGATGTTTTCGGTCTGACGAGCAGCGTGCTCCACAAGATCCTCCAGATCACCGCCACGTAGCCCACGCACTCGGTAGCCTTCGGCAATCTCTTTCAGGAGTCGAATAGCATCTGGCTGAAACTTAACGAGCCCTCGCCGCGCTCGTCCACACATGATTTCGACCCACAGGTTAAGAAGACGTCGACAGTTTTCATCCCAGATGCGCGAATCAACTGGGACAAGATCGAGTGCGACCGGCTCGCCTGCGTATTCAGCGAACTGTGTGCGCGTCGCAAGCCCTAATGCTCGTAGGCGTTTTGCATGCCGCTCGTCGAACGCGATGCGTACATGCGGCTGAGTCAACACAAGGCTCGTAAATCGCGGATCGTGAAGAATGTAGCGTCCCGTCGTCGCGCGATCGACGGAGAATGTCTGCCCGTCAAACAACTGGACGCGCGTATTAGCGTCACGGGTCATCGAACCGGTTCGGGACGATGCAAATTCGTCGTCGATCTCATTCGCAACCGGATACTTCGAGACGCGCTTGACGATCGCCGGCATCGATGCGTTGTGGATCACGTGACTGTCGATGCAGATTTCTCCGTCGACCGCGTTCGCGAGTTGCTCACGCTGAAATTCGAACATTTCACCGAACGCCGCGTTTTTTGCCTCGGTCTTACCACAACCTGACACCGCGCTCAACATCGTGTTGATACCGAACGGACCGTCTCGACCGCGTGGTGAGGACATATTCGCGACTGGATTCGCATATGCGATACCGGCATGCACGACGATCGGTCCAACGACGATTGACGGGATCCTAATCGTGTCGACGAGAGAATCGTAGAGGCTTCGCATTCTCGTTCCGAGAGCCTCAGTCGGAAAGCGCTCGGGGTTAATTGGCAGATGGAAGCCGCGGTTGTATCGCGCGCACATTTAAGCCCCCTCGATCAGTGCACGGACCAAGTCAGCCCTCCAATACAAACGCCGGTTAGCTGATTTTCGTGGCACGACGGATAAATAGCGGCCATAGTTGGAATACGCCTTGCGCAGCGTCTGAGGACGGAGGCCAAGGAAATCTGCAGCCTCTTCAGTCGTGAAGTATTCGCGCCCGTTCGAAGGGGGGAAAGTGTGGGCAGCGGTACCGCTCCCGGAATGGACAGATTCGACGTCGGCGGAACAGTTGCAGGCGTGGTTGAGAACCGGACACGGCAGCTCATTAATGGACTGGCGGCGATCAGGATTCGTCGCGGTCTTGATAGCGTTCTGATGCATCTATCGCTCCTAGCAAAGTGAAACGTGGGGTTTCGCGTCGCATGAACCTGGAGATCCTGATCAACCTTCTTCGATCAGGATCAACCTAGATCAATACGAACAGCTTGGAGCCAACTTTAGCGAGATGCGGACAGACAGACAGCCTTACGTCGAGTTACGTCAGTTTATGTATTTGTCTTGCGGATTACACGCATCCGGCTCTGCATGTCCTTGATCGTGAAAATTTGAATCTCGCCCTCATCATTCACCCATTTAACTTCCTGGCCATCGTCCGTAGCTGAGTGGAGCGGTCTCGGTGGCGGCTTCCTCTGCGCAAGCTCAACAAGCGCATGCAGCATGGAATGCGGACTATCACGGTCATGAGCAATTTGCCAAGCCATCGCGAGAGTCGCGGCTAGCGGGCCACGAAATTTTGGACGTCTCTCTGCACGAGATACCGCCGACGTGGGAATCTGAGCCGGAGCAGATTCCCGCACCTCGGAGAACGGAAGCGCCGCTACTAGGGTGTTGGGGATTTGTCGCGTCAACAGGAAATCAATTAGTTCGTCCGGATCGAACCCGTGTTAGCGCCGGTGTAAAAGCGCCGTTAAACGACGGCACAAGGTTGAGCGAAACAGTCAACGACAAAGGGGCCACGCGGGCCCCTTTGTTTTGAATGTCGCCGATCAGAACGGCGGGTCGTGCTCGGTGAGCGGCAGTTCACGTTGCCGACGATCGCCACGAAGGACACGCTGCATGTCGGGCAGATAGCGTGCGCAGATGAGTTCGCGCAAGTCGTCGAGCAGTTCGAACACGGCGAGCGCCTGCTCGGGCGTCCAGTCGTCGGGCACGACGAAGTTCAAGCCGCGCGTGAGGCCTGAGGGCAATGGCACGGCTGTCATGATGACTCGCCTCCTTTGGCCGATTTGCTCGGGCCACGCTGCCGGGCGCGCTTGTCGGCCCGCTCGCGGGCTTCCTTCAGGCGGTACGATTCGCCTTCGATCGAGATGACCTCGGCGAGATGCACAAGGCGATCGACGAGCGACACGACGCAGGCGGCGTTCGGGAACACTTCTGACCATTCTGCAAACGGTCGATTCGATGTCACGATGGTGCTGTTGTTCTGGTATCTCCGGCTGATCAACTCGAACAGCAGATCGGCGTGGCGATTCGAGTAGGAGAGATATCCGACCTCATCGATCACAAGGACGTCGGGCGCAGCATAGCGACGCAAGCGCCGGCGCAGCGTTGAATCGCTATCGAGCGCAGCCAGTTCGCCCAGCATATTGCCGGCGGTGGTGAACAGCACCGTGTGCCCATGCACGAGCGCCTGATGCGCGACGTTCTTCGCCAGCGTCGACTTGCCCACGCCGTTGGGGCCGATGAGCACGACGTTGGCGGCGTCCTTCATGAACCCGAGCGTCATCAGTTCTTCGATGGCACCGCGATCACACCGTGACGGCCAACCCCAGTCGAAGTCGCACAAGGCTTTGAAGCCGCCCAGATGTGATTCCTTGATGCGCCGCTCGAGCGAGCGACGGGCTCGCTCGTCTTCTTCCCACTGCACGAGCGGCGCGACCCACGGCTGCAGCGCAACCTCGGGCCAGTGGGCCAGCAGCCCGTGCAAACGCAATTCCTGCGCGCGTGTGCGCAATGATTCAAGCGAGCTCATCCGTGCCTCCGGCAAGTTGATCGTAGGTATCGAGCCGGTGGGGTTGGACCGGCGTGTCCTTCTGGCGTACGTGTGGCGGCAGACACACGGCAAGCGGTGGTGGCAGTTCAAGCGCTTCGCGGCGGCGCTCCAGCGCCAGGCGCACGGCGTTCGGGTGCGGCACGCCGCTTTGTAGCGCATCGCCGATCGCGGCCTGCAATTGCGCAGCGCCGTAGCGTTCGAGCAGCCGCAGCAGCGCCGCCGTGATGGTGCCCAGATTCGCATTGCGTTCAGCCGCGCGGCGCAGCAGATCCTGACTGGCGGGGGCAGCCTTGGCCAAGCGATCCATGCCGCGATGATGACGGGCCTCGCGTTTGACGCCGACCAGTGTCTCGATGTGAACGGGCTCTTCGATTTGCGCGCCGCGGTCGTAACTGCGAGCGTGGCGCGCAAGGATCTCGGCACCGTCCAGCACGCGTACCTGCTCGAGATCGGCCCGTACCGTGAGCGTGCGCCGCACGTGCGTGTGCGGGATCGAGTAGTCGTTCAGATCGAAGCGTACATAGGGCGTCTTGCCGACTTTGACGGCGAGCGTTTCCTCGACGGGATAGGGATTCTCCGGTAGCGCAAGCAGCGTAGGCTGCTCCTGGGCGAACGCCTGGCGCACACTGATCATGCGATCCTCCGGGCACGGGCGATCCGCCGCCTGCGTGCGGCACCAGTGTTCGGCTTGCGCATTCAGGTCATCCAGATCGGCGAACTGTCTGGCCGCGAAGAACGCGTCGCGGACGTGACGAATGGCGCGCTCCACGCGGCCCTTCTCGTTACCACGCGCGATGGCTACGGGTCTGGGTTCGAACCGATAGTGTGCGGCGAAGGCGAGCAGCGTCGGGTGGAAACGAATGGCGTCGCCCTGGCGTTCAAGGACGGCGCTCTTCAGGTTGTCGTAGAGGACGACCCTACCGAGGCCGCCCCAGCGCGTGAAGGCGCCGATATGGCCGCGCAGGAAGTTCTCCATACGCGCATCGAGGAAAAAGCGCAGATACAGTTCGCGCGAGTACGAGAGCACCATCACGAAGGCCATCAAGGGCCGGCGCGCACGGCCGATATGCAAGTGACCGAAGTGCCCCCAGTCGCATTGCATCTGTTCGCCGGGCAACGTGCGCAGCCGCAGGTACGCTTCGGCAGGCGGGCGTGGCCGGTGCAGAGAGATCAGATGTCGGAAGTGCGTGGGCCGGCCCTGATAGCCGCGCTCGCGCACCATGCCGTAAAGGCGGCTGGCGGTGAGCGTGGGATACTTCTCCAGCGTTTGGCGAATGAATGGCAGGTATGGCTCGATCATCGAAGGCCGCGGCGCCGGTCCATGACGCGGCAGACCAGCTTGTGCGAGCACCCGTTTGACGGTGCCGCGATGCACGTGCAATTGCTGCGCGATCGTGCCGCAGCGCCACTTCTCGACGTGGTAGAGCCGCAGGATATGGGCTTCGAGTTCAGCGTCAATCGTCACCTTTAGAGCCTCCTCGAACGGGCCAAGGCGCACGAATGGCGAACAGGCGCAGCCGCATCGATGGCAATGCGTTGTCGCCGGCGCCGATGCCGCGACACGACTGTGAGTGACAGCGGCGCGCATCGAGTCCGCTGGCAGTAGAGCACTGGGCCCCGTCGCAGGTGAACCGTGATGCGTCACTTTATTGTGTCGCGCTCGATAACGACGGGCGCGCTGCGCATGGGCAAGACGCCCGCGGCGAGAACTCTGGTAACGCTGAGCCGCTTCGCGCAAGCTCGCGCGCCGGGCCGCTTGCGCACAGCCGCCGGCGCAATAGATCTGGCCTCGATCGCAGCGGCGGCAAATGAACACCTGCGCCCGGCAGCGGGCGCACAGGAAGAAGCGGCCCGTGGGCAGCATCGGCGGTCCCCGTGGAACGCCGATGGCAGGTCGATATCGACAGGGTCCGCCCAGCCGTGGAATACTGCGGCTGCACGTGTCCCTGTGCTTGGCCCCGTGGCCCCGCACCTGTGTCCAGTGTGGCGCGACCCCGGGGTGAACTTGGCGGTTTGACCGGTGTCGCGCCGGTTGTTTCTTCGGCGGTGTGCCTTTCTACCGCAACCGATCCGCGCCGTCATCCCTCAACGCGCTTTGCGCGTCTGCACTCGCCCTACGGGCTCCCTCCGACGCGCAAAGCGTCAGGCATCCGCAGCGTCGCTACCCCGCAAACATCATCTTCCAAGCACGGCCACTTCAAACGCTCAATTCCAGAACGCCGTCGTTTAGTGTCGGATTTGGACCGGCGTTCACAACCCGATCAACCGAATCCGCGGAGTCGTCGGCAGATCGCGGAACCGGGGGGCAGACGCAGGCTCATGGGCCGACCAGCGTGAACTATTGAACATGGCTTGGCGACGTTGCGCTTCGCGAGCCGAGGACTCCCATTTCGCCATGTCAGCCAAAAGCGCCAGCCCTTCGTCGCGTGCCGCAGCGCTCTGCCAATAGGTTTCCCCTCGTGCAGTCGTCACGTCGAACCAGCGCAAGCGGTGACCTGCCGGTGTGTTGGCAATGTTCAAGCCAAGTATGTCGGCTGCTCGCGAGGTTCGAAATAGCTGTTTGAGAGAAGTTGCAGCAACCCTTGCCTCAAAAGCGGCAACATCCCCCAGCTCGCTGTCCGGCAGTACAACCAGGTCGAGCTCGTCATCCGAAATTTGGATGCAGTTGGCAACCATCTGTATCGTTTCGGATAAAGACAGAAAATTGCGATAGAAAGACTCTCGCTCCCCCATCCTCTTCCGCTCACCTGCCTCTGCTCTAGCGGCAGCAATGCGTTCTTGTTGCGATTTTGTATCTGTCATGGCCCCGTCGTCGCATTGGAATAACTGACGGCGCCGGGTCGGCACCGTCACCCACGGATTTTACGTGTGCCAAACCAACAATGAGACGAGCTACGTTCAGCTACCGCCCGCCTACAGCCAGAGTCTCGGTCACATGGAACTCGATACCCGCCTGCTCCAGCATCCACGCCTCGATCTTGTCGCGCAACCGCGCTCGGCATTGCAAGCGCCTGTACGTGAGAGCAGCCGGTTCACATGGATTGGTTGCGATCCAGGTTGACCACAAATACCTACACGTCGCCTACACGAGCATGCCAACAGAGGATGGGAAATTCGAAAATTTCAGCCAAGGTACTGATTTCATTGGCCCGCCCTACACGATTCGAACGTGTGACCTACGGCTTAGAAGGCCGTTGCTCTATCCGACTGAGCTAAGGGCGGTCGAGGAGGAGGAAAGTGGCGGCAAGCGCCGCACATTTCAGCGCTGCGGGAGGCTGCCGAAATGTTCCGACGGCCATGACAAGCATCCCACGGCAAGCCCGGCAAAAACCGAGCCGGCAATTATACCCGATCGCCTCCTGGAAGCGATCGGAAACGCCAATCGCATCAAACCGGCTGCGTGTGGAATATGAACCAGCCGAGGCAGAAAAGGCCCGCGAGCACGCAGTACAAGCCGAACGACGCAAGCCGCCCGCGCCCTTCGAAATAACGCATCAGGAACCGCACGCTCAGATACGCAGCGATCGCGGTCAACACGCCGCCCAGCAACGCGTCGGCAAGTTGATCCGGCGCGTGGAAAAGCTTCGGCAATTCGAGCAGCCCCGCCGCGAAGATGATCGGCGTGCCAAGCAGAAACGAGAACTCCGCCGCCTTCTCCGCCGTGAGCCCCGCCGCGTTGCCGGCGATCATCGTCAGACCGCTGCGCGAAAAGCCTGGAATTAGCGCACCGATCTGTGCGAGGCCGACGAAAAACGCCTGCTTGAACGTCAGCTTCTCGGGGGGACGATGTGCGCGCGCACGCTGGATGCGGTCGCCGAGCCACAGCAGGATGCCGTTGACGATCAGCGCGATCGCGACGATACGCAAATCGTGGAACACCCGCTCAATGCGCTTTTCGAGCAGCAGCCCGACGAGCCCAGCCGGAATCGTGCCGACGATGAGCGCCCACATCAGATGGCCCTCGTCATTCTTGCGTCCGTTCAGCGACGCGAAAAAGCCGGCGATCAGCGCGACCCAGCGCTCGCGGAAATACCACAGCAGCGCGAACGCGGTGCCGAGGTGCAGTGCAACGAGGAAGGGCAGCAATTGCGGCGCATGCTTGTCGATGTGCATGCCGACAAGCGCGGGCACGAGGAGCGTGTGCCCCAAGCTGCTGACAGGAAAGAGTTCGGTGACGCCCTGCAGGACGCTCAGAAATACCAGAAACCAGAGGCTCACGCGTCGGTCCTTTTATCGGAGAGGGTTAAGCGAGGAGAACTGACGGGAACGGCGTCGTGCAGATCGCTGCGCCGCCCGAAAAAACCGCGCCCCGATTATGCCGAGCGAGAATGACCGCGCCAAGGCGTTTGGCGCGAATCGGGCATCTGGCTAACAGCCAGATACACTTTTAATGCGATTGAAAGCTTGGACGAGAGCGCATCGCCGCAGATTGCAACAATGCTCTGGGAGCGAAAAGCGGCGAATCAGCGGCCGACTTTGTAGAAGAACAGCACGGTGCTGCCGGTGAACATGCCGAACAGCGTGAGGGCCATTGCAGTTGCCAGATCCATGTTCGCTCCTTATTAGGTACAGATCCGGCGCTTTAAGAATGACCGGTTTGCGTCATTGTCCTTACAGATTGCCACTTTTGACATTCTCGATTTCCCGCATGCGCGATTTCCCTTAGCTGTCCGCGCGTGACCCGCTGCACCGCCCCGCGCACCCAAGCCCGCGGCGATTCCGCTATCCTTGGCGGCCCTACCCTAGCGAACGCCGACGCCTGCCATCATGCCTTCTTTCCAGAATCAGGACATCCTCGAACTCATCGACGGCGCGTCGCTCGCGCGCATCGCGCCCCAAGTGGGCGGACGACTCCTGTCGTGGAGCATCGACGGCGCGAGCGTCGTCTTCTGGCCGGAATCCGCCGACCGTTCCCTCCCCGCGAAGATCCGCGGCGGCAATCCGCTGCTGTTCCCGTTTCTCGGCCGCCACCGCGTCGATGGGCGGATCGGCTTCTGGCGCGACGGTGCAGGCATCGTCCGCGAATTGCCGATGCATGGCTTTGCGCGCGACCTGCCGTTCGACGCGCAAGTCGACGCCGATGGCCGCGGTGTCGCGCTGACGCTCGAAAGCAGCGACCGGACGCGCGCCGGCTTTCCGTTCGAATTCCGCTTCACCGCGCGCTATCGGCTCGTCGACGCGCGCACGCTCGACGTCGAGTTGACCACGACCAATCTCGGCGACACGCCGCTGCCGCACTATGCGGGCCATCATTTCTATTTCGCGTTGCCGCATGCCGAACGCGCGTCGACGGTGCTCGAATTGCCGCCGACGCAGCGACGCCGTCAACTGGACGACGGCTCGATCAGCGCGCCCGAGGCCGGCCTGCCGCGCTACACGCTCGATGATCCGAGCATCCTCGACCGCTTCCACTGCCTCGACGGCGTGCCCGCCGAGCCGGTGCGCGTACTGATGCCCGGCCGCCGCCACGCAATCGAGATCGACCTGAACCGCCCAGGCTCGGTGCCGTGGTACGCGGTGACGACGTGGACCGAAGCGCCGGGATCGGATTTCTATTGCGTCGAGCCGTGGCTTGGCCTGCCGGACGCGATCCACAACGGCCTCGGCCTACGTCACGTCGCGCCGGGCGCAACCGAAACCGCAGCGCTGCGCATCCGCGTGACGCCGATCGCGTAACGCCGCGCACCACGCTCGACCGGGCGCGGCAGCCTGCTCGAACGGCTGCCGCGCGGGCCCGCTCCGCCCGCGTGCCAACCCTTCCGAACACCCGCCACCGACGTCCAAACACCCCAAAACGACGAGCCCGCCGCCGAACCCGTTAAAATCAGATGTTTTTGTATCCGCCGCCGCGCACCGTCGCGGCGGTGCTTTGCGAGGTTCAATGTTGCTGAAAACCACGAGACGGCTCGTCGTCGCATCGCTTGCCGCGCTGCTCGCCGCGTGCGGCTCGGCGCCCGTCGGCCCCGGTTTCTACCGGGTCGAGCGCGGCGACACGCTCTCCCAGATCGCGCGCGCGAATCGCCAGTCGATCGCGAACATCATCCGCTGGAACCAGATCACGAATCCCGACGCAATCGAAGTCGGCCAGGTGCTGCGCATCGCGCCGCCGCCGGGCTCCGCTTCGACATCGGGCACGACGAGCGCCTCGCGCAGCCCGAGCCGCCCGGCGCCGTCGTCGCCCACTGCCTCGCCGCCGCCCTCCGTGAAGCCCGCGTCGAGCATATCGCTCGTGTGGCCCGCCGCCGGCAACGTGATCCGCTCATTCGACGGCTCGAAGTCGAAGGGCATCGACATCGCGAACACGGCGGGCACGCCCATCGTCGCGGCAGCAGCCGGTACGGTCGTCTATGCGGGCAACGGTCTGCGCGGCTACGGCAATCTGCTGATCGTCAAGCACAACGCCGATTTCCTGACGACGTACGCACATAACCGCACGCTGCTCGCGAAGGAAGGCCAGACGGTTGCGCAGGGACAGAAAATCGCGGAGATGGGTGACACCGACAACGACCGTGTCGCGCTGCATTTCGAGCTGCGCTACGGCGGCCGCTCGATCGATCCGTCGCGCTACCTGCCGTCGCGCTGACGCAGCGCGAAGCGGCGCGCACGGCACGGCGCGTCATACGCGTTCCGGCGCGAGCCGGGCGATCGGATCAAGAGAACGATCAGCGTTTGCGCAACCGGCCGTGCAGACGGCCGGAAAGCGGATCGACATGGCGCGCGAACACCACCAGCGCGCCGATCCCTATCACGCTGAGCCCCGTAGCTATCAGAAACAGGTCCATGGTCGTATCTATCGTTGGTGAAACGATCATACGCGGCATTTGTGGTTTGCGCATGATGCGCATGAACGCGCCCTCTAGGATCGCCCCTAACGGCCACGCGTACGCCCGGCGATTCGGTGTACTGTGCGTCGAAACGCCGCACAAAAAACAACCGGAGACGCCCGATGCTGCCCCACGCCGCCAGTTACGCCGAACGCGTCGACCGCTTTGAATGGCGCGTTCCGGCGCGCTACAACATCGGTGTCGATGCATGCGACAAATGGGCTGACGGCAGCGGCCGCGTCGCACTGATTCACGAGCATGCGGACGGCGTCATCGCGCGCTACACGTTCGACCAGATGAGAAGCGCCTCTAATCGACTCGCGAACAGCTTCGCGCGCGCAGGCGTGAAGCGCGGCGACCGGATCGGCATTCTGCTCGCGCAAGGCCCGGAAACGGCGATCGCGCATCTGGCCGCATACAAGCTCGGCGCGGTCGCGGTGCCTCTTTTCACGCTGTTCGGCGAGGACGCGCTCGAATTCCGCCTCGGCGACAGCGGCGCGGTCGCGCTCGTCACCGATCGCGCCGGCTACGAGAAGATCGCGCGGTTACACGCGTCGCTGCCGTCGCTCGCGACGATCTACTGCATCGACGGCGCGCCCGATCTCGCCGAGCCCGGCGTGCTCGCGTTCGATGCGGCGCTCGCGGCCGAGTCGGACAAGCTCGAACCCGCTGACACGTCGGCCGACGATCCGGCGCTCATCATCTACACGTCCGGCACGACGGGCAAGCCGAAGGGCGCGCTGCACGCGCACCGGGTGCTGCTCGGCCATCTTCCCGGCGTCGAGATGTCGCAAAACCTCTTTCCGGCGCGCGCGCACCTCGCCTGGACGCCCGCCGACTGGGCGTGGATCGGCGGCCTTCTCGACCTGCTGCTGCCGTCGCTGCATCACGGCGTGCCGGTGCTCGCGCGCCGCTTCGAGAAGTTCGACGGCGTGGCCGCGTTCGAGCTGCTCGCGCGGCACCGCGTGACGCACACGTTCTTGCCGCCGACCGCGCTGAAGCTGATGCGCGCGGCCGTCACCCAGCCGCGCGAACGCTACACGCTCGCAATCGAGTCGGTCGCGAGCGGCGGCGAGTCGCTCGGCGCCGAACTGGTCGCATGGGGGCGTGACGCGTTCGGCGTGACGATCAACGAGTTCTACGGACAGACTGAATGCAACGTCGTGCTATCGTCGTGCAGCGCGTTGTTCGAGCCGCGAGCAGGCACGATCGGCAAGGCGGCGCCCGGACATCGCATCGTGATCGTCGACGATGCAGGCAATGCGCTGCCGCCTGGCGTCGAGGGCAACATCGGCGTGCGCGCGCCCGATCCGGTGATGTTCATCGGGTATTGGCGCAAGCCCGATGCAACGCGCGAGAAGTTCGCCGGCGACTATCTGCTGACGGGCGACGTCGGCGTCGCCGATGCCGATGGCTTCGTCCGCTTCGTCGGCCGCAACGACGACGTGATCACGAGCGCCGGCTACAGGATCGGTCCGGGCCCGATCGAGGACTGCCTGCTCAAGCACCCGGCGGTGCGGATGGCCGCCGTCGTCGGCGTGCCGGACGCGACCCGCACCGAAATCGTCAAGGCGTTCGTCGTGCTGAACACCGGCTATGAAGCAAACGACGCGCTTGCACACGAGCTGCAGGCGCACGTGAAGACCCGGCTCGCCGCACACGAATATCCGCGAGCGGTCGCATTCGTCGACAGCCTGCCGATGACCGCAACGGGCAAGATCATCCGCCGTGCACTGCGTGACACGTAATGCGTGATGCATCCGATGTTCGAAACGCGTGCGGTGCAAGCGAGCGACGCGCATCGAACCGGCCGCAAAAGCGACGCGATTACGCCCACGCACACCGCTCAAGCAGATCCATCGGCACGCGTACGCCCTTATCGTCCCATGCCGCCGCGCGTTGCAAAACTCGTCCGAACGGCCGAGTCTCGCCGGCCGCGCGAATGGTTTATAGTGGCGCTCACCGTAGTTCAATTGCCTCACTCCATGCCTCCGAATACCCCCTCCTCCCTCGACGCGCAACACAGCCCGCTCTACCTAAAGCTTCTCGGCGAAACCGCCAAGATCGACTGGTGCGATCTCGAGCGCTTCTTCGCGCAAGGCAAACTGTTGTCGGTCGCGCGCGATCTCGATCTCGTGAGCGTCGCCGAAGCGATCGCCGGCGACGACAAGGATCAGGTCACACGCTGGCTGTCCGCGGGCCACGTCGAACGGATGCAGGCCGGAACCGCGCACGATTACGCGACGCGCAATCCGGAGCTGTGGGCGGTCGTCGTGTCGCCGTGGGTGTGCGTGCAGGAACGCACGTAACGCCGCGATGTCCGCCCCCTCCGCGTCCGCGCACCCCGACGAAGACCCCGAGCCGCGCTCCGCCGCGAGCTGGCACCGCCGCGTGCTCGGCCTCGCGCTGCCGATCATCGCCGCGAATCTCACGCAGCCGATTCTCGGCGCGGTCGACACGGCCGTCGCCGGCCACCTCGACGGCCCGCAGTATCTCGGCGGCGTCGCGCTCGGCGGCCTCTTCTTCAACTTCGTGTACTGGGGCTTCGGCTTCCTGCGGATGGGTACGACAGGGCTCGTCGCACAGGCGTTCGGCGCGAACGATCTCGCCGGCATCCGCATCAACGTGCTGCGCGCGCTGCTGCTCGCGTTCGCACTCGGTGCGGCGGTGCTCGCGCTGCAAACACCGCTCATAGGCCTTGCGTTCGCCGCGCTCGGCGGCAGCGACGCGGTGCGCTCGACCGCGCTCGACTACGCGCATGCGCGCATCTGGGCCGCGCCGTTCGCGCTCGCGAACTACGTCGTGCTCGGCTATCTGCTCGGCATGCAGCGCGTGCGCGTCGCACTCGCGATCCAGGTGTTCATCAACATCGTCAACATCGGCGCAGTGCTGCTCTACGTATATCGCTTCGATTGGGGCGTCGCGGGCATCGGCGCCGCGACCGCGACGGCGGATATCGCGGGCTTCGCGCTCAGCGCACTGTTGCTTCGCTGGTTGAATCCGCGCGGCCTGCCGAAGATCAGGCGCGTCGAGCTCTTCGATCGCGCGGCGCTCGCGCGCCTCGTTGCGCTCAATCGCGACATCTTCCTGCGCACGCTGTGCCTGCTGTCGGCGTTCGGCTGGTTCGCGCATCTCGGCGCGCGACAAGGCGACGCGACGCTCGCCGCGAACGCGCTCCTCCTCAATTTCCAGACCTTCATGGCGTACGCGCTCGACGGCTTCGCGCACGCCGCCGAGGCACTCGTCGGCGCGGCGGCGGGCGCGCGCAACCGCGACGCGTTCCGGCAAGCGCTGCGCGTGACGTTCTTCTGGGCAGGTATCGGCGCGCTGGGCTTCGCACTCGTCTATTGGGGCGCGGGCAGCTGGATCGTCGCGCAACTCACCGATCAGCCGTCGATTCGCAGCGTCGCCGAACGCTACCTGCCCTGGGCCGCGCTGTCGCCGGTGATCTCAGTCTGGGGTTTCATGCTCGACGGCGTGTTCATCGGCGCGACGCATACACGAGCGCTGATGCGCGCGATGGCGGCATCGTTCGCGCTGTTTGTGGCAGCGACGTTCGCGCTTGTCGGTCCGTTCGGCAATCACGGGCTCTGGGTCGGGCTGCTCGTGTTCATGGCGGCGCGCGGCGCAACGCTCGCGCGCCATCTGCCCGGGCTCGAGCGAGCTGTCGCGGGCCGCGCGCCGTCGATCGCGCACATCGCAGGCTAACGCGTTTTTCGCGTCGCCCGCGGCGCAGGGCTTGCCGATCCCGTCAATCGCCGATGGCGGCCTTGTCGACGTGAATGCGCCGTCAAACGGCCTGGGTCGTGCGACTCGACGCTGCCGATCGGCGAGCCGCACCGTCGCCCGCATCGCAAGCGCGTAGGACGCTGCGTGAGCGCCGCCAAGTCGCCGTGCCCGGCGCTTATTGCGGCTGCTTCGCGGACGCCGCGGCCTCCCCGCCTGCGCCGGGTTCGCCGAGCATCGACGGCGGCGTCATGTCGGTCGGCACGCCTTGATAATCGGGAGGATCTTGCGGCGGCGTGCCGCGGCGGCCCTGCCGGGGATCGCTTGCGCAGCCGGCGAGCACGGCCGCCACGAGCGCGGCGATGACGATGCGGGTCATGAATTTCCTCGGAGTCAATGAACGATCGCGCCCCCGTTTCTGCCGGATCGCGCCCGGCGAGTCTACTGGAAATTGGCGTGCGATGACGCCGACGCGCGACTTCGCGTCCGCGCCGGCATGTCCTACTATGTAGACGTGGCGCTATGCCGGTGTGAAAGGAGGGCTGCCATGGATGCCGAATCGATTGCGGGCCTGATCGGCCTGGGTATCGGGTTGCTGGTGCTCGTCAGCTTGTCGGTGTACGAGTCGCGTGAATACAAGCGCTCGCACAACGGCGAAGGCATGATCCATCATTGGATGGCTGAGCATCATCTGCTCGACTGGCGGCGCAAGCACTGACACCCTGCCGCCTCTCTTCCACCGTCTCATGCACGACGAACGCGACGCCGCCCGCGGATGCGCGCGGCGCGCCAACATAGCGCGCGGACGGTGCCAGTTTGAAATCACCTGATGCCCGCTCATGGCGGGCGCGAGAGGCGTTGTTTGCGCGCTGGAATGCGCGCGGTCGTAGCGCGTCGCACGTCAATTGAATGCACGGCGACACCGCGACACGACTCACTCCATCGTTTCGCTTCCTTGATAACCGCCAATAGAGCAACGGCACGGCGATGCATTCGCCGTGCCGTCGTTCGCATCGAGCCGGGCAGCTTCAGCGCAGCAGCGGTTCGTTCAGGAAGTGACGCGCATAGCGGGCATTGATGTCCGACAGGCGGAACAGCGTCAGGAAGTCCGCGCAATTGAAGTCCGGATCCCATGCGGGTGCGCCGCAGATCTTCGCGCCGAGCCGCAGATAACCCTTGATGAGCGGCGGCGGCGCGACCTTCACGCCGGTCTGCAGTTCGTCGACGGGCAGCGGCGTGTGCGGGAACGCGCGATACTCAGGCGCCGTCAGCGCGTCGCCAAGCGACTGATAGAGATTCGCCGCATAGTGGCCGCCGTCGGCCATCGACACGCTCGCACAACCGAGCATCGTCTCGTAGCCGTTTTGCTGCATGTAGGTGCCCAGGCCGCCCCAGAGCGCCATGATGACGGCGCCGCTGCGATAGTCGCGATGCACACACGAGCGGCCGACTTCGACCATCTTCGAGCGCAGGTGCGTGAGACGCGACAGATCGAACTCGCCCTCCGCGTACAGGCGGCCGACACGCGCGGCCTGATGCGGCGGCAGCACGCGATAGGTGCCGACGACTTTCAGCGTGTCGAGATCACGCACGAGCAGGTGGTCGCAGTACGAGTCGAACGAATCGACGTCGAGGCCCGCCGGGCCACTCACGTGCGCGCCCATTTCCTCGGCGAACACGCTGTGGCGCAGACGCTGCGCTTCGCGCAACTCGTCTTCGGTACGCGCCCAGGCGGCGCGCAGGCGGAACTCAGCAGTAACCGTTTCGGACGCGCGCGGCAGACGGCGGCGCGGCAGGTCAAGAGGTAGCGAGGCAAATGGGAGCGTGGGCGTCGGCAGTTCTCGCATTAGGCTTTCCTGGTCGTAAGGAAGGAGACGACATGCCCGCCAATGTAGTAACCGGCCGTGACGCTTGCGTGGCAAAACGGTGTCCATTCGGTGACGTGTCGCCGATTTGACTTTAGCAGAAAGGATGAAATAGCGTTTGATTGCGGCCAATCAGACTAGATCGGGCGAGATGGCCGCGCGCAGCACAGTCTGCCCATTGCCCTCGCGCGCGCGACTCGAAAGCCACAGCAGACCGCCTTTCTTGAGGCTCCAGCTCTCGTCCGAGCCGGCGAGCAGATACGCGGCGACGCAGCCGAGCGTCGGCTGATGTCCGACGACGACGACCGTCGATGCAATTCCATCCGGCCAGCCGGCCGCGGCCAGCACGTCGCCGACGTCGCAGCCGGGCGCGAGTTCGTCCGCGGTTCGATAGTGGTCGGTCAGCGCCTCGGCCGTCTGCACTGTGCGTGCGGCCGGGCTCGCGAGCACTGTCGCGTGGCGCTCGATGCGCGCGCGCAGCCATTTCGCGACGGCCTGCGCTTCCTTGCGGCCGCGCGCGGTCAACTGGCGCGCGAGATCGGTGCTCGCGTAGTCTTCGGCTTCGGCATGCCGCCAGAGAATCAGGTTCATCACAAGGACGTCTCCAGAATGGGTTGAAGCCGCATGCCGCAGCGTCGCGGCACGGCGAGCGCTTTGCCGCGGCGCCCCGCCATTCTTGCGCAGTCTGCATGCATGCGTCCGCCATTGCACGCGGAGATTGACCCGGCTTGGATAGGGGCGATACAATCCACGATTCTTCGGAGCGTAGCGCAGCCTGGTAGCGCATCTGATTTGGGATCAGAGGGTCGTAGGTTCGAATCCTATCGCTCCGACCAAAGGAATCAAGGGGTTACGGCTAATCGCCGTAGCCCCTTTTCCATTTCCGGATTCTTGACCCCAACATTGCCCCCAACGGACCGGAATCTTGGCCAGTTGCAATCAATTGCAAGGATCACATCACCGTGGCATTAAGGTCGGCTTGGTACGCTGCCGGGCTGGATGCCCGCTATCGCCAGCAGTTCCGCCGGGAACGATTATGACTTCGTTTGCCACCACGTAGTCCCCCTCATAGTCCAGCTCCGCCGTAATCCATAGTCTGCTGCCCAACGGGACGACAACTCCCGTCGCATCGTCGAACTCAACCTTGGGCAGAAATGTGTACCCATCGGGAGGCATCATGTTTATCGTCCGAGAGAACAGCCCGGACACCGGGGAATCCTGTGGATCGACGACAGTCCCCACGGGCTTCCCTTCAGGAATCTGCTGTATCGCCACCTTATAGGCGTCCCTCTTGGGATCTAGGCTCACCTCGTTGTCGAGAGGATTCTTCGAACAGACGTGAATCACGAGCAACCCAAGATTGTCGTGGTAAGGAAAAACTTGCGCTGATACCGACAGGTTGATCGCCCAGTCTGTCGCACCAGCGATGGCAAACTTATAGAAGGCCCATCCACCGCCAGCGAATACGGCGATGATTGCCGCCCACTTTGAAAGCGGGTCCGCAATACGCGCCAGGCATCGAATGAGCGACCTCAACGCCCTCGGAATCGCGATACGAAGGACTTCCAGACGCCTGCGACCGGGCTGCTCCATCGATGCCCCCGTTTGCGATCCGCAAAGAGTTTGGGCACTTCTCAACCACGCTTACTCGCTGCCGTTTCAATCTCAGCCGTATCCCACCGCCCCTGCCGCATTGCCTCAGCGAGCATCCTGGAGCAGCCCAAGCGTCAACGGGACAAGCTCAGGGTCTCGGTACTTCTTGGAAAATAGCCCAAGGACCGACTTGATCACGTCGAGACTCTCGGGGCCGAAGTACCGGTTGTATGGAAAGCCTTGAGCTGCAACGCCGAATGTCTCAGCCCATTTATCAATGAACTCAACGGCATCAAGACCAGTCAGGCGAAGGTCCTCTTCAAGTCGGCTGTCCGGCGTCAATTTCAGCGAACCTCCGAAGATCGGCCGCCCAAGATCTTCACGAGCGAAGGCTTCGAGTTGATCCCAGATTGCATCTGCCATTACTGCACCCGATCTTCTGGTTTCACGATCCGGTTATGGTCCGCGTCCGCGCAAGACGAAGCGCGACGCCGCAATTCGTTTAATCGAAAACGAAACGACACGCCAGGCCCACGCCGTCGATCATTCGATCACGCTATTCCGATCGCCCTTCAACAAAAGCTGCGGCACCTGACTAAACCGATACTTCCCGCTCGCGGCATCGAGATCGAACACCCAGACGAGATCGAAGCGATCGTCCGGCCATTTCTGCGGCACCGTGTCCTTGCCAAGCGGAATCGCATCGGCGATCGTCGGAATATCCTCGTGCTGCCACGCGATCAGCACGCTCCCCTTGCTCGCGACGGCCGCCTCCGCCAGCGCCTTTTCCTGTCCTTTCGTGTAAGTGTCGCAGATCGCGAGCCCGAGCTTGTGCGCGAGCGGCGTGATCGTGTCGATCGGCCGCTCGCTCTTCGCATGCTTCGCGACCGCCGCCGCGAACAGGCAATCGGGCGTCGCGAGCCCGGCGCTCTGCAGCGAACCGCGGCTCGGCGCGAACAACACCGCGAGCGCACCCGCGCGTTGCCAGCCGAACACGGTGAGCGCTTCGACGTCCTGCTCGCCTTTCGCGTTCACGCCGTACGGCGCATCGTCGCCGGTCGATTTCTCCGCGTGCCGGACAATCATGATCTTGTGGGCAGTCGGGCTGGCCATATGCACATCCTCCCTATCGTTCTTCGTCGACGGCGAGCGAACGCCACTCGATGCGAGCATCCGCTGTCATCCGTGATAGCAAGCGAATCCGGCAAAAGCAATGGTGTCGCGCGGCCCGCGTGCAGATCAGGCGTCGCCGTTCGATCTGGATGCGTGCGCGTCGCGTCGTGCGAATGCCATGTCGCTGCCGGCCGGCGGCTCGGCGACCGCAAGCCGCCCGCGCACAACAGACGCCGCGCGGTCGACGCCGAGGTTCTCGCCGCTCGCATATCGGTGCGCGACGATCGCGGCGAATGCGACGAGCAGTCCCGACAGCACGTCGATCAGATAATGCCCGCCCTGCGTCGGCGTCGACGCGATCATCCAGCCGTTGAACAGCAGCGCGAGCGGCGCGACGACGCTCACGCGCCGCAGTGCATACGCGAACAGCACGCCGAGCACCGTGTGGAACGACGGCAGCGACACTGTGCCCTGCAGCGCCGCGGGGTCGAAGGCGTGCAGCGTCCCGTCCCGCAGCCGCACGAAATCGCTCACGCTCGACAATGCGGCCAGATCGGACACCCGGAAATGCAGGAACGCGCTCGCCGCCGGAAACGGCGCGGAAATCAGGAGCACCAGCACGCTCGTCATCATGAAGAGCACGACGAACTCCGACAGTGCTTCGTCGCGCCCCGTCAGGCCCAGCCAAATCGGGATCCCGATCAATTGCCACTTCGCGCTGTCGTACGCGAACGCGAACGCGCGCTCCAGCGCCGGATGCGAGAGGACCCGGTCGTAGACGGCCGGCCAGTCGAAGCCGAAACGTGCGTCGAGGCGAATCAGCACGTCGTCGACGAGCGGCGGCCTCAATGTCACGCAGAGATAGGACAGGATGCCCGCCGCCGCGACGAACGCGGCCAGGAGCGCCAGCCACGCAAGCGTGCGGCTGGCCTCGCGATAGCGGAAGCGTGTCGCGGCCTTCGCGTAGCGCGGCACGCGCGCGACGCCGTTCAACACGATCGAGAACGCCGCGCACACGGCGATCGCCCGCGCGGCGGCAGCGACACCCGACCATTGCAGCGCGTAGCCGCCCGCGCGCAGCCACGCAACATCGACGAGCGTCACCGCGGCGCACCACGCCCAGCCGAGGCGGTAGCGGCGCCGCGCGTGCGTGCCGCGGCACGGGGCGTCGGATGGAACGGCGTCGGCACGATGCATCACATGTTCACTCTTGTCGTACGAATGGTCGCACACGGCGCGCTTTCCGGCGCGGTTCGATGGATGCGGTCGCGTGCGGCGTGCCCAAGACGGCGGGACCGATCGCTCGGGTGTTGTGCATCGCCCATCATAGATCGCATGCCACGCTAGAGTCGATCGCTGAGAACGCGCATGTCCCCAAGCGCACATCGCTCATGTGCACGTCGCAAACACGTATGTCGCCTACGCGCACGTCGCCTACGCGCACGTCGCCTACGCGCACGTCGCCCACTCGCGCATCGCGTCCCCCTCGCTGCAAATCCGCACGCCTCCAACCAAGCTGCTCGCAGACGCGCCCGTCTCAACCACCCCCAAGCCAATCCGCCTGCGCGTGCCGAACGTTTTCGCTATCATCAGGCGAACTGCGCCGACGAGTCCGCACCGGCAACCCGCGCCGATCCGTCAGGCTCGAGAGAAGAAAGCCGATCGAAAGGACCGCGACCTCGATGCCGCACACGACGCCGCACACCTTTCCCGCCCGATTCCGATCAATCGGCCCACCTTGGGCCGCCGACAACCTGCCGCCCGTCCGGCATTCACCATCGCATGAACGATTCACTCCGCCTCATCATCCGACTCCTGATCCCGATCGCGACGCTCGCAAGCGCATCGCCCGCGCTCGCCGATGCACAAGTGCTCGACGCCGCGCTCGACTGCTCGTCGACAGGCCACGCGTTCGTCGCGCCGCTCGTCGCGAGCGGCGCGATCCGCTCGCAGCCGATGCACGTCGAAGCGAACTCGATGAACGCGTTCCGCACGAACCGCTCGCTGACCGCGTACGGCTTTCCGGTCTACGTCGTACTCGGCTATCAGGCGAACGATCCGATCTTCACGCACGGCGACGGCGAGCCGATCGGCGACTGGGCGTACGGCGTCGTCGTGCGGGGATCGAAGAGCGCAGTGGAAGCGAAGGTGCGCGAGGCGGGCAGCCAGGCGGTCGTCAAGAATGCGTTTCCGTTTCTGACGGCGATCGTCTGCACATCGCCGTAAGCATCTCGAAATGTGCGGCCGCTTGCGCCGCGTGGCCAGCACCGCGTCGACGGCCCGCCCCATCCCGCCCAGGCTTGCGCACGATGCGCACGGCGGCATGCGCGAGCCGAAGCTCGACACGCGCATATGCGGCAACGGTTCGGCGCGCCGATCGCGCGACGGCAAAGGAAAACCCGCGTACCCGCGCTCGCGGCACAAACGCGGCAACAAACGCAACCACAAAACGTGCCGCGACGCCGCAACCGAATCACGCCCCCGTATAGACGACGCGATACGGAATCCCGACCTTCTCCCACTCGGCCGCCTCCTGGCTGAGGCTGTAGTCGGTGAGCGGATTCTGCTGAACCCACGCGCTCGGCAGGTGCACTTCGTAGCCGCCTTTTTTCATCTGCGCGACGTTGATCTCGGGCAGGCCGGCGTCGTTGCGGCGCCGGCACAGCAGCGCGGCGAGGCGCAGGCAGAACAAGAGCGGCCATTCGACGTCGCGCGACTGCGACAGCTTGCCGAGCTTGCCCACGTGACCGAGCACGAGCGCCGCGAGGCGCGCCTGGTCGGTGCGCGAGAAGCCCGGCATGTCGGCGTTGCTCGCAATGTACGCCGAATGCTTGTGGTAGGCGCTGTGCGAAATCGACAGCCCGATCTCGTGCAGCGCGGCCGCCCAGCCGAGGAAGGTGCGGCTTTCCTCGCGATCCTCGCCTTCTGGCTCGCCGAGCTGATCGTAGAAGCGCGCGGCGAGCGCGCCGATGCGCGCCGCCTGTGCACGATCGACGCCGTAGCGTCGCATGAAGCCATCGACCGTCACCGCGCGCATGTCCTCGTGCTGGGTCCGGCCGAGCAGGTCGTACAGCACGCCGAGGCGCAGCGCGCCGTCTGTCGTGTCGACGTAGTCGATGCCGAGCTCCTCGAACACCGCGAGCATGATCGACAGTCCGCCCGCCAGCACCGGCACGCGGTCGGATTTCAGTGCGACGAGCTTCAGGCGGTTCACGTTCTCGGCCTTGATGATCGCGCGCTTCAGGCGCTCGAGGCCGCCGCGCGAGATGCCGTGCGACACGCCCGCGTCATTGAATCCGTTCGCCTCGACGAGCTCCGCGAGCGCGCGCGCGGTGCCGGACGAGCCGATCGCCTGATCCCACCCCGCCTTCTTGTAGTCGCCGGAGATGATCTGGATCTCGCGCTTCGCCGCGAGCTCGGCCTGCCGCATCGTGTATTCGTCGACGTTGCCGGCGGGGAAGAACGCGCGGCTGTGGCTCACGCAGCCGATGTAGAGGCTTTCCATCACGAGCGGCGTGTAATGCTGGCCGATGATGAACTCGGTCGAGCCGCCGCCGATGTCGACGACGAGCCGCTTGCCGGCGCTCGCCGGCACCGAATGCGCGGCGCCCGCGTAAATGAGGCGCGCCTCCTCGCGGCCCGCGATCACTTCGATCGGGAAGCCGAGCGACGCCTCGGCCTCGGCGAGAAACTCGCCGGCATTCTTCGCGACCCGCAGCGTGTTGGTCGCCACCGCGCGCACGTGATCGGGATGAAAATCGCGCAGCCGCTCGCCGAAGCGCTTGAGCGCTTCCCAGCCGCGCTCCTGCGACGCGCGGTCGAGCATCTTGTCGCGAGACAGGCCGGCGGCGAGCCGTACGGGCTCGCGCAGCGCGTCGACGGGATAGATCTGGCTGCCGGCGGGCGTCTCCTCGACGCGCCCGACGATGAGCCGGAAGCTGTTCGAGCCGAGATCGACGGCAGCCAGTAAATGCGGGGATGTAACCATCGAGGGGGCTCCGTTCTCGCCTGGCCGCGCAGGCGAGGCCGCGCGCACCGAAAAGATCAAAGGCGCCATTTTAAGCGCTGCGCGGCTTCCGGTGTCGGCGGCGGCCGGGTGTCGCATACCTTCATTGTATCTAGAGGGCACTTTTATGAAATCCCCGATTTTCGAGCGTATGATTTGGCGACCAACATCAAACCGTCATCACTACGTCATCGCACCGTGAGAATTTCCGAGCGACCTTTCGAGTCTGCGCCTGACTTTCCGTATTCTCTGCCGATGTCCCTCCGCTATCCGCTTCTGAATCGTGAACTCGGCATCCTGGGCTTCAACGAGCGCGTGCTCGCCCAAGCCGCCGATCCGCACGTCCCGCTCCTCGAACGCCTGCGCTTCATCTGCATCACGAGCAGCAATCTCGATGAATTCTTCGAAGTCCGGATGGCCGGGCTCCAGGAGCAGATGCGGGACAACCCGGGGGCGCTCGCGCCGGACGGCATGTCGCTGCAGCATGTGTACGACCTCGTCGTCGAGCGTGCGCAGCGACTCGTGCACCGGCAGTACGCGATGCTGCACGAAACGATCCTGCCCGCGCTCGAACAGGAAGGCATCTATTTTCACGGCACCGAGACGTGGAGCGACGCGCAGATCGAATGGGCGCGCCGCTACTTCGTCGACGAATTGCTGCCCGTCCTCACGCCGATCGGCCTCGACCCCGCTCACCCGTTCCCGCGCGTGCTCAACAAGAGCCTGAACTTCGTGGTCGAGCTCGAAGGTCGCGACGCGTTCGGCCGCCAGGCGGTGATGGGCATCGTGCAGGCGCCGCGCGCGCTGCCGCGCCTCGTGCGGATGCCGCAGGAGCTGTCGGGCTTCCATAACGGCTTCGTGCTGCTGAGCTCGCTGATGCAGCGCTTCGTCGGGGAGCTGTTTCCGAAGCTCCTCGTCAAGAGCTGCAATCAGTTTCGGATCACGCGCAACAGCGAGCTCTTCGTCGACGAAGACGAAATCACGAATCTGCGCGTCGCGCTGCAGGGCGAGCTGCCCGCGCGCCATCTCGGCAACGCGGTGCGCCTCGAGGTGTCGGCGGACACGCCGCCGCATCTCGTGCGGCGCCTGCTCGACGAAAGCGGCCTGACCGAGAAGGACTGCTATCGCGTCGACGGCCCCGTCAATCTCGTGCGGCTGATGCAACTGCCGGACCTCGTCGACCTGCCGGAGCTGAAGTTCACGCCGTTCGCGCCGTCGATTCCGTCCGCGGTCGCGAACGCGCCGTCGATGTTCGACACGATCGACCACGGCGACATCCTGCTGCATCACCCGTATGAGAGCTTCCAGCCCGTGCTCGAGCTGCTGCTGCAGGCCGCGCAGGATCCGAGCGTCGTCGCGATCAAGCAGACGATCTATCGGACGGGCACCGATTCGCCGCTGATGGACGCGCTGATGGAAGCCGCGCGCAACGGCAAGGAAGTGACAGTCGTCGTCGAGCTGCTCGCGCGCTTCGACGAAGAAACGAACATCAACTGGGCGTCGCAGCTCGAGGCGGTCGGCGCGCACGTCGTGTACGGCGTCGTCGGGCACAAGTGCCATGCGAAGATGATGCTGATCGTGCGGCGCGTGACGCACAACGGCAAGTCGATGCTGCGCCGCTACGTGCATCTCGGCACCGGCAACTATCATCCGCGCACCGCGCGCCTCTACACCGACTTCGGCCTGATGACGGCCGAGCCGACGCTCTGCGAAGATGTGCACCACGTGTTCCAGCAGTTGACGGGGATCGGCGGCGAGCTGAAGCTGCACGAGATATGGCAGTCGCCGTTCACGCTGCATCCGCGGCTCATCGAGCACATCCGCGCGGAAACCGAGAACGCGCGCGCCGGCAAGCGGGCGCGGATCGTCGCGAAGATGAACGCGCTCCTCGAGCCGACCGTGATCGCGGAGCTCTACGAAGCGTCGCAGGCGGGCGTGAAGGTCGATCTGATCGTGCGCGGCGTGTGCGCGCTGCAGCCCGGCGTGCCGGGACTGTCGGACAACATCACGGTGCGCTCGATCATCGGGCGATTTCTCGAGCATCACCGGATCTACTACTTCCATGCCGGCGGAGAAGAGCTCGTCTATCTGTCGAGCGCCGACTGGATGGACCGCAATCTGTTCCGCCGCGTCGAAGTCGCGTTCCCGATCCGCGACCGCAAGCTGAAGCGCCGCGTGATCGCCGAAGGGCTGTCGGTGTTCCTCGGCGACAATCAGTCCGCGTGGCTCATGCAGCGCGACGGCCATTATCGCCGCCGCCGTGCGGGCAAGGCGCCGCGCAATGCGCAGCTCGGGCTCCTCGCGAAATTCTGCACGTGACTGGCGACAGCGCGCGTCGCTCGAGCGGCGGCGCGCGGCCGTCGCGCGCCGTCCTTCGATTCGCGACGCCGGCTTGCTGCCGCCCTGTTCTCGGCTAAACCGGGAAGAAACGAAGCGACGGCCTCGGGCGGTGCGCACTCATCGAGCGCACCGCGCCACGCCGTACATCACGCCGCGTGCCGCCGGCTGATCGTGCGGTGCGCAGGAAAGCGCGCCGTGAACGTACTGCCACGGCCTTCCTCGCTCTGGACCGTCAGTTGCGCATCGTGCCGTTGCAGCACGTGCTTGACGATCGCGAGCCCGAGCCCCGTGCCCCCCGTGTCGCGCGAGCGGCTGCGGTCGACGCGGTAGAAGCGCTCGGTGAGCCGCGGCAGATCGGCGGCCGGAATCCCGAGCCCGCTGTCCATCACCGAGAACACCGCCTGTGCGCCGTCGCGGCGCCATTCGACGCGGATCTTCCCGCCCTCCGGCGTATAGCGGATCGCATTCGTCACGAGATTGCCGAGCGCGCTGAAGATCTCGGTCTGCGCGCCCGTCACCGCGAGCGTCTCGTCGACCTTGAACGAGATCTCGTGATACCCGTTCGACAGCGTTTGCGCATCGTCCTTCAGATGGTCGAGCACCGTGCGCATGTCGACCGCGCGATCGGCGGGCGGCTTGCCCTCGCCTTCGAGCTTCGCGAGCACGAGCAGATCGGTGACGATCGAACGCATCCGCAACGCCTGCTGCTCCATCAGCTCGAGATAGCGCGCGCGCTCGTCGTCAGACAGCGGCAGCTCGCGCATCGTCTCGAGAAAGCCCGACAGCACGGTGAGCGGCGTCTTCAGTTCGTGCGACACGTTGGCGACGAAGTCGCGCCGCATCGCGTCGGTGCGCTCGAGCTCGGTGATGTCCTGCGTGAGCAGCAGCTTGCGGTTCTCGCCGTACGGAAACACCTGTACGGCGAGCACGTTCTGCCGGTTGCCGCCCATGCCGCGCATCACGAGCGTCTCGTCGTAGTGCTGGCCGTTCAGGTAGCGGACGAAGTCCGGATGACGGACGAGATGCGTGACGTGCTGGCGCAGGTCGCGCTTCGCGTCGAGCCCGAAATGCACTTCGGCGATCGCATTGCACCACTCGATCTGATCGCGGTCGTCGAGCATCGCGACGCCGTTCGGCGACGCCTGGATCGCCTGGATGAAGCGCGAATGCTGCTGCTCGACCTGGCGCACCTGCGCGTGCCATTGCTTGGCGAGCTTGTGCAGCCGGTAGTAGATCTCGCCCCAGATGCCCGGCGCGCTAGGCACCTCGCCGTATACCGGCGCGTCGAGCAGGCGCCAGAGGCGCTGCGTGTGGAACGTGCTGAAGAAGCCCTGCGCGACGAGCATCACGAGCGCGAACGCGAACCCCGGCACCGGGCCTGCGAATACGCCGATCGCCACGCTGACGAACGCGAGCAAGACGAGCGACACCATAAAGCGCGCCCAGATGATGTTCATGATTCGGCGCCCGACGAAAGATGAAAACGATGAGCCCGGCGCGGCGCGCACCCCTCGCGCCGCGGGCCGTCACGCGTGCTTCGCGAGGCGATAGCCGCTGCCGCGAACGGTTTCGATCATAGCATCGCAGCCGGCGGGCTTGAGCGCGGCGCGCAGCCGCTTGATGTGCACGTCGACCGTGCGCTCCTCGACGAACACGTGGTCGCCCCACACCTGGTCGAGCAGCTGCGTGCGGCTGTGGACGCGCTCCGGATGAGTCATGAAGAAATGCAGCAGACGGAACTCCGTCGGGCCGAGATCGAGCTTGATCTCGCTGCCTTCCGCGTGCGCCGCGACGCGATGCGTCGCCGGGTCGAGTCGCAGCCCGTTGATCGACACGACGTCCTCGGTGAGCTGCGGCGCGCGACGGCGCAGCACCGCCTTGATCCGCGCCATCAGCTCCTTCGGCGAGAACGGCTTCGTCACGTAGTCATCCGCGCCGATCTCGAGGCCGAGCACCTTGTCCTGCTCGTCGCCGCGCGCGGTCAGCATGATGATCGGGATGTGCTTCGTGCGCTCGTTGTTGCGCAGATCGCGCGCGAACGCGATGCCGGACTTGCCAGGCAGCATCCAGTCGAGCAGCACCAGATCGGGCAGCACGTCGCTGATCAGGCTCTGCGCCTGTTCGGCGTTGTATGCGCGAATCGGGCAATGTCCCGCATGCTGGAGGTTCACCGAAATCAATTCGGAAATCGCGGGCTCATCTTCGATGACGAGAATGTTGCTGGGCATCGGCACCTCGGTCCGTCCTTGACGTCAGAGTTAACTATTGGCTTCGCGATCGAGCGTGTCGCGCGGCTGGTGCCGCACGTCGGTGCCCTTCACGATGTAGATGATGAATTCGGCGATGTTCTTCGCATGGTCGCCGATCCGCTCGATCGCCTTCGCGATGAACAGATAATCGAGACCGACCGAGATCGTCCGCGGATCTTCCTGCATGTACGACACGAGCTTGCGCACGAACGCGCGGAATTCCTGGTCGATCTCCTTGTCGTCCTTGACGATCTGCGCGGCGGAAACCGTGTCGAGACGCGCGAACGCGTCGAGCGCGCGGCGCAGGATCGTCACGGCCATCTCGCCCGACACCTTGATCTCGGCGATGTTCACGGCGCGTGCGGCGGGCTCGTCGACGAGACGACGCACGCGCTTCGCGATCTTCTCGGCCTCGTCGCCCGCGCGCTCGAGGTTCGTGATCGTCTTCGAGATCGACATCAGCAGGCGCAGGTCGCGCGCGGCCGGCTGGCGGCGCGCGATGATGTTGCCGCACTCCTCGTCGATCTCGACTTCCATGTGATTGAGGCGCTCTTCCGCTTCGATCACGCGCTCGGCCGCCGCGCGGTCGAATTCGTTGAGCGCATGCATCGCCTCGGTGATCTGCGCCTCGACGAGGCCGCCCATTTCGAGCACCTTCGACGACACCGCGTTGAGATCGGCGTCGAACTGGCTCGACAGATGTTTATCCGACATTGTTGCTCTCCGTCATCCGGTCAGCCGAAGCGGCCCGTGATGTAGTCTTCCGTTTCCTTGCGCGTCGGCTTGATGAAGATCTTTTCCGTTTCGCCGAATTCGATCAGCTCACCGAGATACATGTACGCGGTGTAGTCCGAGCAGCGCGCCGCCTGCTGCATGTTGTGCGTGACGATCACGACCGTGTAGTCGCTCTTCAGCTCCGCGATCAGTTCCTCGATGCGCCCCGTCGAGATCGGATCGAGCGCCGAGCACGGCTCGTCGAGCAGCAGCACTTCGGGCCGGATCGCGATCCCGCGCGCGATGCAAAGACGCTGCTGCTGGCCGCCCGACAGGCCGTAGCCGCTCTGGCTCAGCTTGTCCTTCACCTCGTTCCAGAGCGCCGCCTTCGTGAGCGCCCATTCGACGCGGTCGTCCATTTCCGAGCGCGTGAGCCGCTCGAACATCTTCACTCCGAACGCGATGTTGTCGTAGATCGACATCGGGAATGGCGTCGGCTTCTGGAACACCATGCCGATCCGCGCGCGCAGCAGCGAGATGTCGAGCTTCGACTGAAGCAGGTTCTCGCCGTCCATCAGGATCTCGCCTTCGGCGCGCTGCTCCGGATAGAGCGCGTACATCTTGTTGAACGTGCGCAGGAGCGTCGACTTGCCGCAGCCCGACGGGCCGATGAAGGCCGTCACCTTGCCTTCGGGAATGCGCAGGTTGATGTTCTTCAGCGCGTGGAACTTGCTGTAGAAGAAGTTCAGATTATTGACTTCGATCTTCGGGTTCAGCGGCGCGAGCGGATGCTGCCCCGTCGCCGTGCCGACACCGGCCGGCGCCGCGGCGCGATGAGAAGGATCGAGGTGGCTTTCTGCCATGTTCATCGGATTGCTCCGCCGTTACTTTTTCGAGAAGACCGAGCGCGCGAGGATGTTGAGTCCCAGCACCCCGAGCGTAATCAGGAACACGCCCGCCCATGCGAGCGACTGCCATTCGGCGAACGGGCTCATCGCGAACTTGAAGATCGTAACGGGCAGGTTCGCAATCGGCTGGTTCATGTCGACCGAGAAGAACTGGTTCGACAGCGCGGTGAAGAGAAGCGGCGCGGTTTCGCCGGCGATCCGCGCGACCGCGAGCAGCACGCCCGTGATGATCCCGCCCACCGACGCGCGCAGCGTGATCTTCAGGATCATCCGCCACTTCGGCGTGCCGAGCGCGAACGCAGCCTCGCGCAGCGCGTTCGGCACGAGCTTCAGCATGTTCTCCGTCGTGCGGATCACGATCGGAATCTGCAGGAGCGCGAGCGAAATCACGCCGGCCCAGCCGCTGAAGTGGCCAAGCTTCGCGACGACGAGCGCGTAGACGAACAGACCGATGACGATCGACGGCGCCGACAGCAGGATGTCGTTGATGAAGCGCATCACGCTCGCGAGCCAGCTCTTCTGGCCGTACTCGGCGAGATAGACGCCCGCAAGGATGCCGATCGGCGTGCCGACGAACGTCGCGAGCGCGATGAGCAGCACGCTGCCGACGATCGCGTTCGCGAGGCCGCCGCCCGCCGTGTTCGGCGGCGGCGTCGATTCGGTGAAGAGCGAAAGCGATAATCCGCCGATCCCGAGATGCAGCGTCGTGTAGAGAATCCAGACGAGCCAGAGCAGGCCGAACGCCATCGCGGCGAGCGACGCGGTCAGCGCGATCACGTTGATCGCCTTGCGGCGGCGCTGCAGGCGCGCGCGCATCGCGTCGAGCACGGCGCCGTCGGGGCCCGGCATGTTGAGGACGGGCGAGCTCATTTACGGCCCTCCCCGCGTTCGAGGCGCAGCAGCATCAGCTTCGAGATCGCGAGCACGATGAACGTGATGACGAACAGAATGAGGCCGAGCTCCATCAGCGCAGATGTATGCAAGCCCGGCGACGCTTCCGCGAACTCGTTCGCGAGCGCCGACGTGATGCTGTTGCCGGGCGAATACAGCGACACGTTGTCGAGCAGGTTCGTATTGCCGATCACGAAAGTCACGGCCATCGTTTCGCCGAGCGCGCGGCCGAGGCCGAGCATCACGCCGCCGATCACGCCTGTCTTCGTGTACGGCAGCACGATCTTCCACATCACTTCCCAGGTCGTGCAGCCGATCCCGTATGCGGACTCCTTCAGCAGCACGGGCGTCACCTCGAACACGTCGCGCATCACCGACGCGATGTACGGAATGATCATGATCGCGAGAATCACACCCGCGGACAGGATGCCGATGCCGATAGGCGGCCCCTGGAACAGCGCGCCGATGACCGGAATCGGCCCCAGCAGCGCGCCGATGGGCTTCTGGAAATAGGTCGCGAAAATCGGAGCGAACACGAGCAGCCCCCACATCCCGTAGACGATCGACGGGATCGCGGCGAGCAGCTCGATCGCGATGCCGAGCGGCCGGCGCAGCCAGACGGGCGAGAGCTCGGTGAGAAAGAGCGCGATGCCGAAGCTCACGGGCACTGCGATGACGAGTGCGATGATCGACGTGACGACGGTCCCGTAGATCGGCACGAGCGCGCCGTACGAATCGGAGTTGGGATCCCATTCGGAATGCCAAAGGAACGGGAGTCCGAATTTTTCGATGGTGGGCATCGACGCGACGATGAGCGACACGATGATGCCACCGAGGAGAAGTAGCGTCACGATTGCCGCGAGACGCGTGAGGCCGCCGAACAGGAGGTCGCCGTATCGGCTCGGCGCGCGCTGCTGCGACTGGCCGCCGGACCGGGTCGACGCGAGAGGAATATCAGACATGGGAGCCTGTTTTTCAGTGGCGGACGGCATGCGCCTCCCGCCGGTACCGCACACGCCGCCCGGCCTTGCAGCCGGGCGGCGAACCGCTATGACGTCGCCGCCAAGCTTATTCGGCGAGCGGCTTGCCGGCCGTGTCCGTCACCTTCACCTTCCACTGCTTGCGGATTTCCGTCTCGACCGACGCCGGCAGCGAGATGTAATCCAGATCGTCAGCCGCCTTCGCGCCGTTCTTGAACGCCCAGTCGAAGAACTTCAGCGTTTCCGCGCCTTGCGCCGGCTTGTCCTGCTTCACGTGCAGCAGCACGAACGTCGCGCCGACGACCGGCCACGCTTCCTTGCCCGGCTGGTTCGTCAGAATCTGGTAGAACGACTTCGACCAGTTCGCGCCCGCGGCAGCCGCCTTGAACGTCTCGGTCTTCGGCTCGACGACGTTGCCCGTCGAGTTCTTCAGGTCCGTGTAGACCATCTTGTTTTTCTTCGCATACGCCCACTCGACGTAGCCGATCGCGCCCGGCAAACGCTGCACGAATGCCGCGACGCCGTCGTTGCCCTTGCCGCCCGTACCCGTCGGCCAGTTGACGGTCGTGCCTTCGCCGACCTTCGACTTCCACTCTTCGTTGACCTTCGACAGGTAGTTCGTCCAGATGAAGCTCGTGCCCGAACCGTCCGCGCGGCGAACCACCGCGATGTCCGTGTCCGGCAGCTTGACCTTCGGGTTCAGCGCCGCGATCGCCGGATCGTTCCACTTCTTGATCTTGCCGAGATAGATGTCGCCGAGGACGGCCCCCGACAGCACGATCTCGCCCGCCTTCACGCCCGGCACGTTGATGACGGGCACGACGCCGCCCACCACCGTCGGGAACTGGAAGAGGCCTTCCTTCGCAAGCTCGTCATCCTTCAGAGGCGCATCCGAGCCGGCGAAATCGACCGTCTTCGCGATGATCTGCTTCAGGCCGCCCGACGAACCGATGCCTTGATAGTTGACCTTCGCGCCGCCCGACTGCTGATAGTCGGCTGCCCATTTCGTATAAATCGGCATCGCGAAGGTGCTGCCCGCGCCGGTGATGTCGGCGGCGTGTGCGGCGACCGCGAAAAGCGCGCCGGCAAGGCCGGCGAACGCGGTTTGCATCAATTTCATGAGACCTCCAGTGTGTGAGCGGATGACTACGGCACCGCGAAGATTAGGGGCTGCTCATGACAGTAATGTGACAATCGATGAACCTGCCGTGACAGTAACATGACTCGATTGAAAGGCGGCAATGCCCGCTGTCGGGGCTGTCGGCAGGCCTGTTCATGCCGCCTGTAAAGCGTAGTAAAAAATTCACGCGAAGGAAAAGCCCGACGTTGGCGAGAGATGTCGGATGTTGAATCGACAGGTCGGAGGATCGGTGCGCCAGCGCCTTTATGTTTAGTCGAACGAATTCGCGCGGCGCACCGGAGCACGGCGGGGCTGCCGACCCGATAGGATCGGCGGCCCCGCACAACGCAGTCGGATTCGAGCGAGGCTTCGACCCCGAGTCGGCTGAGTCGACTCCGGCCGCCAGCGCTGCGCGCTTACGCCGTCACCTGCTTGACCGCGTCGGCAATCGCCTCCGCGTGGCGATTCGCGTCCGCGGCCTGCCGCGCCTCGACCATCACCCGGAGTACGGGCTCCGTGCCCGACGCGCGGATCAGCACCCGCCCGCTGCCCGCGAGCGCCTGCTCGGCGGAATCGATCGCGCGCCGGATCGCGTCGCTGCCCTTCCAGTCCGCGCCCGGCTTCATCCGGACGTTGATCAGCTTCTGCGGGAACAGCGTGACGCCCTCGAGCACCTGCGCGAGCGTCTTGCCGCTGCGCTTCAGCGCCGCGAGCACGAGGAGCGCCGACACGATCCCGTCGCCCGTCGAATGGCGATCGAGCGACAAGATATGACCCGAGCCCTCGGCGCCCAGCTGCCAGCCGCGCTCGCGCAGCTGCTCGAGCACGTAGCGATCGCCGACCGCCGCCCGTACGAACTGCACGCCCGCTTCTTTCAGCGCGACTTCGACGGCGAGATTCGTCATCAGCGTTCCCACCGCCCCCTTGACTTGACCGTTAGTTGCAATGCGATCCTTGACGAGCACATACAGCAGCTCGTCGCCGTTGTATAGCCGGCCGGTATGATCGACGACGAGCAAACGGTCCGCATCGCCATCGAGCGCGATGCCGAGATCCGCGTGATTCGCCCGCACCGCGCGCATCAGCGCGTCGGGCGCCGTCGCGCCGACGCCGTCATTGATGTTGAAGCCGTTCGGCGCGACGCCGATCGGAATCACGTCCGCCCCGAGCTCGTGAAACACGTGCGGCGCGACCTGGTATGCAGCGCCGTGCGCGCAATCGACGACGAGCTTCATCCCACGCAGGTCGAACGCGGCCGGAAACGTGCTCTTGCAGAACTCGATGTAGCGGCCGGCCGCGTCGTCGAGACGCCGCGCCTTGCCGAGCCCGTCCGACGGTGCGCAGTCGAGCGGCTTGTCGAGCCATGCTTCGATCGCCGCCTCGGTTTCGTCCGGAAGCTTGTTGCCGTCCGCCGAGAAGAACTTGATGCCGTTGTCGTGATACGGGTTGTGCGACGCGCTGATCACGACGCCCGCCGACAGCCGCAGCGCGCGCGTCAGATACGCGACACCCGGCGTCGGCATCGGGCCGGCAAGCATCACGTCGACGCCCGCCGCCGAAAAACCGGCCTCGAGCGCGGCTTCGAGCATGTAGCCGGAC
This sequence comes from Burkholderia mayonis, assembly GCF_001523745.2. Taxonomy (NCBI): domain Bacteria; kingdom Pseudomonadati; phylum Pseudomonadota; class Betaproteobacteria; order Burkholderiales; family Burkholderiaceae; genus Burkholderia; species Burkholderia mayonis. The sequence goes on from NZ_CP013386.1 coordinate 2,481,030, forward strand.
ACCCGCGTATCCTTGCCGATCAGCACGGTCGGACGCGCGCCCGACGCAGCGCGCCCCGGTGCGCTCGCGAGCACCTTACCCGCCGCGTAGCCGAGCCGCAACACGAAATCGGGCGTGATCGGCGCCTCGCCGACCTTGCCGCGAATGCCATCCGTGCCGAAATAACGACGTCCCATGTAGAACCTTCCTCCTTGTTTCGACTTATGCTAGCCGCGCGGCATCGCGCACGGCGCTCCATACTTTCAGTGCATCGACGGTCGCCGCGACGTCATGCACGCGCACGATCGCCGCGCCCCGCTCGGCCGCGCAGACCGCCGCGGCAGCGCTCGCCGCAACGCGCTCGGGTGCCGGCTTGCCGATCAGCACGCCCAGCATCGATTTGCGCGACATGCCGGCAAGAATCGGATACGCGCGCCCATCGGGCCGGACGGGCGCCGTCTCCGGCAAATGCGCGAGCAGCGCATAGTTGTGTTCTATCACCGACTTGCCAAAACCGAACCCCGGATCGACGCTGATACGCCGAGGATCGACGCCTGCCCGCACGAGCGCATCGGCCCGCTCGGCGAGAAACGCGCGCACGTCGGCAACGACGTCTCGATAGTCGGGCTCATGCACCTGCATCGTCTGCGGCTCGCCCAGCATATGCATCACGCAAAGGCCACACGCGCTGTCGCGCACGGCTTCGATCGCGCCCGGCTGGCGCAGGCCCCAGATATCGTTGATCAGATCGGCGCCCGCCGCGAGCGACGCGCGCATCACGGCCGGCTTGTACGTGTCGATCGACAGTGGCACGTTCATGCCGCGCAGCGCCTCGACGAGCGGAATCACGCGCTCGAGTTCCTCGTCGAGCGGCACGGGCGGCGCGCCGGGGCGCGTCGATTCGCCGCCGATGTCGACGATATCGGCGCCTTCGGCGACCATCTGCTCCGCCTGCGCGAGTGCGGCGTCACGGGCAACGTAGCGGCCGCCGTCGGAGAACGAGTCGGGCGTGACGTTGAGAATGCCCATCACGAGCGGCCGCTCGAAGGTCAATGTGAAACGGCCGCATTGCAACGGTTCGGGAACGGAAAAAGCGGGATCGGGATTGGGCACGAGCGGAGCGTCGGATCGAACGCGATGGAAAAGCGCCAAACAAGAATGCAAAACGGGCCGGTGTGACAGCCACACCAGCCCGTGAACGAAAGCCTTGATCGTTTATGCCGGCGCGGTGGCGTTGCCCGGCTTGACCTCGGCGCCGGACGAACCGCCCGACGGCGAGTCGCTCGCCGGCGGCGCACTCTTCGGCGAACGCGGCGGACGTCCTTCCATGATGTCGTTGATCTGATCGGAGTCGATCGTCTCCCACTCCATCAGCGCGGCCGTCATCGCCTCGACCTTGTCGCGGTTTTCTTCGAGCAGACGGCGCGCAAGGTTGTACTGCTCGTCGAGCACGTGGCGGATTTCCGCATCGACCTTCTGCTGCGTCGCCTCCGAGATCGTGCGCGTGAAGCCGCGGCCGAACGGGCTCGCATCGTTCTCGTCGTCGACGTAGACCATCGGTCCGAGCGCGTCGGTCATCCCGAAGCGGGCCACCATCGCGCGCGCAGTCTGCGTCGCCTTGTTGAAATCGTCCGACGCCCCCGTGCTGATCAGGTTCAGGAACAGCTCTTCCGCCACCCGGCCGCCGAACAGGATCGCCAGGCGATCGAGCAGGTAATCCTTCGAGTACGTCTCGTTGTCGTGCTCCGGCAGTTGCCACGTCACGCCGAGCGCACGTCCCCGCGGAATGATCGTGACCTTGTGGACCGGATCGGCCTTCGGCAGCAGCTTCGCGATCACCGCGTGACCCGACTCGTGGTACGCGGTCGCGCGCTTCGCTTCTTCGCGGATCACGGCCGACTTGCGCTCCGGACCCATGAAGATCTTGTCCTTCGCGTCCTCGAAGTCCTGCATCTCGACGATCCGCTTGCCGCGGCGCGCCGCGAAGAGTGCGGCCTCGTTGACGAGGTTCGCGAGATCGGCGCCCGAGAAGCCCGGCGTGCCGCGCGCGATGACCGCCGCGTCGACATCGTTCGCGATCGGCACCTTGCGCAGGTGCACGCGCATGATCTGCTCGCGGCCGCGGATATCCGGCAGACCGACATAGACCTGGCGGTCGAAACGGCCCGGACGCAGCAGCGCCTTGTCGAGCACGTCGGAGCGGTTCGTGGCGGCGATCACGATCACGCCGGAATTCGCCTCGAAGCCATCCATCTCGACGAGCATCTGGTTGAGCGTCTGCTCGCGCTCGTCGTTGCCGCCGCCCATGCCGGCGCCGCGATGACGGCCGACCGCGTCGATTTCGTCGATGAACACGATGCAGGGCGCGTGCTTCTTCGCCTGCTCGAACATGTCGCGCACCCGGGCCGCGCCGACGCCGACGAACATTTCGACGAAGTCCGAACCCGAGATGCTGAAGAATGGCACCTTCGCCTCGCCCGCGATGGCGCGCGCGAGCAGCGTCTTACCGGTGCCGGGAGGCCCGACGAGCAGCACGCCGCGCGGGATGCGGCCGCCGAGCTTCTGGAATTTCTGCGGATCGCGCAGGAAGTCGACGAGTTCGGACACTTCCTCCTTCGCTTCGTCGCAGCCGGCGACATCGGAGAAGTTGACTGCATTGTTGTTCTCGTCGATGAGCCGCGCGCGCGATTTGCCGAACGAGAACGCGCCGCCCTTACCGCCCCCCTGCATCTGTCTCATCATGTAGAACCAGAACACGATGATGAGCAGCGTGGGACCGAGATAGTAAAGTGCGGAGACGAGCGCGTTCGGCTCGTCATCGGCCTTGCCGCTGACCTGCACGCCGTACTTCATCAGATCGCCGACCATCCAGATGTCGCCCGGCGACACGATCTGATATTTCTGACCATCTGCGGGAGTGACGGTGAGGTTGCGCCCCTGCACGACGACATTCTTGACCTTGCCGTTCTTCGCGTCATCCATGAACTGCGAATAGGAGACGCCTTCCTGGACGCGGGGCTTGTCGAACTGCTTGAACACCGTAAACAGCACCAGTGCGATCACGAGCCACACTGCTGCCTTCGAAAACATATTGTTGTTCAAAGCACCACTCCTTCACTCATAGACGAGCGCCTACATTTGCCTTGCGGCGCCCCTCAGGCATTCTAATCCAGTCCGCAGCCCCTCGCCATAAGGATTCGCTACCGCGCCGATAGGCGCGCGGCACGACTGGCAAGGGCTCCGGCGCATCCTGCCACGCCATGCCACTTCAGCGGGATTACTTTAGATGCCGACCCAAAATAAACGTTTCGGACGATTTGTCGCGGGAAGCTTTTGGCTTGCGCGGCGCCACCGTTTTAAATTGGTGCTTGAATTTCTCGACAATCTGGCTGTAGCCGCTGCCGTGAAAGCACTTGACTAAAAGGGCGCCATCCGGCTTCAGATGATTTTGCGCAAATTCGAGCGCCAGATCGCAGACATGCTCGATGCGCGCCGCATCCGCGACCGCCACGCCGGACAGGTTGGGGGCCATGTCGGAAATTACAAGGTCGACCGGGCGTCCGGCGAGCAATTCCTCCAATTGGTGCAGCACGTCGTCCTCGCGGAAGTCGCCCTGGATGAAATGGACGTCGGCGATGGGCTCCATCGGCAGCATGTCGAGCGCGATGATCGTCCCGTCGATGCCACCCTCGCGCACCGTGTCGCGCCGCTTGCCCTGCGCGAGCTTGTTGCGCGCGTACTGGCTCCAGCTCCCCGGCGCCGCGCCCAGATCGACGATCACCTGGCCCGGACGGATCAGCTTGTCCTGCTCGTCGATTTCCTTCAGCTTGTACGCCGCGCGCGCGCGATAGCCCTCCCGCTGCGCCATTTTGACGTACGGGTCGTTGATGTGGTCGTGCAACCAGGAATGGTTAAAGCGGTTCTTTGCCATGCGATGGAGAGATTACTGCCGATTGCTTCGTGAAGCCGCGCTTTTAGCGGATAATATGGCTCTTATTGGCGCGGCTTTCGGCCCCGATGGGCCCAAGCCGCGATTTTACGTGGTTTCGGCGCGCCGCCGCGGAAAAGCTTCACCGCTTGCCCGGTTGGTCCGCCTTAAATTGATTCGAATTCCTCATTCCGATGCCCGCCCTTTCGCTTTCCCCCGCCGAGCGCTCCGCGCTGCGTTCCCAAGCCCATGCGCTCAAGCCCGTCGTGCTGATCGGCGCTGAAGGGCTCACCGACGCCGTGCTCGCCGAGATCAAGGTCCACCTCGCCGCTCACCAGTTGATCAAGATCCGCGTGTTCGGCGACGAGCGCGACGAGCGCGTCGCGATCTACGACGAAATCTGCGACCGCCTGAGCGCCGCGCCGATCCAGCACATCGGCAAGCTGCTCGTGATCTGGAAGCCCGAGCAGGCCAAAGAGGCACCGCAGCGCGGCCGCCGCGGCGTGCCGAGCGCACGCGAAGCCGCCCGCGCGGGCGCTCGGCAAGCAGCCGACGACGACCGCGCCGCAAAGGGCCGCGCACCGCGCGTCGTCAAGGTGGTCAAGCAGTCGCCGGACAAGCCGGTGCGTCGGCCGAAGCCGCAACAGGTGCGCGTGCTCGGCAACGAGCGCGTGACGGCGGGCGGCAACGTCAAGCGTGCGAAGAAGCGCCAGTCGAGCGCGAAGCGCCAGCACCAGAACGGTAAGTGATCATCGTCGGGCTTGTCGCGCCTGGTCGGCCGGCCAGCAAGCCCGCACGCCGAACGAAGCACGCAAGCGGCGCGCCGGCTCAGACGCGCCGCTCATCACCGAGCGGACTCGCGTCGCCCTTCCCCGGCAGCCGCCAGATCAGCCATACACCGAGCAGGCTCTCGATGAGGTAGAAGAAGCTCGACACGCCGTGCAGGAGCGCGAAGCGCCCCGCATAGGCGGAATGGCCGACGTCGGTGCCCGCCTCGAGCGCCGCGACCCGCAGCGCGTTCATGAACGGCTGGAGCGCGAAATAGCCGATCAGCACGCAGCCGAGCATCGCCGCGAGCAACAAGCGCAGCGGCCGATAGGCGTCGTGGCCGCGCCGCACGAGCAGATTCGACAAGCCGATCAACAGCACGCCGCACACCGCGCCGATTGTCGCCTCGATGCTGAAGAGGCGCGCGGCGACGGAGCCGGCCGTCATCCGCTCGAGCGTCGCGAACAGCACCGGCGCGACCGCATAGCCGATCGTCAGCAGACTGCCGACCCAGACAGTCGCCAGCAGGCGAAACAGCCGGTGCGGCGCGGCGGAAGCAGCCATCAGATGTACAGCACCGAAATGATCTCGTACTCGCGTACGCCACTCGGCGCCTGGACCGCCGCGACGTCGCCTTCGGACTTGCCGATCAGCGCGCGCGCAATCGGCGAGCTGACCGAGATCAGGCCGTGGTCGATGTCGGCTTCGTCGTCGCCGACGATCTGGTACTTGACGGTGTTGCCCGTCTCGAGATCCTCGAGCTCGACCGTCGCGGCGAACACCACACGGCCGTCGGCGTCGACAGCGGTCGGATCGATGATCTGTGCGGCCGACAGCTTCGATTCGATTTCCGCGATACGACCCTCGATGAAGCCCTGTTTTTCCTTCGCGGCGTCGTATTCGGCGTTTTCGGACAAGTCACCCTGCGCACGCGCTTCGGCGATCGCGTTGATGACGGCCGGTCGCTCAACTGACTTGAGGCGCTGCAATTCGTCGCGCAGTTGATCTGCGCCACGCTTCGTCAACGGAATGGTGCTCATAAACGATTCAATAGCTAATAACGGCTATAAAAAAAATCACCGCGATTAAGCGCATTTCCGGAACATCGGAAACGCCGCTTAATCGCGGCACGTGTTGCTTCGACAGGTAACTGGAGGCTTAGTTTAGGCGACCATGCAGACCTTGTAAATCATAGACTTCCAAGTTCTTCAGATAGCGAAGACCCTCCACCGCCGCGCGTGCGCCGGACATCGTCGTGTAGTACGTGACCTTGTGCGCCTGCGCGCTCATCCGGATCGAACGCGAATCGGCGATGGCCGCGCGCGTCTCGTCGACGGTCGTGAACACAAGCGCGATCTCGCCGTTCTTGATCATGTCGACGATGTGCGGGCGACCGTCCTTCACCTTGTTCACGACCTTCACCGGCACGCCCGCGGCCTCGATCGCAGCGGCGGTGCCGCGCGTCGCGACGAGCGGATAGCCGAGATCGTGCAGCATCCGCGCGACCTCGACTGCCTTCGGCTTGTCCGCGTCCATCACCGTGAGGAGCACCGTGCCCGACTCCGGCAGGCGCGAGCCCGCCGCGAGCTGCGACTTGAAGAGCGCTTCGCCGAACGTCGTGCCGACGCCCATCACCTCGCCCGTCGAGCGCATCTCCGGTCCGAGCACCGGGTCGACGGTCGGGAACTTGATGAACGGAAACACCGCTTCCTTCACGCTGAAGTACGGCGGCTCGACTTCCTTCGTCACGCCCTGCTCCGCGAGCGTCTGGCCGACCATCGCGCGCGCGGCGATCTTCGCGAGCGGCAGGCTCGTCGCCTTCGACACGTACGGCACCGTGCGCGATGCGCGCGGGTTCACTTCGAGCACGTAGATGATGTCCTCTTTCGAGCCGTCCGCCGAATTTGCGTCGGCGGGCACCTGCTGAATCGCGAACTGCACGTTCATCAGGCCGACGACGTTCAGCGCCTTCGCCATCGCGCCAGTCTGGCGCTTCAGCTCGGCGACCGTTTCCTTCGACAGCGAATACGGCGGCAGCGAGCATGCCGAATCGCCCGAGTGGACGCCCGCCTGCTCGATGTGCTCCATCACGCCGCCGATGAACACGGCATCGCCGTCGCAGATGCAGTCGACGTCGCATTCGATCGCGTCGTTCAGGAAGCGGTCGAGCAGCACCGGCGAATCGTTCGACACCTTCACCGCCTCGCGCATGTAGCGCTCGAGATCGCGCGGCTCATGGACGATTTCCATCGCTCGTCCGCCCAGCACGTACGACGGGCGCACGACGAGCGGATAGCCGATTTCGTCGGCGAGCGCGAGCGCTTCGTCCTCGGCGCGCGCGGTGCGGTTCGGCGGCTGGCGCAGGCCGAGGTCCTGCAAGAGCTTCTGGAAGCGTTCGCGGTCTTCGGCCGCGTCGATCATGTCGGGCGACGTGCCGATGATCGGCACGCCGTGCGCTTCGAGATCGAGCGCGAGCTTGAGCGGCGTCTGGCCGCCGTACTGGACGATCACGCCGACGGGCTTTTCCTTGTCGACGATCTCGAGCACGTCTTCGAGCGTCAGCGGTTCGAAGTACAGACGATCGGACGTGTCGTAGTCGGTCGACACTGTTTCCGGGTTGCAGTTGACCATGATCGTCTCATAGCCGTCCTCGCGCATCGCGAGCGCCGCGTGCACGCAGCAGTAGTCGAACTCGATGCCCTGGCCGATCCGGTTCGGGCCGCCGCCCAGCACCATGATCTTCTTGTTCGCCGTCGGCTGTGCCTCGCACTCTTCCTCGTAGGTCGAGTACATGTAGGCCGTCTTCGTCGCGAACTCGGCCGCGCAAGTATCGACGCGCTTGTAGACCGGGCGCACGTTCAGCTCGAGACGGCGCGCGCGCACGTCGCCGGACGTCGCGCCGAGCAGTTTCGCGAGGCGGCGGTCGGAGAAGCCGCTCTGCTTCAGATAATGCAGCTCGTCCTTCGTCAGGCTCGCAAGCGTGCGGCCGGAGAGCGCCTTCTCCTTCAGCACGATCTGCTCGATCTGCTCGAGGAACCACGGATCAATCGCCGTCTCCTCGAAGATCTGCTCGCGCGACATGCCGACGCGGAATGCATCGCCGACGTACCAGATCCGGTCCGGACCCGGCTCGCCGATTTCGCGGATGATCTCGTCGCGGCTCGTCGTCTTCTCGTCGAGGCCGTCGACGCCGACTTCGAGGCCGCGCAGCGCCTTCTGGAACGACTCCTGGAACGTGCGGCCGATCGCCATCACTTCGCCGACCGACTTCATCTGCGTCGTCAGGCGCGAATCGGCCTCACGGAATTTCTCGAACGCGAAGCGCGGAATCTTCGTGACGACGTAGTCGATCGTCGGCTCGAACGACGCCGGCGTCTGGCCGCCCGTGATCTCGTTCTTCAGCTCGTCGAGCGTGTAGCCGATCGCGAGCTTCGCCGCGACCTTCGCGATCGGGAAGCCTGTCGCCTTCGATGCGAGCGCCGACGAACGCGACACGCGCGGGTTCATTTCGATGACGACCATCCGGCCGTCCTTCGGATTGATCGCGAACTGCACGTTCGAGCCGCCCGTGTCGACGCCGATCTCGCGCAGCACGGCAAGCGACGCGTTGCGCAGGATCTGGTATTCCTTGTCGGTGAGCGTCTGCGCCGGCGCGACCGTGATCGAGTCGCCCGTGTGCACGCCCATCGGGTCGAGGTTCTCGATCGAGCAGACGATGATGCAGTTGTCGGCGCGGTCGCGCACGACTTCCATCTCGTATTCCTTCCAGCCGAGCAGCGACTCTTCGATCAGCAGCTCGCGCGTCGGCGACAGGTCGAGACCGCGCTTGCAGATCTCTTCGAACTCTTCGCGGTTGTACGCGATGCCGCCGCCCGAGCCGCCCAGCGTGAACGACGGACGGATCACCGACGGGTAGCCGCTGCCGCCCGTGGCCGCCGCGATTTCCGCTTGCACCTTGAGCGCTTCGTCCATCGAGTGCGCGATGCCGGACTTCGCCGAGCCGAGGCCGATCTTCGTCATCGCGTCCTTGAACTTCTGGCGGTCTTCCGCTTTGTCGATCGCCGCGGGCGACGCGCCGATCAGCTCGACCCCGTACTTCTCGAGCACGCCGTGGTGATGCAGGTCGAGCGCGCAGTTGAGCGCGGTCTGGCCGCCCATCGTCGGCAGGATCGCGTCCGGGCGCTCCTTCTCGATGATGCGCTCGACGACTTCCCACGTGATCGGCTCGATGTACGTGACGTCGGCCGTGTTCGGATCGGTCATGATCGTCGCCGGATTGCTGTTGACGAGGATGACCTTGTAGCCCTCTTCACGCAACGCCTTGCATGCCTGCGCGCCCGAATAGTCGAACTCGCACGCCTGGCCGATGATGATCGGGCCGGCGCCGATGATGAGGATGCTGTTGATGTCTGTGCGTTTTGGCATGGCTCTTGGGATTCAAAAAATAATCGTTGATGCGCGATCGGCGGGCGGCGACGCTCAGCTCATCGTCGCGAGCGCGAGCTTCACGGAAAAGCCGACGAACAGGCCGCCCACGCCACCCGACGCGCTCGCCGCGAGCTTGCGGCGGCGGCGGAAATGGTCGGCGAGACGCGCACCCGTGAAGATCAGCGTGCTCAGGTACAGGAAGCTCGCGAGCTGCGCGATCGCGCCCAGCACGACGAACGACAGCGCCGGATGCGCGTAGGCCGGATCGACGAACTGGATGAAGAACGAGATGAAGAACAGGATCGCCTTCGGATTCAGGAGGCTCACGACGAGCGCCTTTCGGAACGGCCGCTCGCCGTCCACCGCGGGCGGCGCGTCGCCGCCCGCATCGGCGCGCCGGGCGAGTTTGCGCCATGCGCCGCGCAGCATGCCGACGCCGATGTACAGCAGGTACGCGGCGCCGCCGTACTTGACGACCGAGAACAGCAGCGGGTTCGCCTTCAGCAGCGACGCGACGCCCGCGGCCGACAGCACCATCAGCACGGCGTCGCCGAGGAACACGCCGCACGCGGCCCGATAGCCGGCCTTCACGCCGCGCTGCGCGGCAAGCGACAGCACGTACATCGAGTTCGGCCCGGGCAGCAGGATGATGAACACCACTCCGAACACGTAGGTCCAGAGATCCGTGATGCCGAGTGCGTGACCGAACATGATGCGAGACTCCTTGATCGAAATGCGGCGGCGTCAGGCGCTGCGCGCCTTCGCCGCATCCATCAGCGCGGTGAAGCGGTCGAACAGATAGCCGATGTCGTGCGGACCGGGCGACGCTTCCGGGTGGCCCTGGAAGCAGAACGCGGGCTTGTCGGTCAGCTCGAAGCCTTGCAGCGTGCCGTCGAACAGCGACACGTGCGTCGTGCGCGCGTTCGCGGGCAGCGAATCGGCGTCGACCGCGAAGCCGTGGTTCTGCGACGTGATCACGACGCGGCCGTTCGCGAGATCCTTCACCGGATGGTTCGCGCCGTGGTGGCCCGTCTTCATCTTGAGCGTCTTCGCACCGACCGCGAGGCCCATGATCTGGTGGCCGAGGCAGATGCCGAAGGTCGGCACGCCGCGCTCGATGAATTCCTTCGTCGCGGCGATCGCGTAGTCGCACGGCTCCGGGTCGCCCGGGCCGTTCGACAGGAAGATGCCGTCCGGATTGAGCGCGAGCGCGTCGGCCGCGCTCGACTGCGCGGGCAGCACCGTCACGTGGCAGCCGCGCTCGGCGAGCATCCGCAGAATGTTGTACTTCACGCCGAAGTCGTACGCGACGACGCGGTAGCGGGGCGTCTCCTGCATCCCGTAGCCGCTGCCGAGGCGCCATTCGGTCTGCTTCCACTCGAACGGCTTCGTCGTCGACACGACCTTCGCGAGATCCATCCCTGCGAGGCCCGGGAACGAGCGCGCGAGCGCGATCGCCTTCGCTTCGTCGTCGGAGCCCGTCAGGATGCAGCCGTTTTGCGCGCCCTTGTCGCGCAGGATGCGGGTCAGCTTGCGGGTGTCGAGGCCCGCGATCGCGACGACGCCTTCGTCGCGCAGGTAATCGCCGAGCGAGCGCTCCATCCGGAAATTCGACGCGAGCGCGGGAAGATCGCGCACGACGAGGCCGGCGGCATGGACTTTCGTCGCTTCGACGTCTTCGGCGTTCACGCCGACGTTGCCGATGTGCGGATAGGTCAGCGTGACGATCTGGCGCGCATAGCTCGGATCCGTGAGGATTTCCTGATAGCCGGTGATCGCGGTGTTGAACACGACTTCGCCGATCGTATGGCCGGCCGCGCCGATCGAATAACCACGAAAGACCGTGCCGTCGGCGAGTGCGAGCAAAGCGGGAGAAAAAGACGGCAACACGGGGGGCTCCTTGGGGGACACCCTTGCCGCCGACCTGTCTATCCTGCCGCGCGCTTGCGGGCCGCGTGATGCATCACGGCGCGCGTGGGCGCTTGCGCGCGCGGGCTTGCGGTCGAGCGCGAAACGGCGCGCGCGGGCGCGGGTTTCGCGGCATCGCCTGCGTCAAGCGGCGTGCGGCGGACGAACGGGATGAGGGAGGTAGGCGCTAGGGTGCGAGGTTGATTAGCACAAACTTTCAAATTATAGCGTGAAATTGGCCTTATCTTCAATCGATTAGCGCATGTCGTGCGGGCTCGCGCGTGCCCGGACGCCGGCGCGGCAGGCATCGCCCACGCCTTCGCCGACCGCGGCGAACCGGCGCGCGCCGCGCACGGCCCACCCGCTCCGCGTCACGCGGACCGCCGATATTCGTTGGGCGACATCACCTTCCACCGCCTGAACGCGCGCGCGAACGCGGACGGCTCCGAATAGCCGAGCCGCTCCGAGATCTCCGCGACGGTCAATGCCGTGGTCGCGAGCAGCGCTTCGGCCAGCGTTTCGCGAATCTCGTCGACGACCGTCTCGTAATCCGTCCCCTCGTCCGCGAGCCGCCGCCGCAACGTGCGCGCGCTCACGCCGAGTTCCGCCGCGAGCGCCGTCATCGTCGGGCCGCGCGCCGAATCGCCCGCGAGGTGCCGGCGCACGCGCCCGGCCCAGCCTTCGCTGCGACGGCGGCGTTCAAGCACGCGCCGGCATTCGTCTTCGCAAAGCCGCCGCGTCAGCGAGTTGCGCTGCGGCAGCTTCAGATCCAGACAGCGCGCGTCGACCGTCAACGCGTTTTCCGCCGCACCGAACTCGGGCGACGCGCCGAACAACGTTCGGAAGCGATCGGCATACGACGGCGCCTCCATCTTGAGCGCAAGGCGCTTGACCGGCAAGTTCGCCGCATCGAGATCGAACTGCAGCGTGATCAATGCGGCCACGGTGATTTCGACCAGCACGTCGCCCGGCAGGTCACGGTCGTCGATCACGAGCGTCGCGTCATCGCCGCGCGTGGTCGGCCGGATGTCGCAGAAGGTCGACGTCAACTGAAGGTAGCGCAGTCCAACCGACACGGCGTGGGCGAACGTCGCGCTGCTCAGGAGCGCGAATCCCCAGATTCCGTAAGCGGTCGCATGGTAGCGCCGGCCGACTTCAACGCCGAGCGGAAAATCCGGCCCCAGAAACCGCATCAGATTGCGGACGATGCGCAACTCCTGTGCAGCAGCCACGGTGGCCTCCGGCCGATCGAGCAGCTCTGGCGCGACGCCGCTGCCATCCAGACACTGAAGTAAATCCAATCCTTGCTCGACGCCCACGTCCACCAGCACGCGCGTCGTGTTGACGGGGCGAACGAAATCCCAGCGAGCGAGCTTGACGATCAAGGTGGCCTCAAATGTCTAGAGCACGCCCAATATGCCATTATCCGATGTAACGCTCAATGCGATCTTTCCCGCACGGTCCGGGCCTCGACAACGGCCCAGAGGGCCGCCGCGCACCGTCGTTGCTCACGCCTCCTACAGCGTCGGCGCGGCCGACGGCAGGCGGCATATCGTGACGTGACGCCCGCGCGCCCTGCACATTTTCCGACACGACAAACAGCCGTGATTCGAGCTCGCTGACGCCCGGGAGACGCAAGCTGTGCCACGGCAGCCAACCAGTTCGTTGTGCAGCCAGCGGCAGCTCGGCGACAACTGAAATTTGAAGCAAATCGAAGACACAAGGAAAGGAGAAGACATGAGCACCGCCATCGACACGAGCGCCCCGCCGCGTCCGCGTTGCCCCCGATCGACAGCGCGCACCGTCACCGCGGCTGGCGCGGATTGCGCGGCTACGCGCTGGCCAAGGTGGCCACGCAGATTCTGCGGCCCGTCGAGCCATCCGCGCGCCACGGCCTGCCCGCGCCGACGATCTTTCCGCCGGACGGCGGTGCGCGCCGGTTCGGCCTGATGCACTACGGCATCATGATCCCGGATCTGCCTGCGCCCCACCATTTCTTGGCCAGCGCGATCATCCTCGGCAGCGCGGGCATGCGCGTGTTCGACACCGATTTCGCGGCCGCGCCGGGCGACGGCCCGCTGCAGACCGCGACGCTCGTGCACGGCACGGCGGCCGCCGTCGATCGTCACTTCACGCGCTATTCGACCCCGCGCGACACGGAATGGCGCGCGGACGGCAGCCTGCTGCGCCTCGGCGAGGATATGGAGCTGAGCGGCCGCTATCCCGATTTCCGGCTGAAGAGCCGTCGTCAGGGCTTCGCGGTCGAGTTGTCGCTGACGGCCACGGGCGACGTCACATGGTTCGCGAAAGGCGTCTTCTATGAACACATCGCACTCGTCACCCGCTATCGGGGCACGATCGAGCAGGAAGGCGCCGCGACCGAGGTGTCGGGCCTCTGCACCTATGAATACGCGCGCGGCACCTCGCCGTATCTGCTCTACGACCGCTTCCTGCCGAAAGCCGCAAAGCTGCCCTGGGACGTGTTCAGCTATCAGGTGATCGATCTCGATGCCGATACACAGTTGCTGCTCGCGCACGTCCAGGTCGACGGCCATCCGGCGTTGACGAGCGCGTATCTGCGCATCGTCGGCCAATGCGCGCACCGGCTCGACGCCGATGTCCATTTCCGGGTGCTGAGCACGCAGGCGCAGCCGGCCGTCGCGCCGGACGGCTCCGAGATGCGGCTGCCCGAGACATTCGCGTGGCGCGTGCGCGACCGGCAAGGCCGCAATCTGTTCGCCATCGACGCGACGGTCGACACGCCGATGCTGTTCGGCATCGGCACGGGCTACGTCGGCGGCTATCGCTGGGAAGGCGAGCGTGACGGACGGCCGGCGAGCGGGCGCGGATACATCGAGTACGTCGACCAGCGCAGATGAAGCGCGCGACGCCGCCGACGCGCAGTCGCGGCCGCAGAAAGACAAGCGCGCGGCGTCTCGCACGCCTTTCGCCGCTCCGATTCGGGCCGGTACGCCACTTCGCCCGCGACGCGCGCGGCTAACGCGCGCATCAGCCCGCGTGCCGCGCCGACTTGCCGAGCGCGCGGTCGGGCAGCACGTACCAGACCGCGCTCGCGATCTGCAGCGCGACGAGCACGCCCCAAGCGGTCAGGTGCGCGCCCGCCGGGTAGTGCCCCGCGTGAGTCGGCCACCGCGACAGCACCGCGCCCACACCGACCTGGAAGCCGAAGATCAGGACGAAGATGACGAGCGTGAGCGTCGTGTTCGCGCGGCCGATCAGATGAACGGGGAAGTACTCGGCGAGCACCGCGTAGCTCAGAATGCCGACGCCGCCGAACACGCCGTACGCTGCCCACAGCACGACGGCGGGCAGCGGCGCGCGCAGCATGATCGCGAGCTGCGTCGCGACGAAGAGCGCCATTCCCACTCCACAGAACGCGTACAGCGACACGCCGCGCCGCTCGAGCCCGCGCGCCGCCGCGCCGAAGCCGACGCAGCCCGCCATCATCGCGAAGCCGAGCACCGATACGAGCGCGGCCGCGTCGCTCGGCGCGAAGCCGCTCACGTCGCGCAGGTACGCGCCGACCCATAGCGACTGCATCGCATAGAACACGCCCTGCGTGACGACCGAGAACGATGCGATCTTCCAGAACGCGCGGTCCGCGATGATCCGCCAGGTGCCGGCGAACTGCGCGGCGACGCTCACGTTTTGGCGGCCCTGCTCCGCTTCGGGCGCGAACGTCCACAAAGCGGCCGCGACCGCCACCGTGAACGCGCCGAGCCCCGCGCACACCGCACGCCAGCCGGCGAAGCCGAGCAGCCATTCGAGCGGCGAGCCGACCGCGACGCCGCCCAGGCCGCCCACCGCCATCACGAAGCCGTTCAGGAGCGGCAGCCGCGCGACCGGGAAATGCTGCGCGAGCGCCTTGAACGCGCCGCCGAGGCACACCGACACGCCGATGCCGATCAGAAGCCGCCCGGCCATCATCGTGCCGACGTCGTGCGCGGCGCCGAACACCCACGCGCCCGCCGCCGCGACGAGCAACAGCGCGGCGCTCACGCGGCGCGGACCGTAGCGGTCGAGCAGCACGCCCGCCGGAATCTGCGCGCACGCGAAGCCGAGGAAATAGAGACTCGTCAGCAGGCCGAGGTCGGCGGCGGACAGGCCGAGGTCGCGCGTGATGAGCGGCGCGAAGCCGAGATTCACGCCACGAAAGACATACGAAACGAAGTAGCCGATCGCGAACAGCGCGAACACGCGAAATTGCACAAGGGACATCTTGATCACCGATGAAGCGCCCGGCCGGCGAATCCGCGGCAAAGCACACAAACGAAAACGCCGTCACCCAAGTGACGGCGTCCGGCGATGATAGTCGATTGCGCGGCGGGGATCGGAAAGTCCCCGCGGCACGCACGCCTTTCGTCTTACTTTTTCTTTGCCTTGTGGCTCGCGGACTTCGCGGGTGCGGCCTTCGCGCTGCGCTTCGTCGCGGCCTTCGCGGGCGCCTTCGCGGCGACGGGCGCCGCCTTGCGGCCGCGGCTCGCCTTGCCGCCCGTATGCAGGCTCGCGCGCTCGATGCGGCCGCCTGAAACCGACGTCGCGATCCGCTCCGGACCCGGCTCGGCCGGCACCGCGCGGCCGACCGGCACGTGCAGCACCATCGTTTGGCCCGGCATCACGACAGCGCGGCGCGTGCGGTTCCACCCGCGAAGCTGCGCGACCGACACGCCGTAGCGGCTCGCGAGCGCTTCCATCGACTGCTTGCGGCGCACGCGAATCAGCATCTTGCGCGTATCCGGCACGTCCGGCTCCATCGCGAGCGCGCCATTCTCGGCGACGTCGGCGCTGATGTCCTCGTCGTCGTCGTCGGTGCGCGGCACGACGATCGTCGAACCGGGCTTCAGGCGCATGCCGGCCGGAATCTTGTTCACCTGCATCAGCGTGTCCGCGTCGACGCCGATCTTCTCCGCGATCGCGGCAGGCCGCGAGCGTTCAGTCACGGTGTACGCCGTCCACGACGACAGCTGGCCGTCGTACGACTTCAGGCCCTTCTCGAACGCCGTCGCGTTGTCGAACGGCAGCAGGATCTGCGGCTGCGTCGCGCCGAGGATCACGGGCTTCGAGAACGACGGATTGAGCGACTTGAATTCGTCGAGCGGCAGGTTCGCGAGCTTCGCGGCGACCGTCACGTCGATGTCGCGCGACGTCGTCACCGTCACGAAATACGGGTGGTTCGGGATATCCGGCAGCGTGAGGCCGTACTGCTGCGGATTCGCGATGATGTTCTTCACGGCCTGCAGCTTCGGCACATAGTTGCGCGTCTCGTTCGGCATCCGCAGGCTCTGGTAGTCGGTCGGCAGGCCGGCCGCCTGGTTGCGCGCGATCGCGCGCTGCACGTTGCCCTCGCCCCAGTTGTACGCGGCGAGCGCGAGATACCAGTCGCCGAACATGTCGTGCAGGCGCGAAAGATAGTCGAGCGCCGCGCTCGTCGATGCGAGCACGTCGCGCCGCTCGTCCTGCCACATGTTCCGCTTCAGGTTGTACGTGCGGCCCGTGCCCGGCATGAACTGCCACATGCCGGCCGCCTTCGCGACCGACAGCGCCTGCGGGTTGTACGCGGACTCGATGAACGGCAGCAGCGCGAGCTCGGTCGGCATGTGGCGCGCCTCGAGCTCCTCGACGATGTGGTACAGGTACTTCTGCGAGCGCTCGGTCATCCGCTGCACGTAGTCGGGGCGCTGCGTATACCACGTGGTCTGCATGTCGACGAGGTCGCTCTGCAGATCGGGCACCTGGAAGCCGCGGCGGATGCGCGCCCAGAGATCGCTGTCGTTGGTGGTCAGGTCGCCGACCGATTGCTTGTCGACGTCGACGGTTTCTTTCGCGGTGGCGGACTTGCGCAGGAAGGTCGAAGCGGCTTGCGGATCGGAGGCCGCGGGATTTTGGGCAGTCGGTCCCGCGCCCGCGCACGCGGCGAGCGTCAGGACCAATAGCGCACTGAGGAGGAATCGCATGAAAATCTCGGCTTCCAACGGCTGGAAATTGCAGGCGATAGTACGAAAGTGCGTGGTTCGCGTCAATAAAAACACCGAAAAACCTGCTAAATCGGGTATTTGGGGCCGATTCTCCAGATTCTGGTTGAGCTTGACCCGACAACCCTACGGGTTAACGAAAACGATTTTTCCACTCGCGCATCAGCGTGAACGCGGCGAGCCGGTCGGGCGCCGCCTCGTGCAGTTGCGTTTCGAGCGTCGCGCGGATCGACGGGCTGTCCGCGCGCAGGAACGGGTTCACCGCTCGCTCGTGCGCGATCGTCGTCGGCAGCGTCGGCTCGTTGCGCGCGCGACGCGCGCTCGCTTCGTCGCGCCATGCGGCGAGCGCCGCGTTGCCCGGCTCGCAAGCGAGCGCAAACTGGATGTTCGACAGCGTGTACTCGTGCGCGCAGTGCACGCGCGTGTCGCCCGGCAGCGCCGCGAGCGCGTCGAGCGACGCGAGCATTTGCGCGGGCGTGCCTTCGAAGAGGCGGCCGCAGCCGCACGAGAACAGCGTGTCGCCGCAAAAGAGATGCGGCGCGGCATGCGCCGGCCCCGCCGGGCCTGCGCCGGCCGCCTGGAAATACGCAATGTGGCCGCGCGTATGGCCGGGCACGTCGATCACGTCGAATTCGAGCGCGGGCGATCCGATGCGCACGCGCTCGCCGCCCGAGAGGCGGCGCGTCACGTGCTCGATCGCCTCGTGTGCTGGGCCGAACACCGCGAAGGAATCGCTGCCGCGCGAGGTCGCGAGCAGCTCGGCCACTCCACCGACATGGTCGCCATGATGGTGCGTGAGTAAAATAGCGGTCAGCCGCCAACCTCGCGCGTCGAGATAGCGGCGCACCGGGGCGGCCTCGCCCGGATCGACGGCAACCGCATCGCTGCCGTCCGACACGAGCCAGATGTAGTTGTCGTCGAATGCCGGCACCGGCACGTATTCCAGCTCGTTCATGGGCGCGCAACCACCGAGATATGTCTGACCGTTCGATTATAGACTGGCCCGCCTGGACCGACTCCCCGCCCGGGCGCTACGTGCTCGACTGGGAGCAGACGCAGCTCGACCGCACCGTGTCCGACGTGTTCGGCTTCCACGCGCTGCAGCTCGGGCTGCCGCAGCTCGATACGCTGCGCGAGAACCGCATGCCGTGCCGCGGCCTCGTGCTCGATCCGGCGAGCGGCGCGAGCGCGCCCTATCACTATCCGTGGGCGCGCGAGGCGCACAGCACCGAGCATGCGCCCGCCGGACGCAGCACCGTCTGGTGCGACCTGCTCGATCTGCCGTTCGAGTCGCAGAGCGTCGACCTGATCGTGATGCCGCACACGCTCGAATTCACGTCCGATCCGCACCGGCTGCTGCGCGAAGCCGAGCGCGTGCTGATGCCGGAAGGCCAGCTCGTGATCACGGGCTTCAACTCGCTGAGCCTCTGGGGCGCGCGGCAGTCGGTCGGCAAGATGGCGAACCGGCCGTTCGTGCCCGCGACGCGCGACCAGATCACGTTCATCCGGCTGAAGGACTGGATCAAGCTGCTCGGCTTCGATCTCGAGCGCGGCCGCTTCGGCTGCTACCGGCCGCCCCTCGCCACCGACAAGTGGCTGTCCCGCTACGCGTTCATGGAGGCCGCCGGCGACCGCTGGTGGCCGATCTTCGGCGCCGTCTACATGGTGACGGCGATCAAGCGCGTGCGCGGAATGCGGCTCGTCGGCCCGATCAGGATGAAAAAGCCGGTGCTCGCGCCGGGCCTCACGCCTGCGGCCACCCCGACCACCCACCAAGAACACTCATGACGTTGCAAACCATCGACATCTATACCGACGGCGCCTGCAAGGGCAATCCGGGCCCCGGCGGCTGGGGCGCATTGCTGCGCTACGGCGCGCAGGAGAAGGAACTCTTCGGCGGCGAAGCCGGCACGACCAACAACCGGATGGAGCTCACCGCCGTGATCGCCGCGCTCGAGGTGCTGAAGCGCCCGTGCAAGGTGGTCGTCCACACCGATTCGCAATACGTGCAGAAAGGCATCAGCGAGTGGATCCACGGCTGGAAGAAGAAAGGCTGGGTCACCGCCGCGAAGACGCCCGTGAAGAACGCGGACCTCTGGCAGCGGCTCGACGCGCTCGTCGCGCAGCACGACATCGAATGGCGCTGGGTGAAGGGGCACGCCGGCCACCCGGAGAACGAGCGCGCGGACGCGCTCGCGAACCGTGGCGTCGAATCGCTCGATCGGGCATGAGCCCGCTTGCGCATCCCTTTTCGCTTCACGACTGACCCGAATCCTGTTTTTCAGACATGCGCCAGATCATTCTCGATACCGAAACCACCGGCCTCAACGCACGCGCGGGCGACCGCGTCATCGAAATCGGCTGCGTCGAGCTGCTGAACCGGCGGCTCACCGGCAGCAACCTGCACTTTTACGTGAACCCCGGGCGCGACAGCGATCCGGGCGCACTCGCGGTGCATGGGCTCACGACCGAGTTCCTGAGCGACAAGCCGAAGTTCGCCGAAATCGTCGACGAGCTGCGCGATTTCGTCCGCGACGCGGAGCTCATCATCCACAACGCGCCGTTCGACCTTGGATTTCTCGACGCCGAGTTCTCGCTGCTCGGCCTGCCGGCCTTCACCGACCACTGCGCGGGCGTGATCGACACGCTCGTGCAGGCGAAGCAGATGTTCCCCGGCAAGCGCAACTCGCTCGACGCGCTGTGCGACCGCTTCGACATCAGCAACGCGCACCGCACGCTGCACGGCGCGCTGCTCGACTCCGAGCTGCTCGCCGAGGTGTATCTCGCGATGACGCGCGGGCAGGAAAGCCTCGTCATCGACATGCTCGACGAAGGCGGCGACGCGCACCGCAACGGCGACGCGCCGCGGATGGCGTTCAGCGGGCTCGACCTGCCGGTGCTCGCCGCGACCGACGACGAGCTCGCCGCGCACGAGGCGCAGCTCGACGCGCTCGACAAGTCGGTCAAGGGCGCGTGCGTGTGGCGCAAGGAAGCGGGTAGCGAGGCTTGACGAGGTCGATGCCGCCGGAGGATCGGGAGCGAGCGCACGCATGCGAATGAGCGAATGAGCGAGTTCGCCCCGCCGCACGCGACGCATCGACACCACCCGGCACGCGCCGCGGCGTCGCTCTCGGCATCACCCGCGCGGCTGCAGCGCGATCACCGACATCCCGGCGAGCGCGAGCGCCGCGCCCGCCGCGTCCCAGCGCGACAGCGGCACGCCATCGACGACCCGCAGCCACGCGAGCGCGACCGCGATATAGACGCCGCCGTACGCCGCATAGGTGCGCGCGGCGGCGGCAGGATGCAGCGTCAAGAGCCACGCGAACAGCGCGAGCGACAGCGCCGCGGGCGCGAGCAGCCAGGCGGGCTTCCCCGCCTTCAGCACGAGCCACGGCAAATAGCAGCCGACGATTTCGGCGACGGCGGTCAATACGAAAAGCGCCGCAATCTTCGCGAGTGAAAGCATGTTCGGGGCGCGCGAAACGCACGTCGAAAACGCCGCGCAATCCCGCGGCAACGAGCGCGATCATACCCGAGCCGATGCCCGGAAAAGCGGCGCTCCCGCAGCAATTTGCGCGATCCTCCGCCATCGTGCTATCATGTCGCTTCTTTAAACAGCTTACGTCTGTCATTTATTTCGGTCACGAGATCGTTCGGCATTGCGCCGCAACGGGTCGCCCGAAATTTCGCTCACAAGAAAGCGCGCCTTCAGGCAGCTTTTTTCGTTTCAACGCCCTTGAAGGGCATCCAGCCGGCCGCGAACGCCACGCGAGGCGCCGGTTCGTCGACCGCCCCGGTGCGGCGGCCTTTTCTCATGAGTGCGAGTGCGCGACGACCATCGGGTCCGCGCCGGATCGGCTTCCTTTTGGATTAAGCGTTTCATGCGCCCTTTCACGCTCGCGACCCTCGCTCGATCGCGAACCGCACTCTTCGGCAACCCGTGGCGAACCGCGCGTCCCCTCGCGCGATTCGGCCGCCGTCACAGGAGTTTTCGACCTTGACTGCAACACCCGCCCCTTCTACTTCGTCAATCGCGACCGCCGACGGCGCGTCTGCCGCCGCCCCGCACGACATCACCGTCGTCGACCAGGGCCTTCTGAAGCGCGCCGTCGGTGCGATGGCCCTCGGCAACGCAATGGAATGGTTCGACTTCGGCGTCTACAGCTACATCGCCGTCACGCTCGGCCAAGTGTTCTTCCCGTCGAGCAACCCGTCCGCGCAACTGCTCGCGACGTTCGGCACGTTCGCCGCCGCGTTCCTCGTGCGCCCCCTCGGCGGGATGGTGTTCGGCCCGCTCGGCGACCGCATCGGCCGCCAGCGCGTGCTCGCGATGACGATGATCATGATGGCGGTCGGCACGTTCGCGATCGGCCTCATCCCGAGCTACGGCTCGATCGGCATCCTGGCGCCCGTGCTGCTCCTCGTCGCGCGCCTCGTGCAGGGCTTCTCGACGGGCGGCGAATACGGCGGCGCGGCGACCTTCATCGCCGAGTTCTCGACGGACAAGCGCCGCGGCTTCATGGGCAGCTTCCTCGAGTTCGGCACGCTGATCGGCTATGTGATGGGCGCGGGCGTCGTCGCGCTGCTGACGGCGTCGCTGTCGCACGAGGCGCTCTTGTCGTGGGGCTGGCGCGTGCCGTTCCTCATCGCCGGCCCGCTCGGCCTGATCGGCCTCTACATCCGGATGAAGCTCGAAGAAACGCCCGCATTCAAGCGTCAGGCCGAAGTGCGCGAAGCACAGGACAAGGCGGTGCCGAAGACGCATTTCCGCCGGCAGCTCATGCGTCACTGGCGCGCGCTGCTGTTGTGCATCGGTCTCGTGCTGATCTTCAACGTCGCCGACTACATGGCGCTGTCGTACCTGCCGAGCTACCTGTCGTCGACGCTGCACTTCGACGAGGCGCACGGCCTCATGCTGATCCTGATCGTGATGGTGCTGATGATGCCGATGACGCTCGCGACGGGCCGCCTGTCGGACGCGGTCGGCCGCAAGCCGGTTATGCTCGCCGGCTGCATCGGGCTCTTCACGCTCGCGATCCCCGCGCTGCTCCTCATCCGCACGGGCGAAACGTCGCTCGTGTTCGGCGGCCTCTTGATCCTCGGCGCGCTGCTGTCGTGCTTCACGGGCGTGATGCCGTCGGCGCTGCCCGCTCTCTTCCCGACCGAGATCCGCTACGGCGCGCTCGCGATCGGCTTCAACGTGTCGGTGTCGCTGTTCGGCGGCACGACGCCGCTCGCGGCCGCCTGGCTCGTCGACGCGACGGGCAACCTGATGATGCCCGCGTACTACCTGATGGGCGCCGCCGTGATCGGCGCGATCTCGGTGCTCGCGCTGCCGGAGAGCGCGCGCCAGCCGCTGAAGGGCTCGCCGCCTGCCGTCGCGTCGCATCGCGAGGCGCGTGCGCTCGAGATCAAGCGCCGCGAGGCGGACGAGCGCGACGACAGCGGCTACGCGCCCGCTGCCGCGCTGCGTGCATGAAGTCGAATACGCGAGAGCTTAGACACGCCATTCGATGATGGACCGCGGAGGCGGCCTCGCGACGCGCGATCAGCGTGGCGAGGCCGCCTCCGCGTTTTCGCGCTCGGCAATGGTCGGTCGGAACAGAGGTTCGCGGCGCTTCGTGCGGCGCCCGGCGCCGAATATCGAGCGTCGAGCAGCGGGCGGGGCGGATCATGCCCGCGCGCTGCCGCGGCGCCCTGCCCGCGCCGCTCGATTCAATCGAGCGGCGTGCCCTCGAACTCCGGCAGCGCCTCAGCACGCGCGGACAGCGCGGCGAGCGCCGGATAGCGCGCCGGCTCGATGCGCGCGAGATCCGGGTAGTCGTCCTTCATGAATTGCGTGAAGCGCCACGCCACGGCGACCGTGACGTCCGCCTGCGTGATCCGCTCGCCAACGAGCCAGCCGCTCGCGCCCGCGATGCGCGCCTCGAGCGCGCCGTACGCGCCGTCGAGCTGGCCGAGCACGCGGTCGAGCCACGGCTGGTGCTGCTTGTCGCCCGGCCGCAGCCCATGCTCGTAGACGACCTGCACCGTCTTTTCCGCCGCCGCGAGCGCGAGGCCCGTCAGCTCGAGCGCGCGCACGCGCGCCGCCGGATCTTCCGGCATCAGCCGCCGCCCGGGCGCGACAAGCCGATCGAGGTAATCGACGATCAGCGACGAATCGACGAGCATCGTGCCGTCGTCGATGAAGAACGTCGGCGCCTTCACGACCGGATTGAGCGACTTGAACGCGTCGAACTGGCGAAACACCGACAACGAACTGTGCTCGAACGGTAGACCGAGCAGCTTCGCCGAAATGGCGACGCGCCGCACGAACGGGGAATCCAACATGCCAATCAGCTTCATCGGGAATGCTCCGCTTGACGGGGGGCTGTCGACTGTAGCGCGTCGCGCGCGCTTCGCCTAGCGGGAGCCGAAAAATGCGGGAACCGCGGACACACGCGGCGCGCCGTCGGTGCAACCCGACGTGACGCGAACGCCCGCGCCGCTCATTGTTCGCGCAGCCACGCCGCGCCGAGCGGCCACAATGCGCGGTTGTCGTCGCGGAAATAGCCGAAATGGCCGATCGCGTGCCGACTGCGATCCGGCGAGATCTCGCGGTGCTCGATCTGCGCGCTCGAATAGAAACGGTGCAGCGCCTGCACCGCGGCGGGGGGCGCCATCCAGTCGTCGCTGACCGTGTACGCGAGAATCCGGCCTCGGTAGCCGCGGAAATGCTCGCGCAGCGGACGGCCCGCGCCGTCGACCAGATAGTCCGGATGGCGGCACCAGCGCGCCCATTCGCGCATCACGCCGGACGGCAGATCGGCGCCGCCGCCCAATCCGAGACGACGCGTCGGCAGATGCGACAGCACGCCGCCCAGCGCCGGCACGACGCCGAACCGCAGCGGCGCGAGCATCAG
Source organism: Burkholderia mayonis (assembly GCF_001523745.2). Classification (NCBI taxonomy): domain Bacteria; kingdom Pseudomonadati; phylum Pseudomonadota; class Betaproteobacteria; order Burkholderiales; family Burkholderiaceae; genus Burkholderia; species Burkholderia mayonis. Next base: position 2,504,939 of record NZ_CP013386.1, read on the forward strand.
CCGGCGCGGCCATGGCCAGAGCCGCCAGTAGCCGCTCGGACAGCAGATCGACAGCAGCGCCGCCGCGCGGCCGTTGTTGTGCGCAAGGCCGAACATCTGTCCGCCGACGCTGTGGCCGATTGCGAGCAGCCGCTGCGACGGCGCGCGCGCCGCGAGATGGTCGAGCGCGCCTGGCAGATCGGCTTCGCCCCAGTCGCGCAGCGTCGCCATGTCGGCTTCGGACGGCGCCTTGCGCGAATCGCCGACGCCGCGGTAGTCGTAGGTCAGCACGGTGAAGCCGTCGCCCGCCAGGAAACGCGCGTAGCGCTCGTAGAAGCCGCGCGGCACGCCGAGCGCGCCGTTCACGAGCACGCCGCGGCCGTTACTCGCCGCGGGCGTGCCCGGCGCATGGAAAGTCCCCGTCAGCAGTCGGCCGTCCAGCGCGGCAAACCGTGTCGTCTCGGCCGTGATCGGCGGTCGTTCGTGCATCGACATCCTCGCTATCGAGCGGCTATTGTGCAAGCGAACGCGATCGCCCGCCAGCCGCCCTCCGCATCGGCGATGACGCAGCGGCGAAAATCGGAACCGGTTGCGGCGGTCTTGCCGGCCTCGTCGGTCGCGCCGGTCTGACCGCGCTCGGCGGGGTCAGCGGGGTCAGCGGGGTCAGCGGGGTCAGCGGGGTCAGCGGGGTCAGCGGGGTCAGCGGGGTCAGCGGGGTCGGCGGGGTCGGCGGGGTCGGCGGGATCAGCGGGGTCAGCGGGGTCAGCGGGGTCAGCGGGGTCAGCGGGGTCAGCGGGGTCAGCGGGGTCAGCGGGGTCAGCGGGGTCAGCGGGGTCAGCGGGGTCAGCGGGGTCAGCGGGGTCAGCGGGGTCAGCGGGGTCAGCGGGGTCAGCGGGGTCGGCGGGGTCGGCGGGGTCGGCGGGATCAGCGGGGTCACGCCGAGCAGAGCCGACAGGTCGCCCGCGCTCCGCGCGAGCGTGCGGAGGACGCCGCTCAATACCGTCGCGACAGGCCGTAAAGCCGCCAGAATTCCGCCGCATACGACTGCGCGAGCTGCGGCGCGCGATAGAAGACGTTGAAATTGCCCGCCGCGCGCTCGTCGCTCGCCTGCACGAAGCTCGCTGTGCCGAGCACGATCGCGTCGTCGACGACGACGAACGGATCATGCGCATTCGGCACGCGATCGCTGAGCGCGACGTCGACGCCCGCGTTCGCGAGAAACCCCGCTCCGCCGTACTTCGTCGCGCGTCCCGTCCGGTCGAGCACGACCCGCACGTCGACGCCGCGTCCGCGCGCCACGCGCAGCGCCGCCGCGACGGCAGCCGGCACCGACGCGCCGCCCGCGACCAGCACGCGCGTATGGGCGCGGTGGATCAGCTCGACTTCGATGTCGATCGAGCCGGCGTCTGCATCGAAGTATGCGTCGCGCGCGGGATCGCGCGATGGAATCTGTGCGGCGCGCGCGAATTCGGACACCGAAGCCGCGCAAAGAAGTGCGCAAACCGAGGAAAAGACGGAAGCGAAACGAACGCGGGATGTCATGGGGCGGCAATTGTAGCCACGTCCAATACCGTTGCAAGCCGTTTCGTCGACGAGGCGCGCGCGACGCGTCGCCGCGCGTGCACGCGATGCGCGCTAGACGTCGAGACCGACGCGGGAAAGCCACGCGCGCACGCCGTCCCACGAGCGGAAATCGGCCAGACTGCGCGCCGGCTGCGCGGGATACGCGGCGGCCGCCATTTCCGCGAGCGCGCGGCCCGGGCCGAGCTCGACGAACGCGCGCGCGCCCGCCTCGACGCAGCCCGCGAGGCACCCGGCCCAGTCGATCGGCTCGGCGATCTGGCGCGCGAGCTTGTCGACGCCGGCATCGACGTCGAGCACCGGCGCGCCGTCGATGCCGGACAGGAGCCGCGTGCCGGCGACGGGTGCGCGCGCAATCCGCGCGCCGGCGAGCGCGGCGCGAAACCGCGGCACCGCCGCGCCGAGCCAACGCGTATGCGACGCGACGTGGACGGCGACCAGTGCGACGCGCGCCGCGCCTCGCGAGCGCGCGTCCGCGTCGAGCGCGTCGAGCGCCGCGCGCGGCCCGGCGAGCACGTATGCGTCGCCCGGATTGACGATCGCGACCGCGGCGCCGTGCGTCGCGCACGATGCGTCGATCACGTCGCGCGACAGGCCGCGCACGAACAGCATCCCCGCATCGCCGTCGCTCGCCGCGTCCATCGCATGCGCGCGGGCCGCGACGAGATCAAGCGCGGCTCGCGCGTCGACGAGCCCCGCGACGCTCCACGCGGCGACCTCGCCGACGCTGTATCCCGCGACGCAGCGCCGGCGCGGCAGCAGCGCGTCGAGCCGCGTCATCGCGCTCACCGCCTGCAGCGTGCAGACGAGCTGCGCGGCGAAGTTCTCGCGCAACGCGTCGTCGCCGGCGTCGCGCACCCAGTCGCGCGGATCGGCGCCGAGCAGCGTGGCCGCGTGCGCGAAGAGCGGCGCGGCTTCCGGCAAGTCGGCCGTCAGCTCGAACATGCCGGCGCGCTGGCAGCCTTGACCCGAACAGAGAATCGCGATCGTCACGGCAGGCGCTCCGCTTCGAGCGCCGCGACGAACAAGCTCATCGCGAGCAAATCCGCCGCACCGCCTGGACTCAGCCGACGCGCAACGAACGCACGGTGCGCGGCGGCCGCGCGCGCGCGCCAGTCGGCTGCGCCCACTCCGCCCCGCTCGAGAAATTCGCACGCGGTCCGCTGCGCGAAACCGAGGCCGCCGCGACCGCCGCGATGCAGCAGATTCGTGTCGTCGACCGCGGCAATCAGCGCGAAGCACGCGTGCACGCGCGCCGCCTCGGCGTCGCCCGGCGCGAGCCGCGCGGCATCGCGCAGCGCCGGCACGCCGACCGCGTAGACGCTCGCGAAACCGCCCGCCGCCTCCGCGCGCGCGCCGCCGACGCCGTAGCAGCGACCCGCACGTTCACCGTGGCTGTCGGCAAGGCGCGGGCCGCCGACGATCTCGCCGCCCCAGCGCGCGGCAACGAGTGCGCCGAGCGTCGCACGGGCGTCTCGCCCGCGTCCGGCCGACGCGCGCAGGCCCGCGGCCGCGCACAGCAGACCGAGCCCGAAGATCGCGCCGCGATGCGTGTTCACGCCGTCCGTCGCCGCGAGCATCGCGCGCTCCGCGCGCAGGCCGATCTTGCGCAGCGCCGGCATGTCGGCATCGCGCGCGCCCGCTGCGGCGAGTTCGGCGAAGAATGGTTCGAGCGCCGCCGCGCTGTTGTAGAACGTCCCGGCTGTCATGTCGTCGTGACTGCCCGCGTCGACGTGGCTCACGAGGCCCGGCTTCGGCCATGTGTCGATTTCGAGGCGCAGGCAGTGCGTCGCGTAGGCGGCGATGGCATCCGCTGTCGGCGATGCTCGTCGATGCGGCTCGCGTATCGAAGGCTCGGAATGGTCCGACGCGGACAGCGCGTGCGATGGATCGGGCGCGCCCGGCTGATCCGAAGGATCTAGTGCGCTCGGCGTATTCCGCATGATCGCCACATTCGACGCATTCGACGCATTCGACGCATTCGACGCATTCGACGCATTCGACGCATTCGACGCATTCGACGCATTCGACGCATTCAGCAGCGTATCTACCCCGTCCGCTTCGTCAAGCGCGTACGCCGAATCGCCGCGCGTCGCTTCACGTCGGGCCGCCATCCGCGCCACGCATGCGCTCTGCTTCATCGCCACGTCTCCAGAAATGCCTCCGGCACGCACAGCTCGACGCCCGTCGCGGTTTTCATCGCGACCTCATGCTCGTCTGCATGCAGCTCGCGCCAGTTCACGCCTGCGCCGTCGGCGCGCAGCAACTCGCCGTCGATGCGCATCGGCGCGTGAGCGTCGAGCTCGGCGAGCGCCGTGAGGAACGACGCGAGCGCCTCGCGCCGCGACGGAACCGGAGACGAAAGCAACGCCGATGCCGATGCCGACACCAACGCCGAAGCCGAAGCCGAAGCCGAAGCCGAAGCCGAAGCCGAAGCCGTCAGCGACGATATCGGCAAAGGCAAAGGCAACGACGAAGTCGAAGTCGAAGACGAACGCGACGGCATCAGCAAAATATCGAGATCCGAGCTGCCGCTCAGATAACGCAACCCCGTCAGCGTCTGCCACGCGAGGCCGCCGAACACGCGGCAATCGACGCGATGCGCGTCCGCAAGCGCACGCAGCCCTGCGAGCGTCGGCCGCCACGCGGGCGGCGCTTCATGCTCGACGTCGGCGAGCATCGGCAGCGCGCAGACCGCGTCGATATGCTCGCGCGCGGCCGCGAACGCGACGCGCCGCTTGCCCGCCGACGGCGGCAGCGGCAACCCGAGCGGCACGCCCGCATCGCACGGCGAACGCCGCCGGACGATCAGCGGCCAGCCGCGCGCCGCCCAGTCGCGCACGAACGGCAGCGCGTCGACGCCGTGGCGCGCGCCGAGCAGCGCACGCCACGCGTCGGCGTGCACGCGCACGAGCGTGTGCCGCACGAGCGGCGTATCAGCGGCCGGCGCGCGCGAGCTCATACACGCGTTGCGCGACATCGGCCGCCACCGGCCGGCCGCCGCGCTCGTGGCCGAGCCGATCGCGCCGGTCGGCGCGATCCGTCGGCCGCGCGACGATCGCGGCCACTTGCTCGGCGAGCGAGCGCGCCGGATCGAGCACGGCGTCGACCGCGCCCGTCTTCGCGAAGTTGTCGAGCCCCGGCGCGAACACCGCGGTCGACTGCGCCTTCTCGCGCAGCACGTCGATGGGCAGCTTCGTCACGCGCGACATCGCCTGCAGATCCATCACCTCCGGCTGAGCGCCCGGCAGGGCGACCAGCGTGCGCGTCGCGAGCGCCGTCGCGATGAACGCGCCCGCCGCCGCATGCCCGTACAGCAGCCCGATCGTCGGATGGCCGAGCGCGTGCGCGTGCAGCAGGCATTTCGCGAGATGCGCGAGGCACTCGTTCAGGCCGAGCAGTTCGTCTCGCTTGCTCATCCGCTGGCTGTCGCCGTCGACGAGCACGAGGATCGGCGTCGCGTCGCCGCGCCCGATCGTCGCGAGCACGCGGGCGGCGAGCGTGAGCGCGCCGTCGACGCCGAGCGCCGCGCCGCGCGCGACGCCGATCACGTCGACCGCGCGGCCCGCGAGCATGCCGCGCCCTTCGAGCAGACCGTCGGCATCGATCGCGACATCGTGGCCCGACGGAAACAGCGAAGCCAATACGTCATCGAGCGTCATGGCGCACCTCCGTCAGTCGGTCGGCCAACGATGCAAACGCGGCGCCATCGAGCGACGGAATCGCGTCCGCGTCGGGCGCGCCGAGCGCGCGCCACACGTCGAGCGCGTCGCCGCACTCGCCGAAGCGCGCGATGCGCTCGACGAGCCGCGCATGCTCGGCCGCAAGCGTCGCCGCGCCGAACGCCGTGCCCGCCCGCACGCGCGCGACGAGCGCGATCGCGGCGTCGCGGAACGCGTCGATCGTATCGTCGACGAAGCGCTCGGCGCCGCCGACGAGCCGACGATGCTTGCCGCCCATCGTCCGCCAGATCAGCGCGCGATCGCGCGCGTCGAACTCGTCGACGCCGCGCCGGCTCTCGATCACCTCCGGCCCGGATACGCCGATGCGCCCCTGTTCGGACACCGCGAGCGCCGAGCAGCACGCGGCGATGATCCCGCCGCCGCCGTAGCAGCCGGCGCGCCCGCCGACGAGCCCGACGACGGGCACGCCCGCCGCGCGCGCGTCGATCACCGCGCGAATGATCTCGGATACCGCGATCTCGCCCGCGTTCGCTTCCTGCAGCCGCACGCCGCCCGTGTCGAACAGGATCAGCACGGGCATCGGGCGCCGCTCGCGCGCCGCGCGCAGGAGGCCCGTCAGCTTCGCGCCGTGCACCTCGCCGAACGCGCCGCCCATGAAGCGCCCTTCCTGCGCGGCGACGAGCACGGGCTCGCCGTCGAGCGCCGCGCGGCCGACGATCATCCCGTCGTCGAACTGCTGCGGCAGGTCGAAGATCGGCAGATGCGGGCTCGTCAGCCGGTCCTGCGGGCCAATGAATTCCTCGAACGAGCCCGCGTCGACGAGGCCCGCGAGCCGCTGCCGCGCCGACGCCTCGAACCAGCTCGCGCCCGCCGGCGCGAATTCCGGATGTGCTGTCGTGGCCGCCGCATTCATCGCGCGTCTCCTTCGATCGCGCGCACCGCCTGCGCGAGCCGCAGCGACACCATGTCGGGCCGTGCGCCGCCGTCGTTGACGGACAGGCGCAGCCCGCCCGGCGAACGGCGCTCGACGAAATCGGCGACGACCGCCTGCCAGACGTCGCCGAATCCCACGGCGGCCGTTCGGATGTCGACTTCGCATTCGGTGTCGGGCAGCACGCGCTCGACGAGCACTTCGAGATTGCCCGACGCGACGACGCCGACGAGCGCCCACGCCGCATCGCCCTTCGCGCGCTCGCGCGCGGTGTGGCGGTAGTTCAACTGTTCCATTGCGAAACGCTCCTCCCCCATTCTCACCAATTGCGGAATCGCGACGGCGGCGCGTACAGGCCGTCCGACCAATGCACGAGATCCTTGATCGAGCGCGCGGCGAGCAGCCGCCGGTCGGCGTCGAGCGGATCGATGCCGAGATCTTCCGGGCGCCGGATCACGCCGCGCTCGCGCAGCCGCTCGACGAGCCTGCGGTCGCGCCCGCGGCCGATCTCCGTGTAGCCGGCCACGCCGCGGATCGCGTGCTCGCGCTCGTCGGCGTCGCGGCACAGCAGCAGGTTCGCGATCCCTTCTTCGGTCACGACGTGCGTGACGTCGTCGCCGTACACCATCACCGGCGCGAGATCGAGCGACAGCTTGTCGGCGAGCCGCAGCGCGTCGAGCTTCTCGACGAACATCGGCGCATTCCGTTCGCCGAACGTCTCGCCGATCTGGACGACGAGCTTGCGCCCGCGCCGCAGCGCCGCGGGCGTCGCCGGATCGGCCTCCTCGCCCGCCTTGATCCACGGCTCGCTCGAATGACGCCGCCCGCGCGCGTCGCTGCCCATGTTCGGCGCGCCGCCGAAGCCCGCGATCCGCTCGGCCGTGACCGTCGACGAGTGGCCCGCGAGATCGATCTGCAGTGTCGAGCCGATGAACATGTCGCACGCGTAGAGGCCCGCCGTCTGGCAGAACGCGCGGTTCGAGCGCAGCGAGCCGTCGACGCCGGTGAAGAAGATGTCGGAGCGCGCGCGAATGTAATCGTCCATCCCGACTTCGGAGCCGAAGCAATGGATCTGCTCGACCCAGCCGGATTCGATCGCGGGAATGAGCGTCGGATGCGGGTTCAGCGCCCAGTGCGTGCAGACCTTGCCCTTCAGCCCGAGCCGCTCGCCGTAGGTCGGCAGCAAGAGTTCGATCGCCGCCGTGTTGAAGCCGATCCCGTGATTGAGACGCTTCACGCCGTAGCGCGCGTAGATGCCCTTGAGCGCGAGCATCGCGGTGAGGATCTGCGTCTCGGTGATGCCGGCCGGATCGCGCGTGAAGAGCGGCTCGACGTAGAACGGCCGCCCCGCTTCGACGACGAAGTGCACGCGGTCGCCCGGAATGTCGACGCGCGGCACGCGATCGACGATCTGCTCGACCTGCGCGATCACGACGCCGTCCTTGAACGCGGTCGCCTCGACGACGGTCGGCGTGTCCTCGGTGTTCGGTCCGGTGTACAGGTTGCCGTCGGCGTCCGCGCTCACCGCGGCGACGAGCGCGACGTGCGGCGTCAGGTCGATGAAGTAGCGCGCGAAGAGCTCGAGATACGTGTGCACCGCGCCGAGCTCGATCTTGCCGCCGAACAGAAGCTTCGCGATCCGCTGCGACTGCGGGCCCGAGTATGCATAGTCGAGCCGCTTCGCGACGCCGCGCTCGAACACGTCGAGATGCTCGGGCAGCACGACGCCCGACTGCACCATGTGAAGACCGTGCACCCTCGCGCTGTCGACGGCGGCGAGCGCCGCGGCGAGGAGGTCCGCCTGCTTCTGGTTGTCGCCTTCGATGCAGACGCGGTCGCCCGGTCGCAGCACCGCTTCGAGCAGCGCGGTCGCGTCGCGCGCGGCCACCCGCTTGTGCCGCGCGAGCGGCGCGGCCGCCGCGAGGCGCGCGGCGCGCGCGGCGCGGGCGTCGTTCCATCCCGTCATCGAGTCGTCTCCTGCGAAGTCTGTCCGGTGGGTTCTGCGGCATTGTAAGCCGCGCCGCCGCCGCGATTGATGAAGTTGCGCGATGCGACTCAGTGGCGCGGGCGATGGATCGGCGAGCGCGGGGGCGCATGCGCGCGGCCGCGCTTGCGCCATGCGCGGCGAACGATCCCGCGGCGTGCTTGCATCGAACGGTCGCTACGCATGTCGTGTTTGTCGTGCTTGCCGTGCGCGTCGAACGCTCACGCAACGTTCCGCGGCCGCGCTGTCTTTCGCCTTCACGCCGCGAAACCGCACGCGCCGCGAACGCGCTTGCCATTCCGCGGCATCGCCGCAAGCGATTTCGCACAGCGTCACGCGCCCACCGCCGCCTTCGTCGCGAAGAACAGCAGCGACGGCCCGAGCAGGCAGCCGACGCCCGTATGGAACGTCGCGATCAGCGCGCCGTAAGGCACGAGCCGCCGGTCGGTCGCCGCGAGCCCCGCGCTCACGCCGCTCACGGTGCCCGCGAGCCCGCCGAAGATCATCGCCGCGCGCGGCGTGCGCAGCCCCATGAAGCCCGCCGCGAACGGCGTGCCGACCATCACGATGATCGCCTTCACGAGCCCCGTCGCAATGCTGAGCGCGATCACGTCGGAGCTCGCGCCGATCGCCGCGCCCGTCACAGGCCCGACGATGTACGTGACGGCGCCCGCGCCGATCGTCGTCATGCTGACGGCGTCCGAATAGCCGAACGCGCGCGCGACGCTCGCGCCGACGACGAACGGCAGCACGGTGCCGAGCAGCAGCGACGCGACGCCGATGAGCCCCGCCTTGCGCGCCTCGGCGGGCTGCACTTCGAACGCCGTCGCGACGATCGCGAAGTCGCGCAGCATCGCGCCGCCCATCAGGCCGACGCCCGCGAAGAACGGCACGTCGGCGATCCCCTTCTCGCCGCCCGTGTACGCGCCGCCGACGTACGCGAGCGCGAGGCCGATCAGGATCGCGATCGCCGAGCCGTGCACGCGGCCGAACGTGAGCCGCTTCGACAACGCCGCCGACGCGAACATGATGCAGCCAACGAGCGCGAACGACGCGACGAGTCCGTTGTGCGCGACGATTTTTCCGAGCATGTCGATCATGGCCGCCTCCCGCTCAGTTCTCTTCGGGTTGCGGCAGCGCCGACAGCGCGGTCGCGTCGTGGCCGACGCGCGCGAGCGCCGCGATGCAGACCGCGCACACGGCGACCGCGCCCGCCGCCGACAACAGCGCGACGGGTCCGCCCTTCAACGCGGCGACGACGTTCTGATTGGCCGCCATCGCGACGACGACCGGGATGTACATCGCGCCCCAGAACGCGATGCCGGACTCGGCCTCCTTCGGCAGCCAGCCGCGCCGATGCAGGAATAGCCGCAGACCGATGAGGAGCAGCATCGCGATGCCGACCCCGCCGACGTTGGTCTTCGCGCCGATCGCGGCGCCCAACAGATCGCCGAGGAAGAGCCCGGCCAGATGGCAGAACGCGAGCAGCGCGGTTCCGTAGATGATCATGCTTGTCTCCTGATTCCTGATGATGGATCGTCGCGGCGTGGGCGCCGCGGCCCGGCGGCTCGTCGTGCGAAGCGCGTTCTCGGGCGGCGATGGCGATAGCGTGAAAGACCTGACGGCCCGCCGCGCCGGGTTGCCGTAGACTGGCGGCGGCAGGCCGTCGCCGGCGCGCCCGCGAACGGGCGGCGCGACGGCTCGGCCAGGCACATCGTAGTCCCGCCGCTTGCGGCCATTTATGAAGTTGTCGAATTCGATTCAGTGGGTTTAGCAATGCGTCCGTTACCGCCTGAACTGCTGCGCAGTTTCGTCGCCGTCGCGCAGACGGGCAGCTTCACCGCCGCGTCCGAGCGCGTGAACCTGTCGCAATCGACGGTGAGCCAGCACATCCGCCGCCTCGAAGAGCAGCTCGACCGGCCGCTCTTCGAGCGCGACACCCGCAACGTACGGCTCGCGCCGAACGGCGAGGCCCTGTTCCGCTATGCGTTGCGCATCCTCGAACTGATGGACGAGGCTGTCGCGTCGGTCTGCGGGCCGCCGTTGTCGGGCAAGGTGCGGCTCGGCTTGTCGGAGGATTTCGCGTTGACGCACCTGACGGCCGCGCTCGTGAGCTTCGTGCAGCGCAATCCGGAAGTCGAGCTCGAGATCGCGACGGGCTTGTCCGGCGATCTGTTCGTCGCGCTCGACGCCGGCCGGCACGATCTCGTGTTCGCGAAACGGATTGCGGGCAGCCGTCGCGGGCGCGTGATCCGCACCGAGCCGCTCTTCTGGTGCACGGGCCCCGATTCGCTGCTCACGGGACGCGAGCCCGTGCTGCCGCTCGCGCTGCATCCGGAACCGAGCGTGTCGCGCCGGCGCGTGCTCGACACGCTCGAAGCCATCGGACGGCCGCACCGGATCGCCGTCGCGAGCAGCAGCATCGCGGTGCTGCGCGCGGCGGCGAGCGCGGGGCTCGGCATCAGCGCGTTCGCCGGATACGTGATCCCGCACGGGCTCGCGAAGCTCGAAGCCGATCTGCCGCCGCTCGGCGATCTCGAATACGTGATCGACCGGCCCGCGAACGCGTCGCGCCCGGCGCTCGCGCTCGAGGCGACGCTCGTCGCGGCCGCGCACGAGCTCTAATGGGAAAGAGTGGGCCGCGCGTCGATTCGCCGGTCGGCCGCGCGTGAAACGACTCGACGTGTGCTGGCGATGTCGCGATCGCGTCGATGTTTCGATCGCACCGGCCGCGACAGCCTGCAAGCGAGCCAGCAAGCAGGCCGCCGACAATCAGGGAACCTAACGGCCGGAAATTCTGCAATCTGCAATCTGCAATCTGCAATCTGCAATCTGCAATCTGCAATCTGCAATCTGCAATCTGCAATCGACGTCCCGGCAGAACGATAACCGAGCCGATTGCGGACCGCTCGTTCACGCATCCGCGTCACGCGATCCGTCCCAATCGTCGGCGGCGCCGCACGTCGAATATCCGGTCCGACCCGCGTCACAAGCCGCCTGCACGGCCCTCGCACGCTGCCTGACCAAATCGTCATGATGCGGTCATCGTCCGCTCAGGCGCCCCTCTTCAGAATGCGACTCACCGGAAGACGAAGTCACGACGCACTTCGCTTCCCCCGATCCCGTCACTTTTCTGGAGCTTTCGATGAATACGCTACGCTTTCTCGTCACGGCAGCCGCCATCGCTACGTCCGTGCTGACCGCGACGTCGGCGCTCGCATCGGCGTCCGATGCGTCGCAAGGCAAGACGCGCGCACAGGTGCGCGCGGAGTTGATCCAGGCGTACCGCGACGGCGTGATCCCGGCGTCGGACGGCGACTATCCGCCGAGCCAGGCGACGATCGACGCGAACCGCACGCGCCCCGCGGCGGCCAATCCCGCGTGGGCGCGGGAACAGCAGTAAGCGCACGCCGGGCCGCCCGCGCGCGAACACGACGCGATACGGCCCGGCGTCGCCGGCGCGCGTCCGGCCGCCGATCGGCGGCGCTCAGGGCAGGAAGCTGTCGCGCCGCACGTCGATCAATTCGACGAGCAGACGATCGCGCTCCGCGCCGAGTTCGGCCATCGAGCGCGCGCCCTGGATCTCGCGCAGCGCGTCGATCAGCTTGCGGTCGACGTCGGGCGAAAACGACGGCGCGCCGAGATCGTTCCACCACGTCGTCATCGGGCCCGACAGGTGCTCGAGAAAATGTGCGATGCCGCCTTCGCCGCCGCCGAGATGGTAGACGAGGTTCTGCCCCATCAGCCCCCAGCGCAGGCCCGGCCCCCACGACACTGCCTTGTCCGCATCCTCGACGCTCACGACGCCCTCACCGACCAAGTGATATACCTCGCGAAAGAGCGCCGCCGCAAGCCGGTTCGCGACGTGGCCCGCCATCTCCTTGTTGAGCACGATCGTCACTTTGCCGAGGCCGTCGTAGAAGCGCTTCGCTTGCGCGATCGCGTCGGCCGACGTCGCCGCGCCGCCGACCAGCTCGACGAGCGGAATCAGATGCGGCGGATTGAACGGATGCGCGACGAGACAGCGCGCCGGATGCGCGTCGCATGCGCTCTGGATGTCCGACATCCGGAGCCCCGACGAACTCGACGCGACGAGCACGTGCGCGGGCAGCAGCGCGTCGATCCGGCGATACAGGTCGCGTTTGAGGTCGAGACGCTCGGGGCCGTTCTCCTGCACGAAGTCCGCGCCGTCCAGCGCGGCGTCGAGCGTCGGTTCGAACGCGAGCCGTGAAGCGAGCGTCGCGGCGCGCTCGCCGAGAAAATTCGCGAGCGCGGCGTCGAGCCGCGTGCGGGCGTCGGGCGCAGGATCGGTGACGGCGACGTCGAAGCCCTTCGACAGATAAAACGCGGTCCAGCTCGCGCCGATCACGCCGGCGCCGACGACGGCGATCCGTTGAATCTTCATGGGCGATGTCTCCTTGGTTTTCGAATGCGCGGACGATTGTCGCATCGAACGGCGACGGCTGCGCGCGGGGCGCGGCGCGCGGGCGCAAGGGCCAACGCGCGCGCCGGGAGGAGAGCGGCGCGTGCGCGCGTGCGTCGGATCGGAGAGCGAGCATGCCGTCGCGCGGCGCTCGCGTAGGTCGATGCGTCTTCGGCGCTTCGACGCGCGGGCGGTGCGACTTCGGTGCATCGGTTGTGCGAGCCGGCCGTCGCGCGATGGGCGCGAGCGCTGCAATTGCATAACGCCGGTTCGCAGTGTCGAACACGATGCCGCTGTCGCGCGCGGGCCATCGGCCGGCAACGACGCGCGGACGGCACTTGCGCATCGCCATCTGCCGAATGCGTACAGGTCACACATGCGCTTCCGTCGAACGAAAAAAAGCCGCATGAACGCCGAAGCGTCATGCGGCTTTTCGTTCCATTCACACGTTCGGTGCGTTCGGTGCGATCGACACGTTCGTCACGCACCGCATCCGTCGCGGCTCGCGCCGAACGCAGCGTGCCCCGCCGTGTCGATCACGCTGCGAGCCGCGCCTCGATCTTCGCCTTCGTCTCGGCGAGCGCGCTCGGCAGCCGCGCGCTCAGCTTGTCGAACAGCTCCGCGTGCAGCGCGAGCTCGTCGCGCCATTCGGCCGGGTCCATCGACGTCACCTGCTCGAACTGCGCGGGCGAAAACGCAAGGCCCGCCCAATGCAGATCCTCATAGCGCGGCGTGACGCCGAACGCATGCTCGACGCCCGCGCCCTGGCCGTCGATCCGGTCGAGCATCCACTTCAGCACGCGCATGTTCTCGCCGAAGCCCGGCCACACGAAGCGACCGTCCGCATCCTTGCGGAACCAGTTCACGCAGTAGATCTTCGGCAGCGCTGCGCCCGCCGCCGCGAGCTTCCCGCCGAACGACAGCCAGTGCGCGAAGTAGTCGCTCATGTTGTAGCCGCAAAACGGCAGCATCGCGAACGGATCGCGCCGCACGACGCCCTGCTGCCCCGCCGCCGCCGCGGTCGTCTCCGAGCCCATCGTCGCCGCCATGTAGACGCCCTCGACCCAGTCGCGCGCCTCGGTGACGAGCGGCACCGTCGTCGAGCGGCGGCCGCCGAAGATGAACGCGTCGATCGGCACGCCGGCCGGGTTCTCCCAGTCGTCGTCGATCGACGGACACTGCGACGCGGGCGCCGTGAAGCGCGAGTTCGGATGCGCGGCCTTCCTGCCGGTTTCGCGGCCGATCTCGGGCGTCCACGCGTTGCCCTGCCAGTCGGTGAGCCGCGCGGGCGGCGTGTCGGTGAGCCCTTCCCACCAGACGTCGCCGTCTTCCGTCAGCGCGACGTTCGTGAAGATCACGTTCTCGGTGAGCGTCGCGAGCGCGTTCGGATTCGTCTTCGCGCCCGTGCCCGGCGCGACGCCGAAGTAGCCCGCCTCCGGATTGATCGCGTAGAGGCGTCCGTCCTTGCCCGGCTTGAGCCACGCGATGTCGTCGCCGATCGTCGTCACGCGCCAGCCTTCGAAGCCCTTCGGCGGGATCAGCATCGCGAAGTTGGTCTTGCCGCACGCGGATGGGAACGCCGCGGCGATGTGATATTTCCGGCCCTCGGGCGACGTCACGCCGAGGATCAGCATGTGCTCGGCGAGCCAGCCTTCGTCGCGGCCCATCGTCGACGCGATGCGAAGCGCAAAGCACTTCTTGCCGAGCAGCGCATTGCCACCGTAGCCGGAGCCGAAGCTCCAGATCTCGCGGGATTCGGGGAAATGCACGATGTACTTGGTCGGATTGCACGGCCACGCGACGTCTTGCTCGTCCGCGGCGAGCGGCCGCCCGACGCTGTGCACGCACGGCACGTATTGGCCGGCTTCGCCGAGCGCGTCGAGCACGTCGCGTCCCATGCGCGTCATGATCCGCATGTTGACGACGACGTACGGGCTGTCCGACAGCTCGACGCCGATATGCGCGATCGACGAGCCGAGCGGCCCCATCGAGAACGGCACGACGTACAGCGTGCGGCCGCGCATCGCGCCTCGAAACAGGCCGTTCAGCGTCGCGCGCATTTCGGCGGGCGCGATCCAGTGATTGGTCGGGCCGGCGTCGTCGCGCTGCTCGCTGCAGATGAACGTGCGGTCCTCGACGCGCGCGACGTCGGACGGATCGGACAGCGCGAGAAACGAGTTCGGCCGCTTCGCCGGATCGAGGCGCACCATCGTGCCCTGCTCGACCATCGCGTCGCAGAGGCGGTCGTATTCCGCTTGCGAACCGTCGCACCAGACGACGCGATCCGGCTCGGCCAGTTCCGCGATCCGCGTGACCCAGTCGATCAGGCCGCGGTGCTTCACGTATTCGGGAACGTCGATCGGAATGGTGCGCGTCGCCGCGACCACGTTGCTTCGGGTCATGAAAGTGTCTCCGTGTTGTGGAACCAGAATGCTGCGCGTGCGCGGCGCGACGACGCGCGCGACGGCTGGCGTAGCGACGCTACGCGATGGCTGGGGGCGACGCCTGCGCGAACGCGCATTGCGGGCGTCACACTCAACGTTCCGACTCCCAAAATCGTGGAGCGTTCGTTTTTTTTAGGGTTGGGAACGACTGTATCGCCAAGCTTGCTCATGCACCTGCCATACGATCAAGGTGATAGGCAGCATACCATCGCGATGCGCGCCGCGGCGCTGCGCCGCAGCAAGACGCGACTGCCGCGCGCGGGCGCGCGATTCCGCCTCGACGAACGCGCGCCGGGCCGCTCGGCGAACGCAATCGGAATAATCCAGCATGCGGCGAACACGGGTTTTTACCGACGCGAGCGCGCGGTTCGGCAAGCATGTCGACGGCAGCGGCAGCGCGGTTCTGCCATGTGGAACCGCTGTGTGCGGTGGGCGGCACATGCGAGGATTCGCGATTCGGTGCGCGCAATCGCCTTCGATGCCGATGCAAGTAATCGTTTCGCCGCGTGAAGCATCACGTCGCTCGAAGATCGAGCGGTGATGCTTGCGTATTCGGAATACAGGCATCTCCACGAACGTCTACCTCGCCGACCGTGATCCCGATGCGAGCGGCAAGCGGCACAACGATCGCAATGCACGCCCCTTCCAGTCTTCAACACCGCGATAGGTTCGCTCGAGCATTCGTCGCGGTCTCATCGCGTTTGCGATGAATTCGATTCGAGCGCAACGTCGCGCAGCACAAGGATCCTGCGCTGCGGATCGTCACGCTGTCGTTCAAGCGCCGGCTCCAGGCGCCCGGCGACGCCTCGCACGAGCAGCTCGACGCGCTCGCCCACCTCGTCGAGCGCTTCTCCGCCGGCGAGGCGCGTGTCACGCACGCGCAAAACGCCGTGCTGCCGTGGGTGCACGTCGACGATCTGCATCCGCTGTGGGAAGCGCGCGCGACGCGGGCCTCGCGAGCGCGAACGTGCGCCTCCTGACCGATATGGTCGCGTGCCCCGGCGGCGACTTCTGCGCGCTCACGAGCGCGCGCTCGATCCCGATCGCCAACGCGATCGCCGAGCGCTTCGACGCTCTCGACGGGCTGAACGACATCGGCGACGTCGACCTGCACATCAGCGGCTGCATCAGCTCGTGCGGACACCATCACAGCGGCCACATCGGCATTCTCGGCGTCGACAAGGACGGCGACGAGCGGTACCAGGTGACGCTCGGCGGCTCCGGTGAACCGGCGTCACACCAAACGCGCCGCGGCGCGACCATGGCTTCGAAAGGCATACGAAAGAACGGCGCGTGCCGGTTACGATCGCGGCTTCATGCTGCCGCGCACCAAGAAAAACTATAATAGTCGGCTCGCCATGCCACATCGCGTCGGCTGACGCGGCGTGCGGAAGGCCGCGCGGATCGCCGCTGCGATTCGCTCGCGCGCCCGCGCCGATCGGCAGCGTCGAGCCCGGGCGTCATGCCCGGGCCGAGTTGCACGGCACGTGGCCGGCCCCTTTGAATTACACCATGCACAACCGATTCCGACCGTTCCTCGTCCCGTCCGCCGTTGCGATCGCGACCGTGCTGTCCGCCTGCTCGTCCGCGCCCAAGCCCTTGTATCAACAAGAACAGTTCGACGCGACCGCGAGCCCGTACGCGCGCACGTTCCACGAGAAATCGGCCTTGACGTGCGAAGCCGCGCGCCGCGCGCTGCTGAGCCAGGGCTACATGGCGAGCGCGACGCGCCCGGATGCGGTCGAAGGCAGCAAGAACTTCCAGCCGAGCAACGACTCGCACGTCGTCATCGAATTCCACGTCGTCTGCGCGGACGCCGACATCGACGGCGCGTCGAGCATCGCCTACGTGAACGCCGTGCAGGACCGCTACTCGTTGAAGAAGAGCAACACGTCGGCGAGCGTCGGTCTGAGCGTGTTCGGCTCGCTGTCGCTGCCGATCGGCTCGAGCGACGACGCAATGGTCAAGATCGCGAGCGAAACCATTCCCGCCGGCGTGTTCTACGAGCGCTTCTTCAATCTCGTCGACCACTTCCTGAAGATCGATCCGACGCGACGCGACAAGGCCGCGGTCAAGGCGGCCGAAAAGGAACGCGTCGCGCCGCTGCCGGAGCCGGCGGAGACGGCCGAAGGCGCGCCGATGAAGCTGAAAACGCCGGCCGTGCCGACACCGCCGGCGGAGCCCGTGCATCCCGCTTCCGAGGCAGCGTCGATGCCAGCTGCGGCGTCGGCTCCGGCGTCCGCGCCGACCGCGGCTTCGGCTTCGACGTCCGCGTTCGCGCCTGCCGCGGCCTCGGCTCCGGCGTCCGCGCCCGCGCCGGCATCGGTTCCCGTGCCGATGTCCGCACCGGCGCCGACATCCACGCCTGCCCCCGCGCCTACCGCGCCCCCTTCGTCGTCGATCATGCGATCGGTGACGCCCGTGGTGTCGTCGTCTCACTCGGCGAAGCCGTTGGCATCGGCGTCGCCGATCGCGCCGTCGACCAACGCGCCCGTCCCGGCGGAGTCGGCGCAGACCGAGGCCGCCACGCCGACAGCGGAAGGTGCGGGCGCGCCTGCGCCAACACCCGCCACGACGGCCCCGGTAACGACGGAAAACGCAACGCAATCCGCCGCCAACGACGTCAACGCGAACTGATCGCCCCTCCCCGTCAGCTCTCCCGCCAATCGCCACGCATGGGACGCAAGCTTCTCCGCGTACCGCGCCGTCTACTTCGCTGCTTACTTCGTCGTGTAACCGCCGTTGATCAGGATCGTCTGGCCGGTGACCCACCACCCGTCGCTGACGAGATGGCGAATGAACGGCACGACGTCCTCGATGTCGGTCAGCCCCGTCTTCGAAAACGGTGACAACGCGGCGGCCGTCTTGTGATACGCGACCGCGTCCGCGCCTTCGGCCGGATAGAAGAACGGCGTGTCCATCGGGCCCGGGCCGACCGCCGTCACGGAAATGCCGCGCGCGCCAAATTCCTTCGCCGCCGCGCGCGTGAAGTGCTCGACGGGCGCCTTCAGCCCCGCGTAGGCCGCGTAGAACGGCGTGAACGCGCCGAGCAGCGACGTCACGAGCGTGAGGATCTTGCCGTTGTCGTTGACTTGCTTGCCCGCTTCCTTCAGGAAGAAGAACGCCGACTTCGAGTTGACGGCAGCCATCTCGTCGTATTCGGCTTCGGTGATCTCGGCGAACGGCTTCTTCAGCACCTTGCCGACCGTGTTGATCGCGATGTCCGGACGGCCGACCGCGGCCACCGCATCGGCGAACAACTTCTCGACGGCGCCCGCCGTCGTCAGGTCCGCCTGCAGCGCGACCGCCTGCGCGCCCGCCGCCTTCATCGCCGCGACGGTCGCCTCGGCATCGGCCTGCGTGCCCGGGCTGTTGTAATGGATGACGACCGCCTTCGCGCCATGCTCGGCGAGATCGCGCGCGATCAGCCCGCCGAGATTCTTCGCGCCGCCCGCGACGATGACGGTTTTGCCCTTGATGCTATGGTCTGCCATGGTGGCTCTCCGTTTCCGAGGCGCGAGGCCGCCGGATGCCGCCTCGCATGCGTTCGAATGATATATTCCAGAAAATCCCTATAAAGCCATCACTTCTGACATCACCCGTCAGAGAAATCGAATAATTGTTGGTTGCCGCACGCTCGATCCCACGACGATGACCCAGTTCGCCCCCGTACCCGCGCCGCCCGCCGCGCCCGACACACATCGCGTGACGCCGCCCGCGCTTCGCCACCGAGACGCCGATGGATCGCATTGACCTCTTTCGCGTGTTCGCGCGCGTCGTCGAATGCGCGAACTTCACACGCGCGGCCGACACGCTCGGGATGCCGCGCTCGTCCGTGTCGGCGGCGATCCAGGAACTGGAGGGCCGGGTCGGCGCGCGGCTGCTCAACCGGACGACGCGCAAGGTGACGCCGACGCAGGACGGCGCCGCGCTCTACGAGCGCTGTCTGCGCGTCATCGCCGACGTCGAGGAAACCGAGAACCTGTTCCGCCATTCGACCGTCGGGCCGGGCGGCACGTTGCGCGTCGACATGCCGGGCCGCATCGGACGCCTGATCGTCGCGCCCGCGCTGCCCGCGTTTCTCGACCAATACCCGCAGATCAGCATCGACCTCGGCGTCACCGATCGCGCGGTGAATCTGATCGAGGAGCGCGTCGACTGCGTGCTGCGCGTCGGCACGCTGAGCGACTCGGGCCTCGTTGCACGCGCGATCGGCAACCTGCCGCTCATCAACGTCGCAAGCCCCGCGTATCTCGCGCGCCACGGCGTGCCGCGCACGCCCGCCGATCTCTCGCGCCATCGGCCGATCCACTACGCCTCGCCGTCGAGCGGACGCATCGCGCCGTGGGAATGGGTCGAAGGCGATGCGGTCAGACGGCTCTCGCTGCAGGGGCGCGTGACCGTCAACAACGCGGAAGCCTATATCGCGTGCTGCCTGTCGGGACTCGGGCTCATCCAGATTCCCGCGTACGACGTCGACGCGCATCTGCGCGCGGGCGAGCTCGTCGAAGTGCTGCCGGACCATCGCGCGGCGCCGATGCCGATGACGCTGCTCTATCCGCATCGGCAGCATCTGTCTCGGCGGCTTCAGGTGTTCGCGGATTGGCTGGAGACACGGCTGAAGGAGACGGTTCTGTAGAGGGCGACGCTCGCCGCGCCTGATTTCGGCAGGCGTGTCGGGCGCTGCGTCGGCTGCGCGCTTGTTCGGCTTGTTCGGCTTGTTCGGCTTGTTCGGCTTGTTCGGCTTGTTCGGCTTGTTCGGCTTGTTCGGCTTGTTCGGCTTGTTCGGCTTGTTCGGCTTGTTCGGCTTGTTCGGCTTGTTCGGCTTGTTCGGCGGTTCGGCGGTTCGGCGGTTCGGCGGTTCGGCGGTTCGGCGGCAAATATTATCCGGGTATTATTGACACCCTATTTATATCCGGGTATAAATGCGCATTGTTCGGATTTTTCGAGGTCAATGCCATGACGAGCGCCCCTCTCCCTTCCCACATTGCCTTCGACGGCTATCGGCGGCTTGCGGCCGGCCCGCTGTCGACGGTTGCAATCGCAGTCAAGCGGGCCGTCGAAAACGACGCCGTCGGCGGCGCGGTCCTGATCTTCGACAACGCGACCGGTCGCTCGATCGACATCGACACGCGAGGCTCGGACGACGACATCGCAACCCGCTACGCGCAGACCGCGTCGGCCGAAGACGGCAACGCGCAACGCGACGGCATGGCTCGCGAGTCCGCCCCAGACTCAGCCGGCGCACCCGACGCAAATGGCGGCGCGAGCGAGCCGCGCGGCCGCGGCCGTCCGAAGCTCGGCGTCGTCGCCCGCGAAGTCACGCTGCTGCCGCGCCATTGGGAATGGCTCGCGACGCAGCCGGGCGGCGCGTCCGTCGTGCTGCGCCGCCTCGTCGACGAAGCCCGCCGCACGCACGCGCACGAGGACCGACGCCGCCGGACGCAGGAGCGCGCATACCACTTCATGTCGGCGATCGCGGGCGACATGCCGGGCTTCGAGGAGGCGACGCGCGCGCTCTTCGCGAACGACGGCGCGCGCCTGCGCGAACTGGTCGCCGCGTGGCCCGCCGACGTGCGCGACCACGCGCTCGCGCTTGCGTTCACGAACGACGACGCCGCGCCGCCGCCCGCCACGCTCTGAATCCACTCCCGAGAACATGACAGCCATAGACTTGAATGCAGGCGCGTTGGCGCCCGTCGCCGACGAAGTCGACCTCGTCGACCTTCCCGTGACCGGCTCGATTCCGCGCGACCTGAACGGCGTGCTCGTGCGCAACGGACCCAATCCGCTGCGCGGCCGCTTCGAAGGCGACGACGTGCTGTCGTGGTGGCCGGAAGACGCGATGCTGCACGCGGTAGCGCTCCAGGACGGCCGCGCGGCGCGCTACCGGAATCGCTGGGCGCGCACGCAGCGCTGGGCGCGTGTGCACGACCCGGATCGTGCGCCGTCGCTCGTCGACACGAATCCGAACGTGAACGTGCTCGTTCACGCAGGCGAAATCCTCGCGCTCGCCGAAGGCGGCGCGCCGCTCGCGATCACCGCGGGCCTCGACAGCCTCGGCGCGTCGCGCCGCCATCCGGGTCTCGCGCCCGGCATGGCGGCGCATCCGAAAGTCGATCCGCATACCGGCGAGCTGATCGTGTTTCGCGCCGACTGGAACCGGCCGTGGCTGCGCTACGGCGTCGCGGATGCGGCGGGCGTGCAGACCGTCGACATCGAAGTCGATTGGCCGGCGCCGTCGATGATGCACGACATCGCGATCACCGCGACGCACAGCATCGTGTTCGACTTGAACGTCGCATACGACTTCTCGATGCTGTCGCGCGGCCACCGGATGCCGCTGCGCTGGCACGACGAGCGCCGCGCGCGCATCGGCGTCCTGCCGCGCCACGGCGGCGACACGCGCTGGTTCGATGTCGCGCCGTGCTTCATCCAGCACGTCGTCAACGCGTACGACAGGCATCGTTCGGCGATCGTGCTCGATGTCGTCCGCTATCCGTGGTTCCTGCGCCTCGCCGGCGACGGCCGCACGTTCGACGACAACCCGGTCGGCGTGCTGTGGCGCTACGTGATCGATCTCGAGACGGGGATCGTCGCCGAGCAGCCGCTCGACGACACCGGCATCGAGCTGCCCCGCATCAACGAAAACCGGACCGGCCGCCGCCATCGCTTCCTGTACGCGACGGAGCAGCCGACCAATGCGGAACTGCGCGGCGTCGTGCGTTACGACGTCGATGCCGGATCGACGCAGCGCTACCGGGTGCCGCCGGGCGACCAGAACAGCGAGCCGGTGTTCGTCCCGCGTCCGGGCGCCGTCGACGAAGACGACGGCTGGCTGCTCGTCTGCGTGTATCGCCGCAAAACGGATACGAGCGATCTCGTGATCCTCGACGGCCGGCGCATCGACGACGAGCCGATCGCGACCGTGCATCTGCCACGGCGAATCCCGGCGGGATTCCACGGCGCGTGGCTGCCGGGCGACCGCTAAGCAGGATCGACGCGGCCGCCGCGCGAACGCGTGCTCGCCGTCCCGTGCGTCATTCGGACGACTTCGGATCGCATGGGACGATTCGGGACGGCGAGCGCTGCGCGAATGACGGATCGAGCGTCCAGCGCTTTCGTCACATCACATATATTTTTGAAATTATGGAACCACACTCATCGATGTGAAATTCAATTTCACATCGACATCAAAGGAGAGCCGCGTGGCGGGCGTATACCTCGACGAACCAGACCTTCGCATTCTCGCCGCCTTGAAGGCGGACGCATCGCTTTCGAACGTGGAGTTGGCCAGCGAGCGATTCACCCGACGATCCGATTCGATCGCGCCTCGCGTCGCCCCCATGACAACGGCGTCGACCCTGCTCATTTCCGTCGCTCAGCCGCATCGACGTCATCGGCGACGCCCGCCCGCTTCGATCGATCGCGCGACGCCGCTCCGCCGACGGACGCGATCACCTCGGCAAGACGCTGCGCGGCCGCATCCATTTGCTCCCGGCTGAATCCGCCGAATCCGAGGACGAGCCCGGATCGCGCCGTCCCCGGCGCGAACATCGGCGACACCGCGCGGACCGCGACACCGGCTCGCGCGGCGATCGCCGTGACCTGCAAGTCGTCGATGCCCGCCGCGAGCCAAAGCACCGCGTGCATGCCCTGGTCGCCCGGCTGCAGCCAGGCCAGGTCGCCCGGAAGCAGCCTGCCGAGCGTGTCGATCAGTTGCGCGCGATGATCCGCATACACGCCCCGCACGCGGCGGATGTGGCGATCGAAATGCCCTTCAGCCATGAGCGCGGCCAGCACGTACTGGTCCGCGGTCGGCGCATGGCGATCCATCAGCACGCGCGCGCCGCAGAAAGCGGCGACCAGATCGTCCGGCACGATCAGATAACCGAGCCGCAGCGACGGAAACAGCATCTTGCTGAAGGTGCCGAGATAGACGACGCGCTCCGGGTCCAAGCCCTGCAGCGACGGAAACGGATAGCCCTCGTAGCGCAGCTCGCTGTCGTAATCGTCCTCGATCACCCATGCATCGCCCGCGCGCGCCCACGCGAGCAGCGCGCTGCGCCGCGCCATGCTCATCGGCATGCCGAGCGGATACTGATGCGACGGCGTGACGAACGCGGCGCGCGCGTCGTGCGCGAGCCGGATGCCCGCGTCGACGTCGATGCCGTCCGCATCGACCGGCACGCGCACCATCGCATCGCCCCGCCCCGTGCATTCGAGAATCGCCGTGATGCCGCGGTACGCGGGGTTCTCGACCCACGCCCGATCGTGCGCGCCCAGCAGCACCTGGCACGCGAGATACAGCCCCTGCTGCGTGCCGCTCGTGACGATGACCTGATCCGGCTTGCAACGCACCGAGCGCGACTTGCGCACGTAGTCGGCGATCGCTTCGCGAAGCGGCTGCGCGCCTTGCGGATCGGCGTAGCTGGTCGGCGCGGCGGCGCCCTTCGCCCGCAGACGGTTGCCGAGGCGACGCCACACGTCATCGGGCGCCGTCGCGCCGACCGGCACCGAAATCGCGAACGGCACCGGCGGCAACGGCGCGAATTCCCGTGCGATCCGCGCATACGCCGCAGCCGGCTGCGGCAGGCTCGATCGGACCGCCGAAGTCTCGCGCCGCCGCGCCGCGCGCGGCGGCTCGCTGCCCGGTCGCGGCTCGGCGAGCGCGTGCGCGACGCGCGTATCCGCGCCGCCCCGCGACTCCAGAAACCCCTCCGCGATCAGTTGCTCGTACGCATCGACCACCGTGCCGCGCGCAATCCGCAGCGAAGCCGCGAGCAGCCGCGTGGACGGCAGCGCGTCGCCGGGTTTGACATCGCCTTTGCGGACGGCGTCCCGCAGCGCCTGCGCCAACTGCCGACTCAGGTTTCCGGTCGAGCGGTCGAGTGCGCCGATCGACGGAATCTCAATGATCCGGGCGATTCTCGCCATAATTCCGGTTCACCAGAAGCTTTCCAAACTGGTTCTACAGAATAAACCAGTTTCGCACGACAATGCCCGCATCACTCAACCCCGCGCACTGCGCAAACGCAGCCCGACTGTGGAGCCGCCATGTACGTCCCCACCCATTTCGACGAACGTCGCACCGACGTCCTGCACGCGCTGATCGCGCAACACCCGTTCGGGATCCTGGTCACGCACGGAACGAGCGGACTCGACGCGAACCACATTCCGTTCGAGCTCGCCGCCTCCGAAGGGCCGCTCGGCGTGCTGAGCGCGCACGTCGCTCGCGCGAATCCGATATGGCAGGACGTGTCGAGCGGCGACGAGGTGCTCGTCGTGTTCCGTGCGGGCGACGCGTACATTTCGCCGACCTGGTATCCGAGCAAGCACGCGTTCCACCGGCAGGTGCCGACGTGGAACTATGTCGTCGTCCATGCGCACGGACGCATCACCGTTCGCGACGACGAGAAATTCGTGCGCGGCGTGGTCGCCCGGCTGACGCGCACGCACGAAGCGGCGCTGCCCGAGCCGTGGAAGATGACCGACGCGCCGAAGGACTACATCGACACGATGCTCCAGTCGATCGTCGGCCTGCAGATCGACATCACGCGGCTCGTCGGCAAATACAAGCTCGGGCAGAACAAGGAGGCGCGCGACATCCGCGGGGCCGCCGAAATGCTGAAGGCGCGCGGAAATGATCTGATCGGCGATGCGATGCTCGCGCGGGCGGTGGAGAAACCGGAATAAACGAGCCGGCATCGCTGCCGGGCTCATTTCGTTTCGAATCCTGAATGTCGTCATCTCGAACGCCGTCTCGAACGCCGCCGCAGCGATGCCGGCGTTGCGCGCAGCGCCCCGTTACGCACGCCGATGCGACGACGAAGCCGATCACGAACTTCGGAAAGCGCGCCCAGATCTCGCTTGCGCGCGGCTGCGCGGCGATGCCGTCGGCGCGTTCCCAGCGCGTCGTCGCGACGATCGCGAGCACGAACGAACGCCCAGATGCCGATCCAGATGTCGCGGCCGACCACCTTCATCAGCGTAAACGCCTGCAGCGACGCCTCCGGCGCGCCGGCAATCGCGCTCGCGCCGTGTGTTTCGCGAAATCGTAGTATGCCTGCGCAGTCGCGAGCCCCGCGGCGTCGGCGAATTCCGACATGCCGATCCACGCGCCCGCGATGCCCGTCGGCATGCCGAGTGCGCGCGACGCGAACGGCAGCGCGAAGATCACCACGAATCAAACCAGGCGAAGTCCCGTCACGACGATCGACGCCGCCCATCCGAGCAACGCGACGCCCAGCGGCGCGCTCAATCGCCGGCCGTGCGGCAGATTTTTCTCGCCCGCCATCACGGCTCCGAGCGCCAGCATCCAGCCGACGTTCCCCGCTCCCACCGCGAACATCAGACACATCAGCAGCCAGCAGCATCCGACACAAAAGAGGCCATGCCGCATGCCGAGCAGGAGACTGTCCCGCCGCGCGCTTCCGCCCCGCCACTGCTCGCTGACGAACATCAGCGGCGACCGGCACTTGTCGAGGCATCGATACTTGAGCGAACTGAATTGATAAGCGCCGGCAAGCGCCAGCACGATCGCGCCGACGAGCCATCCGTGCCATGCAAGCCACGGCGTGCGCCGCACAAGCGCGTGCAGGCCGGCGTCGCCTGCATCGACGGCCAGCCCGAACACGCTCCACACCGCGAGATAACCGAGCACCACCATCAGCAGCAGACGGTTCCGGTCCGCGCGCGCGGCCGTCAGGCGCTCGAACGTTCGCAGCAGCGGGAGCACGGTGGGCAACATCATCGCGACGATCGTCAGCAGCCACGCGGCGGCATGCAGCATCGCGGGCACGATCGTGTCGCCCGCCGGAATCAGCCGGCACAGTTCGGCGAGACTCGCCTCGGACCAGTCGACGTGATGGAGAAAGCGCGCGTAAGGACTGCTGTCCCACATCCACAGCGTGATCCATGCCGCGGCGATCATCGCGATCGCCAGCGGCACGAACACGCGGGACGACGACGTCGCGTTCATGGCGAAGCACGGCTCACCTGCGCAAGACCGCGCCGGCGTGGATACGTATCACGAACGGAACATGAAAAAACCCTGGATCGCGTTCTGCCCGCTCAGATCGAGATCGATGCCGAGCTTCTGTTCATGCATGCGGAACGTGCCGGCCTTGCCGACGTAGGCAGGCGATCCGGGAATCGTCGAGAAGATGCTCTCGACGAGCCTCGTCGGCTCGCCGGTCGGCCCCCGATAGGGTTCGAGCTCCGCGTACGTGGTGTTGCCCACTTTGAGCGTGCCCTTGCCGTCGCGCACGTCGAAATCGATCGCCGCGCGCTCGATCGCGACGATGTCGCCGAAGAGCTGCGAGAAGTCGGCAAGCGGCCCACCGCGTTCGCCGCGATAGACGCTCGCGAGCACGTCGAACTGCGCGTCGGTCGCGCGATCGTCGATGAAGATGATCACCCGCCAATTGCCCTGCAGAATATTGCCCGGAACGAACGCGGCGAATGCGACCGTCAGCCCCGACACGTCCACCTCGTCGACCATTCCCTTGTCGTAGTGGTAGGCGACCGTCGCCCGACACGTGCCGTTGTCCGGATCCTCGCCGATCCAGCACGGGCAAAGCACCTTGCAATCGCACACTTCCAGTATGCGCCCCTCCAGGCTATAGCTCATGATGACCTCCACCGCGACGAAACCACCGGATTCGAGCCGGTCCATCACCTAACTATATTCACGTTGATTCGACACGGCAGGCCGTTCGCCACATATGAAAACCCTAGGCGGACGGCACGACGATTCGTCTTGTTTTTGCCGCCTTTTGCCAACGACATTTTCCATTTACCGAGCGCCGCATCGACGCGACGCGACGCGATGCGACCGGCTTGCAATCGGCATCCGTGTTTCGGGGTGTCGAGCGCGCGTCGAAGCGGGTTGCTGCGACGAATCGCAGCGCACCGGATAGGCTCGACCTCCGCGTGCAACAGGGTACCGACCCGCAAGACATCCTACGCACCGATCAATCCCGCGTCGCTCGCTTCGATTACCCGCGACACACATCCGCATACGCTATACGGCCTCTCGGCACCACACGTCTGCCGCACGTGAATGGCCTGCCGCACGTGAATGTTTCATCACTCATTTCGCCGCTCGCGTCTGCTGCGCAAAGTTGAACAATCGGCCGTTTCGTCCGTCCGTCCGAGTGCAGGAAACCGGTACGACCGTATTGTCAAACGATTGACGCCGCCTATACTCTCGTCAGAAAAGCAATCAACGAATAACGATACGAGGCAGCGCGAAACCAGACGTGACGGCGGTTCGCCGCAAGACGTTCCGCGCTGGCTTCCCACTTCGAAATACGGAACAGCGTTGCGGAGGCCACCGTGAGCACTGTCTTCACCGCCCATGAATCGTCGCGTGCGATCGGCACGATCGCCCGAATCTATACCGCTTGCCTGCTGATCGGCTTCGCGCTCGCGCCCGCGTTCCTGATCGCGTATCTGCGGTTCTTCATCGATCCCCGCCTGACTTTCGAGGATCATCAATTCCACGAACTGGCGATCGCCGCCGCGACGCTTGAAGGTCTCTTCGTCACCTACGTGACCTGGCGCTGCTACCTGTCGTCGGGTGAGCCGCTGCTTCGCTGGCTCACACTCGGATTTCTCGGCTTCGCACTCATCTATTCGCTGCACGGCGCATTCACCGGGATGGCTCATCGGAACATCTGGCTGTTCCTGCTGTACGGGCCGGCGTCGCGCCTCGTGATGTCGTTCCTGCTGCTCGTCGGGCAGTTGTCTTATTTCAAAGACCCCGATCCACGCGAGCGACGCACGCAGCGCTCGACCTGGCTGCCGTGGATCGCCGGCTACGCCGTCATCTGCGTCATCGTCGCCGCGATCGCGTATTCGCCGATTGCGGGCGATCTCTGGACGCGCGTGTCGATGGAGGGCGGCGCGATGATCGTGTCGCTCGCCAACGTCGCACTGTTGCTCGTGCGCCGCATCCGCACGCCGCTGATGCTCGTCTACGGAATTTCGGTGATGTGGTTCGCGCTGTCGTCGATCGCATTCATTCTCGGCAAGCCTTGGAATCACATGTGGTGGCTTGCCCATGCGATCTTCGCAAGCGGTTTCTTCCTGCTGAGCTTCGGCGTCGTTCAGGCGCTGATGACGTCCCGCTCGTTCGCGACCGTCTACAGCCAGCAGGATCTGATGGCGCGGCTCGCCGAATCGATGGCGCGCACCGAAGGCGCATTGCAGGAACTCACGCGCACCAATCAGAAACTCGAGCATCTCGCGACCACCGATCCGCTGACGGGCGCATCGAACCGGCGCAAGTTCATCGAGCAGATACAGGCGGAAATCGCGCGCGCGAAGCGGGACGGCACGACGTTTTCGCTGCTTGCGCTCGACCTCGACAACTTCAAGAATATCAACGACAACTACGGCCACCAGGTCGGCGACGTCGTGCTGTGCAATTTCGTGCAGCAATGCCTCGCCGCGATCCGCCCATACGATCACATCGCGCGTGTCGGCGGTGAGGAGTTCATGGTGCTGCTGCCGAAGATGCTTGCCGACGCCGCGAGCGGCATCGCCGAGCGCGTACGCACCTCGATCGCGAACGCATCGTTCGGCATCGACGGCAAGCACACGCCCGTGACCGTGAGCATCGGCGTGTCGCAGTACGGTCGCGACGGCGACACCGTCGACGAAATCCTCAGCGCCGCGGACAAGCTGCTCTATCGCGCGAAACATGAAGGCCGCAATCGCGTCGTCGCTTCGTAAACCGGAGAATGCGCGCATCGAGCCATGCCGCACGATCGAGTCATCGATGCGGAAAGCACGTTGTTCGAATCAACCACATCCGGATCGTCGTCGCGACGGCATTCGGTCGAGTTTATACGCGACCTGCTGGAAGGCGAAATTTCAGGGGAAGCTCACTTTTGATGCTCCGGCCCTGGGGTATCTCCGTTGCGTTGGAGCCTCGAAGTGAGGACATACCCCTAAAAGTACCCCGATGTACCCCCGGCTTTCAACGAACCGAGCCGGACTCTTTAGGAACGAAACTCCCTTCCGCGCCTTGATTTATCAAGGTTTTTGCGACCGGTCGGGAATTTCGAGGAATAGTTGATGGTGCCGGGGACCGGACTCGAACCGGCAAGCCAATCAAGGCGGCGGATTTTCGTCACACTGCTTCTTTCGAAGCCGGCGCGGTGCGGCGCCGTTCGTGCGCTGGACTATGCCTTCACCGTCGTCCGAACGCGGCTTCAGCCGCGTGGACCTTAGGCGCCCCCCGTCTAGTCTCTACACCTTCCCCGCCGCCGCTTTCGCTGCCGCTTCGGGGCTTGGCTCGGCGTTGCCTCGACGCGTCGCGCGCCAGGGGTTTCGCCGAATTTGAAGGGTTCTGCACCAGCCGTTTCCGACCGGGCACTCAATCGTTTAAGTCCGCTATGTTTACCAATTTCATCACCCCGGCAAGGGCGGACGCGATTCTACCACTGCTCGCGCCGATCCTCGCGATTTGACCCTGCCGAGCGCCGCTCGATCGCATTCACTCGCCGATCGCTACCGCCTGAGCCAGTCGTGCGGCCTCAACCAGATGATCGACGAACGCCCTCATCCTGCACACGCGACGACCGGACACGAATCGGCATGCCGACTGACACGAGAGATTTCCACCGGACGGCATCGTTCGAGGCCGGCGTCACGCGTCGCCGCTCATGCGCCGGACGACGATTTCATCCGCGGTGTGCCCCCTCGCCTCCATACGTCGGCCTGACGCCCCCATTCATCAGACATCATCCCTTCCGATCATCGGTCAACCATCGTCATCAGTTCTTCATCGACGGTCCCGATAATCCCGTCGACGAAAACGTTTACACGCATCCACCGCACGCACGCTTCATGACGCCGACCATCAAAGACGTCGCCGCGCTCGCCGGCTGTTCTATCGCCACGGTGTCGCGCGCAATCAACGCGCCGCACACGGTCAGTCCCGTGGCGCTCGAAAAGGTCCGCGCCGCAATCGACACGCTGCGCTTCCGCCCGAACCCGCTCGGCCGGCAGCTGCGAAGCGACCGCACGCAACTGATCGGCGTCGTGCTGCCGACGCTCGCGAATCCGGTGTTCGCCGAATGCCTGCAAGGCGTCGACGAGCTCGCGGCGCAAGCCGGCTTCAAGCTGATCGTGATGTCGACCGAATACGACGTCGCGCGTGAGCGTCATGCGATCGAGACGCTGCGCGCGCAGCGCGTCGAAGGGCTGATGCTCACCGTCGCGGACGCCGACGCGCATCCGCTCCTCGACGAGCTCGACCGCGACGGCCCGCTCTACGTGCTGATGCACAACGACACGCCGCATCGTCCGTCGGTCGCGGTCGACAATCGCCGCGCCGCGTACGACGGCGTGCGGATGCTGATCGAGCGCGGCCATCGCCGCGTGCTGATGCTCGCGGGCTCGCTCGACGCGTCGGACCGCGCGCGGCAGCGCGTGCGCGGCTACGCGCAGGCGCTCGACGAGCGCGGTCTCGACCCGCTGCCCGCGCTCGAAATCGACTTCAACGCGCCGACGCTGCCGAGCGCGATGCTCGCGCATCTGACCGCGCACGCGACGCGGCCGACCGCGCTCTTCTGCAGCAACGACTGGCTCGCGATGGTCGTGATGCGCGGATTGCGCGACGCGCGCCTCGCGGTGCCCGACGACATCTCGGTGCTCGGCTTCGACGGCCTCGCGGTCGGCGAGCTGCTCGCGCCGCCGCTTTCGAGCGTCGCGACGCCGAATCGAGAGATCGGTCGCGCCGCGTGGCGGCGTCTCGCCGAGCGCATCGCCGGCGAGCATCATCCGCGGCCCGCGCTGACGCTGCCGCACACGGTGCGCGAAGGCGCGACCGTCGCGCCGCCGCGCGAGACGCGCACCTCGCGCATCGCATGAATCCCGCTCTCGCCCTCGTTCGTTTTGCCCCTGCAAGGAGACCTGTCGTGACCGTCCGCCGTTCGCCGTTCCCCCGCTCGCCGCTCGCCGCCGTGCGCCGCGCGTGCGCCGCCGCGCTCATCCCGCTTGCCTCGCTCGCGCTGTCGCTCGGCGCGTCCGCCGCGCACGCGGAAGAAACCGCGATCTGCTACAACTGCCCGCCCGAATGGGCCGACTGGGCCGCACAAATCGCGGCGATCAAGCAGAAGACCGGCATTCGCGTGCCGTTCGACAACAAGAACTCGGGCCAGGCGATCGCACAACTGCTCGCGGAAGCGAAGAGCCCGGTCGCGGACGTCGTCTATCTCGGCGTGTCGTCGGCGTTCCAGGCGAAGGACAAGGACGTGATCGCGCCGTACAAGCCCGCGCACTGGAACGACATCCCCGCGAACATGAAGGACCCGCAAGGTTACTGGTTCGCGATCCATTCGGGCACGCTCGGCTTCTTCGTCAACAAGGACGCGCTCGACGGCAAGCCCGTGCCGCGTTCGTGGGCCGATTTGCTGAAGCCCGAGTACAAGGGCATGGTCGGCTATCTCGATCCGTCGAGTGCATTCGTCGGCTACGCGGGCGCCGTCGCGGTAAACCAGGCGCTCGGCGGCAGCTTCGACAACTTCCAGCCCGCGCTCGATTGGTTCCGCAAGCTGAAGGCGAACCGGCCGATCGTGCCGAAGCAGACTGCGTACGCACGCGTGCTGTCCGGCGAGATTCCGATCCTGCTCGACTACGACTTCGACGCGTATCGCGCGAAGTACAAGGACCACGCGAACGTCGAATTCGTGATTCCGAGGGAAGGCACGATTTCGGTGCCGTACGTGATGAGCCTCGTCAAGGGCGCGCCGCACGATGCGAACGGCAAGAAGGTGCTCGACTTCGTGCTGTCCGACGAAGGCCAGAAGCTGTGGGCGAACGCATATCTGCGGCCGGTGCGCGCGCAGGCACTCACCGCCGACGCCGCCGCGAAGTTCCTGCCCGCGAGCGAGTACGCGCGGGCGAAGAGCGTCGACTTCGGCAAGCTCGCGGCCGGCCAGCAGGCGTTCGGCAAGCAGTATCTGCAGGTGATGCAATAACCGGCCGATACCCGTCGCCCGCTATCCGCTATCCGCACGAGTCGATATCACGATGTCCGATCTCACGTTCCCGCCGCGCTGGCGCATCGCGCTGCTCGCGCCCGCACTCGCCGTGTTCGTCGCGTTCTGGCTGCTGCCGATGGCCTCGCTCGTGCGGGTGTCGGGCGACGGCGCGTTCGTCGACGCGTATGTCGCGCTGCTGTCGAATGCGCGCTACATGAAGAGCCTCGTGTCGACGGTCGCGCTGTCCGCGGCCGTCACGCTCGCGACGCTCGCGCTGTCGACGATCGCAGGCCTCCTGCTCGCGCGCCGCGCGTTCGCGGGCAAGCGCACGCTGATCGCGCTGCTCACGTTTCCGCTCGCGTTTCCGGGTGTCGTCGTCGGCTTCATGGTGATCATGCTCGCCGGGCGGCAGGGGCTGATCGGCATGCTGTCGCAAAAGCTCGTCGGCGATCGCTGGGTGTTCGCTTACTCGGTCGCGGGCCTCTTCGTCGGCTATCTGTACTTCTCGATTCCGCGCGTGATCGTCACCGTGATCGCCGCGGCGTCGAAGCTCGATCCGTCGCTCGAAGAGGCTGCGCGCTCGCTCGGTGCGTCGCCGTGGCACGTGCTGCGCGACATCGTGCTGCCCGCGCTCGCGCCGGGACTCGTCGCCGCGGGCGCGATCTGCTTCGCGACCGCGATGGGCGCGTTCGGCACCGCGTTCACGCTCGCGACCGATCTCGACGTGCTGCCGATGACGATCTACACCGAGTTCACGCTGAACGCGAACATCGCGACGGCTGCCGGTTTGTCGATCGTGCTCGGGATCGTCACGTGGGCGGTGCTTGCGCTCGCGCGCAATCTGACGGGCCAGGCGACGGCCGCGTCCGCTTGACGAAGACGCAACGACGAACGGATCGTCGTCGTTGCAAAGAAAGGGAAATCTGAAGCCGGGCCGGACGATGCGCCCGGACAGCGCGCCTCGTCCGGCTGCGTCGGACCGACGCGTCGCAGCCGCGAGCCCGGAGACGGGCGTCGGCTGCGCGTCGCGCCGGCGGTTACTGCTTCGTCGACGACAACTGCCCCTTGGGATTGCTCAGCCAGTTGTTCGCATTGACGACGAGCGAATTGGCGTTGCTGATCAACGTGCCCAACGCGCTGCTGTTGATCGTGAACGTGCCGCCCAACAGGTTGAACGTGCCGTCGATCAGGTTAGCCCCGCCATGAATGCGCTTGCACTGCTCCATCGTTATCGTTTGCATCGATCACTCCCTCCTCGTAGACAACAAAAAAGAGCGGTTTCCCCACTCTCGCTCCTGCTCATCAACAATTGCCTCGCGATGTGACCGCATGGCGCTGGTCAGTGTGTGTCGCCGAACGGCGCACGCGATGCTCGTCCGGATTGCCCGGACTCCTCAACACCATTCGGCGATTCAATATAACGTAACGGCATGCGCGGCGACATCGGGGGAATCGGCAATTAGACTGATTGCTCGGCGACGCGCGCGGCTGCCGCCACAAGAGCGCCCCTTGCTCTTCGCACGTTCGTCGGCGCGGCCTGCATCCGTTTCGCTCACGCGCTTCGGCGCTGCGGCGGCGCATCGAGCGTCGAGCGGCTCGCCACGCGCGACGAACCGTTTTCCGCTCGTCGCTCAAACGTTTAAAACTGATGCGCACAGCCATCCATCGCGCGGGCGCGCGCCGCCATCCGCCCGGCGCGCCGTCATCAGTTCTTCATCGACGCGCCCGATAATCCTGTCGACGAAAACGTTTACATCGCTTCCGCACGCCCCATGACGCTCACCATCAAGGACGCCGCCGCGCTCGTCCGCCCCGCTGCCGCGACCGATTCCGACGAGCCGCCGACGGCCCGCCGCCCGCGCCGCGCCTCGTTCGACTGGCTCGCCGCCGCGCAATGGGCGGTCACGCTCGCGCTGTGCGCGTTCCTGATCGTTCCCGTCGCGATGTCGGTGCTCGCCGGGCTCACGGTCAACTATTTCCGCGGGCCGTCGAGCGGGCTCACGCTGCGCTGGCTCGGCGAAGTATGGACGCAGTACCACAGCTCGATATTCCTGTCGCTCGAAGTCGCGCTCGCGACGCTCGCCGTCACGCTCGTGACGGGCGTGCCCGCCGGCTATGCGCTCGCGCGCAGCCGCAGCCGCGTCTCGCGGCTGATCGAGGAAGCGCTCGTGCTGCCCGTCGCGCTGCCGGGCCTCGCGTCCGCGCTCGCGCTCCTCGCCGTCTACGGCGGCTTCGCCGCGTTCCGCACGAGCGTGTGGTTCATCGTCGTCGGGCACGTCGTGTTCACGCTGCCGTTCATGGTCCGCGCGGTCGCGGCCGTCGCCGCGCGCGCCGATCTGCGCACGCTCGAAGAAGGCGCGGCGAGCCTCGGCGCATCGTTCGTCACGCGCTTCACGACGATCGTGCTGCCGAACCTGCGCCCCGGCATCGTCGCGGGCGCGCTCGCGGTGCTCACGCTGTCGATCGGCGAATTCAATCTCACGTGGATGCTGCACACGCCCGACACGAAGACGCTGCCCGTCGGCCTCGCCGACACGTACGCGTCGCTGCGCATCGAGATCGGCAGCGCGTACACGATCCTGTTCCTGCTGATGACGCTGCCGCTCCTCGTCGCGATGCAGCGGCTCGGCGTCGATCCGTCCGGCACGCGCCACGACGCGCGCAAACCTTGCTGATTTCCCGCTGCCGCTCCGCCGCCTTCGCGGCCCCCCTTTCGCTGTCTTTCCGCTGTCTTTCCGCTGTCTTTCCGCCGCCTCGCCGATGAAACTCGAATCCGTACCGATCACCCTGACCCGTTGCGCGAAGACCTTCCACGGCACGCGCGTGCTGGAGCCGCTCGATCTCGCGATCGGCGCGGGCGAGACGCTCGTGCTGCTCGGCCCGTCCGGCTGCGGCAAGACGACGACGCTGCGCCTCATTGCCGGGCTCGACGTGCCCGACGCGGGCGGCGCGATCGCCTTCGGCGCCGACGACGTAACCGCGCGGCCGATCGAAAAGCGCGGCGTCGGCATGGTGTTCCAGAGCTACGCGCTGTTTCCGAACCTGTCGGTGCGCGGCAACGTCGGCTACGGGCTGCGAATCCGCGGGACGGATCCGCGCGCGCTGCGCGAGCGCGTCGACGAACTGCTCGCGATGATGCGGCTTACCGCGCACGCGGACAAGCCGATCGACGCGCTGTCGGGCGGCCAGCGCCAGCGCGTCGCGCTGGCCCGCGCGCTCGCGGTGCGCCCGCGCGTGCTGCTGCTCGACGAGCCGCTGACCGCGCTCGATGCACAACTGCGCGACGCGCTGCGCCGCGAGATGAACGCGCTCTTGCGCGAGCTCGGCGTGACGACGGTCTACGTGACGCACGACCAGGCCGAGGCGATGGCGCTCGGCGACCGGATCGTCGTGATGAGCGCGGGGAAGATCGAGCAGATCGGCACGCCGCGCGACGTCTACTATCGTCCGGCGAGCCGCGCCGTCGCGCGCTTCATCGGCACGCTGAACCGGCTCGAAGGCGTGTGGCGCGACGGCGCGCTCGTGACGACGGGCGGCGCCGTCGCCGCCGCGTCGCCGGCAAACGAGCTATTCTTTCGACCGGAGGATGCGCGTCTCGTCGACCCGTCGGATGCGCCGCTGCGCGGCGCGGTCGCGAACTGCGCGTTTCTCGGCGAGCGCACGCGCGTGACCGTCGAGCACGCGGCGCCCGATACGCTCGTCATCGACGTGCCGGGCCGCGTCGATCTCGCGCGCGGCACCGCGGTCGGCGTCGCGATCGCGGCGGACGGCCTGCTCGCGCTCGCGTGACGCGCCCCACCCTCACGACACGAACACAACGAGGAACGACGATGCTGCTTGCCCACATCAGCGATCTGCATATCAAGCGGCCCGGCATGCTCGCGTACCGGCGCGTCGACACGGCCGCGCATTTCGCGCGCTGCGTCGCGCGCCTGAACGCGCTCGAGCCGCGCCCGGACGCGGTGCTCGTCACGGGCGACCTGACCGACTTCGGCGACGACGCAGAATACGCGCACCTGAAATCGCTGCTCGCGCCGCTCGAGATTCCGTACTACCTGCTCGTCGGCAACCACGACGACCGCGCGGCGTTGCGACGCGCGTTCCCCGCGCGCGCGGAGCTGCAGATGGGCGAATTCGTCCAGTACGCGCTCGATCTCGGGCCGCTGCGCGTGATCGCGCTCGACTCGCAGATTCCGGGCACGAGCGGCGGCACCCTGTGCGACGCGCGGCTCGCGTGGCTCGCCAACCAGCTCGACGCCGCGCGCGACCGTCCGGTCATCGTCGCGCTCCATCATCCGCCGTTCGCATGCGGCATCGGCCACATGGACGCGATGCGGCTCGATCCGGACGCGTCGAGCCGGCTCGACGCGCTGCTGCGCCGCTTTCCGAACGTCGAGCGCGTGCTGTGCGGACACGTGCACCGGACGATGTTCGCGCGCTTCGGCGGCACCATCGCGTCGGCCGTGCCCGCGCCGGCGCATCAGGTCACGTTCGATCTGCGCGACGACGGGCCGTCGTCGTTTTCGATGGAGCCGCCCGCGTTCGCCGTGCATCGCTATGCGCCGGACAGCGGGCTCGCGTCGCATCATGTGTACGTCGATGCGAGCGACGGGCCGCATCCGTTCTTCGAACCGACGGGCGTGCTGATCGATTGAACGTGACGCTGCCGCGCGCGGCAGGCGACGGACGCAGGGGGCGCATGAGCATGCGTATGCTCAAGCTTCGCCGGGCGAGCCGCCGCCGGGGCGCTGAACGACGCGGGCCGACATGGATCGGCTTCGGCGTCGCACGAATCGCATGAGTCGCACGAATCGCATGAGTCGCATGAGTCGCACGAGTCGCGCGAGCTGTGTTTACTCGTGCAGGCCGCGTTTGCCCATGCGGCCGGCGCCGCTCCGCGCCGAAGCGCCCCGGCCTTTCACTATCGGCACGCGCCGCGCGCCGTCCGGGCGTACCGACGGACGCCGCGCGCGACCCGCACGCACGACCGCGGACGCCGCGCTCAGCGCGCGGCGCTCGTCCGGTCCATGATCACGAGCAGATCGGCCAGCGCCTGCTTGCACGCGACAGCCTGCGGCCGATCGGCGCGCAGCGCCGCGAGCGCGCGATCGATCGACTTGTCGACCGCGTGCCAATCCGCCGCCGCGCGCGGCTTCAGCGACGGCTCGGCATCGTCCCAAGACGTCTCCAGATCCTTGATGCGCGCCTTCGCACCGGCGAGATCGCCCTTGTCGACGCGCTTCGCGGTGTCGACGGCGATCGCGCGGAACGGCGACAGGTCGCCGAGCTTCGAGACGGTCGCGGCTTCGGCCACGTTCGGCGCGACGCCCGCCGGCGACACGACGCCGATGCCGAACGCGGCCGCCGCCAATGCCGGCGCGACGGCGAATGCAATGAATTTGCGCTTGATCATGCTGCTTCTCCTTGTGAAAAACGCGAACGAAACGGTTGAAAACGATGCTCGCATCGACTGAAGCTCAGCGTTCGCGCGCCGGCGCGACGAGCCGATCCGCGCGCGCGGCCGCGACGCTCAGCCCCGCGACCAGCACGACGATCACCGCGAGAAACACGGCGCTCGTCTTGATCGTGCCGAGCCCGAGGCCGCCGTACGCTTGCGCCTGCGACAGGAAATCGCCGAGCGACGCGCCGAGCGGACGCGTGAGGATGTACGCGAGCCAGAACGCGAGCACGCGGTTCATCCCGAAGAGCGCAGCTGCCGCGATGAGCGCGATCGCGCCGCCGAACGCGACGATCCCGAGCCGGAATCCGAGACCGAGCGCCTCGGTCGCGAGATCGCCCGCCGCCGTGCCGAGCGCGAACGTCAGCAGGATCGCGGCCCAATAGAACCACTCGCGGCGCGCGGTGACGATCGTGTGAATCGACAGCGTCCGCTCGCTGCGATACCAGAGCGCGAACGTCGCCGCGAGCGCGGCGGCGAAAAGCGGCGTGCTGACGTAGAGGCTGACGCCGAGGCCGTCGGTCAGCGCATCGGTGATCTGCGTGCCGACGATGCTGACGAGGACGATGTTCAGCCAGTAGATCCACGGCACGTAAGCGCGCGCGCGCAATTGCAGCGCGAGCGCGCAGAGCAGCAGACCGGACATCAGCGCGCCGGTGACGGCGGCGCCGAGTCCGACGTGAACCGCGAGATAGTCGGCGCCGGTCTCCCCGACCGTCGTCGACATGATCTTGACGATCCAGAAGGCCAGCGTGACTTCCGGAACTTTGTTGAGCATGCCGGCGGCGGCATGCGGACGGGCGGGCTGGTTCAATTGGGCTCTCCTTGTCGCACCGGTTGCGCAAAGCGAGCCGGATTCCGGCAACGGCGGTGCAGCGAAATACGAACGCTCCCACGACTCGCTCGGACGCCACTATGCAAGCCGACCGCTTAAGGCGACATTAACGGCATGCGCGCGCACTGCGATCGCGCCGCCGCCAGCAGACTTCGGGGACGTCCGGTATGATCGGCGCTCCCGGCGTTTCGCCTCTGCCGTCTCGATCGAAGATCCGGACGGCGCGCACGACGCGCGCGCCGCACTTCGTCCACACGCACCATGCCCCCGTCGCCTTCCGTTTCCGCCGACGCGCCCCGCCGTGACTCGCACAGCCTGTTGCTGCTGCTCGCGACGATCGCGGGCGTGTCCGTCGCCAACATCTATTACAACCAGCCGCTCCTCGACGCGTTCCGTGCGTCGTTTCCGGACAGCGCGTCGTGGATCGGCATCGTGCCGACCGCGACGCAGCTCGGCTACGCGGCCGGCATGTTCGCGCTCGCGCCGCTCGGCGACCGCTTCGACCGGCGCAAGCTGATCCTGCTGCAGATCGCCGGGCTGTCGGCCGCGCTCGTGATCGCCGCAGCGGCGCCGACGCTCGCCGTGCTCGCCGCGGCGAGCCTCGCGATCGGCATCCTCGCGACGATCGCGCAGCAGGCCGTGCCGTTCGCCGCCGAGATCGCGCCGCCCG
Source organism: Burkholderia mayonis (assembly GCF_001523745.2). Lineage (NCBI taxonomy): Bacteria > Pseudomonadati > Pseudomonadota > Betaproteobacteria > Burkholderiales > Burkholderiaceae > Burkholderia > Burkholderia mayonis. The sequence goes on from NZ_CP013386.1 coordinate 2,543,924, forward strand.
CCGCACGCGGGCAGGCGGTCGGCACCGTGATGAGCGGGCTCTTGCTCGGCATCCTGCTCGCGCGCACGGCGGCGGGTTTCGTCGCCGAATACTTCGGCTGGCGCACGGTGTTCGGCGCGTCGGTCGCGGCGCTCGCCGCGCTCGCGGCCGTAATCGTCGCGCGCCTGCCGCGCAGCTCGCCGACGTCGGCGCTGTCGTACGGCAAGCTGCTCGCATCGATGTGGCGGCTCGCGCGCGAGCTGCCGGGGCTGCGCGAGGCGTCGATGACGGGCGCCGCGATCTTCGCGGCGTTCAGCGCGTTCTGGCCGGTGCTCACGCTGCTGCTCGCGGGCGAGCCGTTCCATCTCGGTCCGCAGGCGGCGGGCCTCTTCGGGATCGTCGGCGCGGCGGGCGCGCTCGCCGCGCCGTACGCGGGCCGCGTCGCCGACAAGCGCGGCCCGCGCACGATCATCACGCTCGCGATCGCGCTGATCGCCGCGTCGTTCGTGATCTTCGCGGTGTCGGGCCACAGCCTCGCCGGACTCGTGATCGGCGTGATCGTCCTCGACGTCGGCGTGCAGGCCGCGCAGATCTCGAACCAGTCGCGCATCTATGCGCTCAAGCCCGACGCGCGCAGCCGCGTGAACACGGTCTACATGGTCTGCTATTTCATCGGCGGCGCGATCGGCTCGTCGGCGGGCGTCGCCGCGTGGCGCGCGATGGGCTGGATGGGAATGTGCGCGGTCGGCCTGCTGTTCTCGGTCGTCGCGACGCTCGTGCATCATCGCGGCCGCGCGGGCGCGCGATAAGCGCTCGACGCGGCGGCGGCGCACGGTGCGGCGCCGCAGGTCGGGGCGACGTCAGGCCGACGCGCGCACGCGGAAAACCGCGATCGGATACGCGAAAAACCGGATGCGGTGCGCATGATGCCGGCCGGGCCGCACCGCTCCGCTCCGTGGACGAGCCGCAGACGAGCCGCGCGGACGCGCATCGCGCATGTCCGCGCGTCGCGAACATGCCACCGCCCGGCGAGATCGATACGCGGGGCTCCACGATCGCCCCGCGCGATGCAAACCGCTCGGTTGCATCGCCAGCGCCGCCGGATTGCGCGGCGGCGTATCGGCTCGCAAGATCGTGCGCGAAACCGCCGAGCGCGGAAACAGGCGGACGTCGCGCGAGCCGCGCGCGCCATCGTCCTCCACGTCGCGTGCTGTTATTGCATCCGCTTGCGCGCCGGATCGAACACGAACGACAGCCCGACGCTGCCGAGAATCGCGACGGTCGCGATCACGGTCGCGAGCGTGACGGACTCGCCGAGCAAGAGCGCGCCGAGCGCGACGGCGACGATGGGATTCACGTACATGCAGCTGCTCGCGATGATCGGGCTCGTGTGGCGAATCAGATAGCCGTACGCGACGTACGCGGCCATCGTGCCCGCGAGCATCAGATAGACGAACGCGACGCCGGGCAGAAACGCGACGTGCTCGATGCGCTCGCCGAGCACCCATGCGATGCAGGTCGACGCCGCGCCGCCGAGGCCGATTTGCAGCGAGGTCGACAGGAACAGGTCGTGCGGCAGCGCGAGCCGCGCGGCGAGATGCGCGCCGCCCGCCCAGAAGAGCGCGCCCACGAGCACGGTGATGCTGCCGAGCGTCGAGCCGGGCGACGACGGCCCGCCCGAATTCAGCACGACGATCCCGACCATCCCGAGCGCGACGGCCGCCCATTCGCCCGCCGTGACGCGCCGCCCCGCGACCGACGCGATCACCGTCGCGAAGAGCGGCACCGTCGCGACCGTCACCGCGGCCGAGCCGCTGCCGACGGTGCGCATCCCGAGCGCGATAAAACCGGACGACAGCGTGACGAGCATCGTGCCGACGAGCGCCGCGTTGCGGATCTCGACGAGCGTCGGCCGCACCGGACGGCGCCGCATCGCGAAGATGAAGAGCCCGATCCCCGCGAGCAGGTTGCGCAGCCCGGACAGCAGCAGCGGCGGAAACGATTCGAGCGCGACGTGCAGCGCGAGATACGTCGAGCCCCACGCGAAATAGATGAACGCGAGCGCGAGCACGACGCGGCCGCTGCGGCTTTGCGGCAGGCGGGGCGGATGGCGCTCGAGGAAGGCGAGGAAGCGGTCGAACGGCGTCATCGGTCAGCGTGCCCGCACGAGGTGTCGCACGTTCGACGGCGACGCGGCGCGACTGCCGGCGAGCGGCCTCGATGAATCCGGAATGGGGAGAGACGGCGGCGTGCGAAACGACAGGTCGGAGCGTGCGGCGGCGAACATGACCGAAAGAGGCGAACGGACTCGAATGAAGACGTGCGCGGCCGGACGGCCGCACACCGCCAGCATTATGCATTAAGGAATGGAAAACGAATGCCGGCTTGAATCGAACGCACGCTCGGTGACGTTTCGGCGCGACATTTCATTCGCGGCAAAACAGTATTTTCGTTTTCGGACATTCGGGATAAAAGCGCGAAACCGCATGCGCCGCGTGCAGGCAAGCGGGAACGCGCCGCCCCGCCCGCGCGGCTTCGCGCGATTCCGTCACGATCCGCCGAACCAGTTGTATCCCTGGTCGACCCAATATCCGCCCGGATACGTATTGGTCACGAATATCTCCATGATGTGCTTCGGATTCTTGTAGCCGAGCTTCGTCGGCATCCGCAGCTTCATCGGAAAACCGTATTCGGGCGGCAAGCGCTTGCCGTCGTATTCGAACGTCAGCAGCGTTTGCGGATGCAGCGCGGTCGGCATGTCGATGCTCTCGTAATAGTCGTCCGCGCATTTGAAGCCGACGTATTGCGCGGTCGTGTCCGCGCCGACGCGACGCAGGAATTCGCGAAACGGCGTGCCGCCCCAGCGCCCGATCGCGCTCCAGCCTTCGACGCAGATGTGCCGCGTGATCTGCTCCGCGTGCGGCAGCGCGTACAGCTCCGGCAGCGTCCAGCTGCGCTTGCCGGTGACGAGGCCCGACACGACGAGCCGGTAGTCGTCGGCGTCGACATGCGGCACGTCGTCGATGCCATAGAACGCGTTGAACGGGAACGGGCGCGTGAGGTCGGCTTCCGTATACGTCGGCGCGAGCCGCGTCGGGCCGAACAGCCACGCCTGCACGCGATCGTTCGCGCGCGACACCTTCTCGAGGAAGTCGTCGACCGACGCGTCGTCGCGCAGCGTGCAGCCCGTCAGCATCGCGAGGCCGCCGAGCGTCAGCACGCGCTTGCCGAACAGACGCCGCGACGGCAGCGCGAGCGCCTTGCGCACGTCGATCAGCAGCGATGCGCGGTCGATCCTCGCATTGTCGCCCATAGGCTTTTTCTCGTCGTTTTCGGACATGATGAAAGACTCCTTTTAGTGTCCGCGCAGCATCGCGAGCAGCGAGCGCGGAACGAGCGCCGCCATCGCGACGTGCACGACGAAGAACGCGACGAGAAACGCCATCGCCCAGAAATGCACGACGCGCGCGTTGTCGTAGCCGCCGAGCAGTTCGCGCAACAGCGGGAACTGCACCGATTTCCAGATCACGAGCCCGGACAGCGCGAGCAGCACGAGATCGGCGATCGCCGCGACGTACGCCGCGCGCTGGACCGCGTTGTAGACGGACAGATCGTCGTGCGACAGCCGGCCGCGCAGCGCGTCGCGCAGATCGCGCGCAATGCCCTTCGCGCTCAGCGGCAGGAACTTGCGCCCGAAGCGTCCGGTCGCGACGCTCATCGTCAAATAGAACACGCCATTGAAGAACAGCAGCCACATCGCGGCGAAATGCCATTGCAGCGCGCCGCCGAGCCAGCCGCCCAGCGTGATGCCGCGCGGGAACGTGAAGCCCGCGTAGATCGGCGACGCGTCGTAGATCCGCCAGCCCGACAGCGCCATCGTCACGGCGGCGATCGCGTTGAGCCAGTGGCTCGCGCGCACCCATGACGGATGGATCGGCCTGCGCGGCCGGATCGCGGTCGTCGTTGCGTCGGTCGTTGCGTTGTCGGCTGCGTTGTCGGCTGCGTTGTCGGCTGCGTTGGTCGCCACGCTGATCGTTCCGTCGATCGGCGCGTTCATCGGCGCGTTCATCGGCGTATTCGTCGACGCGCTGGCCGCGACCTTCGTCGCCGCGTTTATCGTCGTCGTTGCATTCATGGACGAAGCCCTCCTTCCTTGATCGAATGCGAGCGCAAGCCGCTCAATCGCATAGCGGCAGATCGAGCGCCTGCAGCACGTCGCCCGTCGCCGGGTCCTCGACGAACGCCGCGATGCCGTAGCGCGCCGCGTCCTGTGCGCGCAGGCCCGCCGGCAACGGCAGCCGGCGCTGCACGTCGAGCGACGCGGCCGTGCGTCCCTCGGACGCGAGCGGCCCGATCCACTGGCGCACGACGCGCTCGTGATGCAGCGTCGCGCCGCGGTTCTCGCCCGCACGCACCTGCGACTCGATGCCGTTCTCGTACAGCGCCAGATACGCATCGACCGCACGCGGCGCACCGGCGCGCAGCGTCACGGACAGATCGACGTCGAGCGCGTCCGCGCGCCGCGCGGCGGACAGCGCGATGCCGACGCGCGCGGGCTCGGCGGCCGTCGCGATGACACGCCGCTCGAACGCGTCCGCATCGCGCCAGCCGCGCAGCTCGCGCCCGGCGACGGCGACCTCCGGCGTATAGACGAAGCTGCCGCCGCCGCGCGACGCGAGCGCGCGCTGCCGTTCGGTGAAGCGATGCTGCGCAAAGCGATCGGTCCAGCCGAGGCCGTCCCAATAATCGACGTGCAGCGCGAGCGGCACGACGCGCGGCGCGGCGCGATGCGCGGCGAGCCGGGCGAGCCAGTCGTCGGCGGGCGGACAACTGCTGCAGCCTTCGCTCGTGTAGAGCTCGACGAGCGCCTGCCGACCGTCGGGACTGCGCGCGGCGCACGCGCCGAGCGCGGCCGCCTGCGCGACGCACGCCGCGCCGAGCGCGAGCGTCGCCGCGACGGCGCGCATCGAAGCGGAAAATGAAATCGACATATCGAAACTCGTCGGTCAGTGCCGGACGCGGACGCTGCGCACACCGGCATGCGTGTCGTGATCCGGCTTTTCTCGACGCCCGGCATCGCGAGAAAAAAGACCGCCCGAACAGCAAATGGACGGCCGAGCCGGATCATGCCGTGAAATCCGCCGGGAACGGCGCCGCTCAGTTCGACATCGGGCCCGTCTTGTCGGACGACATCGGCTTTTTCATCGCGTCCTTCGACATAGGGTCCTTCTTCATGCCGCCCTTCGCCATGTGATCTTGCTTCTTGCCCATCTGGTCCTTCGACATCGCATCCTTCGACATCGCGTCCTTCGACATCGCGTCCTTCGACATCGCCATGCCGTCCTTCGACATCGCGTCCTTCGACATCGCATCGTTCTGCGCATGCGCGAACGGCACGGCGAACGCGAAACCGGCGACACACGCGACAACAATCAGATTCCTTTTCATGGGATAGCTCCATCGTTATTGGTTGAGGAGCCGAATAGTCGGGACGCGGCGGCGGATATGACAGCGGCGCGCAAAAATTTCTCCGGGACCGACGATTGAGCCGGCGCGCGGTCGATCGCGCGGCGCACAAACGCGCCGCCGCGCCCTGCCGCGCCGGTTCGACGCGCAAGACGACGCGCCGCCCGCGCGCCTCGAACGCGTACGCGGCGGCGCCGCCCGAGCCGCCCCAGCCGCGGCGCAGCATGCGCTGCCAAACGCGCGTTCGCACGCCATCGATCTGTCCCCTGTTGAAACCGCAGCCGACCCGGTGTATCTTTTGCGCTTGCTAACGCGGGGGTCCTGCAATGCGCTCGATCAAGCGATCGTGCGGCGCGGGTGAGAAATACCCTTTGAACCTGATCTGGATAATGCCAGCGCAGGGAAGCGTCAGGATTTCGCCGCTGTTCCACGTCTGAATCCCGTCGCGTCGCGAATCTCGTCTCCTGCTTAGCGCCCCACCACAGGAGATCGCATGAACGCCAATCCCAAGTTCCTGTCGGCCGACGCCCGCGTCGACGCCGCCGCCGTCGCCCCGCTGCCGAACTCGCGCAAGGTCTACGTGACGGGCTCGCAACCTGACATTCGCGTGCCGATGCGCGAAATCACGCAATCCGACACGCCGACGAGCTTCGGCGGCGAAATGAATCCGCCGATCTACGTCTACGACACGTCGGGCCCGTACACGGACCCGGACGTCAAGATCGACATCCGCTCGGGCCTGCCCGCGCTGCGCCAGCGCTGGATCGACGCGCGCGGCGACACCGAAACGCTGACGGGCCTCACGAGCGAGTACGGCCGCGAGCGCGCGGCGGACCCGGCGACGGCCGAGCTGCGCTTCCCCGACCTGCACCGCCACCCGCGCCGCGCGCGAGCGGGCAAGAACGTCACGCAGATGCACTACGCACGCGCGGGGCTCATCACGCCCGAGATGGAATACATCGCGATCCGCGAGAACCAGCGCCGCGCCGAATATCTGGAAAGCCTGAAGGCGAGCGGCCCGAACGGCGCGAAGCTCGCCGCGATGATGGGCCGCCAGCACGTCGGCCAGGCGTTCGGCGCCGCCGCGTTCGGGGCGAACGCACTCGCGGAGATCACGCCCGAGTTCGTTCGCGAAGAAGTCGCGCGCGGCCGCGCGATCATCCCGGCGAACATCAACCACCCGGAAACCGAGCCGATGATCATCGGCCGCAACTTTCTCGTGAAGATCAACGCGAACATCGGCAACTCGGCCGTCACGTCGTCGATCGGCGAGGAAGTCGACAAGATGACGTGGGCGATCCGCTGGGGCGGCGACACGGTGATGGACCTGTCGACGGGCAAGCACATCCATGAAACGCGCGAGTGGATCATCCGCAACAGCCCGGTGCCGATCGGCACGGTGCCGATCTACCAGGCGCTCGAAAAGGTCAACGGCCGCGCCGAGGACCTGACCTGGGAAATCTTCCGCGACACGCTGATCGAACAGGCCGAGCAAGGCGTCGACTACTTCACGATCCACGCGGGCGTGCGTCTGCAATACGTGCCGCTCACCGCGAACCGGATGACGGGCATCGTGTCGCGCGGCGGCTCGATCATGGCGAAGTGGTGTCTCGCGCATCACAAGGAAAGCTTCCTGTACGAACACTTCGAGGACATCTGCGAGATCATGAAGGCGTACGACGTGAGCTTCTCGCTCGGCGACGGCCTGCGCCCCGGCTCGATCTACGACGCGAACGACGAAGCGCAGTTGGGCGAGCTGAAGACGCTCGGCGAGCTCACGCAGATCGCGTGGAAGCACGACGTGCAGGTGATGATCGAAGGTCCGGGCCACGTGCCGATGCAGTTGATCAAGGAGAACATGGACCTGCAGCTCGACTGGTGCAAGGAAGCGCCGTTCTACACGCTCGGGCCGCTCACGACCGACATCGCGCCGGGCTACGACCACATCACGTCGGGCATCGGCGCGGCGATGATCGGCTGGTTCGGCACCGCGATGCTGTGCTACGTGACGCCGAAGGAGCACCTCGGCCTGCCGAACAAGGACGACGTGAAGGAAGGCATCATCACGTACAAGCTCGCCGCGCACGCCGCCGACCTCGCGAAAGGCCACCCGGGCGCGCAGGTGCGCGACAACGCGCTGTCGAAGGCGCGCTTCGAGTTCCGCTGGGAAGACCAGTTCAACCTCGGCCTCGATCCGGACAAGGCGCGCGAATTCCACGACGAGACGCTGCCGAAGGATTCGGCGAAGGTCGCGCATTTCTGCTCGATGTGCGGCCCGCACTTCTGCTCGATGAAGATCACGCAGGACGTGCGCGAGTTTGCGGCGCAGCAGGGCATGTCGGAAACCGATGCGCTGAGGAAAGGCATGGAAGTGAAGGCGGTCGAGTTCGTGAAGAGCGGCTCGGAGATCTACCATCGCCAGTAATGCGGCGCGCGCCGCGGCAGTGCCCCGAAAGCCCGCCTCGCGCGGGCTTTTTCACGTATGCGTCACGGCGCGCCGGGCGCGAAACAAATGATTACGAAAGCGATAGGGCTCTAACAAGTCCTTACAGCGCAAAACGTATCGCCCGCGTAGATTTTTGAGTGTGGGCTGCGTTCCAGAACGCGCCTACGCATCTCTTTCATCCGAGGATTGAACAATGAAATCGATTCGGCGTATTGGGGTATGCGCAATGCTCATCGCAACGGTAGCGAGTCTGTCGGCATGCGATACGATGACTCGCCAGCAACGGAACGCAGCAATCGGCGCGGGCATCGGCGGTGTCGCCGGCGCGGCGATCGGCGGCAACGCCCTGTCGACGATCGGCGGCGCCGCCGCAGGCGGCCTCGTAGGCAGCCAAGTCGGCAAGTAAGCCCGCGAATCGGGCGCGCCGCTCAAGCGGCCGCGTCCTTGCATGCGGGCGATGCCCGCCGCGTTCGTCGTGGCGGGCATCGCCCGGCCGTTTCGCGAAACCGTGCGAGCATGGCGATTCGTGCGACGATTGCGCCGCGGCCAGCGGCGGAAATGATCCGTTACCGTTTCACACAGCGTTTCACACGAGAGCGGTCTAAGCTCGCAAGCATCGAACCCTGCCCCGCACGCACGACTGCGGAACCATCATGAACAAGACGCTTGTCGCCGCAGCACTCGCGAGCATCGCGCTTGCCGGCTGCTATTACCCGTACGGCTATTACCCTGCCGGCGGCTACTACCCTGCCGGCGGCTATTACGCGGCGCCGGTGGAAACCGCGCCCGTCTACGTCGCGCCCGCGTATCCGTCGTACTACTATCCGGCGCCCTCGCTGTCGCTCAACTTCGGCTACTGGGGCGGCGGCGGCCGCGGCTGGCGCCATCACTGAGCCTTCGCCGCGCGACGTCGGCATGCCGACGTCGGCGCGCGGCGCGCCGGTTTCATCTTCGCGCCGGCCGGTCGCCGACGATGCGCGGCTCTCGCTCTCGTTGCCGAACATTGCAGTTTCATCGCAGCCTGAAACATCGCGCGACAGCGCGGTGTAAGATGCTTGGCCGATCTCCCCTCGACAGCCAAGTGTCCGATCCTCGATGAACATCAAGAACGCCTTTCTGCTGATCATCCTCGCCGCGCTATGGGGCGCGTCGTTCCTCTTCATTCGCATCGGCGTCACCGAATTCGGCGTCGCGCCGCTGATGGCGCTGCGCGTCGGCATCGGCGCCCTCTTCCTCGTCACGCTCATGCTCACGCGCTACTCGCCGCGCGAACTCGCCGCGCTGCTGCGCAAGCACGCCTGGCCGCTCTTCGTCGTCGGCCTGCTCAATTCCGCCGCGCCGTTCTGCCTGTTCGCGTTCGCCGAGCTCACGCTGTCGGCGGGCGTCACGTCGGTCATCAACGCGACGACGCCGCTCTGGGGCGCGCTCGTCGCGTATCTGTGGCTCAAGGATTCGCTGTCGCTGCCGCGCGCGCTCGGCCTCGTGGTCGGCTTCGCCGGCGTGCTGACGCTCGTCTGGGATCAGGTGTTCTCGCCGCACGGCGCGAATCCGGCCTCGCCCGCGACGGCCGCGCTCGCCGCCGCCGCGGCGCTCGGCGCGACGCTGCTGTACGGAATTGCCGCGAACTTCACGAAGCGCAAGCTCACGGGCGTCGATCCGCTCGTCAACGCGACGGGCAGCATGGTCGGCGCGACGGTCCTGCTGCTGCCGTTCGCGCTCGCGACCTGGCCCGCCGCGCCCGTCTCCCCGCACGCGTGGGGCTCGGTGCTTGCGCTCGGCATCGCGTGCACGGGCATCGCCTATTTCATCTTCTTCTACCTGATCGCGCACGTCGGGCCGGCGCGCGCGATTACCGTCACGTTCGTGATCCCGGTGTTCGGCATCCTGTGGGGCGCGCTCTTCCTCGGCGAACGCGTATCGTTCGCGATGCTCGAAGGCTGCGCGATCGTGCTGCTCGGTACCGCGCTCGCGACCGGCGTGATCAAGCGGATTCCCGGCATCCGGTCGCAGCGGAACGAGGCTGCGTGACGGCGGACGACGGATGCGAGCGCCGCGCGGCGCCGCTGGCATGCGACGGTGCAGCGCGGCGTGACGCCGTGCTGCGGCGGGATCGCGCGACGCGGTGCGTCCCACGAGCCGCGTGTATCGGCTGGTGAGTCGGAAACGTCGAGCCTCACGGAGTTCATCTCGAATATCCCGACGCCCGATACCGTTCGGTGAGCAGATCATCGGGTGTCGAGCATCGCGGATATCGCTGCCGGCGGTGCACGCGCGATCGTTGGCATCCGGAACGACAGCGCGTACGTTGATACGACCCCACGCGGCCAGAACCTGCTTGACGCCCTCAATCTGTACCGACTGGTGAGTCGAATTCGCTTCAATCGCTTGAATCGATAGGCGACCACATCCACTGCATCGACAAGCGGGCGCCGTCCGCAGGACATCCCCGCACCATGCCGCCGACCGGCCCGCCGCCGCGTGGCGGGGCGCGCCTCGCCCGTCGTCCAGAGCCTGCTTTCGTCCGGCGCGGCGACGCGACATTGCGACACCGGGTTAAGCGTATCCCCGATGCGCAATACACGCTGACATTCGTTACACTCGATTTAATTCCCCATCGGACGCGGAAATGACGCACTTCGTCTTTCGCCGCGTGGTCCTTATGAGCGCTCGCGCACATGTCCGCCGCACGGCGCGCCCTTTACCGCTCTTGGCGGCGATGCTGACAACATGCCCAAATCGCAGAGGCTCTCGCCCGACAGCCTCATCTCGCAGCTCACCCGCGGCGACGAAGGCTGGTGCGCGCAATATCACGACATCACCCTTTCAAGCGCCTTTCAATCGGTGATTTCGATCACGCACAAGCGCGTCGTCGGCTACGAGGCGCTCGTGCGCGCGACCGACGCGAACGGCGCGCCGATCTCGCCCGACACGCTGTTCGCGCGCGCGCAGGCGCGCGGCGAGACGATCCTGCTCGATCGCATGACCCGCTGCCTGCACGTCGCGAACTTCGCCGCGCAGGACACGGGCATGTGCTGGCTGTTCCTGAACGTGCTGCCGCAGATGTTCGACGCCGGCGTCGCGCCGCGCGAGTTCATCGAGGCGCTGTGCGCGCACTTCGCACTGCCGCCGACGCGCGTCGTGCTCGAAGTGATCGAGCAGCCGTCACGCAACGAAGCCGCGCTCGCCCGCACGCTCGACATGATCCAGCACGGCGATTTCCTGATCGCGATCGACGATTTCGGTACAGGCTTCTCGAACTTCGACCGCATCTGGCAGATGAAGCCCGACATCGTGAAGCTCGATCGCTCGATCGTCGAACGCTCGCTCGCGGCAAGCGACGCGCACCGGATCGTCCATCACCTCGTCACGATGCTGCACCACGCGGGCACGATGGTGCTCGCGGAGGGCGTCGAGAACGAAGACGCTCTACAGATCCTGATGGATGCCGACGTCGACTTCGTCCAGGGCTTCTGCTTCGGCCAGCCCGATCCGTCGCTCGAGCGCGCGCGCCGTTACGCGCCGACATGCATCGAGGCCGCATGGGCGCGCTTCGCCGAGCGCGTGCAGGAGCGGCGCAGCGGCGCCGTGCATCCCGGGTTCGACACGATCGAGCGGATCGTGCTCGCGGGCGCCGCCGATTACGCCGAAACCCAGGACCTGCGCGGCACCGCGCAACGGCTGCTGACGAATCCGATCGTGCGGCGCGTGTTCGTCGCCGAGGCGAACGGCGACCAGATCGAGCCGTCCGTCACGCCAGAGACGCCGGATGCGCCGAGCGTGACGACGCGGCGGCTCGCGCCGCTGCTGCCGGAATTGCATAGCAACTGGTCGCGGCGCGCGTATTTCCAGCGTGCGGTCGCGGCGCCCGGACGCGTCGCGCTGATGGGACCGCACTTCTCGCTGACGGACGGCCGCGACTGCTACACGGCGGCCGTCGCGATCCATCTCGGAACGACGCTGAAGGTGTTTTGCGTCGACTTCGATTTCTCCTCGTCGGACGGCGACGGGCAGTAGGGGCGCGGCGGAGGCGGCGTGCGGATCGAACACCGCCTCGCTTGCGAGTGCCTCGCGGACAGGGATGGACGAATGGAGATATGAGCGGCGCAGCGATACGCCGCGTGCATTTGTCCATTCGACGTCCGCTCGATGAAGGCGATATGCCATTCGATGTGTATAGACACTCGATCCGAATGCGAGGCGCACGATGGGTGCGGGTGCGGCTGCGGCTCGAGCAGGCAGCTTTCGAGTTGCCATGCCGCGCCGCTCGCTCGAACCTCGGTTTCATTCGCTGGCCGAGCAACGGGTATCCCATTTGACCGCCGTTCACCGGCTTAGGCGCACACACAACAGCATTTGCGGAGCCGTGCGTCGACCTAGCTGCTGCCGGCCTTCGCGCCGGGCCCGGTCGATCGTTGTCATCGGCACGCTCGATCCGCGTGCGACGTGCCGGACATCGAACGTCGCTTGCGGCTTTCGGCTTTGAACTTCCAGCTTTGAACGTCGAGCTTCGAGCTTCGAGCTTCGAGCTTCGAGCTTCGAGCTTCGAGCGCCGCATATCGAGCGCCAAAAGCCGAACGCGTTCAATCGACGATTCTGCCGCGCCCCGACTTCACCTCGCCGCGCCGGCTCTTCTCGGCAAGCCGGCGCTCCTTCGACGCACGCGTCGGCCGGGTCGCAATCCGCTTGCGCAGCGTCACGCCGGCGCTGCGGATCAGCATATCGAGCCGCGCGAGCGCGGCCGCGCGGTTCTTCTCCTGCGTGCGGTACTCCTGCGCCTTGATGACGACGACGCCTTCGCGCGTGATCCGCTGATCGGAACGCGCGAGAAGCCGCGCCTTCACTTCGTCCGACAGCGACGACGCGCGGATGTCGAAGCGCAGGTGAATCGCACTCGACACTTTGTTGACGTTCTGCCCCCCGGCACCCTGCGCGCGAACCGCCATCAACTCGACCTCATCCGGCGAGAATGCGTAGCGCAGCGTCATCGCGTCCCCTCCGGCCGAGCGCGCAGCGCGTCTGCGATTCGCGCGGCCAACCCGGAATCGCGCGCGGTGCGCGTCGCGATCGCGAGCGCGAGCACCGCGCGCGGGCCGATGATCTGCACCCGCGAACGCGCGCGCGTGATTGCCGTATAGACGAGTTCGCGCGACAGCACGCGATTGAACGACGCGGGCAGGATCAACGCCGCGTCGTCGAACTCCGAGCCCTGCGACTTGTGGACGGTCAGCGCGAACGCCGTGTCGTGCGGCGGCAGCGCGGCGGGCGACACCGCGCGCGCGCGGCCGTCCGCGCCGCGGAACCAGACGCGCAGCGCGCCGCGCGCGTCCGGCAGCGCAATGCCGATGTCGCCGTTGAACAGCCCGAGCGCGTAATCGTTGCGCGTCACCATCACGGGCCGTCCCGCGAACCAGTGCGCGCCGATCGCGAGCGGCACGCGCATCGCACGGCGCACCTCGGCCGCGACGCGCGCATTGACCTCGTCCGCGCCGCGCGCGCCCGTGCGCGTCGCGCAAAGCACGCGGAAGCGGTTGAGCACGTCGAAGAGCGGCAGCGAATCGGGCACGGGCGTCGCGAGTGCGTCGCGCAGCGCGGCCGCGTAGCCGGCGAAGCCCTGCGCGATCCGTTCGATCGTCGCGGCCGACAGCGTCGCGCCGCCGTCGTCGCACAAGCGTGCGGCCGCATCGTCGGCTGTCGACAACGCATCGAGTGCATCCTGCACCGCGCCGCGGCGGATCGCGAGCGACAGCCTGCCGATCGGCGAATCGAGGCCGAAACGATAGTTGCGCTCGAGCCAGACGACGCAGTCGGTCAGCGGCGCGGCGGCAAGTGCTGCCGACGATGTGGATTCGACGGGCGTCATCGATGCCGAAGCGCCCGGTTCCACGCCCGCATCGGCGCTCATGCCGGTTACTGCATCGGCACGCACGCGTGCAACGGCTCCGGCTGCCGATACGGTGCCCGGCTCGCCCGACGCGGCATGCGTCGCGGCGTCTTCGAGTGACGAGAAGGACGCGTTGTCGAGCCACGCGAGCTCGCCTGCGTCGATCCACGCAGCCGGCTCGGCGGCGGACGCGTCCCACGGCAAATCGGCCGGAATTCCGTCATCGGCCGGTGCCGGTCTGCGTTGCGCGCCACCCATGCCGTGAACATCCCGCACGTTCGACGCCCCGTGCACGCCCGATGTGTCGCGCCGATTCTGCTGCGCGTCGCCCAGTGCGTCATCGCCCCGCGTGCTTTCGTCGTCGAACGCGAACAGCGATCCCTGCGCATCGTCGGCCGCGCGTTTCGATTCGCGTGCGCCGCCTCGCCGACCGGCGCGCGGCGGCGCAGGTTCGGCAGCGGCCTTGTCGGCCGCCATGGCCATGGCTCGCGCCGCAGGAACGGCCGCATTGGCCAAAGCGCACGCCGCTGCGCTCGCATCGATGACGGCCTCGCGTGTATCCGCAGTGGCCGTCCGAATCCCCGCCGCGTCGCGGACGATCCCGTCCGGCAGCGCCGCCACGAACTCGGCCTCGTCGATGCCGAGCGCGCGCGCGATCGTCGTGCACGCCGTCGCGCTGAACGCAGGCTGCGCGCTCAGCTCCGCGAACACCGCGCCCGCTTCGACGGCCGCGAGCTGATCCTTGTCGCCGAGCAGCACGAGGCGCGTGTTCGGCGCGAGCGCGTCGAGCAGGTGCGCGGCGAGCGCGACGTCGATCATCGACGCTTCGTCGACGATGACGAGGTCGTACGGCAGCGGGTTGTCGCGGTGATGCGCGAAGCGCCCGCCCGGACCGCCGCCCAGCAGCCTGTGCAGCGTGTACGACTTCTGCGGCAGGCGCATCGCGAGCTCGGCCGGCAGGCTGCCGGCGCGCGCGTGCAGCGCCTCTTGCATCCGCTGCGCCGCCTTGCCGGTCGGCGCGGCAAGCGCGATCCGCAAGTCGGGATGCGCGTCGAGCAGGCACGCGATCACGCCGGCGACCGTCGTCGTCTTGCCAGTGCCCGGCCCGCCGCTCACGATCGTCACGCCGCCCGTCAGCGCGACGAGTGCCGCGACGCGCTGCCAGTCGACGCCCCGCTCCTTCTGCGGTCCGAAATAGCGAACGAGCCGCTCGCCGAGCGCCTCGGGCGCGAGCCCGCCGACGCCGCCCATCGCGGCATCGGCGGAACGGGCTCGCGCGACGAGCGCGGTCGCGAGCCGCGTCTCATATTCGAAGTAACGCGCGAGATACAGGCGCCCGTCACGATCGACGACGAGCGGACATTCACCGCCGCGAGCAATCCCGCCGAACGCGGTCACGCCGCTCGCCGCAAGCGTATCGCTCACGTCGGCGAACGGCTCGTCGTAGCGCTGCGCGAGCGCGTGCAGCGACACGCACACGTGCCCCGCCGCCGTCGCGCGGCTCG